>JAJFJD010000041.1 GCA_021774335.1 Alphaproteobacteria bacterium
GCAAAGCGCATCGAGGCCGGACAGGATGGCGCGGGACGGATCGTCGGGCGTCGACGGCGTTTTGTAGGTGTATTCCTGGCCGGACACTTGGTCGAAAGCGTACAGATCGGTGAAGGTTCCGCCGACGTCGACGCCGATAAACCAAGCCATACCGCAGACACTCTTTTTCCAATTCCTACGAACGCATCGTCACGCGATCACGTTACGAAACGCATTCATGTTTTGAAAGTAATGTCTGTGCGTTAGCAGGCGCCGCTAACTTTCAATCGAATCATTTGCGGATAACTTGATTCGCAATCGACGACGCCAGACCGCGATACGTCAGTCAGGCTTCCCCAATTTGCATGCACTCTTACAAATTTGAGAGGAAGGCAAAATATCCTTGTCCGAAAGAGTCTTAGAACCCATTTCGAAAGCCATATAGTCACAATAACGGCAGGATCATAAAAAAGTGTTTTGAAGCGTACGTCACGAATACTACATTTAACTACTAGTATTCCGAAGTGAAAGTTCGGATAATGCAAACAAAGTCGTTGCGCTAATCTTTTCTTAAATTATAAAGGATAACTTTATAGCGCAGTGCAATGAAGAATGCCGCAGTCCGTCCTCATCGAGGCGGAGAGCATTCTGCGCCAGAGACATACGAGCCAAATAGGCCCACAGGGGATCCAAGAGAGAAGGTGGAACGGAACTAGATCGACATCTAACAGCGTATCGGAAGGTGAAAGCCATGGATATCTTCGACGTTTTTTCCGAAGTCTACTCACGGGAAAAGCAGGAGGATATGAACCTCCAAGACTATCTCTTGGGGTGCCGCGATAACCCGATTATGTACGCCAGCGCGTCCGAACGCATGGTCGCCGCCATTGGCGAGGCTGAGGTTGTCGATACCAGCACCGATCCGCGGCTTGGCCGCATCTTCATGAACCGCACCATCAAGCGGTATCCAGCATTCAGCGAATTCTACGGCATGGAAGACACGATCGAACGGATCGTGGGGTATTTCCGTTATGCCGCACAGGGTCTCGAAGAGCGCAAGCAGGTCCTCTATCTGTTGGGACCGGTCGGCGGCGGCAAGTCGACGCTGGCCGAGCGATTAAAGACACTCATGGAACTGACGCCGATCTTCGTTCTCAAGGCCGGCGACGAGATCAGCCCGGTCTTCGAATCGCCACTCGGCATGTTCAGCCGGGAGAAGTTCGGCGATATCCTCGAAACCAAATACGGCATTCCGCGCCGGCGCATCACCGGTCTCGCCTCGCCCTGGGCGGTCAAGCGCCTGGATGAATTCGAAGGCGACCTCAGCAAATTCTCCGTGGTCCGGCTGATGCCGTCCAAGCTACGCCAGATCGGTATCGCGAAGACCGAACCCGGCGACGAAAACAATCAGGACATCTCGACGCTCGTCGGCAAGGTCGATATCCGCAAGCTGGAGCATTTCAGCCAGCACGATCCGGACGCCTACAGCTATTCGGGCAGCCTGAACCGCACGACTCAAGGCTTGCTGGAATTCGTGGAAATGTTCAAGGCGCCGATCAAGGTGCTGCATCCGCTGCTGACCGCGACCCAGGAAGGCAATTATATCGGCACCGAAGCACTCGGCGCCCTGCCCTTCCAAGGCATCATCCTTGCCCATTCGAACGAGTCCGAATGGCAGCAGTTCAAGAACAACAAGAACAACGAGGCCTTCCTCGACCGTCTCTGCGTGGTCAAGGTGCCGTACTGCCTGCGGGTGACCGACGAAACCAAGATTTATGAGAAGCTGCTGCGTGAAAGCGAGCTCGCCAGTGCGCCCTGTGCGCCGGAAACGCTGCAGATGTTGTCCCGGTTCAGCATCCTGACGCGTCTGAAGGAGCATGAGAACTCGAACCTTCACACCAAGATGCGCGTGTATGACGGCGAGAACCTGAAGGACACCGGTCCGCAAGTTAAGACCATGCAGGAATATCGCGACGTCGCCGGTGTCGACGAAGGCATGATCGGCACCAGCACACGGTTCGCCTTTAAGGTGCTGTCGGAATCGTTCAACTACGACACGCTCGAAGTCGCGGCCGACCCGGTCCACCTGATGTATATCCTGGAGTTGGCAATCAAGCGGGAACAGTTCCCGGAAGATATCGAATCCAGCTATCTCGAATTCATTAAATCGGAACTCGCGCCGAAATACGCGGAATTCATCGGCAACGAAATTCAGAAGGCCTATCTCGAATCCTATACGGAATACGGCCAGAATCTGTTCGACCGCTATATCTCCTACGCCGACGCCTATATCGAGGAGCAGGCCTTTAAGGATCCCGATACGGGCCAGATGTTCGACCGCGAAATCCTCGAGGAGGAATTGGCGAAGATCGAAAAACCCGCCGGCGTCACCAACGCCAAGGACTTCCGGAACGAGGTCGTCAAGTTCGCGCTGCGTACCCGCGCCAAGAACGACGGCAAGAACCCGGATTGGACGAGCTACGAGAAGCTGCGCGAGGTCATCGAGAAGCGCATGTTCAGCAATGTCGAAGACCTGCTGCCGATCATCAGCTTCGGCACCAAAAAGGACTCCGACTCAGACTCCAAGCATACCGAATTCGTGAACCGGATGACCGACCGCGGCTATACCGAACGCCAGGTCCGCCGGCTCGTCGAATGGTACATGCGGGTAAACAAGGCGGGGTAACCCCCGCCCCGTGACCGCCATGCGTCACTTTGTAGACAGACGCCTCAACCCCAAGGACAAGAACCTCGGCAATCGCCAACGGTTCATGCGCCGCGCGCGTGAGCAGATCAAGAAGGTCGTCAGCGATTCGATCAAGAACCGCAGCATTACCAATGTCGAAGAAGGCGAAACGATCTCCATCCCGACGAAGGGGATCGCCGAACCGCGGTTCAACCATTCGCCGACCGGGGGTTTCCGCGAGAGGGTCTTCTCCGGTAACAAGGAGTTCACGACCGGGGACAAGATTCAGAAACCCTCGCAAGGCGCCGGCGAAGGCGGCAAGAAGGCGTCCGACGATGGCGAAGGAGAAGATGCGTTCACCTTCGCGCTAACCCGCGACGAATTCCTCGACATCTATTTCGAGGACCTGGAGCTGCCGGATTTGGTCCAGAAGGATTTGAAGGAAATCAAGTCATTCCAGTACCAGCGCGCCGGCTTCAGCCGCACCGGCACGCCGAACCAGATTTCCATCCGCCGGACGATCCGCAACAGTTTCGGGCGGCGGCTGGCGCTCGGACGGCCGAAAGCCTCTGAAGTCGAGGAGGTCGAACAGGAGGTCGACGATATCGAGACGACCGGCCCGAAATCCGAAGCGGACTTGTATAGGCTCAGCACGCTGAAGACGAAGCTGCTCGAACTCGAAGAATCGCGGCGCAACGTCCCCTATCTCGATCCGATCGACATTCGCTACAAGCGTCTCGATAAGTTCCCGCGCCCCAACACCAAGGCGGTGATGTTCTGCCTGATGGACGTCTCCGGCTCGATGGGCGAGCGCGAAAAGGAACTGGCGAAGCGCTTCTTCATCCTGCTGCACTTGTTCCTCAAGCGCCGCTACGAACAGACCGACATCGTCTTCATCCGCCACACCCACGAAGCGAGTGAGGTGGACGAGGAAACATTCTTCTATAGCCGGGAAAGCGGCGGCACGGTGGTCAGCACCGCGCTGACCGAAATGATCAAGGTGCTGCAGGACCGCTATCCGGTGAGCAGTTGGAACATCTATGCGGCGCAAGCCTCCGACGGCGATAATTTCCCCGACGATGGCGACCGCTGCATCACGCTCTTGCAGGAACAGATTATGCCGCTCTGCCAGTATTTCGCCTATGTCGAGATCGTCGACGAGCGGGAACTCGATATGTTCCAGACCGCTACCTCCGGTGCGGAACTCTGGCAGGCCTACAACACCGTTCGCGAGAACTGTCCGAACTTTGAGATGAAACATATTGCGCGGCCAGGCGACATCTACCCGGTCTTCCGGGAACTGTTCGCCAAGCAACCGACAGAAGCATAGAGCGCCGCACAACGCAGGGACGCGCCATGACGGTAAAGGCTGATACCAAGCCGCTGTTCGACGGCCCCGAATGGACATTCGATATCCTCTCGAGCACCTATGACGCTATCGAGGATATCGCGCTCAACGATTTGGGCTTGGACCCCTATCCCAACCAGGTCGAGATCATCTCCGCCGAACAGATGCTGGACGCGCATTCGTCGGTCGGCATGCCGCTGATGTACCACCATTGGTCGTTCGGCAAGCATTTCGTCCAGGAAGAGCAGATGTACCGCAAAGGCTATTCCGGCCTTGCTTACGAGATCGTCATAAACTCGAACCCGTGCATCAGCTACAACATGGAACAGAACACCATGCCGATTCAGGCATTGGTGATCGCACATGCCGCGTTCGGCCATAACCATTTTTTCAAGAACAACTATCTGTTCCGGCAATGGACCGACGCGAACAGCGTCCTCGACTATCTGGAATATTCGAAAAAATTCGTGGCCCAATGCGAGGAAGAGCATGGCAGCGCCGCGGTCGAGCAGTTTCTCGATGCCGCCCACGCGCTGATGGATCACGGCGTGTCGCGCTATCCGCGCCCGCATGAGCCAACAAAGAAAGAAAAGAAAGCCCGGGCCGATGAGTTGCGGGCCTATGAGGAAAGCACGTTCAACGATCTCTGGCGCACAGTGCCCACAAGCGACGAGGACGACGAGAAGTCGGATGAGCCGGATGAGGCGGTGGCCCGACTGCGCGAGATGAATCTGCCGGAGGAGAACATCCTCTTCTTCATCGAGAAGCACAGCCCGGTTCTGAACGGGTGGCAGCGCGAGTTGATCTCGATCGTCCGTTACATCGCTCAGTATTTCTATCCGCAGCGCCAGACGAAGATCATGAACGAAGGCTGCGCGACCTTCGTGCATCACTACATCGTCAATGCGCTCTACGACAAAGGCCTGCTCACCGAGGGCGCGATGCTGGAAATCCTGCACAGCCACTCCAGCGTGGTCTATCAGCCGGAATTCGACGCGCCGGGCTATCGCGGGCTAAACCCCTACGCACTCGGCTTCGGAATCGTGAAGGATATCGAACGCATCTGCACCGAGCCGAAGCCCGAAGACGAGGAATGGTTCCCAGAGATCGCCGGCTGCGGCGACTGGCGCACTGTTCTAAAAGACGCCTGGGCGAACTATCGCGACGAATCGTTCATCCAGCAGTTCCTGAGCCCGCATATGATCCGCCAGCTCAAGCTCTTCTCGCTCGGCGACGACGCCAGCGACCGTCACTACACCGTCACGTCCATTCACGACGAGGGCGGCTACCGGGCGATCCGCGAGAAACTCGCCCGCTCCTACGACATCGGCCTAATTGAGCCCGATATTCAGATCATCGACGCGGATTTGCGGGGTGACCGGGAGTTGCGGTTACAGCACACCGTCCGGGACCGCGTACCGCTGTCGGAAAAGACCCGCGACGAAGTGTTGAAGCATCTGAAGATGCTATGGGGATACGACGTCAGCCTTGTCGGTGTCGACCGCGAAGACGAGAAAAAAGTCTACGAAACCCGCGTATCCTGACGCACTGCCTCTCCCTCGACAACGCTACCCGATGCAACACCGATCGTCGGGGTTAAACGGTAGATTCTCCGTCTCCGTGGCGAATTCTCCTATGGTTGAAAATTGCATCGACCGATAACATTCCCACCTAGACTCATTCCGGTCCGCGCGTCATCATGACATGCGCCTTACGGGCGAATGAACAAATCAAGACATCCGCATAAGCGGTCTGCCATTCCAGGGAGGAATTATGTTCGCAAGAAGAAAGCTTCTAGCAATCGGTGTCGGCACACTGGTCATGGCGTCGGGCGTTGCTCTTGCCAGCGACATCAAACTACCTGCTCAGATGACGTGGACGGCCTACGGCACGACCTCGACGGGCTATCAGCAGTCGGTCGCCATCGGCAACGTCCTCAAGAAAAAATACGGCATGCAATTGAACATCAAGACGGGCAAGAACGACGTCGCCCGGATGCTGCCGTTGAAATCGCGCAAGGCGGATTTCTGCTCCTGCGGCATCGCCTTCTATTTCGCCCATGAAGGCGTCTTCATGTTCGGGAAGAAGAACTGGGGACCGCAGCAGATCAGCATGTCCTTCGCATCGATCGGCGGAGCCGGCATCGGGCTCGGCGTCGCCAAGGACACGGGCGTGAAAGCCTATAAAGACCTCAAGGGTAAACGCGTCGCTTGGGTCCGCGGCGCACCGGCATTGAACCAGAACGCGACATCCTTCCTCGCCTTTGGCGGACTCACATGGAAAGACGTGAAGAAGGTCGAGTTCGGTGGCTGGAAAGATTCGATCAACGGTATCATCAATGGCCAAGTCGATGCCGGCATCATGTCGACGGTATCGCCGCATGCGAAGCGGATCGAAGCGTCGCCGCGCGGCCTGATCTTTCCGAATATGGACCACAAGGATAAAGTTGCCTGGAAGCGGATGAACGCTGTCGCCCCGTGGGCGCAGCCACATATGGCGACCACCGGTGCAACCTTGTCGAAAGAGAAACCGTGGACAGGCTCCGGCTATTTCTACCCGGCGCTGGTCAGCAACAACGATTTGGACGCCGGCACGGTCTACAACCTCGTCAAGGCAATGGATAAGAGCCACGGCGACTTCGCTGGCAGTGCGCCCGGCGTCGATGGCTGGCATCGTGACCGGCAGAACTTCGAATGGGTCGTGCCCTGGCACCCGGGCGCGGTCAAATACTGGAAAGAAGCGGGTAAATGGAACGCCGCCGCGCAAGCGCATAACGACAATCTGATGAAGCGCCAAGGCGTACTCGCGACAGCGTGGAAAACCTACAAGGCGAAGCCCGGCAGCGGTGATTTTCAAGCGGGATGGATGAAGGCACGTGCAGCGGCCCTGACGGCTGCGGGCATGCCGACGATCTTCAACTAAACCGCATCTGAAATTCCGCCCATGTCCATTCGGGCACCCGAAGGAAAAGCGGCGGTGGTGGAGGTTTCCCGCCACCGCCAGCTTTCCACGTTTTGGCACCGCGCGCTGTTGACGGCCTCGGTGCTGGCCATGCTGTTGTCGGCCTATCAACTCTTCAACGTCGGCAGCTTCCTGATGGACAGCTCGAACCTGGGCGGCTTGCCATTGCTGGTGAGCCAGACGGTCGGCGTCAACCTCAACCTTCTCGGATTGCAGTATCTCTACTGGCTGCTGTTACTTCTGTTGCCTTTCGTTTTCATCTATTGGCCCGGACATAAAGGGGCGCCGATGGATCGCGTGCCCTGGTACGACGTCGGCTTGTTCCTGCTAACGGCGGCTGTATCGCTGTATTACGTGATGCGCGGCGGCCGCATCCTCGACGAAGGCTGGGAATACGAGGTGCCGGAAGACGCCGTCGAGGCGCAGTATCTGGCCTATGTATTGTGGATCCTCGTCCTGGATGCCACGCGCCGGGCCGGCGGCATGGCAATCTTCATCATCGTTGCCCTGTTCTCCGTCTACCCCTTCGTCGCCGACCAGTTGCCGGGAATTCTGCTCGCCTCCTCGCCCGACTGGACCGAAATCGGTAACCGCATGGCGATGTCCAACGAGGCGATCTTCGGCATCCCGATGCGCGCCTTCGGCACACTGGTCATCGGCTTCCTGATTTTCGGCGTTGCCTTGCAGCATACCGGCGGCGGCAGTTTCTTCCTGAATCTCGCTTTCGCCCTGCTGGGCCATGTCCGCGGCGGCCCCGCAAAGGTGGCGATCTTTGCCAGCGGCCTCATGGGCTCGATGAGCGGTAGCGTCGTCACAAACGTCCTGACCACGGGCGTCATGACCATCCCCACGATGAAACGCGTCGGTTTCCGCCCAGCCTATGCCGGCGGCGTCGAGGCCTGCGCATCCACGGGCGGCGTTCTGATGCCCCCGATCATGGGCGCCACGGCCTTCGTCATGGCGCTGTTTCTCGAGGTACCCTACAAGGAAGTCGCCATCGCAGCGGTAATTCCCTCGGTCCTCTATTACTTCGGCCTGTTCATGCAGATCGACGCCTATGCCGCGCGCCACAAGCTCGAAGGCCTGCCACCGGCGGAGATGCCATCGCTCAAGCAGACGATGAAAGAAGGTTGGTATTTCATTGCCGTCTTCGCGCTACTGATCTGGATGCTGGTGTTCTTAAACCAGGAAACCATCGCGCCCTACTACGCCTCGGCTCTCTTGATCATTCTGAATCAGATATTCCCGTATCACCGGTGGGATAAAGAGAAGTTCTGGGAATTTATCGCGTCGGTCGGCAAGCTTTTCGCCGAACTGGCCGCACTCCTGGCGGGCATCGGCCTGATCGTGGGCGCGCTGGTCGTGACCGGCAAGATCGGCAATCTGGCCAGCGACCTGCTCGCCCTGGCCGGCGGCTCGACGATCATCCTGCTATTGATGGGCGCGTTCACCAGCTTCGTGCTCGGCATCGGCATGACCGTCACCGCGGCCTACGTCTTCCTCGCGATTGCGCTGGCCCCGGCCCTGATCAAGGGCGGCATGGACCCGATGTCGGTCCACATGTTCATCTTCTATTGGGGCATGCTGAGCTTTATCACACCACCGGTCGCGCTTGGCGCCTACGCCGCCGCACCGATTGCCAAGGCGCCACCAATGCGGACCGGCTTCGAAGCCATGCGGCTCGGCAGCATCATCTATTTCATTCCGTTCTTCTTCGTGTTCGATCCCGCCTTCATCTGGCAGGGGCCAATCGGCCAGACCGGCCTGCTGTTCACCCAGGCGGCCGCAGGTATCATCTTCGTCGCGGGAGGCTTGCAGGGCTATCTGCTGTTCGTCGGCTCGCTGGCGCATACCGTGTTGGGATGGATCGCGCGCATGGGCATGATCGTCGGTGGCCTGATGCTCGCGATGCCGGGTAACGACATCATTGGTTGGAGTAATGTCGAATTGGCAATCGGCGCGGCGATCCTGATCGGGATCGGCGTTAGCGCGGCCATCATCGGCCGGAAGGACCAACCAATTGCGGAAAGCGCCGGCTAGCGGCAGTCCAACTAAATCAAATCTTGGGGAATTGCAGGACGAGCATTTCCAGTCCGTCCGGCCCGGCCTCTACCTCATAAGGGGATTCGTCCGGGTAAACGAATAGACAGGACAGCTTCGGCATGGCGGCGCCGTCGCGCACCAGGCCGCCATTCACCACGACATGATACTGCCCGCCGCCATCAGACGGCGCCGGAACCGGCATGCGCGCATTCGAACCAAGGCGCAGAACGTATGCCGCAAGCGCATCTTCTTCCCGCTCCATCAGAATATCGAGCGCCGGCTCGGACCGCGCGGCCAAGGCCGCCGCATCGCTGATTTGCACTGGATCCGCCATACGGTGCCGCCGCGGGACAGGCTTCAACAGGTCCCGGGACTTCGGCATGTATTTGGCGCCGGGATCCCATGCCGCCCGAAGGGTGAAATATTGGACGCCCTCGTCGCCCGCGATGATGGGACCGTAAGGTGTATGTCCGCCCGCGTAATGCACGGTGACCGGCTGGGCTTCTTGCTTGCCCATTTTCCCGGTGCCGCCGACAAAGACCTGGAACTGGTTCACCTCGTGGAAATGCGCCGGCGTCACGCTGCCCGGCGGCTGCTCGACCAGGAAACCCTGAGGCAGATCGTTGTCATTGACCTCATTGCCTTCGACATACATGCCCCGGACGGGCGCCGCGCCGATATACTCGCTGAGCACGTAGTCATATCCATGGACATGCACAATTCTTTGATTCTGCTGTGCTTCTTCAGTCGATCGCGCCAAGAGCATGATACTTCCTTCGTGCTTGCTTCGTCGTATTACGACCGCAGAATATTCGCTCATCCAGCGGTGCATCGCATCCTAGCATTTTCGTCAGATTGTCAGAAAACCCTTTGTCGGGGACAAGTTTCGGTAAGGTCTAGGGAAGATCAGAGGTCTTCCCGAAGCGTGTGCAATCTCTCGCCGACCAGTCCGGCAACCGACGCCGGGTCGAGAGGCTTCTCGATGACGAGGATATCCGCTTCCTGCACGATGTCGGACAGGTCGACGCCCAATGTGTCTCCGGTCATGAACAGGATGCGGCGGTCCAAATCCGCGTTTTCCGCCCGCAGCGTCCGATAAAGGCCGGGCCCGTCCACACCGGGCATCCGCACGTCGCTGATGATCATGTCGTATTGGCTCTGCCGCGCCATATCGATCCCTTCCTGACCACCAAACGCCGTGTCGACATCATGGCCACGCGTCCGCAGGAAATCCGCCAATGTCTTGGCAACTTCTTGATCGTCATCAACGACAAGGACCTTGCCCGTGGTCTCGGGACTGACAGGGATGAGGTCTTGCTCGACACTCTCCTCAACGCTTTCGCGCAATGGAAGTGTAATGGTGAATACCGTACCGCGCGGGTCGTTGGGCTCGAAATTAATCTCGCCGCCATGGCTAAACACGATATCGCGGCACAGCGCCAACCCGATGCCGGTGCCGGCTGTGCCGGCCTTCGTCGTAAAGAAGGGTTCGAAGATACGCTCGGCAATTTCCGGAGAGATGCCGGGCCCGGTATCGGCGACGGTCAGAACGATTTGGGCACCGTCACTCCCCACACAGGTGCTCACCGTCAGGCTGCGGTCCTCGTCGATTTCTTTCATCGCCTGTTCGGCATTGACGACCAAATTCGTCACAACGTGATGTAGCTGGTCCGCGTCGCCGACCAATGGCGGTAGTTTTATATCGAGATCGACCGACAAGGCGACACCGGAACTCTGCAGGCTATAGGACGTGAGATCGAGAGCAGACCGAACCGTCTGATTGAAATCGATTGCCCCGCGCGACGGAGCCTTGCTTCGGGCCATCGACAGGAATGTCCGCACGATGCGGCTGCATCGTTCGGCGGCATCGCGGATACGGCGGGCGCGGCGGGAAATCGCATCGTCCGAGACCGCCTCCTCCATCATCAGCGCCTGGCCGCTGACCACCGACAGCGGGTTGTTCAGTTCATGGGCCAAACCGGCGAGCAAGGACCCGAGCGCAGCAATCTTCTCCTTCTGGTGGAAGGACTCGCGTTGCTGCGCCAGCTCGGCTTCCGCTTGCACGCGTTCGGTCAGGTCGACGATCGCGTAGATCAGCGCATCCTGGCCTTCGTATTTCATGGGAACCGTCGTTACCCGCGCCCAGAACTTCTCCCCATTGGGACGCTGCGCATCCATTTCCCTGCTATCGCGCTGATGATCGCCATGGGTCAGTTCCGCCAGTGTCTTCTGGAAATCGGGACCGCGGCAGAGATTGAAAATCGTTAGTTGGTCGAGAAAATCCCCGTCGATGCCCAACTGCATGCAGGCGGCGGGATTGATGTAGCGGAGCGTATAACTATCGGTATCCGAGATCAGAATCGGCAGCGGGATCGCGCCGGAGATTGCACGGAACCTCTCTTCGCTCTCGCGCACCTCCCGCTCCATTGCCTTCCGACCGCTGACATCGCGGAAGAGCACCAGCGCCACGACGTCGCCATCCTTATTGGTAAAGGGTGTCGCCGTTACCTCGATGAACTTCTGACGTCCCCTGGCATCCTTGATGCGACGCTCGGTCAATGGAATATGAAGAGCCTCGTCCATGACCTGAGCGATCCGACGGCTTGCCTGCTCTTTCTCGTCATCCGCCACGAAGTCGATATATGAACTGCTATAGGCTTCCTCGGGGCTCGCGAACCCCAAGATCGAGCAGCCGGCCTGATTTAGGAACGAGATACCGTCGCGATCGTGCAGCATGATCGCTTCCGGCGAGAGTTCGACCAATTGCCGATAGCGTTCCTCACTTTCCTGCAACCGATCCAGAACTTCACGATTTCGCCGGAAGGTCACGCGCAGCAAGGACAACCAAGGTTTCCAGATCCTGGGCAGGACCGGCGGCGCCTCTTCGCCGCCGCGGGCGCCCGTCCGGATGTATTGGGCGAATGACAGGACAGGCTGCACGAATTGCGACCGGACAAGCAGTTGCCCGAAGACGAGGGTCGCGATCAACCCAACGATGATCAAGCCATACGGCAGGAATCGCCACGCCAAGCCTTCGGTCAATACCGACGACGGCACTGCGTATTCCACATTCCAGCCGATACCGCTCAACGGCAATCGCAGCAGATAGTAGCCATTTGCCTCGTAGAACGAATTCGCATCCACATCGCTCATCGCCTGATAGGCGACCGGAGCGTCGAGCAACGCGTCATACAATTCCGAATCCGCATCGCCGATCGACGCGAGCACCCTGCCCCGCTTATCCAGGAGCTGACCAGAGATGTTCTTGAACTTCGGCACGCGCAGCAATGACCGCATCCCGGATTGCGACAAGTCCGCGCCGATAACGCCGACAAACCGGTTGGTTTCATAAACGGGTGTGGCATGCGAAATCAGCACATCGCCGTTGATGACGCTTTTTTCCCCGGATACCCAATAGGCCGTGCGGCTGGACCGCACATCCGGCATCGCCTTGGCGAAAACCGTACGCTCAAAGAATGGCTCCACGGCGGAACCGATCTTCGCATTCCCAGTGAGCTTGCTGAAGGCCTCGCGGTCGGACGCCGGATAGATCGAGAGAAAATCGCGGTAGAGCGGCAAAAAATAGCTATGCCGGATCGCCAAGTTGGCGACATGGCCTAATTGCTGGATCGAGAATATATCCAGCGACAGGCTGACGACGCGCAGTTTCTCCGTCCCACCGCCGGCAAGCGCCAAGCTGCCGCCGAGAAAATTTCCCGTCGCCCCCGATTGGACCGCGTCCACGTTTTTTTCAAGGAAATAGCCGGTGATGTCTTGCGTTTTGTCGTCGGCCTCGACCGTCAACAATGGCAATAACCTCGACAGACGTTGATCCTCGTTCGCAAGATAAGCTTCCGCCCAGCGGCGCATCTGATCGACATGATTTTCGGTCGCCCGGAGCGTGCGGTGAATCTTTTGATGTCGCTCATGCAACGAGACCAAGAGATTTTCCAGCCGGCGCTGATGCTGTTCCGCATAATGGACATAACCCAGCGCGATCACGAGGATGATGAGCGGCACCGAACTGGCAACGGCTAGCTTCGCGTAATGGCGCGACAAGGTGCGTTCGGATCGTGTCGCCATGTCTGCTCGTCTCTCGTCTCCGCCGCCACGTTAGGATGCCGGACGGCTGGAATATCTTATACCGTCGAACTCTTGCCGTCGGGTACGAAGACATAGCCCGCACCGCGGACGGTCTTGATGATTTGCGGTTTCTGAGGATCGACCTCGATTTTCCGCCGCAACCGGGCAATGCGGATATCGATACTGCGGTCGAACGGATCCCAACGCCGATGATGCGCAAGGTCGAGCAGTTGATCGCGCGTGAGGACGCGATTGGGGTGTTCGACGAAGGCAGCGAGAAGGTCGAATTCCATGGCGGTCAACGACACGGGCGAGCCGTCTTCCGCGAATAAAGCATGCGCATCAAGATCCAGCACGAAGGTACCGATCGCCAGGCGCCGATTGTCCCCGCTCGGCACTTTCGCCGGCGGCCCACCCGCACGGCGCAGGACGCTCTTAACACGCGCGGCCAGCTCCCGCAGGTCGCAGGGTTTACCGATATAGTCGTCCGCGCCGAGTTCCAGCCCGATGACGCGGTCCACCGGCTCCGCCGCCGCGGTTACCATGATAATGGCGGCCTCGGTCTCCTCGCGCAGGAACCGCGCCAGCGTCAGACCGTCTTCACCGGGAAGATTCAGATCCAGAAGGACCAAGTCGAGCGGACCTTCTTCAACGCGCGCGCGCAACGCTTCGCCGGATTCCGCAGTCGATACGTCATATCCCCGCATCGTCAGGTATTCCGCAAAGGTATCGCGCACATCCTCTTCATCATCGACTACGACGATACGTTCACTCATGCCGTGCCCCTCCCAACCAGACACGCTCCCAAGGCGCGCAAACACCTTGGTAATCATCCAGAATTTCGCTCAATCCCCAAGAAAGTCCGCGTGGTGATCCAGAAACAATTGAAACACGTATTGTCCTGAAACGACATCACTCAGAAATTTCCTGCCCACATACTCCTGAGCGTAGTTACACGCTAACTGGGAACAGAGCCATGCAAGAGTATCATCAAAAACAGCAAAAATCGCCAATCGACGCGCAAGCCCGGATCATGGGCAGCCTACAGCCGCGCAAGCCACGTCCTCCACGACTCTTGTATGCGCTGCTGATTCTACCGCTAATTATGATTGTGCCGACCGGCAGTTCGGCAATCGGATCCAAAATCATCAGCAGCGGTGCGACACCGGACCGCCAATACGGCAGTCGCAGCGAAACCGCAGCGCAATTGCCGGTGAACGGATGCGCCTGTTCCAACGCATCGCCTCCCCAGGCGAAAAACCGCTCGCCGGGCCTCCACACCGGTACCGCAGCGCGGTGGCACCGTGTTCTGCCGGCGTCGGTGCGGTCGCGCATCGGCGTGAACGCTCCGAACCGGGACGCACGCTGCGTCATGACCGACAAATACGCCTGCCTGTCCGAGCCACCATTGCCACAGACGATGCCGCCCAGCGCGGTCCGGAACGGCCAGCAAAGCGTCCAACTCCACACGCCGCACAAAAGCTAACATTCTCCCATGTTGGTTAAATGACGCCGGGCCGCGGTATTCCGCGGCCCGGCGTTTCCGTAACCAGCTAGAACCGGCAAAGATTACGATAAGTAGGATCAAAGGTTGTCGCGTTGCCGAATCTGGCGCGGCAGAGTGTACATGCGCAAATCCGCCGGCGATGTGCCCACGCCGTTAAAACCAATGTTTCGGTCCAGACGGGTCGTTTTCCAGCCGCCCAACCGTACCAGCATCCCAACTCTCCGGTAGCACCTGACCAAGACGTGCATTTTGAGATCTCCTTGCGAACATCCGCGGCGATTCAAACCGATATCCCGCTTCTCAATCCGGCGCTGTCTCACCGCCGAGTAGCGGTGTTTCGCGGACTACAAGGCGCAGCTTGGTGGCGGAAACTTTCTATCCGATGTCTCGACGGCAAATTTCAGATTTCAATTGTTTCAAACATCCGGACGACCATCGATCGATCGACAACACCTCAGGCCATCACGATCTCTTGCCGGGTGAAAAAACCGGCCTATGTGATTCTTAACAATCAAAATCTCTCCATATGACTCGCCGGCCCCGCATTCGGAAAATTCCCCCTCTGCTCCCGACCCGCGGGGCTGGTTCTTCAGGCCCATCCTGGGTGTGAAGCCCCACCGGGCCAGCACAATTGTGCCGATGGTTTGGCCGATGCTATAAGCCGGTTTCCGCGCCTCGCCGCATAAGGAAACGTGACGATCGAAAAAAACGGTTTTGGCCGGCAGTTCTTCGCTCGATGGATCGAAGGTGCCTGCCGCTTTGCCTGGGTCATCATCATCGGCACGGCTCTTCTCACGGGGGGTGCGCTATTTTACGCGGTGAACAACGTTTCGGTGGACGCCAGCGTCGACAAGATGCTGTCACCGTCGCTGCCCTTCCGGCAAAACGAAATCGCCATCAATGAAGCCTTCCCTCTATCGAACGGGACGCTCTCCGTCATCGTCGAAGCACGCACCGCGGAACAGACGGATGACGCGGCCGACCGGCTTGCAAAGGCCCTGAGGGCGCGAACCGACCGGTTCAAGAGCATTTTCTATCCTGAAGGGCTGGCTTTCCTCCGACAGAACGGCCTGCTCTATCTGGACCAGGACGAGATCGAATCACTCGCCGACCGCTTGGCGGAGGCGCAACCGCTGCTCGCGGGCATCAGCGCCGACCCCACACTGCGCGGCCTTGCCGATATCCTGTCGCTTACCTTGGAGAATGCAACCGCCGATTCCGCAACTGCATTCGGCCCGGCGCTGCGCAAAATAATGGCCACGGTGACCGCCCTCGAAAAAGGCGAGAATGCACGCCTGTCCTGGCAGACCTTGCTGTCCGACGACACGGATGAGGAAACAGCCAGCCGTCGCTTCATCGTCGTCCAGCCAGTCGTGGATTTCGGGTCGCTCTCCCCCGTTGCCGAAGCGATGAAAGTCATCCGCGACGTTACCGCCACGCTCGGATTCGATACCGACGAAACCGTGCGCGTCCGCGTGACCGGCACGCAATTGATGCGGCAGGAAGAACTCCAGACGGTCAAAGACGGCATGGGATTGGTCGGCATCCTGTCCTTCACGATCGTGATCGTCCTGCTGGCGCTCGGATTACGGTCCGTGCGGATGGTAATCGCGACGCTGATGACGCTCGTGGTCGGCCTCATCCTGACGGCGGCTTTCGCCATCGCGGCCTTCTCGGCGTTGAACCTGATTTCGGTGGCCTTCGCAGTCCTTTTCATCGGGCTCAGTGTCGATTTCGGCATTCATTTCACGCTGCGGTCCCGGGAAGAGATGACCGGTGGGACAAGCACTAGCGACGCGCTGCGGGAAGCAGCAAAAGGCGTTGGCGGTCCGCTCTTGCTTTCCGCCGTTGCCGCCGCGCTGGGCTTTTTATCGTTTCTGCCGACCGACTATCGCGGGGTCTCGGAATTGGGCGTCATTTCCGGCGCCGGCATGTTCATCGCCCTGGTCGCGAACATGACACTGCTGCCGGCCCTGCTCTACGTCATGCGAGTGCGCGCAGCCGGGCAACTGGGCGGCGCGTCGGCACGCAACCCCCTTCGCGGGCTGATTCAGTCACATGCCCGCAAGATTGTGACGGGCGCGGCGATCATCGGCATCGGTGCCGCCGCAATCACGCCTTTCGCACAATTCGATGAAGACCCGCTCAACCTGCGCGACCCGAATTCGCCCTCGGTTGCCACGTTGCTGGACCTGCTGAAAGACCCGCGAACCGAACCCTATTCCGCCGAACTTCTCGTTCAAGACCTTGCGACCGCCGACCAGCTCGCCCGCCATTTAAAGACACTGCCCGAAGTGAAGAACGCCACGACGATCAGCAATCTCGTCCCGGCGAACCAGGATGCCAAAAAGGAAATCATCGAGGAGACCGCCCTCGTCTTGATACCGGTCTTCGGCGGTCCCGGTGATACACCCCCACTTTCGGACAAAGAACGGGAAACGGCGCTCGCGTCGCTACAGACCGCCCTCAAAGCACCGAGCGCCGGCGTCCTGCCCGACGCCGGGAATCTCGCGGCAGCGCTTGCAAAATTACCGGCAACAGCCGAGGCGCGGAAACAACTCGAAGAAGCCCTGCTCGGTGACTTTCCGCTCTTCCGCGATCGCCTGTCGGACCTGATGCAGCCAGACGGCATTACACTCGAAACGATTCCGCCGCCGCTGCGCGATCGGCAGATCAGCAAGGACGGCCGCGCCCTCGTGACCATCAAGCCGCGCGACGACCTTCGGAACGCCGATGCCCGACGGCAGTTCGCCGCCGCGGTCCAGAAAGTGACACCGACGGCGAGCGGCTCGGCAATCCGGTATTCGGCGGTGAAGGATGCGGTGGTCGGATCGTTTCAACAGGCGGCGGTTCTGGCCATCATCATGATCATCATCCTGTTGTTTGCCGTTCTTCGCCGCATTTCGGAAGTCCTGATGGTATTGAGTCCGCTTGCCCTGGCCGTGGTTATCACGGTCGCCGTCACGGTTCTGTTCAAGACGCCTTTCAATCTCGCCAACATCATCGTCTTGCCGCTCATCCTCGGCCTGGGTGTCGCCTTTGGTATCCACATCGTGTTGCGCCACCGCGACGGGGGAGACGTCAAGATGCTCGAAACCTCGACGCCGCGGGCGGTCCTGTTCAGCGCGTTAACGACGATCGGTTCCTTCGGGGCGCTGACCCTGTCAAACCACCCCGGCACCGCGAGTATGGGCTATCTGCTGACACTATCGGTGAGCCTGACTATGCTGTGCACCTTGATCGTGCTGCCGGCGCTTCTCGAACTGTTCGGTGCGCGCAAAACGGACGGCCAACCTCCGCAATAACCGGTCGAGGCGTAACCCATGCCCGACAGTGATGCGTTTGAAAAGAGTTTCCACCGCCTTCGTACGGTACTGCGGCGCCATGCGGACGGACTGGTCGTGATCAAGGACGAGCCCGCGCTCTACTATCTCGACACCGCGCATATCATGAAGAACAAGAAGCCGCTGTATTTCGGATCGGTACAAATCCGCAAACGCTACGTGAGCTTCCATCTCATGCCGGTTTATGTCTTTCCCGACCTACTGGAGCCGGTGTCACCGGAATTGATGAAACGGATGCAGGGCAAGTCCTGCTTCAACTTCACCGCGATCACTGACGGCCATCTCGCGGAAATCGAGCGGCTCACCGCCGCGGGCTTTGCTCGATACCAAACGGAAAAACTGTTGGGAGAGCCGTAAATCGGCTGGACGTCATTGCGGTTGGAGGATCAAGGTGTCCGGAATGATCCCCGACAAGGACAGGTGCGAAGGGTACGGCCATTGAGAGCGTTGCGGACTTGACCGAATTCGGCAGAATCCGACTCTCGCCGAACTTTTTCATGCGCGACATGCTGTATAGCGAGGTCGCTAATTTTCACGGCATCCCGAATATCCCCGACGACCCCGACCTCGCAGTCGATGCCGGGCGTAATCTGGCTGAGAAGATTCTCGAGCCGCTGCATACGGCCTTCGGCAGTGTCGTGGTCCGCAGCGCCTACCGTTCGCCCGCGGTCAACGGTTACTGCCACGAACGGTTCAAGGAAGGCGACCGTGCCTACTTCTGCAGCGACAACGAATTTAACCGGGCCCAGCACATCTGGGATCAGCGGGACGCAAACGGCTGTCTCGGGGCGACCGCCAGCATCGTCATACCGTGGTACCTGCCACGCTTCGAGAAAACCCAAGACCCCCGGCCGCTCGCGTGGTGGATCCGGGACAACGTTCCCGACTATGACCTGATGAGCTTCTATCCCTGGCTCTGCGCTTTCAACATTCGTTGGTACGAGGGCGACAGCAGCCACACGATCCGGCTCAGCGACGGGAAAGACTCAGAAACCCTAACGGAGAAGGGAATGGCGAATTTTGGCGGCGATCACAGCGATCTGTATCCGGATTTTCCTACGCTGTAGCGCGCGCGATATGCGCCATCTTCTCGGGGTTTCGCATTGAAAAAATGTGGCTGACCCGGCCATCCGGATCTACGTGCACGGTCAGGACGGTGTTCACTAGATCGTCCTGCGTGAGAACTGCCGCCGTCGACCCATTCACAGGGCGATACTCGACATCGAGCGTCATCAGGCCTTTCTCGACAAGCGCGAGGAAGAAACGGGTGACTTCGCGGGCGCCGGTAATGACATTGCGTGCGGCAATCGCCTTGCCGCCGCCGTCCGCCCACACCTCCACGTCTTCGGATAACGTCGCCTCGAACGCAGCCGCGTCACCCGCTTCCAGTGCCGCGAAAAACGCCCGTGTCAGTGCCTCACGCCGTTCGCCGTCGACACCGAACCGGGGCTTATCGTCCCGAACCCGCCTCCGCGCCCGATGCACGGCCTGCCGCGTCGCCGGTTCCGATCGCTCGAGGATCGCCGCGATGTCGCCATACGAATAATCGAACACATCGCGAAGCAGGAAGGCGACCCGTTCGACGGGCGAGAGCCGCTCCAACACTAGAAGGAAGGCTGTCGAAACGGTGTCATAGGACTCCAACGCATCATCCTGCGCCGCCGCGCCCCCCATCTCCATCGGTTCGGGCAGCCATGGGCCAACATAGGTCTCCCGCGTGCGGGCAGCCGACTTCAGGCGATCAAGGCACAGCCTGCCGCAAACCGTCGTCAGCCAACCCGGCAAATTCCGGATATCCTCCGCCGCGGCGCGGTGCAGGCGGAGATAGGTCTCCTGCACCGCGTCCTCGGCATCGGTGACCGAACCAAGCATCCGATAGGCGATTCCCATCAGACGCGCCCGCTCGTCCTCAAATTTCTGAGTCCGGTCCGCCATGCCGCCATGGCCAAGCCCATCTTCGCTCGGGCGCCGGTCTTGTCCTTCTGGGCACTCCATATCCCGAATTTTCAGCCTCTGCATGGGATCAACTCTTCCATTCCGTCATTACCACAGCGGCAGAACGTTGCCTCTAAACTAATGACGAAACGGTGGCTGGATTTGTGACCATTTCACAAAAGAAATGGCGTAGTCCATGGCGACGGCAACGCCTTGTGTAAAAAACAACATTCTGCAAGAATATGCATAAGGAATCGATCCAACGGTGGGTCCAATGAGTGAATATCTCACGACCAAGGAACTGGCGGAGCTACTGCGCATCAAGGAGCGCAAAGTCTATGACTTGGCGGCGTCGGGCGACATTCCCTGCTCGCGCGCCATGGGGAAACTGCTGTTCCCGCGCCAGGCGGTAAATGCCTGGTTGGCGGAGAATAGTTCCGGATTTTCGCCGCAGACACTCGCCGAGCGCCCGTCCGTCTTTCTGGGCAGCCACGATCCATTGCTCGACTGGGCATTGCGCGAATCCCGATGCGGCCTCGCCACCTTTTTCGATGGCAGTCTCGACGGCCTCGACCGCTTCGAACGCGGCGAAGGCATGGCGACGGGCCTTCATATCTATGCGCCGGCGCGCGAGGAATGGAACGTGCCGACGGTCGCGAAGCGCTTTGGGGCGACCCCGGCCGTGCTCGTCGAATGGGCCTGGCGCGACCGCGGGTTGATCGTCAGCCCCGATGCCGCGGACACGCTTACAGCGCTGGCTGCCTTGAAAGGCCGCCGCGTCATCCCCCGCCAGCCCGAGGCCGGCAGCCATGCCCTGTTCGCCTATCTCGCAAGTGAAGCCGGGCTCGCAGAAACGGATATCGACTATTTGCCGGCAGCGCGGAGCGAGACCGACGCGGCATTGGCGGTACTCGAGGGCAAGGCCGACGCCGCATTCGGGTTAAAGGCTTTGGCCGCGCAATACCGGCTCACCTTCGTACCGCTTATCCGGGAGCGTTTCGATTTGCTGGTCGACCGGCGTGCCTGGTTCGAGCCGCCGATCCAAACGCTGCTGGACTTCTGCCGATCGACCGCCTTCCGCGGCAAGCTGAAGGATATCGACGGCTACGACGCAAGCGGCTTCGGCCGCGTCCATTTCAACGGCCTCTAGCCCGCTTGCATCGCCTCTCGCCTTAACCTGCTATTTCGCCTTCCGCTCGGCGACATGCTCCGCATTCGGGAAGAAGAGTTGCTGTCCGCCCAAGCGGTAGGACCGGATGGCCTGTTGCCCCGCGTCCGACAGAATCCAATCGATGAAGGCCTGTCCTGCCTTGGCCTTCACATTCGGATGCTTGGCCGGATTGACCAGGATAATGCCGTACTGATTGAACAGATCGTCATCGCCTTCGACAAGGATCTTGAAGTCTCGCTTATTCTTGAAACTGATCCATGTCCCGCGATCGGTCATGACGTAAGCCCCCATCCCGACGCCCACGTTGAGCGTGGCGCCCATGCCCGACCCGGTCTCGCGATACCAGGTGCCGCTGGCCCCGGCGACCGATAAACCCGTGCTCTTCCAAAGGCGGAGCTCTTTCTTGTGCGTGCCGGAGTTGTCGCCGCGCGAGGCAAAGACCGCCTTTGCTGCTGCGATCTTCTTGAACGCGTCGACCACCTTCTTCATGCCGGTAACCTTGGCCGGATCCGACGGCGGGCCCACGACGATGAAGTCGTTATACATCACGTCATGGCGCGCGACGCCGTATCCACCGGCGATGAACTTCAATTCCGCCGGTTTTGCATGAACCAGCAAAACGTCGCCATCGCCGTTCCTGGCATTCTTGATCGCCTGTCCGGTACCGACCGCCACCACATGCACTTTGATCCCCGTCTTCTTCTCGAAGATCGGCAGGATATGGTCGTAGAGACCTGAATTCGCGGTAGATGTCGTCGATTGCAGGATGATCGATTTCTCCGCCGCGCGGGCTGTCGCGGGTAGACCGAAGATAACCGCCGCCAAAACCAGGGCGCCGAATGCGAAAACCTGTCTCGCCATTGATCCCTCCTTTAACCGGTTTGGCGCTATAGCAGAATGCGCCCCGAGAGATAGTCCCGCGCCGCATCGGACTCGGGACGGTCGAAAAAGCGGTCGGCCGCCGTGTGCTCGAGGATCCGGCCGCGGTGGATGAACACCACATCATCGGCCAGACGCTTCGCCTGGCCCTGCTCATGGGTGACGAACACGATCTTGGTGCCGTTTTGGCCGGCCGCGCTGACGATCTGTTCGATCCGCTGCATGGACGCGGGATCGAGGCTCGCGGTCGGCTCATCGAGAAACAAGACTTCCGGTTCGATCGCCAACGCGCGCGCGAGGGCAAGCCGCTGTTGTTCGCCACCGGACAATAGCCGCGCCGGCAGCGCCGAATGGTCCGCAAGTCCGACGTGGTCCAGCAAGAAATCCCGCCGGCCGACCGCCGCACCCCCGCGCAGTTTCAGGACAAAGTCGACATTTGCCGCCACCGAGCGCCGCAGCAGCACCGGACGCTGAAATACCATCGCCTGGCGCGCGCGGACGGCTTCCGTCAACGGCGCCCCACCCCAGGATATACGCCCGGCGGTCGGTGAAATCATGCCGTGCAGCAACCGCAACAACAGGCTCTTCCCCGCCCCGTTCGGCCCCATGATAACGGTAACGCCCGGCGTCGCGAGGCGAAGGTCCACGCCATCGATCAGACGCTTGCCATCGATTTCCAGGACCACGCCCTGCGCCTCGCCCGGCAGGATCGGCGCGACCCGGCCCGCCACCGCGCCGATCGCCCCAATGACGTACAGGGCGGCATCAAACATAGGCTTGCCGGACGGCGGTCGACCGCAGCGCCATCACACCGGAATTCACCAAGAGGGCAATCGCCAACAGGACTATGCCCAACGCAAGCGCAAGCGCCAGATCACCCTTGGACGTTTCGAGCGCGATGGCGGTCGTCATCACCCGCGTCAGATGATTGATATTGCCGCCGACGATGATCACCGCGCCGACTTCCGCAACCGCGCGGCCGAACCCGGCTAGGGCAACCGTCAACAGGCTGTAGCGCGCATCCCACAACAGCGCCGCCATGGCGGTATGCGCCGGAACGCAGAGTGAGCGGAACTGTTCGGCATATTCGCGGTGCAAGTCCTCGATCACCTGACGCGACAGCGCCGCAATGATCGGTGTGATCAGGATCGTCTGGGCGATGATCATCGCCGTGGGCGTATAGAGGAGCTGCAACCACCCAAAGGGGCCGGCATTCGACAACAACAAGTACACCAACAACCCAACCACGACGGGCGGCAATCCCATCAATGCGTTCAAGACCACGACAACCGCCCCACGCCCCGGAAAATGCGTGATCGCCACGATTGCACCCAGCGGCAGGGCAACGGCGCAGGAGACCAGCATCGCGGTGATGCTGACCCGCAACGAAAGGCCGACGATTTCCAGCAAATCCGAATCTGCGGAGATCACCAGCGTCATGGCGATATGGAAGGCGTCACCTAGCTCATGCATTCTGTTACATGATCTGCATAATTTCCAGAACCTGCAATATCCTGCATATAATTTTCTGGAATAGCAACATTGGCGTGCAGTGCTGCGCAAAATCGAGACAGATATCGATCGATCGGCCGTCTCGCTTGTTCGTGCCCGACGAAGGCGGTACCAAGGACCTCAGTCCGCGAGGATCCGTAGAACGTCATGCCCCTGCCCCGCCGGTACCGGCCAACCATCCTGATCGTGTTGCAGCGTTGCACGTTCGTCGCGGTCATCATGGCAATATCGCTGACAACCGGCGTCAGCCGAGCCGGCGATGGGATCACGGTGTTCGCCGCGTCGAGCCTCACCAGTGCCGTGACGGAGATCAGTCAGCAGTACACGAGAACATCCGGCCAGCGGGTGCGCCTCTCTTTCGCAGCATCGTCTGCCCTTGCCCGGCAGATCGACGCCGGCGCGCCGGCCGATATCTATCTGTCGGCCAACCAGGACTGGATGGATTATCTCGCAAAGCGTGGTTTGATCGACCCTGATAGCCGGACCGCGCGGATTGGAAACCGTCTGGTCCTGGTCGTCCCGGCGAACAGTTCGGTTCAACACATGCCAATCACCCGGACGCTCGATCTACCGAAACTCCTGGCGCCCGACGGCCGGATTGCGATGGGCGACCCGGCGCATGTCCCGGCCGGAACATATGCCAAACACGCCTTGATGAAGCTCGGGCTTTGGGCCGATGCCGCGCCACGATTGGCACGATTAGACAATGTCCGGCACGCCTTGGCGCTAGTCGAACGCGGCGAGACCCCGCTGGGTATCGTCTATGCCACGGACGCGAAAATTACCGACAAGGTCCGTATCGCCGGTGAGTTCCCCACCGACTCCCATCCGGCAATCACGTATCCGTTCGTTATCCTGAAAGGACGGCGAAACGAAAGTGTCGCCGCATTCTATGCCTATCTCACCGGTGGAACGGGGTTAGCAGTATTCCGAGACTTCGGGTTCATGACCCGATAGACCTCGGCATCTGCAACCGGCCTTACCAAAGCGATTTGCGGGCGCGGTCCGGCCATTCCTTGTCATACGCGTCGCCACCGACCGTATTATCGCTCTGTACCGCGAGAATACGTCCCGGCGTCGGCAGGCTTTTCGGATCGACCTGAATCTCCGGATCCCAGAGATGCGAGCGGACGATGGCGCGCGCACATTGGAAATAGATTTCGTCGATCTCGAGCACAAGGACCGATCGCGGTGGCTTGCCGTCCACGGCGAAGGAATCGAGCAAGGCCTCATCCGCCGTCAGATGCGCCTTCCCGTTCACCCGCACCGTCGTCCCCGACCCCGGGATCAGGAAAAGCAGCGACGTCCGCGGGTCACGCATGATGTTACGCAATGAATCGATCCGATTGTTGCCCGCCCGGTCGGGCAGCATCAGCGTCCGGTCGTCATGGATGCGCACGAACCCGGGCCGGTCACCCCGCGGCGAGCAATCGATGCCTTCCGGTCCGCAAGTTGCCAGAACCGCAAAGGGCGACGCTTCGATGAGCGTGCGGTACTCCGCCGTGGCGACCGTTGCGACCTTGGCGAGCGATGGTGCGGCCGGCTGCCCGTAAAGCGCCTCCAATTCATCCATTGTCTCGATCATCGGCATGGTTCACTCCGAAAGTTGGGACAGAATGGCGGATGGTACATCGCGACCGATATCTATCAAGGACCGATGACGGTCGAATGACAGGTCCCTCCCCAGCCGCAAAACGGTCGGTTTGATCCATGATATGGTCCGGCATGGATAATCAGATGCCTCCTTGCCCGCGCCAAACTGCGGCCGTTTCCCGATAACACGGATTTTCCCGCGCCAATGATGAACCCTGATCGCCTGGTCGCCCGCGCGCCGTTCTTCTACGGCTGGGTCATTGTCGCCTGCGCGATGTGCGCCAATTTCGCCCGTCAGGGGTCGGCGGTCGCGACACTGTCGATCTTCGCGGTGCCCATGTCCGACGAGTTCGGCTGGTCACGCACCGCCTTTTCCGGGGCAGTGTCGCTCGGCGGTGTGCTCGGCGCGATCATCTCACCCAAAGTCGGCGTCATCGTCGACCGTCAGGGCGCCGGACGCGTGCTGGCCATCGGCACCTTGCTGATCGGCGTCAGCGCACTGGCGTTGGCCTGGACCAGCTCACTGATCTGGTTCTATGTCGCCTTTTGCATTGGCCGCATGGCCTTCGCCGGCCCATTCGAGATCGCCGTAACGAGCGCCGTCGCCAACTGGTTTGTTCGGTTCCGCGCCCGCGCTATGTCCTACACCGCACTGGCCCACAGTCTCGGCCTGACCGTCCTGCCCATCGTCGCCTTTGTGGCGATCGACCTTTGGGATTGGCGGGCTGGCTGGCTTGGTATCGCATCGCTGGTGCTGGTCATTGGCGTGCTGCCAAACGCTCTGTTGATGATCCAACGCCCCGAGGATGTCGGCCTGCGGCCCTATTCCGACCGTCGGGAAGGCACGGACGACGACGCCTCGACTTCCGGCAAGGACGACCTGGAAGTCAGCTATACGCGGAAGGAAGCATCGCGGACGCCGACCTTCTGGCTGCTCATCGCTTTCTCCATGCTGATCTACCCGGTGCAAGCGGGCGTGAGCCTGCATCAGGCCCCGCATCTGATCGAACGCGGCGTCTCGCTCGCCGTGGCCGCCACCGCGGTCAGCAGCTTCTCCTTCACCGCCGTCATCGGGGGACTTGTATTCGGACATCTTGAAGGGCGGATGGGCATTCGCTGGGGATTGTCCGCATCAGCGGCGCTGCTGGCCTCCGGCACGATCGTCATGCTGTACGTTTCGGGCCCGGCAACCGCCTATTTGTCGGCCTGCACTTTCGGCGCGGGGATCGGCGGCCTGATGACCCTCCTGCCGGTGGCCTGGGCGAACAGCTTCGGCCGCCGCAACATCGGCGCGATCCGCGGCATCACGCTTCCGCTGCAAACGGTCGCTCAAGCCTCGGGCCCGCTCCTTTCCGGCGTGCTGTATGACACGACCGGCAACTATGATACTTCGTTGATGGTGTTCTGCGGCAGCGGTTTTGCGGCGGCGATGTTGGCGTTATTTATACGACCGCCCAAAAAGCCGGTCCCGGCCTGACCGGGCGATCCAGCCGTTACGGCGTATCCTCACCGATCTCGAAGCTCATCAGATCTTCGCCCCAGATGAGACGACCATCATACACGGCGGCGATATCGGCAATCACCCGTTCGCGCACACCATCCGTATCGATCAGCGGCCCATGATGCGAGGTCACCAACGTTTTCACATTGCAGTCGCGCGCCAACTCCCCGATCGCCTGCTGCTTGGTCCGCGACGCGGCCGCCGGCTCGCCCGGCGCAAGTTCCCGCGCGACGTTGAACGAGTTGAGGTAATGCACCAACAGGTCCGCATCCTGCGCCAGGGCGTACAGCGGCTTCGCGGGCGATTTCTCGGCCGGTAACGTGATGTCGCTTGAATAGGCAAAGACGCCGCCGTCCGCCTCGAAGCGGACGCCATAACACACTAGATAGGGCTGGTGATGCGGCACATTGGCCAGCCGGATCAACCACCCCGCCCCCTCGATGACATCGGTCTCCGCAACTTCGGTGATCTCCGCTTCCGGCCAGGGCCGCGGCGGTGTCCCGCCCCGCCCCTCGTAAATTCTAAGGCTGTTGGCGTGGTTCGTGCGCGCGGTCAGATCGAACTTGAAGGCGCCATCCTCGCCAAACAGCCGCTCGACAAAATGGTTGAGCCCCGGCGGGCCAAACACCTTCAGCTTCGGCGTGTCGGGCGGGCTGATGTCCCAGCGATGCAGAAACAGCCGAACGAAATCGAGGCAATGGTCGAAATGCAGATGCGAAAAAACAACGTGGGTGACATCGGTCGCGGACACGCCGGCCTGCATCATGCGCTGGAATGTGCCCGGCCCATGATCGACCAGGATCACGTCGCCGCCGGTCTGCACCATGTAACCGGCCGACGCACGCTTGAGGGACGGCACCGGACTACCGGTGCCAAGCAGCGTTACTTTCATTGCGAATCTTTCTGGGTCTCGTTGAGGCCTTCAGTATAGGCGCAGTCACGATCTCCGGGCCAATGGCGCTGATGTCCCGCACGTGCAAACACAACACCGCCCCTTGACATCAATCGCGCGCGCGCTTATTTCATTTCAGAACAATCGATATGAAATTTGAAAATCATGGCCCGACCAAAAGAATTCGACCCGGACGAAGCGCTGGACAAGGCAATGCATCAGTTCTGGGCCAAGGGGTACCACGACACCTCAATCCGCGATCTGGTCGCGCGCACGGGCGTGAACTACTACGGCCTGTACGAGGTGTTCGATAACAAACACGGCCTGTTTCTCGCCTCGCTCGATCGATATGGCGAAACGGTGACCGCCCCGGTTATCCAAGAATTGAAACGCCCGGGTCCCGTCAAACCCGCACTTCGCCGCACCTTCAACCGGCTTCTCGGATTGCTAAAAACAAACGACGGACGGGTCGGTTGCATGATGTGCAACACCGCTATCGAGTTGGCCCCCTACGACAAGGAAGCCGCTGATCGTGTCCAGGGGCATATGTCACTCCTCCGCGGCGCCTTTAAATCGCGGCTCGACGAAGGACAGCGTGCCGGCGAAATCGATGGAAGAGTCGACCTGGGCGCACTCGCCGAATTCCTGACATCAACCGCCTACACCATCGGCATCCTGCTACGGACCGGGTGCAGCGACGCCCATATCAAACGCCATCTCGACACCGCCCTATCCGCAATTTGATATTTTTTTGATCTATTTCATATCGATTGCTTTGAAATAAATGATTGGAGACCGAAATGTCATATCTTAGCTACTCGAAGTCCTTCAAAGGCGTCGCCGACGTCTTTCTCCGGAAACCCGAACGGTACGGCCCGCTTCTACAGTTCATCGAATCCGTCATGGCCGGCCCCTCCGCCTTGACCAAGGCAGAGCGTGAAATCATCGCCGCCCACGTCTCGAAGATGAACGGATGCGGTTTCTGTCTCGGTGCGCATGTCGCGACGTTGGCCGCCTTGGATATCGACTTCCATGCCCTGGATGCGACCGGTTCCGGCCCGGATACCCGAAACGTGAGCGCCAAGCTCCAGGCCATTTTGGAATTCGCAACCCGGATCACGCGGGAACCCGACTCAATTCGGCAAACCGATATCGACGCCTTGCGGGATGTCGGCTGGGATGACGAGACCATCGAAGACGCAATCAATGTCGTCGCACTGTTCAACTATGTGAACCGGCTTGTCGATGCGTTCGGTATCGAAGGCGACGACGCATATTTCAAACATGTCGGCGCAACGCTGGCGACGCAGGGCTATGCACCCCTGATCAAATCCGCACTCAAGAAAGCCAGTTAGCCGAGATTTCGACCCCTTCGGATTAGGAGAACAAGACATGCGCAACACTCTGCAATGGGCACGCCCCGGCGAAAGCTTCGAAGACGGCAGCCGCTTCGCCGACTGGAAATTGATCGAAGAAAGCAGCGTATGGCATTGGCAATACGATACGCATGAACTGACCTTCGACATTTACCAACATGACGGACAGTACTGGAAACTGTACCGCGCCCGTTTCGTGCCGGATGGGGGCACGGAGTACGCCTACGACTTCGGCGGACAGGCGTGCCGTATGGCGCTGGTCGAATACCGGCAACAATGCCGTTCCCCGCATTCCAGCAAACTCATGCGGGCCGGAGATGTGGAGTGGGTTCGCACCTACGAAGTCGATGAAGCGATCCACATCGTGCGACGGTCTGGACAACAGGATGCCAAATACGGTGCGCCCTACGGCCGGAAGAGCGCTGCATGACCCCCAGCAACCGCAGCGAGAATCCGGTATGCGTGATTACCGGTGTCGGCGATACCACCGGCGCCGCCTTGGCGCGGCGGTTCGCCGCCGGTGGCTATCGCGTAGCGTTGATCGCTCGCAACGAGAACCGGCTGGAAGCGCTCGAAAAGGAAATCCCCGGGGCGCGGGCGTTCCCTTGCGATATCGGGAATCTCGAGGCGCTGAAAACAACGGTCGCCAAGATCCAGTCGTCGATGGGAGCGCCGGAAGTGTTGGTCCACAACGCGGTCGCCCATACCTTCGATACCTTTCTCGATGCCGACCCTACCGACTTGGAACGAAATTTCCGGGTCAACACCACCGCCCTGCTCTATCTCACCCGCGAACTTGCACCCGATATGATCAACGCCGGTAAGGGCGCAATCATGGTGACGGGCAACACCGCGTCGCATCGGGGCGTGCCGAAATACGCCCTATTCGCACCGACAAAGGCGGCCCAGCGTATCCTGGCCGAGGCGCTGGCGCGCGACCTGGGGCCGAAAGGCATCCATGTCGGCTACGTCACGATCGACGCCGCGATCGACGTCACATGGCTTGGCCCAGATGAGCAACGACCCGACTGGCTGCTTCCACCGAAAGACTGGCCGCACGCACGCGCAGACTTTTTTGCCAAGCCGGAAGCGATTGCCGACGAAGTCTTTCACCTCGCCCATCAGGATCGTTCCACATGGGCCTTCGACATCACGATCCGGCCGTTTGCCGAAAAATGGTGAGTCCCATGTCCTTATCCCTGACCCCGTTCCTGCTTGCCGTGGAATTCGGCTTCCTCTTCCTGATCGCTGGCCGATGCAGCCGCCGTGGCACGTTTCCGGCCGGAAGCTTTCCGATCTACGCTTATCTGCTCGGGCTCACGGCGTATGGCGTCGCCAGCAGCGTGGCGGGTGCGTATGGCCTATATGTCCGCGACGACCTTCTGCCATGGCTACCCGGACTTTGGCTCCAACTCATCACGGTTGCCGTCTTCGTGGTCCCAATCCTGTGGAGTACCGCGATCCGCAACGGTCTCCGCCACATCGTCGATATGACACCGTTGCACTGGTTCGCGTATTTCCACGGAATGCGGATTGCCGCCCTCGGTACCGCGGCAAAGACGGCGTCCGGCGAATTTCCCGTCTACTTCGAGCTTTTCGTCGGCATCCCGGATCTCATTTTCGGATTTTCCGCGTTGTGGGTCGGCAGCCGCCTTCGTCGCGGTAAATTTTCGGACCGTAATTTCATGCTGTGGAACCTGATCGGCGCGCTCATCGTCGTGCCCAGCGCACCGATCCTACTGCAGCTAGGACTGCCGGGGCCTATGTATGTCTTCGACAGCGTGCCCGACGCGCGCGCCGTGTTCACCTACCCCATGTCGATTGCGCCGATGATTGGCGTGCCGATGTTCGTTCTAATGAACCTCCTGCTTGCATGGCGGCTTTGGGAACGCCGAACCAAACCGGACATGTTTGCCGCCCCATAGCCCGGCCGCTACAGTACGGCACGGACCAACGGCGTTAAACACATCGGAAAGCCATGCCGAATACGACCGACCGCTCCACCGGGGCACAGGAATACGACGCGCTGATCATCGGAGCCGGTTTCTCCGGCCTGTACCAGCTTCACTGCCTGCGCGATCGGCTGGGGCTTTCGGCACAGGTGTTGGAGACCGCGGACGGCGTTGGCGGCACATGGTATTGGAACCGCTATCCCGGTGCGCGCTGCGAGTCCGAACGCCACTCCTACTCCTACTATTTCTCGAAAGAGATTCTGGAGGAATGGGAATGGTCCGAGCGGTATCCGGAACAACCCGAGATCATGCGTTATCTCAACTATGTCGCGGACAAGCTCGATCTGAAACGCGATATCCAGTTCGGCACCCGCGTAGAGTCGGCGGTCTATGACGAGGCGACCAACCGGTGGCACGTCGAGACAGAAGCCGGCGACCAATATACGGCAACCTATCTGATTACGGCGGTCGGTTGCCTGTCCACCGCCAACATTCCCGACATTCCCGGCCTCGATAGTTTCGCCGGCGATTGGTATCACACCGGCCAGTGGCCACATGACGGCGTCGACTTCACCGGAAAGCGCGTCGGGCAGATCGGCACCGGGTCGACCGGCATCCAAGCGGCACCGGTCATAGCATCGACTGCCGGGCATCTGACCGTGTTCCAGCGAACGCCCAATTATAGCGTGCCGGCGCATAACGGGCCGCTGAGCGCCGAATTCAAGCAATACCTCCGCGAAAATCACGACGAAATCCGCGCGATCATGCAGAGCACCCCGAACGGCCATCCCTTCCGGATCGCCGACCGGAATGTCGCCGACGTAACACCGGATGAACGTCTGGCGATCTATGAAGAATCCTGGAGAACGGGCGGACTCCGGTTCCGCGCCGCGTTCCGCGACCTCCTTCTCGACAAGGCGGCGAACGATACGGCGGCTGAATTCCTCAAGGATAAGATTCGAACCGTCGTCAAAGATCCTGAAACCGCAGCGAAACTCGCCAATATCGATCACCCCTACGCGGCCAAGCGCCCACCGATCGACACGCATTATTTCGAGACCTTCAATCGCGATAACGTCACCCTGGTGGACGTCCGTGCAGCCCCGATCGAGCGCATCACGCCGACCGGCATCGTGACGGTCAATGGGGAGTATCCACTCGACATCATCGTCTTCGCGACCGGGTTCGACGCGATGACCGGCCCGTTGCTCGGCATGGACATCCGCGGCCGCGACGGCCAAGCGTTGAAGGACGTCTGGAGCGCCGGACCCAAGACCTATCTCGGCCTGGCGGTTGCCGGTTTTCCCAACATGTTCACGGTTACCGGGCCCGGCAGCCCCTCCGTCCTCTGCAATATGCCGGTTGCGATCGAGCAGCATGTCGAATGGATCACGGATTGCATTGCCCATATGCGCGAAAACGGGATCGACAGGATCGAAGCTGGCCCCGAAGCCGCGGAAAAATGGGTCGAACATGTCAACGACGCGGCGAACGCCACGCTATTGCCCTTGGTGAAACACTCCTGGTATCTCGGCGCCAACGTGCCCGGGAAGCCCCGCGTGTTCATGCCCTACGCCGGCGGCATGACCCGCTACCGCGCCGTCTGTGACGACATCGCAGCGAAGGGTTACGAAGGCTTCCGGAAAGAAGGTGGGGGACACGAGAAACATCCACCCCAAGGCGCCACGGTCGGCGATTTCGGCCCTGCGGCGGCAATCGATGCGCCGGGCGTGTGATGCCGATCTTCCGGCACAAGCTCCTCAACTACGGATAAACAATCAACCGAACCATGCCGATGCGTCGTTATGACAAATACACGCGCATAGGACGGTAACCGAATGCAGTGATAGTATGCGCGGGAATTGGGGCCATCTCGTGTACACCAGGGAGCGTTTTAGACATGAAATGGCGCGGACGGCGGCAAAGTTCGAACGTAGAAGACCAGCGCGGCAGCGGTGGTGGCGGCGGTGGTGGATTCGGCGGGATCCGGTTCCCAATGGGGACAGGACGCCGGCGGGCCGGCAAACGTGCCGGAATTGGCGGCATCGGGTTGGTCGCCGTGGTTTTGATCTCCATGTTTTTTGGGATCGACCCGGGCCAATTGCTATCAGGTCTCCAAGGCCCGCCAACCGGAGGGCCGGTGACCCAGCAGGCGCCGCGGAAACCCGGCACTGATCCGCTTCGCGATTTCGTTGCGGTCGTGCTCGCGGATACCGAGGATGCCTGGCACGGGCTGTTCAAGACCAACTTCAACCAGTCCTATCGCGAACCGAAACTCGTGCTCTTTTCCGGCGGAGTTCGCTCGGCCTGCGGTTATGCCGGGTCCGCGGTCGGTCCGTTCTACTGTCCGGGCGACCAAAAAGTGTATCTCGACCTCGATTTCTTCCGGCAACTCAAGGATCGTTTCAAGGCACCGGGCGATTTCGCCCAGGCCTATGTGATCGCGCATGAGGTTGGGCATCATGTGCAGACATTGTTGGGCATCTCGAAGAAAGTTCATGAGGCCCGATCCCGCCTTCCGAAAGCTAAGGCGAACGCCTTATCGGTCCGGCAGGAATTGCAGGCCGATTGCTTCGCCGGCGTATGGGCCAACCACGCAGACCGCGCCAAGAAAGTTCTGGAATCCGGCGATATCGATGAAGCGCTAAATGCCGCGAGCGCGATCGGGGACGATACATTGCAGCGCCAGGCGCAAGGCCGTGTGGTGCCCGATTCCTTCACCCACGGCAGTTCCGCTCAGCGGCAGCGATGGTTCAAACGCGGTTTGAAAAGCGGACGCCTGGATCAATGCGATACATTCAATACCCGCTCCTTATAACGCCGGGCCAAAGCAATTTACGAGACATGCCGATTCAGCGTGTGTGGAGATAGTTATGGAAAATAAGAACAAACTGTATATCGGAACCGGTGGTGAAAAGCAGTTCATGGAGCTGTCCCGCGCCAACCGGCACGGGCTGATCGCCGGCGCGACGGGAACGGGCAAGACAGTGACGCTGCAAATCCTCGCGGAAGGTTTCGCCGAACAGGGCGTACCGGTCTTCATGGCCGACGTGAAGGGCGATCTTTCCGGCATGAGCCAGCCCGGCGAACCGAAAGATTTTCTCTTCAAGCGCGCGAAGCAGATCGGGCTCGACGACTACGACTTCAAACCCTCCCCTGTCGTATTCTGGGATGTCTTCGGCCAGCAAGGGCATCCTGTCCGCAGCACTATCTCGGAAATGGGCCCGCTGCTGCTCTCGCGGCTGCTCGAACTGAACGAGACTCAGGAAGGCGTCCTGTTCATCGCATTCGAAGTCGCGGACGATCAGGGATTGCTGCTGCTCGACCTCGATGACCTGCGGTCGATGCTCATGTTCATCGGCGAGAATTCGAAAAGTATCGGGCTTGAATACGGAAATGTCTCGTCTGCATCCGTCGGTGCGATACAACGCCGGCTTCTAAAGCTGAGAACACAGGGTGCGGACCAGTTTTTCGGCGAACCGGCGCTGAAACTCTCCGATCTCATGCGAACCACCTACGAAGGCCGGGGGTTCGTCAACATCCTGGCCGCCGACCGATTGATCGAGACGCCGCAGGTTTACGGTACGGTCCTGCTGTGGCTGCTCTCCGAACTCTTCGAGGAGCTGCCGGAAGTCGGCGATCCAGACAAGCCGAAGATCGTGTTCTTCTTCGACGAAGCGCATCTGCTCTTCGACGACGCGCCGAAAGCGTTGATAGAGCGTATCGCGCAGGTGGTGCGGCTAATCCGCTCCAAAGGCGTCGGCGTCTTCTTCGTCACGCAAAACCCGTTGGACGTGCCGGACGAGGTGCTCGGCCAACTCGGCAACCGGGTACAGCACGCCTTGCGCGCCTATACACCGCGGGATGCGAAGGCAGTACGCACAGCGGCACAGACCTTCCGCCAGAACCCGGATTTGGACACGGAGACCGTAATCACCCAGCTCGGGGTCGGCGAAGCCCTGACGTCCCTGCTCGACCCGGACGGCGTGCCGGGCATCGTCCAACGGACGCTGATCCGGCCTCCCTGCTCGCGCCTTGGGCCGGCAGATGACGATGAGCGCGCCGACACGATAAAGCGCAGCCCGGTTGCCGGAATCTATGACGAAGAGATCGACCGGGAATCGGCACATGAAATTCTAACGCGCCGTGCGGACGAGACGGCGCGCGACGCCGAAAAGGCGGACGCAGAGGCTGCCGCCGAGAAGCAGCGCAAGAAGGAAGAACGAAGTTCCAAGTCCGGCCGCAAGTCGAACCGTCAGGGCGTCGGCGAAGCTTTCGCGAAATCCGTCGTGCGGACGATCGGCAGCCAACTGGGCCGTGCGATCCTGCGCGGTATCCTCGGGTCGCTGTCGCGGAAGTAATTGACCGGAAGCGCCGCCGGGACAGTCGCCAGATCGCCGGGTCTATTCGTAAATCCCTTGACCGTCGGACCGGTAATCGGGACCTAGGAGGAGCCGCTCCGGTGAGCTCTTCAACAGTTCTTCCGCCGAACTCGCGCCGGGCAATTGACCGGGCAGCCCTTCCTCGAGGATCGGCATGCCCCGAAGCTCCGGTTCGGAGGGCGTAGGCTGCGATAATGCGCTCAACGGATCGTTGTCGATCGCGCGTTGCTCCTCGATGCATCGGCGCATCGGCAGCGTTCCCGGAATATTGCCAAGCCGCTTACATATCTCGAAATACGTGCCAATTGAGCCCGATTGCGCCCGCGGCTGATCGCCGCCCGCAAAGGACATCATTAGCACAAACGCCAGCGCAAACACGGCCGCCGCTGGTGCGAAAACAGGACATTTGGCACAACCGCTCACGATGCGGGACACTCCTCGCTCATAATCAACCTCGGTACAGTATGGGGTATCGAGGGCGTGACTGCATTGATCGAAAACACACCGGCGGTCCGCTGCGCAGCGAGCGGCAGTGCCAAATTGCCTGGTATTCGAGCGGAGAAAACGCTAACAACGCTCATACCGTTGGCCCGTCCACAGTCGAAATTTTCATCGCGCATGCCCCGCTCTCGCCGTACCGATCCTCAAATTGGCTTCATCGTCGTCACACTGGCCGGTCTCCTGTCGGGCGCCGTTTCCGGCTACGTCGCAACGCTACCCTTCGAGGCACTACCCGGCTGGCTGCCGCCATTCTTACCCGGATTGGTCTACGGAGGATTAACGGGATCCTGCCTCGCGGCAATGGGGGCAACCGGATGGGGCCGGGCGATAATGTTCGCGGGTATCATGGTCGTGTCCTGGGCAATCGGGCTGCAACTCGCACCGTTGACGTGTGCCAACTGGCTTACAGGCGGCGGCGTTGGATGCACGCTCTATTCCGCCGGTTTGATGGCTGGGTTCGCGGGCACCAGCAGCCTTATCGTCGTCGCCGCCTTCCTTTTCCCGGGCCTGCGCAAGCTGTCTTTCGCTCTTCCCCTCTTGATCCTGGGAACCGCGGCCGGCGCCTTGCTCGAATTGGGTCCGTACTGGGTATTTTGCGGTTGGCAGGTCGCGGCCAACGCACTTATCGGATGGCATCTTTTCTTAAATCGCGCCTGACGCGTCGCGCTGGTTGCCCCGGACCCGGTGGTCTAAGCTGCGGGCCCGCCATGACGCCGGAAGTTCCATGCCGAGCCAATCCGAAGACCGCGCAGCCCTGAGACGTTACGCCGTGATGGCGGCGTCGTTGCTGTTCTTGCTGATCGGCACGGGCAGCATCTACTTCCTCGTCGTCGCATTGAAGTCGATCAGTGCAGAGTTCGATTGGCCACGGGCGGTCCCATCGCTCGCCTATTCGCTGCAGTATTTCGGCGGCGGCATCGGCGGCATCTTCATGGGATATCTGCTGGACCGGTCGGGCATGGGCATACCGGCAATTTTGGGCGCCAGCATGATCGGGCTCGGCGGCATCCTTACCAGTGGCATCTCCACGCAATGGGAACTGTATGCCATCTACGGCGTGCTGACCGGATTCCTGGGCCGGGCCGCCCTGTTCTCGCCTTTGATGGCGAACATCACGCGATGGTTCGACCATAAGAAAAGCATGGCGGCCGGAATTCTCGGGTCGGGCCAGGGTCTTGCCGGAGCGTTTTGGCCGCCGATTTTCCAGCATTTCAACGACGCCATCGGCTGGCGTCAAACCTCGTTTTGGTATGGCGTCTTCGCGCTGGCGACAATGCTGCCGCTCTGCCTGATCCTGCGGCAGAAGCCGCCACAGGTCGGTCCCGCTCCGCTTCCCCCAACCAGCGGCTCCATGCCGCTCGCGGACAGGCAGCCGGTGAGACTGCCACTGTCGCCGCGGGCAATACAAATAAGCCTCTCGATCGCCTCGATCGGGTGCTGCGTCGCAATGGCCTTGCCCTTGGCGCATGCGGCATCCCATGTCAGCGACATTGGGTATTCACCGGCACGAGGCGCGGAAATCCTCTCGCTCATGCTGGCCAGCGCGGCCGTCAGTTGCCTGGTCGGCGTCGGATTCCTGGGCGGACGCTTCGGCGGGTTGCGCGCGATCTTCATCTTCTCGGCCGCGCAAGCGTTGTTCCTCGGCGTGCTGGCCTTCGTCGACAGCCTGACGGCGATCTATGTGACCGCAGTGCTGTTCGGATTAGGCTATGGCGGAATCCTGCCCTGCTATCCGGTCATCGTACGCGAGCATCTGCCGGCCCGCGAGGCCGGCCGCCGCACAGGCATGGTCATCCTGTGCGCCGGTGGCGGCATGGCGCTCGGCGCCTGGCTCGGCGGCGCAGTTTTCGATGTGACGGGATCCTACAAAATCGCCTTTCTGATCGGCGTCGTCTTCAATATCGGGAATCTTGCCATCATCGGCGCCCTGATCGCGCATACGCGGAGCCGCCCGGCGCTTGCGTGATCGTCAACGCCGACGCAGCCATGAATTGAGGAGCAAGAAACATCATGAATTCGCCCGAACATGGATCGCCAACAGGCCAATTCGATGCCGTCATCTTCGACCTCCTCACCGCGCTCATCGACTCCTGGTCGCTTTGGAATGACGTGGCCGGATCCGAAGAAGATGGACTGCGGTGGCGCAAGGAATATCTGAAACTTACTTACGGCGCAGGCGCGTATCGGCCCTACGAGACAATCGTGGCGGAAGCGGCGGAAGCAGCTGAGATTAACAGAGAAGCAGCCGGCGAATTGGCGCGCCGCTGGGGCGAACTCAAAGCCTGGCCGGAAACGCACCGCGTTCTTACCGAGCTTCACAAACACGCGGTGCTTGGCGTCGTGACGAATTGTTCAGTACAGCTGGGCCACGCCGCCGCGGAAAGTGTTTTTGGCGACTTCCAAGTGGTCATCACGGCGGAGGAAGCCGGATTTTACAAACCTTGCCGAGAAACCTACGCCAAGACCCTTGAGGCAATGGGCACCGATCCGGCGCGCACCCTTTTCGTCGCCGGGTCCGGCGCCGACGTGCCCGGCGCATCGGCCTTAGGGATGCCGGTCTACTGGCACAATCGAATTGGATTGCAGGCGGTCGACGATGTCTCACCGACCTATGTCGAGCGGACACTCGATCGACTTCTCACGCTCGTATGAGCGGAGCGTCCAATCGACTGAGCCTTTAACTCTCCGGCCCGCCGTTGCGTATATTCAATGCCTTCAAGGCATCCGCAATCGGAATAAACAAGTTCAGCGATTCGGTCCTCTCCGTGATGACCTTGAGGACGCTTATGCCAACGACATTGCCTTTGGCATCCAAGAGCGGACCACCGCTGTTGCCTCCCGAGATAGCCGCATCCGATTGGATAAATCTTAGCCTCGCACGGCCGAAGATGCGAACCGCACTAACAATCCCCGTTGTCACGGTTGATTTGAGGCTTTCGGAATGCGGCGTTCCGACAACATATACCTTCTCCAGCCGCTGGGCCGGCTTAGGCCGAAGGGCAAGAGCATGAGGAACCCGAAGCGGTACTTTCACAAGGGCAACGTCCCTTCTGACGCTTCTTCGCAGAACCTGCCCTTCAAGCTCAAGTCCATTGCTCAGAATCACGCTAACCTTTTTCGCGTCGCCGACGACATGTTGATTCGTCATGATCAACCCATGTTCAGCAATGACAAAACCCGATCCATGCCCGGTGCCGACGCGAAGAGTGACAACCGAAGGAATAATTCTATCTACTGTTTCATTAAATGGTCTTTTAAGTAATTTTTGTTTGGGAATAGATAACTCTACAAGTTTAATGGGTTTATTATCCGAATTATACTTACCTAATGAGATGTTTCTGAAGTCTTCGGACCCCAACATATTTTCTACTGCGGACGCAAATGCACTATTAAAGGTCGACCTAAATCCGCTTCTATTTGATTTCTTCTGTTTATGATAGCCTTCCGTCTTTAATTTCAGCACTTCTCTTTTCGTTAAACTTGAAAGAACCGTCCACTCGACTGACACATACATTTCGCCGCTGTATTTTCTGAGGGGGCGTCCATCCCACCAATGATGGGCATGACAAAAGTTTCCCCTCATCTCGGTAATCCTCCCGCCGACTAAATACTCGGCGGAAGAAACGGATTCCTCGCGCTTGAAAAGCGATTTCGGATCACCGGCAATATTCAAGCCCTTCTGGCTCAGAGTTTCATGGAAGATTTCGCCAACTTCGCCTCTCCAATCACCCAGCAAAGATCTGCCGGATCCCCACTCAACCGTCGCATCACTGCCAAATCGGTGGTTACAGAGATGTCCATCGACACCGGGCACACCGGCCGAGGGGAAATGCGCGATCGCCGTCCCCCGCTTGATGTCGACGACGACTTTTCGCAGGGCAAAGCTGGCCTGTTTGTCGGTCGGCACATCGATCCCGGCGACGTCTGACGATTCAACTTTCGGAATGGACATGGTGTCGGTCGTGCCGCACCCCGAAACCAGAAAGAAAAACGAAACGGCAGTGGCAAGACGCACGCATGACATGACTCATATCCTCATTGATCTTTGGCAATCAAAATACAACTTCAGGATATGATTTTAGTATTGATGGATTCGCCGCCGCAAGCTCAACGAAATCCGCCGCGGCGCCACGGGTCTCGTTTTAGAAAGCACGGCTGACAATGCGAATGCTCACGCCATAAGGAACCGACGCGCAGTACCTAGTCTTGCACCGGCTCTATTCTGAATTCGCCGTTGGCCGGCGGCACGACCGCCCTTTCGACCGGTGCGTCGACCTGCGGTACCCAATCGTAGGGATAGCGGTATGCTCGAAAGACGTCGCTCAGGAATTGCGCGTCGTCGTCCATCAGATTGTAGGGACAGACATATTCCCAGACGATTTCGCAATCCCGCGTGACCTCGATAACGCGACCGCACCGTGACTCGGTTATCAGCGTATTGCCGTTCGGAAGGCGTTGGGCCGCGCTTTCATAGCGGCTGTAGAACTTTACGTCCTCTCCTTCGGACGGGAAGCCGGCGGTGTGCGCGGAATACTCCCAAACGAGATCGAGTGTAATCGGATCGATCTCCAGCACCCTGGAGCTATCCCGCAAGGCATTCCATGTCCCGTCCGGCGCACCGGGGTTCGGGCTGCCGAAACCCGCAGCCCCGCCATTGTCGAACACCAAGATATTCCCTTCGCCCGGCAGGCCCTTCGGAATTATGTGGGCGTGGTGCGGTCCGATGATGCAGCTCAGCGCCTTGAGCGCCGGTGAACTGGCATAGTCAGGTCCGATTTTCCAGACGATCTCTCCGGTTTTCTTCGAGATGATGTACAGGATGGTGCCGCGGTCGTCCGTGATGATGTTCTCAGGATCGAACCGCTCGTCCCCGGCATCGAACCATTTGTTCGGCCCCACATAAGATATGGTGTTCTGGAAGACGGCATGCTGATTTCGGCAATGGCGCATGATCGCGTTCTTAGCCGCCTCGGAGTGTCCAAATTCCTCGAAATGATCGGCCGGCATCCAGTCCCACGAGATTTCGCCATCCCACGTCACTTCCAACATACGGGTGGAGCGCGGCAGATAATCCCTGCTGATGTCGGGCCAGGTCCCGCTTCGGTAGCTCAGCATCAAGGTGTTACAGTCATTTAGCTTCGGCGCCATGCCGGGCACGTAATACCCGACCGGGCATCCTTCGCGGACGAGGTCATGGTTCTGCCGGGCGGACCAGGCGCGTTTTCCGTCGATGTCGAGTTCGTCCGCCTTCTCGAATTTCCATTCGACGTTGCCGTCCCAATCCTCCTGAACGACGTCGTCACACCCTATGTGATGGTCGTATTCCTGGGTCACCCTGCCGATCTGGCCGCCGAGGATCCGGCCTTCCGGCAACATGTTGATCATGTAGCCGTCGAACTGAGGCCAGCTCCGGACCACATTGCCGTTCATGTCGACGAGGACCGCCCCGACCCCATGCTTTTTGGACGGATACAATGTGTATCCATTGAAGCATTTTTCGGGCTTGTAGATCGTCGTACCGGTCGGAAATACCGTTTGCATTGCTCTGACTCTCGAATGATGACGCTTTGATTTGCCGACGCGGATAGCTGAGTTCGAAAATCCGGAGGCTACTCTGTGCTGAAAATCTTCTGATAGGCTGCCTGGGTCTCCGGGCCCCCTTGATTGATCGGCATTTCTTTTTGCTTCTCGCGTTGGCGCAGACGAAACGCATATTCATGCGGCATCTGACCATAAGGGTCCGTGGCGTTCAGTACTTTCGCCGCATGGGCGGCCCAATCTGCGTTCCAGAGGAATTCACGCGCCAACGCGACGAGGTCGGCGCGGCCGGATTGCAGGATATTTTCCGCTTGCTGCGCGTCGGTGATGCCGCCAACCGCAATCGTCATGATTCCGGCTTCACGCCGCACCCGCTCCGCAAACCCGGCCTGGAATTGTTCGATACGCGGCACCATTGGCATTTCGCTGTCACCGAAGATGCCGCCGGAGGAACAATCGATGAGGTCGATGTCCCGATCCTTCAACTCCTTCGATAACGCCACCGTGTCGTCCAAGTTCCATATACCGCCCTGGCCGTCGACCGACGAGACACGGAAGAACAGCGGCTTATCCTGTGGCCAGGCATCGCGAACAACTTCCGCAATTTCGAGGGCGTAACGCATCCGACCTTGGCGGTCGCCGCCATAGGCATCGTTCCGATGGTTACTCACGGGCGAGAGAAACTGATGGATCAGATAGCCATGGGCCCCGTGGATCTCGAGAATGTCGAATCCTGCATCCATGCTGCGGCGGGTTGCTTCGCGCCACGCGTCCAGACTGCTCGCAATATCGTCTTTATCCATCGCCTTTGGCGTAAACCGCCTCGGCAACTGATCAAGCGCGCTGGGCGCCAATCCCTGCCAGGGCGCGAAGCCATCTTTCGCGTCCTCGTCTCTGAGCGGCCGCCAATCCTCCGTCGCCGTATGGCAGGAGGCCTTGCGCCCCGCGTGCCCCAACTGAATCGCCGGAACCGCATCCTGCTCCTTAATGAAATCGGTTAGCCGGCGATACTGCGGGATATGCTTGTCGTCCCAAATCCCGGCACACTTGTATGTCTTGCGTCCGCGCGCCTCGACCGCCGTTTCCTCGCCGAAAATAATGCCGGCGCCGCCGACGGCAAGCCGGCCGAGATGCATCATCTGCCAATCGCCGGGCCCGCCGTCGTCCGAGTTGTACTGGCACATCGGCGAGACGACGATACGGTTCTTCGATGTCACGCCGCGGATCGTGATGGGCGTAAACAGGAGGGGTTGTCGCTTAGTTTCAGTCATCTCTGCTTGGTCACTCACGTGAATTGCTGCTCCGAAATCGCCGGATGATAGATCGGCTGGATGATGTTTCCGGCCGGGTCCTTGATATGGAAGCTGCGTGCGCCATCCGCATGATCATGGGGTTGGTCGATGACAGGCACGTCGATCGACATGAAATAAGCATGCCAGGCATCCAGGGATTCCCTGCTCTCGACGATGAACCCGTAGTGATCAAAGACCCCACCCTCTTCCGGGTCGGACTGAGCGCGCGCGAGCGACAGATTGTCGTTCCCACAGGTCAGGTATACGAGGTTTTCATTCGCGCGATAGAGAATCTCCATACCCATCACGTCGGCATAGAACTTCTCGCACTCCTCCAGATTCTTCACCCGGAAGGCAACATGGCGAATACCACGAAAGGCAGGGGGGCGTTCTGTCATCGGTGATCTCCAAACTGTTCCGAAGGGCGTCGTCGGGGGCCGTCCGGTTGCGGCGGCCTGTCTCTTCATTCTCAATACGACAGTCAATGCCTAGCGTAACCGGACGGGTCTGAACTGTCCAAAGGGATCATTGGCTAAGGCGGCTGATCGGCAGATACATCATGAGTCAGCTCTGCACGGCATCATCGGTTGCAGCCTTTTCGTCGCTCGGCCAAAATATTACCCAAGAATGGCACCCGCCTGAGGATTCATGGCTAAGATCGAATACGTTCGAAGAGAGAAACATGCCCATGCCCGTCCGCTATATCGACGCAATCACAGCACGGTACACAAAGCTCGGGTATGAGCCCTATCGGTGGGTCTACGCCGAGGAGCCACCGGCTTTCAGGCCAATCACAAAGCCGTTGTCGGAAGCGCGGGTTGGCGTCCTGACAACATCCGGCGCCTACGCGCTTGGCCAGACCGCGTTTCACTACAAAGATGACACCGGTGTCCGGGCGATCCCGAAGACGACGCCGAAGCAGGACATCCGGTTCTCGCACATTACCGAGAACTATCTGGAAGACCCGCGGCGCGATCCGGACTGCATCCTGCCGCTGGCCGCCTTGAATCGTCTAGAAAACGAAGGGTTTGTCGGCGAGGTGGCAGACGAAGCCTTTTCCTGCATGGGCGGCATCTATTCCCAACGCCGGGTGCGTGAGGAACTGATCCCAGACCTGGCAGCGCGGTTCGAAGCGCAATCCGTCGACGCGGTCTTCCTCATACCCATGTGACCGGTATGCCATCAGACCGTGAGTCTGATTGCCCGCCATCTCGAAGCCGCCGGCACACCGACCGTCTCCTTAACCAGCGCTCGTGATATCACGTCCGCCGGCCGACCACCGCGCGCGGTGTTCGTCGACTATCCCCTCGGGCATACGTCTGGCCGACCCTTCGATCCCGAAGATCAATACGAAATCACGCGCGCTGGCCTCGCCGGATTGGAGACGATCCGAAACCCGGGTGTCATCATCGACCTCGACCGCCGCTGGTCCGACGACGATAGTTGGAAGGCGCAAGCCATGCGCGCCGACGGCGGAGACACCCGAAGCGCTCGGGACACAACGCCCCAGTGGCAACACCCCGAGGACCGCATCGCGACGGAGGGAACAGTCATAGCCACAGACGTAAGGTAAGCGGGTGCCGAAGAGGCGCTAACAGCCGGCGCAATGCCCACTCGCGATGCGCCCATCAATCGAACAATGCTGAAGGATGCGAGCGGTGCGGGCCTAAAACCGGCTTCGGGCACCGGGCAATGCGAAGAGAGGACGGTTACGATGAATGGTGACACGAATGACGCCCTGGGCCCGCTCGCGGGCTGCCGGGTCTTGGAGTTGGGCTCGACGGTGGCCGCACCCTTCTGTGGCCGGCTGTTCGCCGACCTCGGCGCGAAGGTCGTCAACGTGGAACGGCCGGAGGGCGACTCCCTGCGAAGTCTCGGCCGCCACTACAAAGGCAAGTCCCTGTGGTGGGCCAGCATCCACCGCAACAAAGAGACGATCGCGATCAACCTCAAGTCCGACGCCGGGCGGGATATCGTCCGCCGGCTGATCCCCCACTTCGACATCGTTATCGAGAACTTCAAGCCTGGGACCCTGGAGAAATGGGGTCTCGGTTATGAGGACATCGCGAGAGATCACCCCGGACTGATTCTCGTACGGATCAGCGGCTTCGGACAAACCGGACCCTACAGCGGCCGAGCCGGCTACGGCATCATCGGGGAATCGCTGAGCGGCATCCGGTCCATTACCGGCGAACCGGACCGGCCGCCTTCGCGCGTCGCAACCCCGATGACCGACTACGTGGCCGGCATGTACGGCGCGTTTGGTGCCGCCGCCGCGCTGCATGAACGCACCCGAACGGGACGAGGACAGGTCGTCGACGTTGCCCTCTACGAAGCGGCGTTCTCGATGATGGAGTCCTTCGTCCCCGCCTTCGACAAGTTGGGACTGGTGCCCACCAGGGTCGGCTCGCGCCTGCACGGGCACGTGCCGAACAGCCTGTTCCCGGTGAAAGAAGAAGAGTGGATCCATATAGCCGCCGGCAACACCTCCACCTTCCGGCGGCTCGCCGCAGCCATGGACCAGCCGGAACTCGCAGAGAACCCGCGCTTCGCGGAAAGCCCCGAACGGCTGGAGAACGAGGAGGAACTGGTCGCGGTCATCAGCCGCTGGACGGAGACCTGGACGCTGGGCGACCTCTACGAATACCTGGTCGAGAAGGACATCCCGGCGGGGCCGATTTACACCGTCGCCGACGTGTTTACCGACCCGCAGTTCGCGGCGCGGGAAATGATCGTCGACGTCCCGGACGAGGAGATTGGCTCGCTGAAGCTGTCGGGAATTGCGCCTAAATTCTCCCGTACACCCGGCGCTCTGCGCTGGACCGGCCAGTCCATCGGCCACGACACCCGCACGGTACTCACCCGCGACCTGGGACTATCCGACGCCGAGCTGGATGCTCTCGAGGCAGAGAGCGCGATCGCTTCGGCACCGGCAAGAGAAGACTAGACCTCTCCTTCGGACGGCGGGTCCCGGTAATCCGCCACAGCCTACAAACTGTTTAGGCCGCGAAGCGTTTCCGATACTGGCTTGGGCTGACGTCGAATCTTTTGCGGAAATGGTATCGCAAATTCTGCGGATTGGAGAGACCGACCGCATCGGCAATATCGTCTAGCGATGCTTGCGTTGTTTCCAGGAGAGTACAGGCCCTGGTCAACCGTTCCTGTGCGATCCAACTGCCGACCGGCATGCCGGTGAGCGCCACGAATTTTCTCTGGAATGTTCGAGCACTCATGCCCGAGACCTCGGCAAGCGACGCGACGCTGTGCGGCCGGTTAAGGCCCGCGCGAATGTAGTCCAAAGTCGCCGATAGGCGATGGGCTTCGTTTTCCGCCGGCACAGGCTGTTCGATGAATTGTGTTTGTCCGCCCTGCCGGTGAGCATGCATGACCAAGCGGCGCGCGACCGAATTCGCGATCTTTGAACCAAAGTCACTTCGCACAATATGAAGGCAGAGGTCTAGCCCGGCGGAGCTACCCGCCGACGACAGAATGTCACCGTCGTCGACATATAGGCTATCGGTTGCCAAGTGCACATCGGGATGCCGGTCTGAGAAGTCTTGTGCATAGCGCCAATGAGTAGCCACCCGGTGACTGTCGAGCAATCCGGCAGCGGCCAGAACATAGACGCCGGAACAAATGGAAACGAGACGTACCCCTCGTCCGTGCGCTTCCCGTAGGGCACTGCATATGGCCGACGGAACCGGTTCATCTTTGCCCCGCCATCCCGGAATGACGATGGTGCCTGCTGCTTCCAAAGCTTTCTCGGAACCGGAAGCGGTAAACGCCAAACCGCCCGCGGCGCGAAGCGGCCCTTTCTCCAATGCTACCGATTCGAACCGATACCAATTCCCGACAATTTCGGGCCGCGGCAACCCAAAGACCTCGGCGACTATGCCGAATTCGAAGGTACATAGACCGTTGTAAACGAGGGCGACGACATTCGTCTTATCGGGTTCCAGCGCCCGCGGCGTTGAAATTGTCATGATTTCCATCGCATTTGGCATGGTCGTGAATGGCACGATTTAGATTTATTTAGAAATAATGACAAGAACCAAAGGAGTTTTCAAATGAATCAGATGCCCGAATTATTGGATGCAATTTCCGTGTATTTCGACGCCATCTACCACTGCGACGTCGAAAAACTAGACGAAGTTTTCCATGACTCTTCCAGCCTGTTTGATGCCGATGAGGGAAAGATCTTCGCCGACCCGATCGCCAGCTTCCGCGCGGATGTCGGAAGCCGCCCGTCGCCAGCGGGGCGGAATCAAACACGGCACGATGAGATAATCATGGTCGATTGGCTCTCGGAATTGAGTGCAGTCGTGAAACTACGGCTGCAATCCCATGAGAAAGTGTTCGTCGACCATCTTGCTTTCGTCAAAAGCCCGGAGGGTTGGAAAATCGTCTCCAAGGTATGGCATTTGGAGAGCGTCACGGACATTTCGACATTGGATTAGTTGGGCTGCGCGCCGGAGATTAACGGAGATAGCCAAAGACTATCGCAGTGAGGATGGTGAAGTCCGTGAGAAGCAACTCTAGCCGGCTAATTCTCACGAACGAGGACACAGTGATCGGGATGGATCAACACGTTGACCGGATCACCGGTCCCGTAACGGTTACCCGGCGGCGTGATTGTGCGCAAAACGCAGTTCTCGCCGATGCGAATTTGGTAATCAAGGAGTTCGCCGAAGTAGAAGCATTCCTCGACGGTTCCCGGATACACATGATACCCGTCCTCCCCCACTCCGGCGCCGTTCTGCGTAGGTTTGCGGAGAAGAATGTCATGCGGGCGCAGCGATATCGAAACGTCCTGCTCGGCAACTATTTGGGCCTGCGTGGCAATCGGGAGGACAATACCGTTCTCCAGATCGAAGCGATCAGATCCCGAAAGATGTCCGGATAAAAGATTCGTGGTACCGACAAAGTCGGCGACGAACCGTGTCTCTGGCCGTTCATAAATTTCGCTCGGAGTACCGAGTTGCTCGATCTTCCCATGATTCATGACGCAGATGCGGTCGGCGATCACCATCGCCTCGGATTGATCATGCGTCACATAAACCGACGTAAATTGGAACTCGTCGTGAAGGCGCCGAATTTCAAACCGCATTTCTTCGCGGAGATTGGCGTCCAGATTACTGAGCGGTTCGTCCAACAGCAAAATTTCCGGCTCGACCACCAATGCGCGGGCCAGCGCGACCCGTTGCTGTTGCCCGCCGGACAATTCGCCGGGATAGCGTTCCGCAAGATGATCGAGTTGGACCACGCCGAGCATCTTCTTCACCTTCTCGGCTGCCTCGCCACCGTTCACGCCCCGGTATTTCAGGCCATAGGCGACGTTCTGATAAATCGTCTTGTGCGGCCAGATGGCGTAACTTTGGAATATCATCGACATGTGGCGACGTTCCGGCGGCAGGGAGAATTTAGGAGAGGCGATGACCTCCCCGCCAACCTGGATGGAGCCGGTGTCCGGCTCGATGAATCCCGCGACAAGACGCAGGGTCGTCGTCTTACCGCACCCCGACGGCCCAAGAAGCGCTACCAGTTCCCCATGCTCGATCTGAAGACTGATATCGTCGAGCGCGGGAGTTTCGCCATCGTAAGATTTCGTGAGATTCCTGATTTCCAGAGTAGCCATTCTTATCCTCGCAAGAAATCGCGGCCGACAATTCGATACGCGAGCATGACAACAACCAAAGTGATGAGCATCAGCAACACGCCAAGCGCGGAGACGATATCGAGCCGGCCTTCCTCATAGAAATCCAAGATCACAACCGAAATCACTTTGGTTTTCGTGGTCCACAACAGTACCGAGGAACTGAGTTCACGGATCGACGGCATGAAAATCAGAATCCACGACGCAATCAATCCGGCGCGGAACAACGGTATGGTAATACCGGCAAAGACCGCGAGCCGGTTGGCCCCTAGGATACGCGCGCCTTCCTCCAACTCCGGGTGGATACTCATCAGGGCAGCGTTGCTGGTCTGAAAAGCAATCGGAAGGTATTTCGTGACATAGGCGATAAACAGGATCCAGAGCGTGCCGTACAGGACGATGGGTTCGCGCGTGTAGGCGGCGAAAAGACCGATCGCCAGAACGATGCCCGGGATCGCGATGGGTACGGTGGCCAGGAAACTCATCAACTGATAGCCGCGCACCAGACGCCGCTGGGAGATATAGGCGATGGTCCCCGCAAGAATGGTTCCCACTGTCGCGGCCATAGCGCCAAGCAGCAGCGTATTCCAGATCGACAAGCCAACCGCATCGTTCGTCAAGATGAAGCGGTAGTGGTCCAGCGTCAGGTTCGCGAAATGAAATCCGCCGGTATAGGTTTTCATCACCGACGTCATGCCAAGTGCAAACGCCGGCAGCAGCAACGAGCAGCCGAGCGGCGCGACGCACAAGGCAAACACGATCCAACGATACCGGCCAAGTTTTTGCGGGCGGCGGCGTGCGCCCTTGCCGCCGATCGTGGCGTATCCCCGTCGTCCGAGCGCCTTTCGGCGCATCCAGATAAGGCATATCGCGGCGATGAGCATCGGCAACGCGAACGCCGCCGCCAATCCGACCTGATAGTCGTCCGACTGCATCAGGGCACGAATTTGTGTCGTCATGACATGTTGTCCGGCCGGAATGGCGAGCATGGCCGGTGTGCTGAAAATAATCATCGCTTCGAGCGAAGCCAGAATAAGACCGGCGAACAACGCCGGTAAGACGAGCGGCAGCGTCACGCCCACCATCGTTGCCAACGTGCCCGCGCCGGCAATGTTGGAGGCATCCTCCAAATCGGATGAAATATTGTTAAGGCCGGACAGCGCGATGATGAAAACAAGAGGAATAACGTAAAGCGCCATGACGAAAATCAAGCCCGGCATCGTAAAGATGTTGAACAGATGCGTGTCGGGACTAGCGCCGGTGAACGACCGAAACATGAGGTTCAGCCAGCCTTCGTTCGGTCCCGCCAGGATGACCCATGCGGAGGCGCCGAGAAAAGGAGGCGTCACGAAAGACAGCAACGCGCCGGTGCGGATCGCTGCCGCGAACGGGATATCCGTTCGGGCAACGGTCCATGCCATAAGCGAACCGACGACAACGCTGAGAATGCCCACTGATATCGCGACGATGACCGTCCAGACAATTGGCATCAGGTAAAGTTTATTGGTGTAGGCTTCGACGAAGTTGCCGATGCCATAACTCCCCTTCACCTCAAGAAGCCCGACCTCTTCCGGAACGAAGAGGCTCTCCTTGACCAGATAGAAGCTGGGCATGACGATCAGAAGGCCCAACACGATCGCAGCGAAACCCCAAACAATGGCAGTCGCATCGAAGCGCCGAATACTCGCCATCGTGCGGGACATGATGAGTTCCATGCGGAAACCTTTAAAGAATGAGAGAAGGCGTCAGCACGGCGGCGCGTCTCGCCCGCCGCCGTGCCGGTACCGTTAGACTAAACGCCGAATTTCTCTCGAAACGCCTTGCGGAGAGGTTTTCGCATTTTCTTCGCTTCGGCCGGTTCCATGGTCATCAGCTTAAGCTTGTTGAGCGGTATCTGCGCCGCCGGATATTTCACATCGGGATGACCGACATAGAGCCCGCGGTTGGCCAGAATTTGCTGCGCTTCAAGACTGAACAGCCAATCCGAAAAGAGCTTCGCTGCGTTCGGATGCGGGGCCTTCTTGAAGATCGCCTGCGGTGACGTGATGAACGGCACACCTTCCTTCGGAGAAATCATCACGATCGGCTCGCCCTTCTGCGCCGCCACGAAATTGTTGTAGCTGGCGGAGCCGGACGTCACATGTGATTCGCCGCGTACGATGTAGGTGGTGGTATCGACCGCTGATTGGACGATCCGCGGCTTCAGGGCCGCCAGCTTGTCCATATACTCCCAGCCGAATTTCTTCACCAGCATCGACATGCCGACACTTACCGAACCGCTGTAGCTCGGGTGGGCCTGGACCATCTTTCCGCCGCCCCATTTGGGGTCGAGAAGGTCAAGCCAGCTCGTGGGTACGTCGCCGGCCTTCACCTTGGTTTTGTTGTAGGCCGGGACATAAGCGAATGCGCGTAGAACGCTCCAATATCCGTCCGCATCCTTGAAGGTCGACGGAAAACGGTCCGCGCCCTTGGGACGATACTTGATGAGTGCGCCTTCTTTCTGCAGTGATACGAAATGCCCACTGTTCGAGGTATGCAGGATATCCGCTTCGAAAATGTTGGACTTCGCTTCCTGCAGCCAGCGCTTGAACAATTTGCCCGAACCGCTGCGGTGAAGCACGCAATCGAAGCCTACTTTCTTTGCGTTGAAAGCATTGCAGAGTTCTTGGGCGATCGGCAATGCGATCGAGGAATACCAAACAACCTTGCCTTCCTTCTTCGCGGCGGCAAGGTCGCCGGCGGCCCAGGCCGATGTGGTCGCGAACGCCGCGATGGCGCAAGCAGCGACTGAACTTTTTATCAATTTGCTGATCATGGGTTCCTCCCTAGAGAATCCGGCCCTTGGCCAGACTCGTATTGTTTTTCAGGGTGACGGATAACCGCTTTAAACCGTAGATCGATGGTATCGAACTAAACCATTGGGCACAAACCGGCTCGGACCTGCAACCGGTCGGATCCAGCGAAAACCGAAATTCATCCGCCGTTTGCGCGTGCTTTGCCTCCCGGCGATTCCAGGTTCATTATTGAAATCCTGTTCCGATCTGCCCATCGAAGTGGGGCGAAATTCGAAAATGCGTCGGGAGATATTTGTCACCATGGCACTCAAACCAGCATCGAAAGCGCTCGCCCGATTCAAGGTTCTCGACCTAACGCGCGCACGGTCCGGACCAACGGCGGTTCGTCAACTTGCCGATTGGGGCGCTTCTGTCATCAAGATCGAAATGCCCGGCGACGCACATTATTCCGACCCCGCCGCGCGCCACGGTCCGGACTTCCAGAACCTTCACCGCAACAAGCGGTCGATGACGTTGGATCTAAAGAATCCCGACGGCGTGGAAATCTTCAAGCGGATGGCGACCGACGCGGACGTTATCGTCGAGAACTACCGGCCCGACGTCAAAACCCGCCTTGGCATCGACTACGAGACCATGAAGGACATCAACCCAAGACTTGTGTACGCCAGCATCTCCGGGTTTGGCCAGGACGGTCCCTATAGCAAACGGCCCGGGCTCGACCCGATCGTTCAGGGCATGGGCGGTCACATGATGGTCACGGGCGAACCCGGGCGTGGGCCGATGCGCTCGGGCGCGGCGATCTCGGACGTCACGGCCGGATTGCTCTGCGCGAACGGTGTACTCACTGCTTTGCTGGAACGCGAAGTGTCCGGCGAAGGACAATGGATCGATACTTCGCTCGTTGAGGCGCTGATATTCCTGCTCGATTTTCAGGCGGCGCGATGGACCATGAAACAGGAGTTGCCGAAACAACTTGGCAACAATCACCCGACCCATTCTCCGATGGGTGTTTTCAAAACCAAGGATGGACACGTTACCCTGGCGCCCATGCCCGCCATGTGGCCAAAATTTTGCGAAGCCCTCGGCGCGCCGGCGTTGATCGACAGGGACGATTTCAAAACAGCAGACCTGAGATATCAAAATCGTCCGGATTTGAATGCGGAGGTCGATGCCATCACCGCGACCCGCAACACTCAGGACTGGGTTGAATCAATGAATGCCGCCGGGATTCCATGCGGGCCAATTTACGCGCTTGACCAAACCTTTGACGATCCTCAGATCAAGCATCTTGGAATTGCGCAGACGGTTCAGTCGCCAGAACTCGGGCCAACGACCCTGATTGGTCAGCCCGTGCGATTGAGCCGAACCCCGAACCGCATGGAAAGCGCGAGCCCGGCGTTCGGTGAACACACGGCGGAAATTCTCACCGCGATCGGCTATGGCGCCGAAGAGATTGCAAGCCTTCGCGACCGAGGCGTGATTTAGGCTCGAATTGGCGACACGCTATTCGATCAGGCCTTAGTCGCCACTGGTTAGACAACCGGATAGCTCGCGCAGATCACCGAGTTCTTCCATCCGCCAAATCAGGTCGATTGCGGTTTCGGTCTTGTCGGTTGGCCAGTCCGCATACGCGGCGCAATCGCGGAACTTCTCCGTCACTTCCGCATCGCTCATAGGGTTAGCCTTGCTACCCTTCCCGTAATCGGCCCTGGCCGTCAGCGTCCGCCCGTCCTTCAGGTCCATGTCGACGAACGAGGTCACAATAGTGCAGTCCAGTTCCCTGCCCTCGGCTTCCGTGAATGTGTCGTAAGCCGTGAGATTGATGAGACGTTGCATTTCGGGCTGAGCGACAAATTCCTCGGTGAAATCGGTGAGTCCCAGTTTCCGTTGCACCAACAGCGCCGCCAGACAGAACTCTAAACTGAACTTCGCCTCCAGCAGCGTTCTGGGGCGATGGCGGAACAGCGTCTTGTGAATATTCTCGCTGGTCCGGACGTGAAGCCGGGTAACCTGATCCGATGATAGGTCATTCTCGGTGGCCAGTTGCAGGACGATGGTCATTGCCGGATGACTGAGCGCACCGGTGGGCCACGGTTTGAGCCAGACGCCCCGGTCGACGAAGGACCAGGGATTCCCCAGTTTATCCCGCAAACGCGGCTCCTCGTATCCACCGCCCTCGGCCTGATAGAATCCTCGGGGCGATTCGAGAATAACCGGCGATGCCGTAAATCCCGACCGTGCGAGATCTGCCGCGACGACACCGCACTCAGCCGACCGTCCGGCCTGCATCGGCTTCATCATGGTGCCGTAATTCGCCTGGAACCCGCAGCTTTGGCTGGCAGCGATACCAAGAGCCATTCGGCCGATTGCAGGTTCGAGACCGTATAGGTTAGCGACCCCGGCGACGGCCCCCAGCATGCCGCATGTCCCCGTCCCATGAAATCCATTGAGGATATGGTCCACATGCGTCGCGTCGAATATCCGGCACGCCGCTTCCACGCCCACGTGATAGGCCGTCAAGAGGTCCTTACCGGAATGCCCGCCGCTCTCGGCCGCGGCAAGCACCGCCGGCAAAACCGGGCTCGTTGGATGAACCGCCTGAAAGCGTCCGGTTTCGGCCTGCAGCGTGTCGTCATAATCATCGGCATGCATAGCCGTTCCATTGGCCAGCGCGGCGAAGCGCGGGGATGCCCGCCGGCCCGTTCCAAGGAGCGAAGCGGTACCGCCCTCGCCCCCAAGCCCGTCGAGGTATGTTCGCAGTATGTTGCTGCTTTCCGCCCCGGCGCCCGCAATCGAACAGCCCAACCCGTCCAAGATATTCTTCTTGCCGAGCCACATGACGTCGTCGGGAATGTCTTCAAACCGTGTTGTGCTGATGAATTCGGCGACATACGCGGTTAAGGAATTATCGGGGCCGCTCTCGATTTCGTCGGTCATGGGGATCTCCGAGTTTCGACAGCATTGTGCTTGCGAAATGCAGTCGCTTCCGAACGGGCTGCCGATAAGACAGAGTGCGATTAATCGGCGGCCTTGATCAAATCGCGACGAACGGCGTCAACATCGACCTGTCGAAACCCAATCCGGAAAGCCGACACCATCGGCACGCCAACTGCCGTGGTCGCCGAAACTCGGTCGTGATCCGTCCGCTACCGTCTGCTGCTGGCTATTAGCAAACGTCCTGGCGCTCTTTTTCGAAGTCTGATTAACACCCGGGAGCGGACGTTCAGGCGGCGAGTGCCGGCAGCGATACCGACCGGCGGAATGCGGGGTCGAAGATCTTGGTGCCGAGCACCTGGCAGCGCCGCATCAGACGATGCTCGTCGGGACCGTAGTCCGCTATGCCACGATGCAGGGTGCCAAAGTTGTCCCAAACCACCACGTCGCCTTCGGCCCAGGTAAAGGTATGGCGGAAACGCTCCTGAAGCTGATACTCGACCAACCAGGCAATGGTGTCATCGCTTTCCTGCTGCGACATGCCGACGATGCGCTCCGCATAACCGGGATTTGCGTAAAGTACTTTCCGGCCAGTGATCGGATGGGTCAGGAACAGCGGATGTTCCGCCGGCGGCCGCTGGCGGCGCTGTTCGTCGGTCATCGGCGCGCGGCCGCTCTTGCGCACTGTGCGCATATATTCCCACAACTTTTCGAAATTATGCACGACCACCGCGTCGGCCAGCCGGCTCTTCATCTCCTCCGGCAGCGCTTCATAGGCCATATGCATATTCGCGAATTCGGTACCGCCCAGCGTCTTGCCGTCGCGGCGCGGAACCTGAAGGCAGTAGAGCACGTTCACGAAGCCCATGACCTCGCGATAGGTCATATCCGTATGCCAGTCCTGCCCGGCGTCCGGGAAACCGATATACTCCCCGTCCACCTTGATATTCGACAGGATGCCGACGCCGGGGCAATCCACATGCTTTGAGGGCTTGGCAACGCCCGCCTGGATGTCGCCGAAACGTTCGGAAAACGCCTTTAACTCGACCGATTCCAGCGTCTGTCCCGGAAAGCGGAGATAGCCATTCTTGCCCAGCGCCACCAGCAGTTCGGCAAAGGTATCGTCCGCTATCGGCTGCGCCAAGTCGAGCCCGTCCACGGTTGCGCCCAGAATGTCGCCGCTCGGCGTAATCGTCAGCATAGGATGTCCTCTTGCAATCGTAAGGTATTCAAGATTTCCAGCGCTCCAGCACAATCCCCGGCGAGCCCCCGGTTTCGAGCGCCCAGTAAGGCTGAATTATGCGGCGAAACAATGAGGGCTGACAAACGGAGCTTGGGGGATCGCTCGGCGCTAAATTCCGCCACGCTCTACCGTCCCTTCCCCAGCCTTTCCACCGCCGCCGCATCCGTCATGGGCGTGAAGACGTCTAGTTCCTTACCTGCCAGCATCGCCAGCGCCAGTTCCGCTTCACACCCAGAAGCAGACACGGGCGAACGCGGGTTGTTTCCTGATGCTTTCTCGACACCCAGCATGGAGAACAAATCCGGCCGTCGTCCCCCCCCCTATGAGCTCGAAGCCAAGTAAGGTGAGTTCACCGGCAGATCGATCGTCAGAATCAAGGTGCTCAGACCCTTGCCGTGCATATCCTGGGCCAGTGAACGCGTAACGCCGCCGCCCAAAGCGCCTTCGATGACAAAGTTAAGGGCACGCAATTTCGGCAGTTCGTAACGCGTCACAGGTCCTTTGACGATATGGGCATAGGCGTCCATTACCCGTTCAGCCGTGAGTTCCCGTTCAAGGATATGCCAGGCTTCATCGTTGTAGGCGACGACGGATACGTTGGAGGTGTCGCCCTTGTCGCCGGCCCTCCCATGGCCAAGATCGTAGACCCGCACCATCACAATTCTCCCTCTACGAAGACTTCCGGCTCGACCAGCTTTCGGTCCAGAAGCAGCGATTGCACGGCGAGGATTTCCCGCACGCTGGGGTCCGACCCGCCGCCGCCGCCCGCCGGGCCATTGACATGCATGGCGCGCACTTCAAATCCGACCGCCTCGGCAGCCTTGCGGTCGTCGGTCCGCGCCGCGATGCGAAGGCGCACCTCATAGGGCTCGGGCCGGTCGTCCTTCATGCCGTGAAGGCTCGACATGCCGATCAGGTCGACCCGCATTTCCGGGTAGTGGAAGCCCCGAAGCCGCAGCCGCTCCTTCACGACCTCGGCGGCCAATTCGGCGCGCGCGACGGCGTTGATGCCAGCGTAGCTGACCTGACCTTCACCGATATAGCCGTCGAAGTAGCCGACCGTAACCTTATAGGAGTCTGTCCTCGGCCTCGCTCTCGCGCCTGCCACCCGAACACGGTGCGGCGCCTCGTCGGTCAATGTCAGGTCGGTGATGTCGAGAACGCAATCCGGCGTGATGTAGGCGGACGGGTCGTGCATTTCATAGAGAATTTGTTCTGAACAGGTGGCGACGTCGATCCGTCCACCCGTGTCTTCGAGCTTCGTGACCACAAGTCCGCCATCCGCGTCGATTTCCGCAATCGGGTAGCCGAGTTCCGCCAGACCAGGAACGTCTTTCATTCCAGGGTCGGCAAAACAGCCGCCGGTCAGTTGCGCCGAACATTCCAGCAGGTGTCCCGCTGTTGTGCCCTGCGCCAATTTCGGCCAATCGTCGTAAGACCAACCGTAATGATGCATCGCCGGCGCCAGGAACAGGCAAGGGTCGCCGACCCGCCCGGTGATGGTCACCGGCGTTTTGGCCGCCAACGCGCGGCAGATCGCGTCGGCGCCCAGATATGCGTTGGCCGACGCCATGCGCGGCAGGATGGATTCCAAGGGCTCTCCGCTTTCGAGGAGCTTCAAGTGCGGTTGCGTCCGCACCAGCTCCGCCACATCGTCACCCTGCACGACCGCGCAGGGCACGTCACCGAGCCCCATATCGGAGGCCAACCGCCGTGTCGCCCGTGCGGCGCCGGCAGGGTTCGCGGCCCCCATGTTGGTGACAATGCGCGTGCCATGGTCGAGGCAATGCGCCAGCACCGCTTCCATGCGTTGCTCCAGCCACGGGTTATAGCCCTTCTCCGGGTTCTTCTGGCGGGTCAGGTTCTCCCGCCCCACGGTGCGCTCGGCCAGGCATTCGAAGACCAACCAGTCGACCGTGCCGCATTTCGCCATATCCACGGCCGGAGCTATGCGGTCGTCGGCGAAACCGGCACCGACGCCGATCCGGAGCGGGCGATCAGTCATCTTTTTTTGCTTCCTTCTCATCAGGTATCTGGGTAAGCAGATTTTCCGAGCAGTGTTTCTTCGGGTCATTGGGCACAAAGACATAATGCGCGCTGCGCGGGCAGTCGGGCAAGAACCTGCATCGCCGAGATGAGGCCAGCTTAGATGTAAGCTCTTGGCCATAAACCGATATTCCGAAAATTTTCGGAATGAGTCCGCTCGCCCCAAGAATCGAACATTCCTAGTGCAGTCTCTGACTTCCGCTAATGACCTAAAGCCAACATCCAGCCTGTTTTGAAATCGACGCGTTGACGAAGGTGTTCGGTGCCAAGCAGCTGAACTCGGTTGCGCGGGCAAGATGTGTTAAGGTCTTCCTGCCGACGGCACCCGTGACGGTAAGGCCCTCCGTGTAGGAGGAATAAATTAGCTCTGCTGGTGCCACCACGCCCGTTACAAATCGACACGACGAACTGCGCTGACACTTGGGACATCCCGAATGGAAGAGGCGACAATTGACCGTGCTGCCATGGGTCGCTTGGCGAAAGCTTTGGCTTTCATCTGCGGACCGGATCATCCGACTACGGTTGCCCTCAAGGCGGCGGCCGAGAATGGTTCCGAACAAGACATCAAGAAAGCGCGCACGCTGTTTCTGGGATTGAAGCAGGGAGACCGCCGGGCCGCATTGGCCATGCTCGCCGATTGATCGGTGCCGCGCCAGTTCGTTACCGTAGCGCTATTTAGCGACCTAAAGCCTGAGCCCAGGTACTGACGGGGCATAGGTTGGACCATCACGGAGCATTGGCCGGATCACAAGCCCAATGCGATCAACCAAAACTGACACGATTGCCTAACCGGAAGGCAAAAGACCTCGATGATTTTCCATCGATCCGCCGTTCAAGCGACGACCTCAATGTTCTTCAGGGTCGACCGAACTTAATCCAATAACAGGAGACAGGAATGCCGCGGATAATAAAAGACCTTATGCCAGGTGACTTGGAGTTTCAGATGTTCGTCCTCGACGAACTCGCGGACGACCTCATCGCACAAGGTGCGGACGTCTTGAAACTCACAATAGGCGTGCCTGAATTATTCATGCCCAAAGCCGTGCTCGACGGGATGATCGAGAAGCTCACGGATCCGGACTTCGTCCGGCGCGTGTATCCGGAAGGGCTGCCCGAACTGCGCGAAGCCATCGCGAAATTTTATAATCGGCGATATCAGGCGGATGTATCGGTCGACAATGTCATCGTCAACACGGGTACGTCGCCAATATTCCGGAATATTTTTCAGCTTCTATCGGGCCCTGAATACGAAATTATGATCCCAAGGCCCTACTACGCCCTCTATATGTATTGCGCGACGTTGGCAGGCGCGAAGGTCAAATTCTATGACATCGATGTTGATACCAAACGCGTCGATATGGAGTCGTTCCGCCGCAATTTCTCGCCCGAACGCACATCGCTCGTGGTCATTAATTCTCCCGGCAACCCCATCGGGAACATCGTCACACCCGACGAAATGCGTGAAATCTACAAAATCGTCGATCGCCAAGCTTACGTGTTGAACGACGAAATTTATAACAACACGATGTTCTACGACGAATTTCAATCGCCCTTGGCGCTCTTCCCCGAGCACAAGGATATGACGATTGTCACGAATAGCTTTTCCAAGGGATTTCGTATGTATACCAAGCGAATTGGTTTCGCGATCCTGCCCCCGGATTTGCAGACCAATTTGCGCGTCATTCAACAACACACCCTGCTTTGCACCGACCCCTGTTATCAATACGGCATGATCGCCGCACTCGCTGACGAGGATAGCCCCCGGGAACTCACGGGCGTTTATAAGGCGCGCGCCGAATACACGACGGAACGCCTTACGGGCACACGTTGCACGCCAGTCGGCGCCGAAGGCGGGTTCTACGCGATGCTCCGTTGCGAAGAATGGAACAAGGCGCGGGGTTTTGCGTCCTCGAAGGAACTCGCTCGGGACATCCTTGAAAAAGTGCACGTGGCCGTGGTTCCCGGTACCGACTTCGGCGTTCCGCAAGACTTGCGGCTAGCTTTTTGCAACGAACGATATAACGAGGGGATCGACCGGTTGCATGATTATTTCTCCTCCTCGAACGAAGCCTTTGCACCGGGAGTGCCGCCTGCATCCTAAGCTGTTCGATACGAGCAGACATGCGGCTTAGCAGCGGAGTTACGTATGGTGACCCCGGAAACGATGAAATGTCCGCTCCTACCCTGGAGCGGACATCATCGTTTTCGTTCGTTGGGAGCGGAAACAGCCCGTCGTGAATTTTTGGTTAGTGAAACACGCGTCCGGCGTCGATGACGGTAGTCTGGCCAGTCATCGTGTCCGTACGGCACATCGTCACCACCATGTCGGCGCAATCATCCTTGTCCGCCGCCTTCTTTAATAATGCCCCCGACGACGCCCGCTCGACCTGTTCAGCCCGCAAGTTGTCGGTCGCGCGGGTGCCTTCCAACAAGCCAGGAGCCACGCAGTTCACCAGAGTCTCCGGTGCCATTGCCACGGCCGTGCAGCGCGTCAGATGGATCAATCCGGCCTTCGCCACCGCGTAGGCGATGGAGGATCCCGTCGGCGAAAGACCGGCGACCGAGGAAATGTTGACGATACGGCCTTGGCCTTGCGCCTTCATGATGGGCGCAACGGCCTTTGTCAGCCGCATGGGCCCGGTCAGGTTGACGGCGATAATCTTGTCCCACTCATGCTGCGTTAGACCGTCAAGGTCATCGAACGGAATCGCTTTGTTATAGGCGGCATCGTTGATCAGGATATCCAGGCGGCCGAACCGTTTCGTAACCTCCCCCACCAGCCCATCCACCGCCGAAGCATCGGTGATGTCGCAGGCGAAGGCAGCGGCATTGATCTGATAGCGAGAGGTGAGATCGCGGGCTACTTCCTCCGCCTGATCGCGGCTACGTGCATACATCACTGCGATTTGCACACCTTCCCGCGCAAGCGCATGACAGATGCGCTGGCCGAGGCCGCCATTGCCACCCGTCACCAAGGCAACTTTACCCTTAAGGTCCATGGATACTCTCCCGTATACGGCGCCGTCGTGTCGCGGCGCATCCCGTTGTTGGTCCGAAGTGTGCGACCGGACGGGCGGTCCAAACTAGGGCTTCCCGGCTCAGTACTATTCGGTATGGGTTATACCCCAAAACCTCCGCTCTCGCGGAGGGTTCCTAATCGATGAGGATGTGATCGCCAGGTCCCTGCCTGCCAAGTCGGTACCGCCTGAAAAGACCCGACTAGAGCGGGGTTCAAACGGTCAATGTACATCCATAGGGGCACAATTCGGGGGAACCGGCGTTTTCATTTACAATCACATTTTTGATGACGCGAGCAGGAGGTCTCGGATGAACGAGCCAACCCACACTTTTTCCGGCCATTGCCACTGCGGTGCAATCTCGATGGAACTGGCCTTTACGCAGGACGCCGAGGAGATGCAGGTGCGCTCCTGCCAATGTGATTTCTGTATTCGGCAAGGATCGCTGACCGTGTCAGAGGCTGCTGGACGGGCGGTCATCACCGTCGAGGCCGATCAGCTCACGACCCACAGTTTCGGTTCCCAAACGGCCCAGTTCCTGATCTGCTCGCGGTGCGGTGTCTATGCGGGCGCGATTATGGCCGACGGCGATGAGCTGTTGTCGATCGCCAATGCACGAGGACTCGGCATTGAGGCATTCAGCCACCGCCTCGGCACGCAAATGACACATGACGATGAGACGACACCGGACCGGATCGACCGCCGCAGGCAAAGATGGACGCCGACGGAGATCAATTTTAAGCTTTGATCCATCTTCGGCAGCGCATGTCTCGGTTCGGCGACAAGCGGGCCATCGAGCGGACGCACTCGACTTCCCCTACTGACCCATAAAAGGCACAAAGCTGATGAATGTGAGGTGCCCGGTTAGACAGCTCGGCGAGCCGCGCTACAATGGAGTCAGATACCGAACTTGGGCATTTGGTCGGCGCTGAATACCAGCGTCTATGCGTCCTGCCAGCGCATGCCGCATAATGCAGACAAAGGAATATTCAATCATGCATCAACTTAAAATTCCGGCCGTCTTCATGCGGGGGGGCACGTCAAATGCGATTGTCTTCAAGGAACATGATTTGCCCCAAGACAAGTCGCTATGGCCGGAAATATTTCTTGCCGCGCAAGGCAGCCCCGATCCCTTCGGACGGCAGCTTAACGGCATGGGCGGTGGAATTTCTTCGCTCTCGAAGATTTGTGTGATCGGCCCACCGAGCCGGGACGATGCAGATGTCGATTATACCTTTGCACAAGTCGGTGTGCGCAATGACAAGGTCACCTTCAATAGCAATTGCGGCAATATGTCTGCGGCCATGGGTCCGTTTTCCGTCGATGAGGGCTTCGTTCAGGTCGATGGAAATAAAGCCAGGGTCCGAATTCACAACACAAATACGAAAAAGATCATCATTTCCCAATTCGATATGGATAATGGCCTCGCCGGAATCGATGGCAACTACGTGATGCCCGGCGTTGACGATGCAGGTAATAGAGTGCGGCTGGATTTTCTGGACCCTGGCGGCGCCGGCACGGGTAAATTGCTTCCAAGCGGCAACGTGATCGATACCTTGGATATTCCCGGGGTGGGCAGGCTTGAAGCTTCGATCGTCGATGCCGCCAACCCAACCGTATATGTTGACGCGTCGGCGGTCGGCCTCGTGGGCACAGAGTTGCCCGCTGATATCGATGCCATGACCGAGGTGATGGATAAACTCGAAGCCATCCGTCGTTACAGCGGCGTATTGGTGGGGCTCGCCGGTTCGGTCGAAGAAATGGCAGCGAAACCGACAGCAATCTCTCCGGGATTTGTCTCAGCAGCGCAGGCTTCGCCCATCCTCACGGGCAAAGTGATACCGGAAGCGGACGGTGACTTTGTCTGTCGAATTGTCTCCTCGGGGAATGTTCACCGTGCTTTGCCTGGTACCCGCTCTATTTGCACGGCTGTGGCGTCGCGCATAAAAGGCACCGTCGTGCATCGTGTGGCACGCCCTGTTGAAGACCCAACGGCGGATGTCCGTATCGTACAGCCGTCCGGTGTGATTGTGCTCGCCGCCGATGTCGTCGAAAAGGATGGTGAAATGTTTGCCCGGTCGGCCACTCTTTATCGAACACAACGCCGCATGTTCGAGGGATATGTCTGTGTGCCGGCGTCCAAAGTCCCGAATTTCGTCAACTATCAGCAGCAGCACGCATCAGCCGCCGAATAACCACGGGCCTGTCCCAACCCTGCCGTGGCTAATCGAGTTTAGCCACGGTAGTCAGCGACGCGCGGAATTCGATAGCACCCTGCCCGCTCCTGGCTGCAATTGGACGAATTCGGCCATTCGCGATTACGTCCACACATGACCCAAAACCGGACATTCCCAAGCAACACTCTAGACACCATTCTCTTTACTGTAGGCGGAAATCAGCGTGAGTACCCACGGCCTAAGCCCCCGCATATCCTTTCGTTTTTTAAACGAGAATATTCAGCACTTTGCCAGCAATTCACAGATTAACAGTATTGACCCTTGGGGGTGAACAGACCGTAGAATCGAACCGAGTTTTCGAAGCGTGACGCCTCCGACCCGTGTCTGCTACCACCCGCTAAGCTAAGAAGGAGACAACCATGCCGATTTACGAGAAGGGTGACGTCCGCATCCGTTACGAGGAGGTCGGCAGTGGCTTTCCGCTACTGGTCACCCCGGGTGGTGGCCTTAACTCTCGAATTGACAACTGGCCTGCCGCGGTGATCAACGCGATGGACGTCTTCAAAAACGACTTCCGTTGCATCACGATGGATCAGCGCAACGCCAACGGCGGCGAGAGTGCGGGGCCGTTGGCTCTCGACGATCCGTGGGGCGGCTTTGCCGAAGACCAGCTCGGGCTGATGGATCACCTGGGCATTCGTGAATTTGCCTTCATGGGCTACTGCATCGGCGGCTGCTTCGCCGGCAAGCTTATTGAACGAGCCCCAGAGCGTGTTGTCGCCGCGGTATTCTGCCAATCCGTGGGGCACTTACCGGAAGACCCCGATGTAATGTATCGGTCCGGCCGGGATGTGTGGGCCCCGGAATTACTCGCCGGGCGGCCCGATCTAACACAAGACGCGATCGATAAGTACCTGCACAATCTTTACCGGGTGAACCCCGACTTTCTCTACAGCGTGTCGCGCGACGTAATCCGCAACTGTCAGACGCCGATTCTCGTGCTCCCGGACGATACTCCGGCACACCCGCACCAGACATCGGTCGACGTTGCCTCGCTGGCGCCGAACGCCGAGATCACAGTCTTTCCTTGGACCTCTCCACCCGACCTGAAGGACCGCACGATCAATCGTGCGCGCAGATTCCTCCAAACGCACTGTGTCGCGCAGTCAGGGTGAGAAATCTCTAGCTGACGGTTCTTCTCGATGCGCGAGGACGGCGCCCACATCTGTTGTCGCGCTTCGGATCAAAAACAGACATCCAATTTGGCTGCGGCAATGTCCGCCAAAGACCCGTGTCGGACTTAAAAGCGCGAATTGAGTGCCGCGCCCCGAACCATGACCCATTCCGAAGCCATCATTATCTGTCGGCCTAACCTAACGAAGCCTGTCGCAGAAAGTTCATCCTTTGTCGAAACCAACAACCTCCGAGTACATCCGTGGCTCGCTTTACGGCCTTGCGGCCGTCGGCATCTGGGCGTCATGGATCCTGGCCGTGCGGCTTGGGATCAGGACAAATCTCACACCCTGGGACATCACGGCAATTCGTTTTGGTGTCGCTGGATTGATCTTGCTGCCGTATCTGTTGAAGAAAGGCCTTGCCGTAGATCGCCTGGGTTGGGCGGGACTGGCAGCGATTTTGTTGGGCGGCGGGGCACCGATGGTGTTGGTTTCCTACGGCGGTCTGCTATTTGCGCCGGCAGCACACGCAGCATCTCTGTTTACCGCCCTCATACCCCTATATGTTGCGATCTTAGCCGCCGTCGTGCTTGGTGAGGCCTTCACCGTTGCTAAGCGAATCGGGATCGTCTTGATCGTTGCTGGTGTCCTCGGCATCGTCTGGGGCGCGGGCGCCACGATCGGATCGCAGCAGAACGTCGGCCACGCCATGTTTATTGGTGCCGGCATGTTGTGGGCATGCTTTATCGTGGCCATGCGGAAAGCAAGATTGGCAGGGCTTCACGCTGCTGCTATTGCCGCGGTCGGGTCATTGATCGCCTACGTACCAGCGCACCTCATCATTTTCGGGACCAGCTTGTTCGACGCGCCTTGGCGTGACCTTGCTTTGCAAGCATTTGTCCATGGAGTTCTGGTGGCCGTGATTTCGTTCGTGTGTATCGGACGCGCGGTCAGCATTCTTGGCGCATCGAGCGGCTCAGCGTTCGCGGCCCTCGCCCCCGCGATAACTGCGATCTTGGCCATTCCGATTCTCGGCGAATGGCCAGCGACGAGTGACTGGATCGCAATGCTTCTGATTTCGGGCGGTGTCTACATTGCAAGTGGAGGCCGGCTCCCAGCCCGACGGGTCGAACACTGAGTGGCTCCCCAACAAACTGCGAGCTAATAATCTGCGTCTACTGGCGGCAGGTTTTGGCCTGAATGAAAACAACTCAGCCCGCATTTCCGATACCGTGGCCCGCGGCATTGATCCCATTACGCGGATTCGCCGCGCTTCGGCCTTCGCGCTATCGTGTTCTGGGACTTACACGCCCGGGAGGACAAGGCAATGACACGGACTTACGAGACCGTCGATGCCGACGGACATATTCTCGAGCCACTTACATTGTGGGATGACTACCTTGATCCCGCGTTCCGCGAACGCCAGCCGCAGTTCGTCATCGACGACAACGGCAAGGAACGGATTTCCGTCGAGGGTAAACTGCTGGGCAATCCTCGGGGCATCGGCAGCCTCGGCTCCGTCGGCGTTCGACAGGGCACCGTCGAACTCGGCAAACTGAAATATGCAGAAGGGCTCAAAGGCGGGTTCGACCCGCACGCGCGGATCGTCGATATGGATGCAGACGGGATCGACGCCGCGTTCCTCTATCCTAGCCTCGGTCTGTTTACCGGCGCCGTCGAGGCCCCCGATCTGTCTGCCGCAATGTGCCGAGCGTATAATCGGTGGTTGGTGGATTACTGCAAGCCATACCCTGACAGACTTTTCGGCGTCGCCATGCTGCCGATGCAGTCGGTCGAGCTGGCAATGGAGGAAATGCGCTTCGCACGCGAAAAGCTCGGAATGCGCGGCGGGTTTCTGCGACCGAACCCGTATCATGGCAAGAAAATGCTGAGCGACCCGATGTACGAGCCGTTTTGGCAGCTGGCCGAAGATCTCGAATTCTCCATCGGATTCCACGAAGGCTCATCCAACGGTGCCATGCCGACGGTGGGTGTCGATCGTTTCGAAGACGATCGTGCCGCTCGCCATATGATCTCCCACACCATGGAGATGATGCTGGCGGCGTTGAGTGTGATTTGGGGTGGTGTGGTGGATCGCCATCCGAAACTGCGCGTCGGCTTCCTTGAATCCGGCGGCGGCTGGATCGCGCCTTGGCTTGATCGCATGGATCGGCACTTCGACGACCAGGGGTTCAGCGGGACCGCGCCGAGCATACGGCCGAGCGAGCTGTTCGAGCGGAATTGCTGGATCTCGTTCGAGCCGGTGGAGAATAGCATCGCGGTGCTGGCCGACTATATTGGTCCGCACAAGATCATGTGGGCGACCGACTATCCGCATCAGGACGGGTTCTTTCCCGGCGCGCCAAAGATGATGCGTGATCGGCTGGGACCCCTGTCACCTGAAGCGGCGCATCAGGTGATGGCCGGCGGCGCACTTGGCTTTTACGGTATTAACTGACCTGAAAGGTTTCGCCAGCGGGAAACCCTGGCGGCGGAGACGTCTGCACGGCGCTACCCATGCTGCGGCAACCGGCCCCGACCGCCCCGGTTAAACACACGTAAATTACCTTTGGCGCCGATGACCGAACGCACATGTCCGGTAATGGTCGTTAGCAGACCAAACATCGACCGTCGTATTTCTTCATCCGTTTTCGGTCAAAGCTCGGCGCGATCGCAACTCTCTAACAAGAAACCCGGCGACGAGTTTCCCGGTCAAGAAACCGAGCGCGGTGCCTCGTTAAACGTACAGATTTTGATCCGCTATATTGCTGCATCCATCAGAGGGGAAGTTCAACATGCCATACATTCAGTCTGACGGCGCACGCCTCTACTACGAAGCAGCAGGTACGGGAACGCCAATCGTGTTTGCCCACGAGTTCTCGGGTGATCTGTGGAGCTGGGAAAAACAGGTTCAGCATTTCAGCCGCCGCTATCGTTGCATCGCGTTTAACGCCCGAGGTTATCCGCCATCGGACGTGCCGGAGTCGCCGTCACGCTACTCGCACAAGCAGGCGGTGGATGACGTGGCGGTGGTAATGCGTCACCTCAAAATTAGGAAGGCGCATATCGTCGGCTGTTCGATGGGCTCGCGCACGGCGTTGGATTTCGGCCTGAAGTATCCGCGCATGGCGTTGTCGCTCACCATGATCGGTATTGGCAGCGGCGGCGATCCACGCAATGCGGCGGCCTTCAAACGGGACGCCGAAGCCCGCGCGCAACTCTACGAAGATCGAGGTCTCACCGAAGTACTGAAGCGGTTGCGCAAGGCCGACAACCGCATTCAACTCAAACGCAAGAACCCGCGCGCGTTTGAGGATTTCTGCCGCCGCTTCATGCGGCATTCGGCGCAGGGCTGTGCCCACGTCACACGCCGAGTAATGGCCCGCCGGGTTTCGCTTTTCAGAATGGAAAAAGACCTGCGCGCTATGAAAGTGCCGGCGCATGTTGTCGTGGGCGATGAAGATCCCGGCGCAATCGATTCGGGACTGTTCATGAAACAGGTCAGTCCGGCGGTGCGGCTGTCGATTGTGCCGGCAACTGGCCATCTGGTGAATCTCGAAGAGCCTGATCTCCTGCACCGCCTGACCGAAGATTTCTTCGCCCTGGTAGAATCGAAAAAATGGCGCCCGCAGGGCAAGTGAACGGCAAGCTGCTAGAAAGCGCCGACCTTAGGTCTTCCACTTTAGCGCTGCGATAAGTTCAAATGCGGCAAAAGTCACGAGCAAACGGCGCTATTGGCAGGCAGAGTGTCCGCTTTGGGTCATTATCAGACATCTAGCGATGCTGCTGGAATGTGCGCTGTTGGGGGCAGAGCGGACGAAATCAGCGCAAAAGTGGACATCACGCATCAATCGCGGAATTACCTGCCGACGGTTTCCTTGCCCTCGCCGCCGAAACGCGTGGCGACATAGCCGATAACGAGCCCGATCACGGCGCCCTCGGCGGCGAACCAGAATGGCGAGGTCAAGATGCCGGCGGCGCCGAACAGAGATGCCATCATCGCCTTCATCACGTCGTAGGCGAAGAAGGTCAGCACGAAATTCATCCAAGCGCCGACGAGCGGAGCGCGAAACCACCAAGGCATGGGCAAATTCAGCACCGGGTGCCAGGTGAAAACACCGAACATGCCAATAATTGCCCCCAACGTCGTGTACCACAGCAAAATTCCCCAACGGATCAGCCAACCAGCTTCCGGCAGGAAGAAGGGCAGCAAGATAAACCCGATGAGACCAACAAGAAAACCGATGCCCTTACCGATAGCGATCCGTGTGACCAATGACGGATTTCCGAACAATCTCACCTCCCGTAATGCCGGGTACTGCGGCTCACCCTAGGTTTTTTTCCAGATGAATTATGCTCATTGTTAAAGACGGTATCACATCTGTGTATTGATCTGCATCGGGGTCCGCCCCGCTAGGGCAGCGTTAATGTCTGTTCCGAGTCATTAGCGGAAGTCGGGCGCGTTCGTCGGAACGTCAGCTAATAACCAGAGGCGAAAGTCGGTACGCTAACCGGATCAGCGCGTAGCCGGTGAAGAGGTGATAAGGGTACCGATGCGGATCACTGACCTGTCCCACTTTTTTATGCATGGGCGGTCTCTGGTCAAATGAGATAGTGATGTGCGTCGCTGGTGACCGTCCAAGAGCGCCGATGTGACAGATGAGCAGAAAATCCACGAGTTTGGAGACGGTTGAACGTTATCAGGCACGGCTTAATACCAATGTTGCCGTTCACGTTTGTCGAGCAGAATTGAGCAACTCACCCAAGATACCAACGACGGCGGGAAGAGCATGAACAGTGAATTTGTTGGCGTAGCCGATAAGCCTTCCGGCGGTATTGGTTTCTTCGAAAAATGGCTGTCAGTGTGGATCGCTCTATGCATCGCAGCTGGGGTTGGCCTTGGCAGTGCGATGCCAAAACTGTTTCAGTTCCTTGCTGGCCTGGAATACGCATCGGTCAATCTGATCGTAGCCCTACTGATTTGGGGAATGGTCTATCCGATGATGGTGAATGTGGATTTCGCCAGCCTTCGCCACATTGGTGAGCGTCCAAAAGGACTGGTCATTACCATCGTTGTTAACTGGCTGATCAAGCCGTTCACGATGGTCGCCCTCGGCGTGCTTTTTTTCGAAGTTTTCTTCGCCGACATTATCGCCCCAGCCGATGCGCAACAATACATTGCCGGCCTGATTCTGCTTGGGGCGGCCCCCTGTACCGCGATGGTATTTGTCTGGTCACATCTCACACGCGGCGACGCGACCTACACACTCGTCCAGGTATCGTTGAATGACGTCATCATGGTTTTCGCCTTTGCGCCGATTGTCGCCTTGCTACTCGGCGTCACCGATATAGATGTGCCATGGCAAACACTTATTTTGTCCGTCGGACTCTATGTGGTCATTCCACTCATTGCCGGTGCGATCACCCGAAAGCGGCTGACGGATTCTGCTAAGAGCGGAGAAACCGACGAATCCGCAATTGCGCAATTCACAAATAGGATTAAGCCGCTCTCGGTTGTAGCGCTGCTCGCCACGGTGGTTCTGCTCTTCGGCTTTCAAGGTCACGTAATCCTCGACCGCCCGCTGCTCATTGCGTTAATCGCCGTGCCGCTTCTGGTGCAATCTTATGGCATATTCGCAGTCGCCTATGGCGCGGCCTATTTGTGGCGGGTCCCGTTCAATGTTGCAGCGCCATGCGCCCTTATCGGCACGTCAAACTTTTTTGAATTGGCCGTGGCAGTTGCCATTAGTCTGTTTGGACTAAATTCAGGGGCCGCGTTGACCACTGTGGTTGGCGTGCTCGTCGAAGTCCCAGTCATGCTGTCGCTTGTCGCCTTCGCAAACCGAACGCGCAGCCTGTTTCCGGCCGCGTAGTGAAGCCCCAGTAACTCTACCAACGGACGGGTGATATGACGCGCGAACACAAAGCCTGCTACGGCACTATGTTCCACGACACATTGCATTTCGAGACCAACAAAGAGATGAAAGGTAAAGTCTTCAGCTTTGTGCTCAAGTCTTTGGGCCTGGGGCATTCAGATCGTTTGGTCAAAGCGGATATCTCAGAATGGAATGATTGCCTGGAATGCCCAGAGTTTGATCATTGCTACAAACTCTGCATGGCAAAGCTGGCGTTTGAAGGGGCCATCGCAGAGGGTTAGGAATTTCGGCGTTGAGAGAGACTATCTGGAATGTCCGGTACGGGTCATTAGCCGACATTCAGATGGTCGAGGCTGATATCCGCTAATGACCCAATACGGACAATACGAGCCAAGCTATCCAGCTTGGGGCTATGAAACGAGCGGCGAAGTACTCCCAAACGTACCGGCAAAAATCATGTCGGAGAGCGGGTTGCGGCTGCGCGGCGCGGTCTCGGGTTCCTGTCGGTGCTCGGGCAGACTTTCCGGCTCTCCTTGATAGCCGAGTGCGACGCCGGCAACCACACCATAGTCGTCGGGAACGGCGTAGGTCTCGCGGACTTTGTCCACTTCGATTCCAGCCATTTGGCGCACGAAGAGGCCACGGGCCGTCGCCTCGAGCGTCAACAACGCCGATGCCGCACCAGTGTCATGGAAGGCATGGCGGTTTTCGTCGCCGTTCGGCCGCATCAGGCTGGCCAGCGCAATCATCAAAACCGGCGCCGCCGGCGCCCATTCCTGGTTGCCGGTTTTCAGGCATTCGACCATTCGTTGGTGTTCCGCGGCATCATCCTTGGTCGCGACGATATAGCGCCACGGCTGCATGTTGTTGCACGATGCCGCCCACCGCGCCGCTTCCAGGACCGCAATCAGATCTTCGCGGGAGACCGCACGGTCCGAGTAGGCGCGCGGGCTCCAGCGGTTGTGGATCAACTCATTGAGCGGGACGGACGTCTCGGCGGGCTTTTTTGGCAGCATTTGTGTTTCCTTAAAAATTGTCGAACTGGCCGTGCGATCCATTCAAACATCGCGATGGCTGGCGTCTGGATGAAAGACCGTAGCGGCGGGTCGCCGCGCTGAGGAATAGGATCGTGTCGGTCACCAGTGCCCTGGATTACTCCGGGCTCAGTGCTGGTTCAAGGATCTTGTCACGGGACCCATCAGTCTTGCGGTAACCCGCCCCGGATATCGCCGCAAACCGGCACTCGATGTAAAGATTCGGTCAGGTGTCGATGCCGAGCAGTTGAGCTGCGGTGCCGCCCAGGATTGCGATCCGGTCGTCGTCGCTCAAATCGGGTGTGTTGAGGACCAGGTCAATTTCGGTGCTGGTCCACCCGAAGGGATAGTCGGTTCCCACCATGATCTGGCCTGGCCCCGTTTCCGCGACCAGATGGCGTAGAGCCTCGGGCGTAAACAAGATGGTGTCGAAATAAAGCTGACCGTCCTTTAGATAGGATGTGGGTGCCTTTTTTGGCATTGGCCCCACCCGATCCGGGAAGGTGCGGCAGACGGCGTCGGACCGATGGGCGTAAGACGGCAAGTATCCGCCAGCGTGCGCGGCGCAGATTTTTAGCCCAGGGAAGCGGTCCAGCGTACCCTCGAAAATAAGATGAGACAGCGCAATTGTCGTTTCGAGCGGGTTGCCGATGGTGTTCGTCAAATAGCCGTTGCCCGAAAGCCGCCCGCTTGCCTCTAGTTCCTTCGTGCCCTGCGGGTGCATGAAGACCAACAGATCGAGTTCCTCGCACGCGGCCCAGAAGGGATGAAATTTTGGATCGGCGAGTTCCACGCCCGCGACGGAACCACCCACGCTCACGCCGCGAAATCCGTGCGTCTTGACGGCTTGCTTGACCTGCTCAACCGCGAGATCGGGGTGTTGCAGGGCAACGGTGGCAAAGGCCACAAAGCGATCAGGAGTGGCGGCGCAAATCTCAACCAGAGCTTCGTTCTGGATTTTGATCAATTCGGCGGCGGCGTCCAACTCGGCGTCGTACCAATAGGGATTGATGCTGAGCGCGGATACGTCGATACCCTGTTCGTCCATCGCGGCGATGCGCGTGGTCGTATCCGTCATCACCAAATCAGCCTTACCGGTCGGTCGGCCGAGAATGTCCAGGGCTTCAGGCACCACGCAGTGCGCATGCACGTCCACCGTCTTGACCCTGGTCCCGTTGACGACAACTTTGCGTCGCTGTCCATGGCTATGCGATGCGGAACCGGTGGATTGTCCACCGTCAGCCGAAGCGGCGCTTAACGCGCATCCTACGAAGCCTATTTCCCCCGGACCATTGCTCATCGGTATGTTCCTTCGCCCCTTGTTCATGAGCCGCGCACTTCAATGTCGCAGGCCGCACTCGTAACGTTGCCTATCGTATCGGTCATTGAGAATTTTTGCGAATATCCGTGTCCGGTTACATGCGAACACTCCGGCGTCTCATTTGGCGGCATTGGAAAAGACCGGAGCGGTATGTCATTCTGAGAATTGACATTATGGTGTCCCGGATCAGACCTTTAAAAACGTAGTTGATGGGGATTTGAATGCGATATCGCGATATGGGGGTCTTAGAGCATGATCGCCTTCGTGCGACGCCCGGCGTTACGCTGGTTGTTCGGTTACGCGGAAAAGCCGCCTATTTGATCGGTATGAATGGGGAAGTTTTACACGAGTGGAATTTCCCGCTTACGCCGGGCAATCATGTCTATCTCATGGAAAACGGCAATTTGCTCTGGAGCGGAGAGCCGGAAGATAACAGTCCCTATAACGGGGAGAAACTTTCTCGTTTTGAAGGTGGCGAAGGTCCGCCCTTACGGGGCGGACGCGGTGGTGTTCTCCGGGAAATCGACTGGGATGGAAACGTCCTATGGGAGCATGTCAACTGGGACCAACACCACGACAGCCGACGTTTGGCGAATGGTAATACGATGTATCTGGGGTGGGAAATCATGCCAGATGCGGCGGCGAAGCGGGTCTTAGGCGGGCAACCGGGCACCGAACATAATGGTTTGATTTACGGGGACTATCTGCATGAAGTGACGCCTGATGGCGACGTCGTGTGGGAATGGCATGCGCATTCTGACATGGCGCTGGAACGATATCCTATGTGTTCGCGTTGCTTCAGAAACGAGTTCGCGCATGCAAATGCCTGTTCGCCGTTGCCAAACGGTGATGTCATGGTCAGTTTTCGCCGTTTGAATTTGATCGCGATCATCGATCGGGAAACCAAACAGTTCAGATGGGAACACCGGGACGATTCATGGGGGCATCAACATGACTGCCAAATGCTCGAAAACGGCAACATCCTGCTGTTCGCCAATGGAATTCACGGCGGCGAGAATCCTTTTTCCCGCGTCATCGAACTTGATCCAGAATCCCGAGAAACCGTGTGGTCTTACCGTGGCTCGCCGCCATACACATTCTTCAGCCCTCATATCAGTGGTGTGCAACGGTTAAGCAGCGGCAACACATTGATTTGCGAGGGCCAATGGGGACGCGTATTCGAAGTGACCCCGGAAAACGATATCGTTTGGGAATATGTATCGCCGTTTTTTGACCCGAATCCCAATGGTGGTGGTCATACGAATATGATGTTTCGTGCATATCGCTATGCTGTCGATTCGCAAGAAATCCGCGGCCGCGTTTCCCTTTAGGGTTTCGGAAAATTTCGGTAATATCGATAGATTCCGCTCCGGCTAGCGGCAGGCATATCGATGTCAAACTCGCATGTTTTTCAGGCAAGGAACTGTTAGAATAGTCGGTGTTCTCATTAATCAGAACTGACGACCAAAGAAACTTACATGTCTCTCCTCAGGGTCGACCATGTGCAGCTTGCAATGCCGCCGGGTCAGGAAGATTCGGCTCGGGACTTCTATGCCGGAGCGCCAGACTTCTATGAAATCGACAAGCCCGCCGACCTGGCTTCACTTGGCAGATGCTGGCTTAAGCGCGACGGCCTGATAGTTCAATTGGAAATCCAATGACGAATATCGTTCGCCCCCCCTCAGCGGCCAGATTACGGCAGCAAAAGGAAAACCAGTCGCAGGAAGACTCTGCGAAGCCGACTTGGTATGCGCGCAGCCCGCACGACACGCCTATATCAAAAACATCGCCCGGCTCCGCGCTGGAACGGGCTCTGGCGGTTGTCGAAACGCTTCTCGAGGCGGATCATCCCGTCGGCCTCCAGGAGATCGCCGCTCGGCTCGATCTTCCGCGGCAATCCGCGCATAGAATCCTCAATCAGCTCATCGACGCCGGATTGGTGCAACGTCAAATAGATAAGGACCGTATCACGCTAGGTCCCAGAATGCGTCGGCTGGCGCTCGACACAATCTACTACTCGCGCCGAACGGGACCGATGCACGCTGTCCTCGAAGAATTGGCGAACAGCACTGGTGAAACCTGTAACTTGGGTGTCTTAGACGCCAACAAAGTTTTGCTGCTGGATCGCGTCGAATCACATTGGTCGCTGCGCGTCCATTCAGAGGTCGGCAAGCGCCTGGAATTCCATTCGTCGGGCATCGGAAAGCTCTTGGTCGCCCATCTGCCGAAGGAACGCCGCCACCGTCTCATCACAGCCCGGCCGCTCCCACGCTTTACGAGCTTTACGATCACGGATGAAGAGGAACTGGAAACCGAGTTCGCACAAATTCGTCGTCTCGGATACTCTATTTCGAACCAAGGGACATTGTTGGGCATGTTCTCCATTGCGGTGCCGCTTCCCGACCCAAACGGACGCGTGCTCGCCGGCCTAGCCTGTCAGGCTCCGCTAACGCGCGCGCCACTTGAATCGGCAGTAGAAATGCTCTTGCCGCCCTTGATGCAAGCGGCCGAGCGCATGGAAAACCTGATAGCACTCGACTACGAGGATCACACGTAGGGCAACGCCGGTCCGGAATCGGCCGGACCGAAACGATCGTCAATTCAGATACTCATCGAGACGCCGCCATCCACATGCCAGGCGGCGCCAGTCACGAAACCGCACCGCGCAGATGCCAAAAAGGCTACGACGTCGCCGACTTCCTCCGACGTGCCCATGCGGCCGAGAGGAATTTTTGCAACGCGTTCCGCTCGAACTTCGGCTTCAGTCTGCCCCGTGATAACCGCCCATTCGCGCATCGTTTCATCCTGGCGATCCGTATCGATAATATGAGGGATGATGGCGTTGACCCTGATACCGTCCTTGGCGACGTCGTTCGCCAGCGCCTTTGTGAGATTGAGCACCGCTGAATTGTTCAGACCGACCGGAATCGTCGTCGCGTGCGGCTGACGCGCCGCAAGACCGGAGATGTTCACGACGTTCCCCGCGCTGCGCTCCCGCATGTGCGGAATGACATACCGCAGACAACGGGCGTAGCCATTGAGCTTCTGCTCGAACAAGTCGAGCCAGGAATTTTCGGTCAGTTCGTGGAATGCCGTCGGCGTAACCGTAGCCGCCGCGTTTATGAGTATGTCGACACGGCCGAATTCCGAAATCGTGCGATCTACCATCGCGCGCACGGCGGCGTCGTCGCGAAGCTCCGTCGGCACAGCGATCACCGTGCCGCCCGATGATTTCTCGAGAGCGGCCTGCGTTTTCTCCAAACGCTCAGGATCGCGGCTCACCAACGCCACGGCGGCGCCTTCGGAAAGCAGGGATGCTGCGCACGCATGCCCAATCCCACGGCTTCCGCCGGTAACGATCGCAACCTGCCCTTCTAATCCAAGATCCATTTGGTTCTCCTGTTTCTTATGCTGCTGTATTGGAGCCGTCATCCTGCCCGGCGAACTGCGCCACGCGCTGCATCCGATGGGACGAGGGCATCGCACACGGGCGCGAGCGACGGCAACCGTGGGAGGTCGAGAAGCAGATCGCATAACTTACGCGCATCCCCAGCGGAAATGCCGGTGCTGCCGTTTGAATTCGCATCCTCGAATTTGGTAATCAGTTCGTCTGTGGAAAGCGGCGTGTCGCTCTGGCCGCCCGCCTTCTTGCGCGTACGGGTCAGCAGTTTGCCATCACGCCGCTTCACCTCGACCCGCGCGGTCCATTTACCCTTCAGTTCTTCTTCGAAGTGGATTGGGATCCGATCCGCCCAGGTGCGCCGTTCCTGGGACAAGGTGTGTTCCGGCTGTAGATCCGTTAGGCCTATGTTACCGGTCAGGAGGACGGTGGCGAGGCAATAGCTCAGACTGAACTGCGCATCAACTTCGGGATTATCGCCCGGTTGATAGGCCCGGCCGACCATGTCTTTGACGAACTTCGAGCCATAAACCTCGACCGAGGCAACATCGTCGGGACCGAATTCATGCTCGGCCATGAGTTCGCGCAGCGCATCGACGGCCGGATGCGACATGCCGCAGATCGGGTACCGTTTGAAGCCGGCACCGTCGATCTCAAATTGCGACCCCAACCCGTCTCTCAGCTTCGCCGCGTCGTAGTCACCACTCTCATAGACGGAGAAGAAACCATTCCTGCCCTCGATCGCATTGATCGCGCCGGTGACACCGGCCTGCGCGAGCCACGCGGCACGCACGCCGGCTTCAGCGACCATCGCGGGCTGCATGCGTTTGACCAGCCCGCCGTCTTCGATGCATTGCTGATTGCCGGAGGCTTGCGCGTAGGACAGCCCCATCGCCCGTTCAATGCCGTCCGCGTCCAACCCGAGCAGGCGCGCCGTCGCCGCCGCGGTGCCGAAACCCGCCACGACCGAACTCGGGTTCCAGCCGCGGAAACCGGCGTCGCCGAAATAACTGTTGGTGGCTCGGGCGAGCCGGCAGATGACTTCGGTCCCGGCAATGATGGCCGCCGCGACATCTGCGCCCCGCAGTTCCGGTCTTGCGTCCGCGACTGCAAGTACGGCGGGCACCATTGCCACGCCGGAATGGATCGGCAGCTCGCTATGAAGGTCATCGTACTCCAACGCATGGGCCATCGAGGAATTGACCAGCGTCGCCGCCGGCGGCGACAACCGTTCGCCTCCTATCCAGACGCGGCTTGGCCCTTCCCCCCATTGCGACAGGATCGACCTCAGCTCGCGTACGCCGGGCGCGTTCCACGCAGCGATGGCTGCGCCGACGGTATCGAGCGCCATGCGCCCGCTGGCCTCAACCGTGGCGGCAGGCAGGTCTTCTATCTTGAGGTCATGGGTGAACTCAGCGAAAAGACGGGTTGCGTCCATGGTGTATCTCCCAGGAAATTTCCGTTTAAACGATTAGACCGACCGGCGTTGGTATCTTGAGGATTAGCTTGAAGGCTACGAACACGATCGTGACAAAGATGGCGGCAAAGGCCGTGGCTTGGGCGAGCCGTTTTGCTCGTGATTCCGAGTTCGGGGTAAGAATCCATGATGATGCGAGCAGGAAGAGAAAAGCGGACTCATAGAAACCAGCCAAATCTATGGTCAATGTGAGAATCACCAATGCCCCGACTATGGCGGCCCAGTTTCGCCAGGGCACGGCGGCAAACGGCCGAATTCGACCGAGGGTAGCAGCTGAGCGTGGATGAAGATTTACACCGAGCAGAATTCCGCCAAACACGACGAAGGCGCTGGCAACAAGAATCGGAAATTGTGCGCCGGCCGCAGTAAAGTCGCGCGCTTCAAAAACTATGTATGCCGCAAGAAGCAGAAGGATCGTGCTGAAGGCAATATTTGCGGAGCGAAGACTGATTCCCGACTCGCCGTCGATCTCTTCCGCTTCAGGTGCATTCTGCGTGCTGCGCCGTTCGCGAAGAATTTGCCTTACACCAACCACCATGATCGCGAACGCGACGACCATCAAGGCCAACGCCAAAGGCCGGTTCGCAAAATACAACCACGTCGACCCGTAATCCACTGTCCCGACGAGGGCGGCCTGCTGGAAACTTTCCTCCATCAACGCACCGAGAACGAGCCCCAGCGCGATCGTGACGACCGGCACATCAATTTTGGTTAGGATATAAGCGATCACGCCCACGATGAGCAGGACGTACACATCAAACAGGTTATTGTTGAGGCCGTACGATCCGATCAATGAAAGAACCAGTACCGCCGGCACCATCGTCTTGCGCGGCGTACGGACGATCAGGCTGGACCATCGGATGGTGACCAAACCGATGACCAACATCGCAAACACCGTGAGGAACAAGCCAATCATGAACGTATAGACGATGTCTGCGTGTTCCGAGAATAGCTGCGGTCCGGCAACGATCCCGTGGATGGTTAGCGCACCGAACATTATTGCGGCAGACCCGGACCCGGGAATCCCGAGCGCTAGGAGAGGTACCAGCGCCCCGCCCACAACCGCATTGTTGGCCGCTTCCGGTGCCGCCACACCCTCGTACGAGCCTTTGCCGAATGCCTCTGGATTTTTCGAGATTCGCTTGGCCTCGCCATACGCGACGAAAGCGCTGATCGATGCGCCGGCGCCGGGAATGATTCCGACCGCGGTACCGAGCAAGCTTGACCAAGCAAGCTGAATTTTCATCTTTGATAGCGCCGATATGATCGACCGCAGCACACCCTTGCGCAGTATCAACGGCGCCACGGCATCGCTCGATTTCTCCAGCAGTTCAAGAATACTCGCCACCGCAAAGAGACCCAGCAGAGCCGGAACCAAGGGAATGCCGCCCACGAGCCGGTAGTCGTCGAACATGAACCGCATGTCGCCGGAAATCGCATCCTGTCCAACGAGCGTCAACGCGACACCAATCACCACACCAACGAGCCCCTTGACCGTGTGCTTCCCGGACAATGTTGCTACCAAAGCAAGACCGGAGACCGCGACCCAGAAGATTTCCGCCGGTCCCAGAAACAGCGACATTTCCGCTAAAAACGGGGTGAAGAACAGCAATGCAGTTGCGCCAACGAGTCCGCCGACCGTTCCCGCCAGCAGCGATATGTAGAGAGCCTCTTGCGCCTTGCCTTGCCGGGTCAGCGGCGTGCCATCCAGCATTGTGCAGGCCGCACCGGAGGTGCCAGGCGTATTGATCAGAATGGCGGATATCGAGCCGCCATATTCGGCCGACATATAGACAGCGGCCAACATGATGAGCCCTTGCGCCGGGTCCATCGTAAAAGTAAAGGGCAACAGCAAAGCGACGCCGCTAACGGCGGAGAGGCCCGGTAAGGCGCCAATAAAGGTTCCCGCCAGTGTTCCAATCAACACTACGAGCAGATGCGAAAATTGGAGGTTCGTCTGAACCGCGCTAAGAATCGCATCCCACATCGCAATACTCCTAACAACCGCAGCGCCGCCGGCCCGGAGAAACCCGGACCGGCGCCAACCGCATTCGATTAACTATTTCGCGAGATCGTATTTTTCGACCAGCGCCTTCATGCGTTTGGCCATGCCGTTGATCGACGCTTGCGCCTCGGCCGGACCCCGGTACTGGGCCGGTTGGCCGATTTTCTTCATTGCAGCGCGGAAATCCGAATTCTTTACGACCTTCTCGCAAACGTCGCCCCAATAGTCGACGACCTTCTTTGAAAGCCCCTTCGGACCGGCGAACGCCCGGAACCGTTCGGACACGACGTTGTATCCGAGTTCCGTAAATGTCGGAATGTCCGACAAGCCGGCGGCCCGCTTTTTAGAAGTGATGCCCAAGGTACGGAGCCGGCCTTTGCCCTTAGTTGCGAACTTCGCGCTCCCGACCATCACTTCCACTGTTCCGGAAAGAATGGCTTTAAATGACTTGGATCCGCCGGTGAACGGCACTTTGGTTAGCTTAATGCCAGCGGCGTCCTCAATTAGCAGCGTCGTCATCAAGTCGGCGCCAAGCTTGCCCGTATTCGCAACTTTTAATTTACCGGGCCTCGACTTCGCGTCTTTGACAAGATCGGCAAACGTCTTCCACTTGCTTTCCGAGCGCACCAACAACACGTCCGGCACGACCGCGTAGATGCAGATATTAGTGAATTGGTCGAGCGTATAGCCGGTCTGTTTCGGACGGGCGAGCGCCGGGATAACATTGAACGGCGGCGTGACGATCGCCATCGTGTAACCATCGGCTTTCTTGCGCACGAATTCGGCCCAACCCCGGGTACCCCCGGCACCAGCTTTGTTTATGACGACGAGTGATTGGCCGACGATCGGTTCAGCAAATTTGTTGAAGGTGCGCTGTGACGAGTCCGCGCCGCCGCCGGGGTTGAACGGAACGATTATATTTACCGGCTTGTTGGGGTAGCTCTGCGCGACCGAGGGAGCCGGCGCCAAGGCGACAGCACCGGCGGCCGCCAACACAATCGCGGGAGCGACATGTTTGATAAGCATAGCATTTCCTCCTTAGTGGTTCATTGGCCCATCATTGTTGAGGGCCATTAGGTGAGCGGTTGTTGACCCGTGTATTCCAGAACATACAAACCGCCATTTGCCCGGTCAGTCGTGTAGATAATGCCGCGGTCGTCGATGTAGATATCGCTGATGCGGCTGCCGCGTTGATCCTTTGGTGTATGCGGCAGAAAGGCCGCGATCTCTTCCGGGCGATACGGGTCGCGGATGTCGTAGATGCGCAACCCGGCGCTGAACCAGGTCGCGATCACAGAATTGGTGAGCTTGCCCGCCGCCTCATGCGGCTCGTTCTCATGGATGTTGTGTGCGCCGATGCGTCCGCCGACGCGGTGCAGATCGTCGAATCCCTCTGGCGTTGGCATGGTCGAGACTATGACCGGGTTGGTCTCAACCCGATTGTCGACCATCCATAGCCGCTTCGGCCAATCGATGCCCTCGTCACCCGTCGCTTCGTCGGTGACAACGAGGAAGCCGCGGTCGAATAGCGGCATGACCGTATGGGTAAATCCGGGATATGGCGGGTGGTAGTCGAGCCGCGAAATGAGCTTTGGCTTCGACATGTCGGAAATGTCGAGCTGCACAATGCCGCCGTCGATGTAGCCAATATAGGCACGGTCGGGCCGCTCCGGATAGACGAGCGTGTGATGCGGACGAAAGGCAAAGTCGTAAGGTTCGGGGTGGCGCGGCGGGAGCTCCGCATCGTCGCCCTTGCGCTGCCCCGGCATCCACCAACGGCCGACCTCCGTCGGATTGGTTGGATCGGCCATGTCGACGATCATGTAGAACTGGTGGTCTTTTTGGTTGTTCGGTTCGAAGTCGGGCGCCCCGGTCGAAATATGAGCGTATCGGCCGTCCATGAAGGACACGAAGTGCACGCCTTGGGAGTGTGGCCCCGACACGTCGAAGAATCCGATCTTCTTGGGATTCACCGCATCGGATACGTCGTAGACCTCGAACCCTGCTGGCGAGTCACCCGGTTGCACCACCTGATAGGCCTGCAGCAGGATGTCCCCGCACAGCGACAGTGAGTTGCCGCGCACCCGCCGGTTCGGGAGTGGTAGCTGCCAGACCATCTTCGGGTCGCGCGGGTCGGACACATCCAAAACCGAAAAACACATCGGTGGATTTTCATGCGCGCAATACATGATCCGCCGTCCGTCCTTGGTAAGTTTGATTGCAATCCCCTCGCCCGCGTTCGGCGCGCCGCCGAGATCGTTGCGGCCGATGAGATTGAGGTTATTCGCAAACCTGACTTCGGAATTACTGAGCATCGCTTCGTTTCCCTTATCCAATAACCTAAGGTGCTATCCGGTGTATTCGAGGATGTGCATTCCAGCGCCCCAGCGATCGATGAGATAGATTCGCCCGTGCTCGTCGCAGGCCACATCGTTCGACTGGATTGCCTCCTGCCCGTCCGGCAACGCCGGGACGTAGCAGCCTACTTCCTTTGGGACGAGCGGGTCGCTGACATCCACCGCCCTGAGGCCGGCGTTGAAATAGGTCAGAAAGACAGTATTGGCCCAGGGTCCCTCGGACGGGATATTTTCGAGAATATTGTGCGCCCCGTACCGGCCACCGCTGTGGAAGTATTTTTCGCGATCCGGCATGAAGGTCGAAACGGGAATCGGGTTCCGTTCCTCACGGATGTCGACCACCCACATGAACTGACTGTCCCAGTAGTTCTGTACGGCTCGCGCTTCGTCGGTGACGACGAGATAGGGGCGATCGCCGACGGGCCAAACCGTGTGCGTGCATCCCACGAAAGGCGGGCTCCAGCGCAAGTGGCTGACCAGTTTCATATCCGCCAGATCGGTGCAGTCGATGATCGCCATACCACCGCCCCAGAACCCAGCATACATGCGGTTGCCACGGATGACGGGCGGCCCATGCAACGTGACGGCCGTGTCGGCAGGCATGGGATCACCGCCTTCGCCGGCGCCCTCCGCCTTCTGGATCGGTAATCCCCATTGGCTGATCACCTCGGGCTTGAGCGGATCCTTGATGTCCATGGTCCAAATGACGCGCTTGTTCCAGCCCTCTGCGTCATTGGGGAAAAAGGCGAGTTGGCGTTCGTTGTCGACGCCAAAACGATGCGGACCGCTTCCGGGAAGATCGTAGAATCCAACCTGCTTTGGATTCGCGCGGTCGCGGATATCAAAGATGTAGAACCCGCCGCGGCCATCCTTGCCGCGTTCACCAGGTAACGTTTCGGAATTCACGTAGAGGAGGTCATCGCCCACGACACGCACCTTGTGCATATGGACGCCCGGCGGAGCCTTGAACTCACCCACCTTGTGCGGCTTCGTCGGGTCGGAGACATCATGGACCGTGAACCCCTCGAGACCGCCATAGCTCGATCCGCCGACGGCACCGACATAAGCGTATCCATCCTTTATCTCGCACAAGCTGCCGCCGCCCCAAGCTGCGCTGGGATCGTGCCCCAGCAGACGGAAGTTATTGGCTTCTTCGGGTCTTCCTTTGCTCATTGCGCTGTTCCTGATGCTCTTTCTGTTGATGTTGGTTCCGGACCTCTTGGTCCTTGTTCAGCTCGGTTGGTATCTTTTGCCGAACCCTGGATGGCTCTGTCCCATGCCGGGCAATTCCCAGGCACCCGCGCCGGTCGGGTTGAGATCGCCCCCGATGTTGGCGTCGATCAAATACGGACGGTTGGCTGCAATGCCGGCCTGGATTGCGGCGCCCAGATCGTCGGCATTGTCGACACTGACGCCCTCGACGCCGGCCGAACGCGCCATCGCCGCAAAGTCCGGATTGTAGGGTTGGCCCGTCTCCGGGTGCTTGAAATCGGTCGCCAGTTCACGGCCGTCCAGATACCCGCGCTGCAAGCCCCGGATCGATCCATAGGCGTAATTGTTCCAAACAACCCAGACGACCGGCAGATTGTATTCGACGGCGGTGGCCAACACGCTCGCATGCATGAGGAAGGCGCCGTCACCGCAAACCGAAACGCAGGGCCGGTCCGGCGCCGCAAATTTCGCGCCCATCACGCCGGCCACGCCGAAGCCCATTGGACCGAAGCCCATCGAGCCAATCAGGGAGTCCGGCCGTGTCGGATGACAGAACTGCAGAAGCCAGTTGTGGTGCACGCCGATGTCGCTCACCAGAATCGCGTCTTCCGGCAGAACCTTATCGATCTCATGCGCCGCCCGCTGAGGGTTGATCGGAGTCGTGTCTTCGGTAAAGCCGGGGGCGATGAATTCTTCCCATTCCTTCCGGTAGCCGGCGATCGAGTCGAGCCACGCGGCGCGTGCGGATGAGACCTCTTTCTTACCCACCTTGCGCGTGTCGAGTTCGTCCACCAGCTGGCGCAAGAAGGTCCGCACATCGGCCATCAGACCAAGCGCCACCGGATAGTTGCGCCCGATTTCGTCCGGGTCGATGTCCACGTGGATCAACCGCGTCGGCGGAATCGTGAAAGAGTAACCGGGCATCCAGCTGCTGGAGGTGCGGTCGTCGAATCGGACGCCCAGGGCGAGAAGCACATCCGCCTGGCGGCAGGCATGGTTCGCCTGATAGGTACCGTTCCGCGCAATAAGGCCCAGCGCCAACGAATGTTTGGTATCGATCGCTCCGATGCCGCTCGCCGAACAGGCGACCGGAATGCCCAGCCGCTCCGCGAGCGCCAGAAGATCCGCGGCCGCCCCCCCATACTTGACGCCTTGGCCGACGAGGATCGCCGGACGTTCCGCGGCGAGCAGCATGTCGACTGCCTTGGTCACACCTTCGGGGTCGGCCCCGCAACGGCTGCTGATGTTGGCATTCCAATCCTCGGCGACGGGTGGTTGTTCGGCCCCTTCCTTAAAGATGTCGAAGGGCACGTCCAGAACCACCGGTCCTGGCCGTCCCGTGACCATTGTCTTCCACGCCTGACGCGTTGCCAGCGGCACCATGTCGCCGCGGGTCGGCTGAAACACCCGCTTGCAATAGGCGCGCACCGTCGACGGAAAATCCGCCTGATATTGACGGTAGGTTTCCTGAAAGGCGCCGCGGTTGAACTGGCTTGTCGGCACGTTGCCGGTCACGGCCAGAAACGGCACAGAATCGAAATAGGCATTGCCGAGCGCGATCGGCATATTGGCCGATCCGGGACCGCAGGAGGTGAAGGTCGCAGTCGGTTTGCCGGCCACCCGGTAATAAACGTCGGCCATGAAGCCGGCGACCGTCTCATGATGTACGGAGATGGTGGAAATATCGTCGGCACGCTCATATAGCGCATCGATGAAGCCGATGTTGCCATGCCCGCAGAGGCCGAAGGCATACGGAACCTTCTCCTGCACCAGATAATCGACGATGATCTGGCCGCCGTTCAGGCTATTGCTGGTCGCCATGTAGTGCTCCTGTATTTGTCCATCTGTCAGGCCTCGGACACGCGCGGCATTACGTCGCGTGCGAGGGTTTCGATGATCGCGTAGCGCTCTTCGAGGCCGAACGGCATAGCGACGATGACGTTTTCGACACCGAGGGATTTGAGGGTTTCGAACCGGGCCACGACATCGGCGGACGTGCCGACGAAGGCAAACCGGTCGATGATGTAGTCGTTGATGTGGTCGGCGTTTTTGGTTTTCGAGCCGACGTCGCTCTCATCGTAGTTCTCGCGAAAGGACCGCACTCCATCCAAATGCTCGTCGGGCACGCTGTGAAAGCCCATGCGAAAGTTATGGTTCGCGCGATTGCAGAGGCGTGGCCGGATTGCCTGGCGCACGGCCTCGCGGTCGTCGCCGACGCTCACGATCATATCGACCCAAAGCGGCGTGCTGCCGGGTTGGCGGCCGGCCCGCGCTTCACCTTCGGCGACACAGCTTCGCGCCCATTCGATCACCTCCGGGGTCGCACCCGCGCCGAGTATCACCTCGTCGGCCAGCTCGCCCGCTATGGCCAGCATCTTTGGTCCATCCGCCGCAAGGCAGATAGGGATGTGTGCCTTGCGCCAGTTCGATTGCATCTCCGTTCCTTCATAGATCGCGGGAGTGCCGTCCAGCAGTCCCCGCAACGCTTGGAGAAACTCGCGCATCTCACGCAAGCGGGCCGCACGCTTGCCGATCAGGTAGACCGCCGTATCGCCCGAGCCGACGCCGACGAACGTCCGCCGCGGCGCAATGGCGTCATCAATGGATCCGAATGCGTTGGCGATAACCGCCGGATGGCGGGTAAACGGAACGGTGACGCCTGTCCCAAGCCCGGCGCGCTCGGTCACGCCGGCGGCGAGCGCCATTACGACAAAGGGATCGCGAAGGTGGAAATGCGACAGTGAAACGGTGTCCGAGAACAACAGGGGATCAAACCCGAGGTCCTCCGCCTTTTTGACGAACTCGAGATATTCCGGGACCGGCGTGAACTCGTTCTGAGGTCCGATGCGCAAGCCGATTTGCATGACGTGTTTCTCCTAAAGGTCCCGTCTCAACATGCGTCGTCGCCGCTCGGCGACTCGGCAACAACGAGGCAATGCTCGGGCGCGACACGGGCATACAGGCGTTGGCCGGGCGTGGCATCGATGGGAAAACTGTGCTGGGCGCGGATCGTCAGATCCCCAACATCCAGGAAGAATTCTGTATAGGGCCCAAGATAGTAGGCGTTCCGGAGCGTCACTTCGAAGGCGTTACCGTCCGCCGGCGCGTCGAGAGACATTTCGACACGTTCGGGACGAACGGCGAGAGTCACAGTTTCGCCAGGAGAGTGCTCGTGCCTGCTCGTACATAGACGCTCGCCAAGATCGCAGCGTACCGACCAGCGCCCTCCCCCGGCGCTGCCAACGACCTCCGCGGTAACGAAGTTCGTAAGCCCGATAAAGTCGGCGACGAATCGGGTGGCGGGACGCTCGTAAATTTCGTCGGGCCGGCCCATCTGGGCGATCTTGCCGTGCTCCATGACGAGAATGCGCCGGCTTATGACCATTGCCTCGGCCTGATCATGGGTGACGTAGACCGCCGGAATACCGAGCCCGCTCTGAAGTTCCATCAATTCGAAGCGCATGTGCTCGCGCAATTTTGCGTCGAGATTGCTCAACGGTTCATCGAACAACAATACCCGTGGATCCATCACCAACGCCCGGGCGAGTGCAACGCGCTGCTGCTGTCCCCCTGAAAGCTGCGTTGGCAGACGGGCACCGAGGTCCCCCAAGCCGACCAGCGCAAGCTTCTCCTGGACCCGCTCCTGGATCTCGTTTTTCGCCACTCCCCCAGCGACTTTCAGCGGGTAAGCGACATTTTCGAACACCGTCATGTGCGGCCAAACGGCGTAGGATTGAAATACCATGCCGAACTTGCGTTGGTTCGGCGGCACGAACACACCTTTCGCGATATCGGTGAGCGGCTCGCCGTCATAAGTGATACGCCCGCCGTCGGGACGCTCGAATCCAGCGATACAGCGCAGCGTGGTTGTCTTACCGCAGCCGCTTGGCCCCAACAGCGAGAGAAATTCGCCGGGACCAACCTCGAAACTGACATCGTCGACGGCGCGCACCGACCCATAGCGCTTAACGAGCCCTTCAATCCTGAGCGTTGTCATTGCCGATCTTTCCTCCGCCGTCTCACACCGATACCTCCCGGTCCACTTTCGTGACCCACTTGACCAGCGCGAGCATTACCATCGCGATCGCAATCTGGATGAAGGCAAGCGCGGAGAGCGGCTGGAAATCGCCCTGTTCCCACATGTCATAGATCGCAACGGAGATGACTTCCTTGCCGGGTGAGTACAACAACACGGAAGCGCTCAGTTCCCGGGTAAACGAGACGAACAGCAGAATCCACCCGGCGACGAGCCCTGGCTTTAGAAGCGGCAAGGTCACGCGATAGAATGTTTGAAACCAGTTCGCACCCGAGATGAGCGAGGACTCTTCCAGTTCTGGATGAATCTGGACAAGCGTCGCCGATGTCGACCGGACCCCATACGGAAAGTACCGGGCGATGTAAGCGATAAATAAAATCCAGATCGTGCCGTAAAGCACCAGCGGTGGCGAGATCCACGCCTGCAGCAGCCCGACCGCCAGCACGATGCCCGGAAACGCCATGGGCAGCATGCTGAGATAGTCCAATGCCTTTCGACCGGGCAAGCGGGTTCGCAACGACAGAAAGGAGACCAGAGCGCAAAACACGATACACACCGTCGCACCAACCACCGCAAGGAACATGCTGTTGAATAGGGCGCGCTGTGTGATTGGATAGTCGAACAACACCCAGCGATAGTTCTCCAGCGTGAGTTGTTCCCAGCGGAAGTCATGCGTCCAGAGCGTTCGAATCGAACTCAGGAAAATGGTCGCAAAAGGCAACACGACGGCGAGCAGAAGATAGGCGCCGCAAATTGCGAAGACGAGCCAACGCCATGGACCGAGCGAGACGCGGTGTGCGCGCGCCCCCTTGCCGCCCACGGTCGTGTAGGAGCGGTTGCCGATCAACCGCCGCTGCAGCCACAGACCGATCATCGTTATCACCAGGAGCGTAACGCACAAGGACGCGCCCAGACCGTATTTCGGAGGAAAGACCGACTGGGTATCCCAGATACTGGTCGTAAGCACCCTGATCCGCGCCGGCGTTCCCAGAACCGCCGGGACACCGAACTGTTCGGCGGCGAGCACAAAGACAAGCAACGCGCCGCCGAGAATGGCGGGAAGAACGAGCGGCAGGGTTACCCGCCATGTCGTATCCCATACGCCGGCGCCGGAAGACATCGACGCCTCTTCCAGTGTCGAGTCCATCGACCGTAATGCGCCCGAGACAATCAGGAATACATAGGGCATCTCGTACAGGGCCTCGACCATCACGATGCCCCACAGCGAGTAGATGTTGAGAAGCGGACCCTCTGCGCCAGGAAGCGTGCGCCATAAATGGTTGATCAGGCCGGTTTGCGGACTGGCAAGCAGGATCCAGGCGAGCGCGCCGATGAAGGGCGTCGATATGAATGGGACGATCGAAGCCGCCTCGATGATCCGCCGCCCCGGAATGTCTGTGCGGACGACCGCCCAGGCCATGAAAGTGCCGAAGCCGGTAGCGATGATCGCCGCGCCGAACGCGATCACGAGGGTATTGAATATCGCCTGGTAGTTCGCCGGATCGGTATAGGCCTCGATATACCATTGCAGCGTGAGCTCCCCGGACTCCGTCATGAAAGACGAAGAGAACAAAATCCACGCCGGGTAGAGAATGAGAATGCCGAGGATTAAGAAGACAATCAGCAGCAGACCCAAAAGCGGATTCAACGCAAGAAAGGCACGCGTTCGCCGCCAGGGATTAGCTGGCGGCTCGGCGGAGACGACAGTGCTCATGACGTACCAGGAACCGGGAGGCCAGCGGCATCATCGATGCCACTGGTCGTTCCCCGATATGCGGTTGTCGAACAGCGGATCATTTGAAGAGGCGATTCCACTCATCCATGAGCACCTTCTGTTCTTTGAAGAATCCCCGCATGTCATCGGGCGAGCTGTAGATCCGTTTGATCTCGGACAGTGGACGTCTGCCCCGTTCCCGCGTGAGCGGTTCGGCATCTTCACGTAGCGATGGGGTGAAATATTTATTTTGCCAGAAGGTCTGCGCCGGTTTCGACAAGGCGAAATCTATGAACTTCTTTCCGGCATCGGGATTTGGCGCGGCCTTCGGAACACCGATCACCATATAGCTGACCGGCGTGCCAACTTCGGGTATTGAAACGCGCAGGTTGGCGCCTTTCTTAATGTCGGCGAATACGCGATACATCAAAAGCATGGCGGATAGCGGCCGCTCACCCGAGGTCACCGCCTTCGCGGTCGCGCCGGAGCCGCGGCGAATGAGTACATCCTGTTTGGAGAGCTTCTCCATGAAGGACTTGCCATAGGCTTTGCGCATTGCGCCATACCAATGGAGCGCCGCCCCGCTATAGAAGGCATCCGGCATGACCATCTTGCCCTTCCATTTCGGGTCGAGCAGGTCTTCCCATTTCTTCGGCGCGTCTTCGGGTTTAATCAGGTCGGCGTTGTAGGTCATGGTCAGAACCAGCGCCTTGATCGGAGCCCAGTAACCAGGGTCCCGTACATCGGCAGGGAAGTTCTTCGCTTGCGGGCTGTCGTATTTCTGGATGAGTCCGCGGTCGACCCAGTTCATCATGATTCCCGGTAACGAGGAATCGAGCGCCGAACAACGGACCTGATTGGCCTTCACTTCGGCTTCGAATTTCTGCGCGAGTTTTACGCCGCCGGAACGAAAGTGTTCGGTGGGAATTCCCGATTGTTTCTGGAACGTCTCGGCCCAGGCCGCGACCGAGCGGGCGGAAGAGCCCGAGTACCAGATAAATTTTTCGGCCGCCCTAGCATTGTGCACAAACGGAGCGCCAAGGGTTGCAGCGCCCGCAACAATGCCGGTCGTGCGAAGAAAGTTTCGGCGAGACAAAGAGCCTATGAGACGGGATGATTTCTTGAACGTATCGGACATGATCGGTTTCCTCCGGAAGCGTGCTTCTTGTTCGAAATGCCGACACGTGTCGAAGCGCTTACTTTTGGGTCACGGCATTTCCTTGTTGGCGGCTGCATCGGAACTCCACCGGCGGTGGGCCGTCTCATCGGGATTCCAAGCAAACAAGAACGGTTGGCGCACCGAAAACAGTCAATTGGGTTCTAGCGGTAAGTGATCTTGCGTCCGGTACGCGTAGACACCGATGGAACGGCTATTGGCAGAACTGACACGACCCCCTTATTGCTCATTTTATAGTTCAATTTATCACATCTTTTGGGATATACAATAATCCAATCTATGAAGTGGCGGGAATGGCGGCCATTGCACTACGGTATTGCACACACCAGAGGCATGAAATCGCGCGACCGAAAACAACGCCACCCAACTTGCAGGAGACGCCGATATGGGACCTTACGATGCGCCGGAAGTAATAAAGACCGAGTTGGTTGCCGAGATGCCCGCCGAATTCGCCAAGTCCGGCAGTAGGCCCGGCAAGGTCACCAGTCGTTATGCTCGGGTTCAGACCGATGTCGATTTCTATCTCGAGGGTCCCGCCTTCGACCGCAACGGAAATCTTTTTTTCACCGACGTTCCGCACGGACGGATCTTCAAGATGTCGCCGGACGGCGCTTTTGATTTGGTGGTCGAATATGACGGCGAGCCCAACGGTCTGAAGATTCACAAGGACGGGCGCATCTTCATCGCGGATTACCGATATGGCATTGTCGTGCTCGATCCGGAGACGAGTGAGATCGGTCCGCTCGCCGAACTCCTCCCGGCCGAGAGTTTCAAGGGTCCGAACGACCTTGTCTTCACCAGCAACGGCGACCTGTATTTCACCGATCAGGGCAAGACCGGATTGCACGATCCGACAGGACGGGTCTATCGCTTCACAGCGTCCGGTAATCTTGAAGCGCTGATAGAGACACTTCCGGGACCGAACGGTCTCGTGCTCGATCCAACTGAAAAAATCCTCTATGTCGGTTCCCGCTCCAATACAATCTGGTGGCAGCCCTTATACGATTCGCGGCCGCCCTCACGGGTCGGGACATTCGCCGGGATGAGTGGTTTCGGCACACCAGACGGAATGGCCGTCGACGAAGCCGGCAACGTCCTCTGCGTTCAGCACAGCATGGGTATTGTCTGGGTTTTCAATCGTCTCGGTCTACCGATTTTCCGTATCGAAACCTGCACTACGGACAAGCTTACAAATCTTGCATATGGCGGCGCTGACCGTACCGACCTTTATATACTGGACGGCAACGGCAAGGTCCTGGTGGCGCGCATGCCCGTTCCGGGTCTGACGATGTACTCTCACATGTAGGCTCGGCCACCGAGGCGCCGCTACCGACAAACGATGCGGATCGACAAACGCAATGGCCAATCTGAAGATTATGTACGGCAGCAAGGGAGGCCCACGCTCCGGCCATCTCCGTGAAGGCCGAAGCGGCGTCTCGAACCCGTCATTCTTGGTAACGCCGCACAAGACACCGCCGCTTCGCTTGAATACGGATGTAGGCGTACGCTTTCCTCCCGATCAATTGGCTAAACTTTCAGCCAATCAGGAGAAACTGGACTATTTGAGATTCGAGATTCTTGGTGCACTCGATCTCTTTGCGCAGTATCAGCGGCAGTTTCTCGATCTCTATTTTTCCTTTATTGCCACACACTGCCAGGATGCCGACCGTGAGCTAACCCAGACCCTCGCGTGGTCGGACGGATTGTTTTCGGCGGACGATTTCGTCTTTTCGGCACTTTGGCCTCTGCCTGACGCGCAGGTTTCGATTTTGTGCGACGAAGGAGAAAGAAATCTCGGCGAATTTGACTTCGCCTTCTGGACAGGCACGCGTGTTCTTGGTCTCAAGCTTGCAGGCGGTGCTCCTCATCCCCCGCTTGTCAGCGGTCATGCCCACGACGCGCCGTGCGAAGCGCTGCTGCCGATAACCGTCACGGCAACAGAACTGCAGAATGGCGCCGCGATCTTTTCGGAACAGCGCTTTCCGTTAGAGTTTCTTTCCTTTTGGACCGAGGCAACAATTCCAAGCAGCCCTTTCCGGCCGGTCGGCCTCGCGACTTTTCAGATCGACCCATCGTAAGGATACGCAATTGGAAAACGAACCAGCCCCCCGACTGTCTAACCGGGTTCCTGTATCGGTCATTTCCGGGTTTCTCGGCAGCGGCAAGACAACACTGCTGAACCGGCTCATCCAGCATCCGGCAATGTCGGACGCGGCCCTGATCGTGAACGAATTCGGCGAGATCGGGATTGACCACGCGCTCATTGACTCCGCCCTGGAGAACGCCGTGGTTATGGATAGTGGTTGCGTCTGCTGCACGATTCGGGGCGACCTGATCGATACGATCGACGATCTTTTCGCAAAAGTGGAGAAAGGCTTGCTTCCGCCATTCTCGAAAATCCTGATCGAGCCGACGGGACTAGCGGACCCAGCCCCAATTATTCACGCTCTCGATCAAATGGAGGATATGGGCCGCCCATGCGGTTGCGACGGGGTCATCACCATGGTCGACGGGCAGCAGGGTCTGCAGCAGATAGACAACTACGAGGAGGCGCCGCAACAGATCGCCGCTGCGGATATCGTGCTGATATCGAAATCAGAACTGGCGCCGGACGCTACCATCCAGCGGTTGATCCAAATCATCGGCGTCTTGAACCCTGGGGTCCCGGTCCGGACCGTCGATCACGGCGATATTGATCCCGACGAGCTCTTTGGGCTGATTTCGAAATCGGCTGCGGCGACTCCGGCGAGACTCTCCCAGGACGATGGTGATGGCGCGAACGGGCATCACCATTCTCACGAGGGTCACAGCCACGGCAAGGTCGGCTCGCTCGCGCTCACAACGGATCAAGCCGTATCATGGTTGCAGCTACGCAATTTTTTCGAAACCGTCTTTTCCCTTCGGGGCGACGCGTTCCTTCGCGTCAAGGGAATCGTTTGGCTGGAGGACGCTTCCGAACCGATCCTCATCCACGCTGTCGGGAACGCCTTTAGCGCACCGAAGTTCATCACGTACGGCGCCGACGACGCCGGGACAAGCCGCATCGTCTTCATCTACAAGGGCCTGAATCGCGAGGCCATCGAAAGCACCTTCCGGGCCATGGTCCTAGACGCCAGCGCCGCATAGCAGGGATTCAAAGATGATACCGACCAATCGAATAAAGCTGGCGATGCGGGAAAACCGCAAGGCCTATGGCGTGCGGCTCACTTTTCCCGCTCCCGAAATTGTCGAGATGCTGGCGCCGGCCGAACTGGACTTTATCTTTCTCGACTGCGAACACGGCATCCTGGATATGCCAGCTATAGAAAATGTGTGTCGTGCCGCCGATCTGACGCACCAAACGCTGATCGCGCGCATACCCGATATAGGCACCGGCACAATTACCCAATTTCTCGACCGCGGCGTTCGGGGAATCATCGGTCCGCATATTGAAACTTTGGCCGATGCAAAGCAGTTGGCCGACACCTGTCTGTTCGGTCCGGACGGACATCGTTCCTTTGGTGGCGGGCGGGGCACCAACTATCAGAGTGGTATCGAAGACATGCCGGCATTCCTGAAAGCTTGCAACGAAAGTGTGCTCGTCGGTGCAATGTTGGAAAGCGCGAAGGCGGTCGAGAATTTGGATGATATTTTGACGGTACCGGGCATCGATTATCTGATGTTTGGGCCGGCCGACTTCGCACAAGACCTCGGCTATCCGGGTGAACCGTCCCATCCGGAGGTGATGAAAGTGACGCACGCGGCGACTGCGCGCATTCATGCGGCGGGTAAGCCGATGCGCGAGGACATCATGGCGTTCACCGGCGTAAAGAACCTGCTGGTGGACGGCGCTCGGCGTTTTGTTACCGACCAATAAATTTGAGCCAACCGGCTACTCAACGCGACGTAGGAAGCTCCGGTTTTCTTCTAGTATGAAATCGCCGTCAGCCGCAGCCTGGAAATTTGCGGCGCCGTCTTTGTCCGCCTTAATTACTTCGCGGTAGGTCTCATAGGCGGCCAGGCTTTCAAAATTAATCAGGCAGTAGGCGATATCCCGCGTGCCCTCATGGGGCATCCAATACCCGAGTAACTCGCCGCCGCACCTTGGAACAATGTCGTACCACCGTTTAGCATAAGCCTCGTATTCGTCATGCTTGAACGGATGGATCTTATATTGAATGAATAACGTAATCGCCATATCTGCCACCTTCTTTGACGGATGCTAATTTCAAGCCTGATGGGTCAGTCTAACTACGTCCACATTCCTTATCGGTCGTGAGTTTAAAACATGCTCAATGTATGCCGGGCGGACACCTACTCGCAGCCCATCAATAGCGAAGGGTGGATTTGCGCGGCTCGGCAAATATTTACACTAGCGCGGCGATGGCTACGACATCCATAGCGCACATCTTTCCACATCATGCTGGCTCTTGTTGGACATCAAGTTTTCAAGCGACTTGATCGCGCCAGCGACCGCAGTTTCATCGCAAGCCGATCGGATCGTGGAGTCTGATCCGGGTCGGTAGCGAAGTTCGGGTGCGGACGATTGATTCGCAATTGCCGAACGCGGGCAATCGTGACCGGCCGCAATTTCAACTACCGTGTTCGCTTCAAACAAAACTACTCTTCCGACCTGACCGAGTGGCACTGGCAGGCGAATAAACGCCACAGACCGCAACTTCACGGGCTAGGTTAGATTTTTCTGACGGTATCTCAGCTACTCTTCGATCCTTGAAAAGATAATGTCCACGAGATCGTCCACCCGCTGTGTGCCGTCAAGATGAATTTCCGCATCTTCCGGCCGTTCATAGGGGGCGGAGATTCCCGTAAAATTAGGAATCTCTCCCTTCCGCGCTTTCAGACTGCTTAGTCTGTCGTCTATTTCGGACACGCCAAAGCCCCTCGTGAGAGGGGCTTTGTCAGCTTTTGATTTGGTTGCGGGGGTAGGATTTGAACCTACGACCTTCAGGTTATGAGCCTGACGAGCTACCAGACTGCTCCACCCCGCGTTAATAGTCTGCGCTATCGGCTATCGGCTGCTTAAGCGCTTGTCTGGAGTCCTTCTTCCCCCAC
>JAJFJD010000042.1 GCA_021774335.1 Alphaproteobacteria bacterium
GCACAAACGATCAATGTGCTGACCGCCGGGTCCCAGAACATGCTCGACTATATAACCGACTACCTGGGACCGCTGTTCGAGGAGCAGAATCCCGGTGTGACCGTGCGGGCCGCCAGTACCGGACCGGGCGCCGCCGGCTCCCAGAAGATCTTCGAAAAGCTCGACGCCCAGATGAAGGCCGGTGTCGACGCCTGGGATGTCGACGTCGCCGTCGTCCATCAGAAGATGGCCGGCGACATGCGCAACGCCGACTTACTCGCTAACTACCGCGACGACATCGCGACCGGTTCGATGGTCACCAGGGATACCGCCAAAATGGCGCTCGGCGTCGATGTCGAAGGCTATGTGATGCCGATGTTCCATAGCCAAACGGCGATCGCCTACAACCCGGATATCGTCGGCGAGCCGCCGAACTCCTATGACGAGTTGCAAGAGTGGGTCGCGGCGAATCCCGGCCAATTCGGCTACAACGGGATTAAGCAGGGCATGTCCGGCGTCAGTTTCGTCGTCGGCTGGATGTACGCCTACGGCGGTCAGGCCGACCAATTGGCGAACGGGCCTTACGACGCGGCACTGAAGGATAGCTGGTCCGGTGTTTTCGACGACCTTAAGGCATTCAACGAGAACGTCACCTTCACGCCCGGCAATGCCGGCACCCTCGACATGCTCAACCGGGGTGAGATCGTCATGGGTCCCGTCTGGGTCGACATGTTCTATACTTGGCAGGGCGATGGCCGTGTGGCGCCGAACATCAAGCTCAATCTGATCGGCCCGGGCATGCCGGGGCAGCCGATGTACTACATCTCACCGGCCAAGGCCTCGAGCCCCGACCTCGCCCGTAAGTTCATCGAGCTGGCGACCAGCCCGGCGGTACAGGCCGAAGGCATCGTCAAGCGCTTCAACTGGTATCCGGGCATCGACGCCGTACACGTCGAGGACTCACTGGAACCGGCGGATTTCGACGCATTGTTCGCCGATGTCAGCCCCGAAGATTTGGCGTCGAAGGGCAAGGTTTTCCCGATCGGGCCATTCTTCGACGACATCCTCGAATCATATGAAAAGCAGGTGCAGAACTAGGACTTGTTGCGATCATGCGTGCCGGGGCCGAGTGCCCCGGCGCGTTTTTCCGCTGCAACATTCAGCAAAAATGCAGTACGCCCAACTCCTCCGCAACGACCGGATCGGCTCGTTGCTATTGGTCGCGCCGGCGCTCGCCGTGGTCGGCGCGCTGTTCGTCTATCCACTTGGCTTCTCGCTGGTCACGGCGTTCGAAAGCGAGACGCCGGGTAGCTGGACATTTGCCAACTTCATCAAAGCGTTCGATTTCTATTCCAACGACATATTATTCACGGTCGTTATCGTCGCAATATCAACGGTATCGATCGGTGTGTTCGCAATCGCAATCGGCGGTTACCTGACATTGGGCGAGAGCCCGACCGCCGTGGCGATCCTTAAATGGCTCTATCGGTGGCCCCTGTTTATCCCGTTCGTTGTCGCCGGTCAGCTTATGCGCACGTTCCTGGCGAAGAACGGACTGATGAACAATCTGTTTGTCGGCGCCGGTTTGCTCGAGCCAATCCAGACGACCAGCTTCCTCGATTGGCGCGGCATCGTGATCACCTTCGTCTGGAAGCAAACCCCGTTCGTCGCGTTGTTGGTGGCCGGCGCCATGGCCTCCCTCGACCGGTCGACCATCGAGGCCGCGCGCAACCTCGGCGCGGGGCGGTTGCGAATCCTTGTGGAAATCGTCTTGCCGCAGGTACAGCAGACGATTGCCGTCGGCCTGATCCTCTCATTCGTTGTCATGATGTCGGTGCTGTCGGTGCCGATCATGATCAACGCCCAGACGCCGACGATGCTGACCGTCGACATGGCGTTTCGTATCAATGCCTATGGCGACTACGGTGTCGCCAACGCGCTCGGCTTCATTTCCTATCTGATGACGGGCCTTGTCGCCTGGATCTATCTCCGCCACGGCGTCCGGCAAGGGGCTGCGCCGTGACCGCGCGGACGGATGTCGCGCCGCCCGCAGCGGCCACCGCGAAGCACGCGTGGCTCGCTTGGCTGCCGCGCACCCTAGTACTCGGGCTGTTCGCCTTCGCCATCTTCGGGCCGCTGGCCAATATGTTGCTGTGGGCGGTCGCGGAGGTCTGGTATTTCCCCCACAAGTTGCCCCTCGAGTGGGGTTTCGGTTTTTGGCAGCGTGTCTTCAAGCCGCGCGGCAACGCCATGCTCTCCCTCTACAACAGCGTCGCGATCGCGTTACTTACAGTCATTGCCAGCCTGGTGGTGGCGATTCCGGCGGGTCTCGCCCTGGCTCGCGGCCGTTTGCCCTGGCGCGGCCTGATATTGGTCGCCTTCCTGGTGCCTCAGGCTTTCCCCGCTGTCGCCGTTCATATCAATATTGCCCGCATCTTCTATGGCTATGGGCTGACCGGCACCTTCGTCGGCGTCATCCTGGTCCACACCGTGCAAGGTCTGGTCTTTGCCGTCTGGATCAGCACGGCAGCCTTTGCTGCCATCGATCGGGAGTTGGAAGAGGCCGCCCGCAACATTGGCGCTTCGCCACTGCGGACCTTCCTGACCGTGACCATGCCGCTTGCCCTGCCCGGTATTATGGCCAGTGCCGTTTTCGTCTTCCTGATCTCGCTGGACGAGTTTACCGGGACGTTTTTCGTCGGCGTTCCGGATGTCATCACGATGCCGCTGTTGCTGTTCAACGCCAGCATGGAAGGCAACTACCAGATCGCCTCCATCACCTCCCTCATTCTGCTGGTCCCGTCGGTGATCTTCATGTTCCTGATCGAGCGCTTCCTGAAAGCCGATGTTCTCGCGAAAGTGGGCAGCTAGACCGCCCAAAAATCGCCCCAACACCGCCTTTTTGTGACATATCCGCGACAGTCGGTCAGAGCATGAAAGAAATTCTCGACGATGTGGAAAAGTCTACCGGAAAACCGTTTGACATCTCCCCGGGCCGGGCGTACAAACCGCGCTCCTGAGAGGGGACGCCATTGCGCTAAACCACTCGGGCCATTTGCTTCGCGGGCGGGATCGGCTTTCTAATACGCCGGACGCGCTCGTGTCGTGCGCTCCTTACGGGGCTGGCTGTTTGACAATTGAAGAATCGGAAGGGATGCGCAGGCGGCGGTACGTGCTATGTCACGATCGCGTTTCGCAGGCGCATTCAGACTAAAAGACACCTAAACCATGTCTTGTGAGACATCTTCGGATGTTTCATTCGAAAGGGATATTCTTCGGAATATCTCGCCTGTGTTTCGATGAGAGTAAGAGTCAGCCAGAAGCCGGTTCGCCGGTGGATGGTAGATTAAGCTG
>JAJFJD010000043.1 GCA_021774335.1 Alphaproteobacteria bacterium
CCTTCGCAACCGCATCCCGTCGCATGGCCATCGTGCTCTTACCGCTAAGCCAACGCCGTTAGTTATGTTGGATCAGGTTTCTTGTCGCGGCGCTCGATTGCTTCCCGCTTTCCGTCCGGAAGTATCTTGTAGATTTCAGCGACTTCCTTTTCTTCGCTGATCATCCTATCGGCAATCAAGTTGACCAGTTTGAACAATGCTTCCGCCGTGTCGGGCTTATCGTTTAAGTCCATTTGTCCGGGATGCACGGCTTCATTCCCGATAACCCGTACAGCGTCTAGTGCCTGCTGCACGCTCTTTTGAAGTCCTCGCTTCACAAGGTCTCCAATCTGTTTATCGAGCGTATCGCCGTCAGCCTTTAAGTGCCCGACCAACATTTCGATGCACACGCGTAACATCGCGGCAGCGGCGCGCGGCGACAAACTCAGAATTGCACGCGCTTCCTCGTACGTCGTTTTGACCTCATCGGGCAGATCATTGTTCGGGGGCGGCCCGGTTCGCGCGGGCGGGTATACGAGCCGGTCGACAACCCACACAGAATACTTCTGGCAACTAATGCACTGACTGACGTTGAAATTACCAAAGTTTGTGGAGTTATGGACGGTGCTACCGCCGGCACGGAATAAGGTGTCCACCGGGAGCATTGTGGGAGCTTTCGCGCTACCGAGTTGACGCCCATACAGATGAAACCACTCATTGTGGGCGAACGCACCGCAATGTGGACAGCAGAACGAAACACGCGTTATCGAAGGTGGGACATTTCCATCCTGCGTTTGTTCTTGCTCAGGGTAAGATTGGTCTTCTGTGTCATCGGCCATGCCGCCTACTTATGCGCGAAAATAGGAAAGATCAAGCTTTAGTACCTAACCTTGGCCAGCGCCTTGGCTTTCACCGCCAACGTCGAACCGCCGCTGTAGAGCCCATACGTCATAGTGTTCTTCTCGTGGCCCAGTAGGTCGGCCGCGACATTCTCCGGCACGCCGGCGTTCTCCAATTGCGTAGCCACGGTCTTGCGGATGCTGTGGAAGACGTATCGTCTTTCGTACCGCAATTGCGTCTTGAGCCGGCCGAACCGTTTTCCTATAGCGTCGCTGCGGTAGCCGTACTTGTTGGACTTCAAACCAGACAACAGGTAGCCGTCCTCGGATGCCTTGGTGAGCCGTTTGACCGTCGACTTGATGGCCATGTGTATCGGCACCTCGCGAACGCCGGCCGCCGTTTTGCTATCCGTAATCTTGAGATGGTCGGTAGCCACGTTCTTGAGTTCCAGGGCGCACAATTCCTCGATCCGGCATCCGGTGTACGCCGCAAGTTCGATCAGGTCGCGCAAGGTTTCATCCTTGCCGGCGGACTGGATCAAGTACGGGATGTCTCTCGCTTCGAACGGCAGTCGTTCGTCAGTTCGTACCCGTGGCGCTCTGGGAAGCTCGATGCCGTCGAACGGGCTGGCGTCCCGTGGCGCTTCCTCTAATCCCTGAAGATATTTCCAGTACCCTCTTAGGGCGCTCAGGACGCGCAGCACTGTCTTAGGCTTCACACCGAGCCCGATGATCCAATGTTGAACCGCTAGGCGCTCTATCTGTTCAACCGTTTCGAATTCGTTGGCGAACCTCATTACGTCCGACCGCTGCATGGCCTTCGTCTTGTCTGTCACGTTCGACTGGGCCAACCATTCGTCGACGCGTGCTGCGAACACCACCTTCGAGCCGGTGGCCCGGTTGTAAAAGTCGGACGCTTCGGGAACCTGCGACGGTCGCTGATGCCGGTCCCAGTCCATATTGGCGTACGCGATATCATCGGCGGCCAACTGGATCGATTCTTTGATGTTGTCTCGTTCCCGATCCGACTTGGCCCGCGCCAGTGCTCTGCGATAGAACGCCGCGTCATCATCGTTCGGCTCGCCCCTCGCCTCGGCTAGCTCTGCACGCCATCGGGCTAGATGTGTCCCTACCCGCTCCTTCGCCTTGGTCAAGCTGTCCGTTTCAAGCGACGCAACGAACCGGAACTTGCGTTTGCCGTTGCTGCCGAGCTTCTGTTGCAGGTCTTTGGGTACGCCCATGACCGCGTAGTAGCGGCCCCGGCGAAGCTCGATGTTCGAGGCTGGTCGCTTGTGAATGCGGTAGTTGTTCCGGGCCATATGTCGGGTATCTCGTAATGCCTGAGACCACACGCGTAGACCACACGCGGAGTTAAAAAAACCCTTATATCACAGTATTCCGGACTAGATCGGGTGGCTAAGTGGAGCATCCCGCTCCCTCCGCCAGTTGCCCATAGCCCTCGGGTCTGTATCGTGCCGGCACGAAATTCGTCCAGTCACGGCAGTTAACGTGTCAATGCCGATACAAATCGTTTATACGACACTTCATCGCGCTCCACGCGCGCCGGTGTTATCGCACCGCTGACAGGGAGACCCGAATGAACGCGCAATTTAGCCTTTTCTTGTCGAGCCTTTCTCAGTTCTTGCTATTCTTCGTTGCCGCGGCGGTGATGACAGTAATCTTCGTCGTCATCTATACCCGTGTCACGCGGCACAATGAACTAGCCCTAATCAAGGAAAATTCGAAGGCCGCCGCGCTGGCTTTTTCCGGCAGCCTGATCGGATTTGCCTTGCCGCTGGCCTCCATCATGATCCATTCCCCCACGGTTTTGGGAATGGTGCTTTGGGGATTGGTCGCGCTGATCGTTCAGGTGCTGGTTTACCTAGTCCTTCGCCTGCCCATGCCAAAGCTCTCAGAGCGCATCGACAAAGGCGAGGTGGCCGCGGGGATTTGGCTTGGCTCCTGTTCGATCGTCGGCGGTATTTTGAATGCCGCCGCCATGACGCCCTGAACACGTGAAGACATGGTGCGGCGGCATTGTCAGGCTAACTCCACTTGAGCCAGGCAAGGACGATCCGTAGCAGCGGCGTATGTCGCCGCAATAGATTTCTCAAGAGTCGCCCGGAGCGATCCGGGCGGCTCGACGGCTGCCTCAAAAAATAGAAATTCGCTCAGGCACCGCCCAATTCGTCGATCAGGGTTTTGACCGTGGGGATCGTCTCGAGAGACTCCAGCGCCGCGATGGAGCGTTCCAGCCCTTCGCCTTTCAGCACACGCGCCGCGCAGCCGCGATATTTGTCCACCAGTTCGTCGCGGGTCATCGGGTTCCCCGGGCTGCCACGCGCCGCGTCCACCTGCTTGGTGAAGGTCCGGCCGTCTTTCATCGTGATGGTGACCGGGGTCCGGCGGCGGGATTCCCTGTTGTCCGGCCATTCCGGGTGGGCGGTGACCACGGTTTTGTCCAACGCGGCCCGCATCCGCGGCGCGCTGCAATAGCTGTCCGAGAACGAGTCCAAATCCACGCGGCGGTCCAGCAGCATCGCCGCCAGAACGTAGTCGATCGAGAACTTGCCGCGAAAACCATCCTCGGGTTTGTGGAACCGCACGACATCGAGGAGATCCGGATGGACATCCACCTCCAGCCGTTCGACGTCGTCGAAGTGGATATCGTGCTCCACCACCAGCGCCTCCGCCGCATCCAGCGCGCGCAGGTTGCCGCCGCAGCAGGGATATCGTTTGACCGTCAGACCGGGGTCCACGATCGACCAGTGCGTTCCCAGCCCATCGGCCATCTTGTCGAGCGTGTAGTTCCCGTCGCCATGGAACGCCGAATAGAAGCCGTAGTCGCCTTCGAGACCAGCCGGGTCGGCACCATAGTCCTTCCGCGCGAGCAGCACCGAGGTCACCCCGGCGCGGGCCGCGTTGCCGGCGTGAATACCCTTACCCCAGGTGCCGAAATGCTGTGTCAGCCCGCCGGCGTTCGCCGCCGCGAGCCCGATGGCCACCCCCATCTGCTTGGGGTTCAGCCCGACGATGCTGCCGGCCCCCGCCGCCGCGGCCGAACACCCATAAAGCGAGGTGGGGTGAAATCCGGTCTTCCGCAGCACATGCTCGTGCTGGCGGCCGGAGGACGACATCCGCTCGAACACCTCGAGGCCGACACAAACGGCAGCCACCAGGTCGGCGCCGGTAGCGCCCGTTTCCTCGGCCATGGCGAGGGCCGCCGGCAGGATGCAGGCGGTCGGATGGGAAAAGCCGGTATCGTCGTAGTCCAACAGATGCGCGAGCGAACCGTTGGCCCACGCAGCGGACACGACGCTGGTGCGCAGATCGGTCCCGAGGACGGTCGCCGTCGGCCCGCCGCCCTGCTCGCGCGTAATGTCCACAACGATACGCCCGGCGGGCTCCGCGGTCGCGGCGAGCGCCACGCCGGTGCAATCGAGGATGTGCCGTTTCGTTGCGGCGATCGCCTCGGCGCTGATGTCATCAAGGTGCGTCTTACTGGCGAATTCGGAAAGAACCGTTGTTGCTTGCATGGATATGTCCCACTCCGTTCGTGACGTTGCCTCGCCGCACCCGTCCCGTTTCGTCCGACAGAGGAATGATCGTATTCATCACAGTACCAAAGGCATCCAATCGGCCGCAACAAAGCCACCCGCGACCCATCCTCACCGTGACCATCGGCGGCGATAGGCCCAGCCCTTTCTCAAAACCACCATCAACGCGGTCAATCGGCGTATTCGGGGTTGGGGGGCGACCGGCGGCACGGTAGATTACCGGGAATGTATTCGAGCTAGCGATGGAGGTCCGGTCATGGACGCTGAGATCACGAGACTGACGGAGCTGTCCCACGGGGGCGGTTGAGGCTGCAAAGTAGCACCGTCGGTGCTTAAAGACATGCTGTCCAAATTACCGCCCGCCGCGGCAAATCCGGCACTCCTCGTCGGCTTCGAGACGGGGGACGACGCGGCCGTCTACAAGATCAACGATGAACAGGGCGTGGTCGCGACCACCGATTTCTTCATGCCCATTGTCGATGATCCGTATGACTACGGCCGTATCGCGGCCACCAACGCGCTCTCCGATGTCTACGCCGTCGGCGGCAAGCCGATCATGGCGCTGGCCATCGCCGGGTTCCCCGTCAACAAGATGACGCAGGAGCAGATCCAACAGGTCCTCGCGGGCGGAACCCAAGCCTGCGCCGATGCGGGCGTGCCCATCGCCGGCGGCCATACCATCGATGCGCCCGAACCGATCTACGGGCTGGCGGTGATCGGCCTCGTGCCGCCCGACAAAATAAAGCGCAATTCCGACGCCCGGGACGGCGACGTGCTGATCTTGGGCAAGGGGCTCGGCGTCGGCATTCTCGGCGCGGCCATGAACAAGGACGAACTCGATCCCGAAGGCTACAAGGAGATGGTGGAGAGCACGACGAAGCTCAATTCCATCGGCGCGGATTTAGCCGGGATGGATGGGGTTCACGGCGTTACCGATGTCACCGGCTTCGGGCTCGGCGGCCATCTCTTTGAAATGTGCGAGGGGGCGGGTCTCACCGCCACGCTCGATTGGGACAGGCTGCCCATCCTGCCGCACGCCCTGCATTACGCCAAAGAGGGCTACAACACGGGTGCCGCCAACCGCAATTGGCAGAGTTTCGGCGATAACGTCACAGTGCCCGGCGATATGGACCAGTGGCAGAAGAACATGCTGATGGACCCGCAGACCTCGGGCGGCCTCATGGTGTCTTGCCCGCCTGACCGGGCGGATGCGCTGGTCGCCTTGTTCCATGAGCAGGGCTACGGCTTTGCATCGGTGGTTGGGGAAATGTCGGTGGGCGCGCCCCACGTCACGGTACGTTGAGGCGGCCTCCCATATAGAGGACCGGTCCTAAAACGGGGCAGAGTCACATGACTGATAGTCCGTCCCACACGATGCGTCCCCTCGCGTCGGGCGACATCGGATTAATGCGCCAACTCCTCGACGTCTTTGGCGACGCCTTCGAAGACAGGGAGACCTATACCGGGGCGCAACCGCGCGACGGTTATCTCGATGCGCTGCTCGGCGGCGATACGTTTATCGCGTTGGCCGCCCTACAGGGGGATACGGTCGTCGGCGGCCTCGCGGCCTATGAATTGAAGAAGTTCGAACGCGAACGCAGTGAAATCTATATCTACGATCTGGCGGTCGCCGCGGTGCATCGCCGCCTGGGAGTCGCAACCGGTCTCATCAATCATCTGAAAACCATTGCCGCGGCGCGCGGCGCCTATGTCATCTTCGTACAGGCCGACCATGTCGATCCGCCGGCTATCGCGCTCTACACCAAGCTCGGCGCCAGGGAAGACGTGCTGCATTTCGACATCGACGTCGCGTGAGGATCAAGTGGGACCGGCCCCCGCGCGCTACCCGTCCCGTTCCTCCAAACATGCCGTCAACGCCGTCGCGAGGCTCTCGACCTGCGGTGCCTCGAGGATGTCGGAATGCTGGCTGGCGATCGGCCTGACCTGCAGTTTGCCGCCGATCAAGGACTGCCAGCCGTCATAGGCATCCGGCGGGGTCCAGGCGTCGGGCTCTGCCCGGAACAGGACGGCGTCGCCATCGTATCGCCTGGCCTGATAAGACCGGATGGCGTGCACGTTCGCTTCCGACGGGTTACGCAGCCATTTCGGCGTCCGCGCCGAGACGCCGCCGAAAAGCCGCACCGCCCAAACGAACAGCCGCTGCCGCGTTGCGAGGGTGAGAAGCTCGAAGCCGTTGGCAAAACGGCGGGTGAAATATGGGACGAGGTCCGACGGTTTCAGCACGGTTAGTCGCCGCATGTGACGCCGGATCCAAAGCCCGACCGACGCATGCCGCGGACCTCCCTCCGCATGCGTGTCGATCAGACCCAGCAGTGCTACGCCTTGGCCGTCGGCGCGAAGCTGTTGCGCCATCTCGAGGGCGATCCAGCCGCCCATGGAATATCCGGCGAGATGGTACGGACCGTCGGGCTGCACCGCACGCATCTCGTCGACATACCGTCTCGCCATATCCTCGACCGCGAGCAACGGTAGCGCGTCGCCATCCAGCCCCACCGATTGGATCCCGTAGAAGGGTTGCTCGGTCCCGAGGCACTGCGCCAACGCCCGGAAGTTCAGGACTTCGCCGTTCACGTCATGCACGCAGAAGACGGCCGAACGATGTCCTTCGGCTTGCAGCGGCACAAGGCAGGGTGACGGCGCGAGAGACTCGATCCGCGCGGCCATCTCCGCGATGGTGCCAGCTTCCAGCAAAACCGATCGCGGCAACCGCCGTCCGAGCGACTTCTCGATCGACAGGAACAGGTCGATTGCCTGCAGCGAATCGCCACCAAGATCGAAGAAGTCCTCATGCCGGCCGATCGCCTCCCGGCCCAACGCCGCACACCAACAGCGCGCCAGTACAGTCTCCAGCGCGCCGGAGGGCGGCTCCGCAGGCGCCTCCACAAGGTCCGGCGGCGGCAGTTCCTTGCGGGCGATCTTCCCGTTTGCGTCGAGCGGCAAGGCGTCCAAAAACACGACATGGCGCGGCACCATATGCCGCGGGAATTCCGCGGCGAGCGCCTGGCGCACCGTCGGCGCATCCAGGGTGGACAGGTCTCCGGCGACGATATAGGCCGCGACCCCCGGGTCCTCTCCATCGATGCTCGTCACGACCGCCGCGGTAACATCGGACCGGGCCTCGATCGCCTCCTGGATAGCTTCCAGGTCGACCCATTGGCCGCGCAGCTTGACGCGAAAATCCGTACGGCCCAAATGCGTCAGGCATCCGTGGGCATCCATGCGCCCAAGGTCGCCGCCGCGGTATATCCGCATTTCGGGGTCATCCGGGCATGGGGCGAATGCCTTCGCCGTCAGGTCGGGCCGCCGCCAATAGCCGCAGGCGAGGTACCGGCTGCGGATCGCGATTTCACCGACCTCACCCGCCGGCACTGCCGCACCGTCCGGTCCCAACAGCGAAGTCTCCATATCGGGTGCCGCGAAGCCGATCGGCACGGCCCCAGACTCAGTCGACCCATCTGCTTCGATGAAATACTGACGGGTGAGACCGGTTTCCGTGGCGCCGAGGCCGTTCACCAACACGCAAGGCGGCGGGAAATTCTCCTGGAACAAGGCAACGTGCCGGCTGAAGGCTTGGTCGCCTTCGAGACGGATCACGCGCAAACTCGGGAAACCTTCCCCGGTTGTGACAAGGCGTTCGAATATCGACGGGACCGAATGAAACATCGTCATCCGGTCATCCCGAACCCGACCGGCAAGCGCCGCGACGCCTTCGGCGCGGACATCCACCGGATAGACCGACGCGCCATTCAACACGGCGGCAAACAAGGTGGACACCGTGCCCGAGAAGCTGGGCGACTGGATCAAGCTGAGCCGGTCGTCCGCGCCGATCTTGAGGGTATTGGTGTAACGCAGGATGTTGTGCAGCACATTACGATGACTGTCGAAGACCCCCTTGGGCGTGCCCGTCGACCCGGAGGTATAGAATATGTACACGGGGTCGTCCGGGTTGCGCGGGATGGCAGGGTCCGACGCGTCGCCGGTCGACATCGCAACTTCGATCCCGACGACCGGGCATCGCGGCGTCGCGAAATCGGCCCCCCTGCCGGCATGCACCGCGTCCGCGAGAATGCCCTGCACCGACGCGTTCTCCAACTTCGCGGAAATCGCATTGTCCGGTTCGGAGAAATCCAGCGGGACGTAAATCTTGCCCGCCTTGACCGCCCCCAGGATCGCCGCAACCGCATTCGCACCTTGATGCGCCGCGATCGCAACCGGCTTGAGGCCGTCGCCGAATTCGGCGAGCAGACGATTGGCGATCCGGTTCGAATGGCGGTCGAGATCGGTATAGGTCCATTCCACCGCGCCGGCCTTCACCGCCCTTTCCCCCGCGAACAACGAAACCTGCTCGCGGAATCGGTCGGCAATGGATCCTTCCAGGGCCGATCTCGGAAATTCGTTGAAAGGCCGGGCCAGCATTTCCTTTCCCCAAAGCCAACTACGACGCCGTTCCGTCGCGTGCCATAAATTTAGCACGCCCCGGTCCGCCGCGACCCTGTCCAAACAGAACAAGATCGGAACGATCCCGACCGAATTAAGATGTCATGTTCATTAGAGAATCGCGGAAATCAGGGGTATTAGGACATTCGGCTACCACCGAATCCGCGCGCTTGCGACTCTTCGGGGCATGCTGGCTAGGCAACTTGCCCTTCTACCCCGAAGGCCGTGCCCCGATGGGGAGGAATTCGTCAGCTCTTGCCGTAGCGTTTGAGATGCCGGCGGAACGCGGCGGTCAGATAGTCGCTCTTGTTCGGGCCGGCGAGGATGCCCTGCCTTTTCCCCGCCCCGTCAAACAGTAACAGCGTCACGTGACCGACGCCGTTGGCCGTCGCGAGTTGCCGGCCTTCCGGGCTTCGGATGTTGGCCACGACATACTGCAGATCGGCATCGCCGATTTCACAGAGTGCGTCCCGAGCCTCGCGCTGCAGGGCGACGCATTGGGAACACTGCGGATCGTGGATTTGCACCACGGTGGGGTTTCCATTGCCGATCTGCGTCAAATCCTGTTCGCGCATGGTGGCGCGCACCTTGCCGATAAGAAACCAACCGCCGGTTCCTACGACAAGGGTGGCCACGGCGCCGTTCCGAATCTTCCTGAGGAAGACCCGCCGTGCCGGCACCTCGTCGGCGACCTCGCTGCGCGCCCGCGTCTTGGGCCCAGCCCGATTCGGACGTTTGCTTCTGCGCTTCTGCCGTTTCATCGCTGTACAACCTCGAGCAAGGGGGGCGGCGGCCAAGGAACCTTTCTCCGCCATATCATTCACAATAGTAAGGGTCGGATTCGAATGCGTCTTTAGTCCGCGGTTTCACTTTGTCGTGACTCAAGACCTGCCTCGATCAACCCAGCTCGAACCAGTCCGCGACACCTCAGAAGTTTGCGAGGACAATCGATCCTCACCGATGGGTATATTTGGGTAATAATCTTGTCCATCTACCCCTTTAGGGATGTCCCAATCGTCGTAAATTCCGGATAGATTCGGATCGGTCGAGAGATTTTCTCAACGATTCCGGTATCATGAGCCAAAACAATCTTTTCGTCATCGGCCTGGATTCTGCGGACAAGGACCTCATCGAGCATTGGGCTTCGACCGGGGACCTTCCTGTATTCCGTTCGCTCTTGGACGGTGCCGTCCAGGGTGACATTGAAAACCCCTACGGCTTGGAAGCCGGCGGTTGCTGGCCCGCCTTCTATTTCGGGCGATCCCCAGCGGAAACGAGCCAGTTCGACGGCGCCCGTCATTTCGACGGCACCCGATACGACCATGTTTCCTTCCGCCCCGACGCAACCAAGCACGATGCGATTTGGACAACCCTGAGTCAGGCCGGCAAGCGGTGCGGCGTGATCGATGCGCCCTATAGTTTCCCTACCGGCGACATCGACGGCCTGAAGGTTGTCGATCGTGGCGCCCACGTCCCCGCGGGCGGCGGCGACTATATGGAATTCCGGACCCATCCGCCCGCCTTGGCCGCCGAGATCAACAGCCTCTTCGGCGAAGACCCCGCCGGCGGCCATTCGAGCGACTTTTTTCCGGTCGACACCGCCGAACAGGTCGCCGCCTTCCGCGATACCTATCTCCAACGGATCGAAAAAAAGACGGACATGGCGCTGCATTATTGGCGCGATAAGCCGTTCCAGTTTTTCATGACGGTGTTCACCGAAGCGCATTGCGCCGGTCACAGATGCTGGCACATCCATGACACCTCGGACCCGGAACACAATCCTGCCATTGCGGCGGAAATCGGCGATCCTTTGAAGGACATCTATATCGCGCTCGACCGCGCCGTCGGCCGCATGATCGACGCGGTCCGCGACGACGCGCGCGTCGTTGTCTATCTCAGCCATGGCATCGGACCCGGATATAGCGGAACCCGCCTGCTGGACCGCATCCTCGCGCGCCTGGACAGTTTCGGCACCGAGACACAGTCCAGCCCGGCCATGGAATTGGTGCGGGATCTGTGGCGCAGCATGCCCGATGCCGTCCGGCGGCCTTTGAAACCGCTGCGGGACCGCGTCTCGCGGGATGGCTTCCAGCCGAACCGGAAAGACCGTCGCTTTTTCGAGGTCTTTGCGAACGACCGGACCGGCGGCATACGCATCAATCTCGCCGGACGCGAAGCACATGGAATCGTCGAGCCCGGCGCCGACTACGAGGCGGTCTGCACGCAACTCATCGCCGACCTCGGCGAAATGAAAAACGCGGAAACCGGCGAACCGCTCGCCGCGGAAATCCTGCGCACGCGCGACCATTACGCGGGCGACTGCCTCGATTATCTGCCCGATATCCTCGTGACCTGGAACCGCGCGCATCCGATCAACGCCGCCACGTCACCTAAGATCGGAACCGTCGACAAGACCGGCCTGCTGCTGACCCGGTCCGGTGACCACCGGCCAACCGGCCGTTTCTTCGGACTGGCCGATGACTGGCCGCGGCAACGTCTGAATGCCCCGGTGCATGTACAGGATTTCGCCCCAACCTTCGCCACGCTCCTCGGCGTAGCGACACCATCAATGGATGGACAGGCAATTCCGGCGCTCTGCCCGGGCAGGACCGACGAGTCGGCACCGAAAACGGCGATGGCAGGATGAGTGATATGACCGAACGATCCCAGGAACCGCGTGTTTCCATCGTCGTCCCCGTCCACAACGGCGAGGCGTTCATTCATATCGCCCTGAACTCGGCTCTCGCGCAGACGGAACAGGATCTGGAAGTCATCGTTATCGATGACGCGTCAACCGACGCGACATGCGCGGTGGTCGAGCAGTATTGCCACCGTGATCCGCGCGTCCGGTTGATCCGAAGCAAGAGCCAGCGCGGCCCCGCCCATGCACGAAACATCGGATTTGATGCCGCATCGGGCGAATGGCTCGCCATCCTCGATGCCGACGATTGGTATACGGAGGACCGTCTGCGCTGTTTGCTGGCGGAAGCGGAACTGGAAGACTATCCCTTCGTCGCCGACAATCAGTTCTTCATTCGATCCGAGTTTGCCGTTCCACATCGGCGTCTGGTCCGGCAAGGCAAGGACCGGTCGCGGCCAATCGATCCCGAGGCGCTGCTGGTGCATGATCGCCTCGGCAAAACGGCGAGCATGGGATTGTTGAAGCCGATCATCCGCCGCCAATTGCTGATCGACCATAACCTTCGTTACGACGAACGATTGACCGTCGGCGAAGATTTCATCTTCCTGCTCGACTGCCTGCGCTGTACCGGCCCTCTTCTGCTCGTTCTGGAACCTCATTATTTCTATCGGATTCATCAGAAATCGATCAGCACTTCGCCAAGCGTCGACCAGATCATTCCTCAACTCGACGCGCTGAACCGACAAGTCGAGCTGTTCGACGCGGAGACTTATCCGGGAACGCGGCAGCGGCTCGAGAAACGCCAGAAGAAACTAACGCAATACATTCGCTACAAATCGGTCGTCGAACCACTGCATGACGGCGACCTGGCCGGCGTGTTCCGGCGATTGGCAGCCGACCCTAGCGCCGCACTGCTCTTGCTTCAGTCCACCATTCGCCATTTGGAACGCGGTGCCCGTGTCTTACTGGCGCAAGGTCAGCAAGTCCTCCACTGGACAGTAAAGGGCGCGCCCGGATTGCGTTTCAATGCGTCCGCGCCTCGCACGCGGTCGTCATCCGGTCATGAACCGCAGTCCGCTGCGATAACGGAGACAACGTCGACGATCGGAGATTCGGCGCATCCGGCGCATCCGGCGCCCGGCACCTAGCCAAAATTGCTTGCAGGCTATTCGATCTTTCGGAGAAATAATCTCAAAGAAGTAGTGCCGATGCACATTGGACGTACCTCGAATACAGCCGATACCTTAGGTCGAATCATATATGCGCAATACGCCGCTAGGTCGGGAAACGACCAGCCAGGCAATTTGGAAAGGGTCAAGACCGTGACGGTCACTCGAACGACAACACATATAGCCAAGATGGCTGTTTCGGCGATTTTCGCCGGCTTCCTGCTCGTATTCGGCTCCTTCCTGCCCGGCCCCGCCGGCAGCGCCCAGGCGATGACGATCGATTTCGAAACGGATGACAACGGTGCGCCGCTGTCACCCGGCGCGTTCAACGGCGCGACGGCGTATGACGGTTTCGGCGTCACGATTTCCAGCACCGGCGGCTCGCTCAGCCTGTTCAACAGCAGTTGCGGCCCCGACTTCGGCACGACCTGCTCCGGCGGCGACGCCGATCTGGGCACGGGCGCGTCATTCGGCACGGAACCGCAGGGGAATGTCCTGGTCATTCAGGACCCGAACGTTGCACCGGCGCCGGGCGATTCGGGCGACGGCGGCACGATCACCTTCGATTTCGCCAACCCGACGACGCTGACCCAGGTAGCGCTGCTGGACAACGACAATACGGATGGCGGCGGCACCGGCATTTTCCTGGAGCTTTTCAAGGAAGGCGTTGGCGCGCCGACGGTCATCACCCCAGCGCTGGGCGTCGATAACCTTCTGCAGATCATTGCCTTCGGCGCCGAAGGAATTGGCATCATCAAACTGGTCGTCAATTTCCCCGGATCGGGCGCCATCGCCTCGGTAACGACGGTACCAATTCCGGCCGCATTGCCGCTGCTCCTATCCGCGCTGGCATGGCTCGGTTGGGTTGCACGCCGCAAGCGGACCGCCACGGCCACCGCGTAAGCTCTTTCGACCTCGACTACCGGGATGCGCCGCGACCCGTCCGCGCGCATCCCGGTAGCGAACTTCCCGACGACCCGCTAAACTCACTGTCGAGTTCCTGAATTGCAGCCCGCGCCTTTCGCGGGCGCATTGCTTTAACGGCTAGCGGATATCCGACATGACGATTCCAATGCTCGTGACCTTCGACGTTTACATGGCGCTGCTGGATATCGAAGGCAGCTTAACGCCGGTCGTCATGGATGTACTGAGGCTGCCGCAGGAGCCGGCAACGGCCTTCGTGCGGAACTGGCGGGCGAAGCAGATGGAACGGGCGGCAATCAGCAATTCCCTGGAAAAGGAACGCACATCCTTCCGCGACGCGACCGGCATGGCGCTGGATTATGTCGCGGCCCGGAACGGCATCACGATCCAAGCAAATACCCGGGATGCACTAATTCTGGCCTGGGACACCCTGCAGCCGTGGCCCGAAGCCGATGCCGCCGTCGCGGCAGTGAAGGCCAAAGGCTGCGCGACTGCGATCCTGTCCAACGGCGACCAGGACATGCTGGAGGCGGTCGCCCGGAATTTTACGGCAGGCTTCGATCATATTCTGTCGTCGGAAACCGCCGGTAAATACAAACCCCATCCATCGGTTTATGACCTGCCGACCACAGTTCTCGGCATTGCCAAAGGCGATGTGCTGCATGTCGCGGGCAGCCCCAACGACGTGCTGGGCGCGGTCGCCGCCGGCATGGCCTGCGCCTGGTCGAACCGGCACGGCGACCGAGTGCTCGACCCACGCTATCCGCCGACGCACGAGCTGGCGGATCTGAGCGGCGTGCCAAGCCTGCTCTGAGTGCTGGCGCGGTAACGACCGCGATTCTGTCCAAATCGGCCTTCTTGCTATGATGCCGCATCCCCGACCGGGGCGAGCATAATTAGAAGGAGTCCGTCATGAAGGTTCGGTTCGGCGTTTTGGTCTCGAGCGGCAATGCATTCCCGCACCGGGACGACCTGTCCAAGTTCCGCGAGTTGATCCGCGTGATCGACGGGGCCGGCGTCGAGATGATCGGCACCTACGACACCAGTTTCATCGGCGGCGACGCTTATGTGCGCGCGACGCTGATCGCCGAGACAGCGGAAAACGCGCTGGTCGGCCTGCACCCGACCAATACGCTGACGCGCGAACCGCAGATCATGGCCGCCTTCCTGGCCTCGATCGACGCGATGACCGAAGGCCGCGCCTTCATGGATATCGCCAGCGGCGACAGTGCGGTCTACAACATCGGCCTGAAGCCGGCGACGCGCGCCCGGCTTGAGGATTACATCAACTGCGTGCGAGACCTGATCGGCAAGGGCGAAGGCAGCTTTGACGGCCGCCCGCAACGGGTGCGCTGGCAGGACGAAACGGTCCGCGGCAAGATTCCCATCACGCTCTGCGCCGAGGGCCCGAAGACCCTGCATCTGGGTGGCCGCATCTGCGACGGCGTAATCGCCGGGACCGGCCTCCTGCCCGAAGTCATTTCCGATACGATCGACCGGGTCGGCAAAGGTGCAGAGGCCGAAGGACGCGACCCATCGGAGGTCGATGTCTGGTTCACCACCCGATCATCCCTCGACGTCGACAGTGAAAAGGCGGTGAAAGCGATCCACGCATCGGTGTCGTCGATCCTCAATCATTCGATGCGGTTCAGCCTCGACAACAAGAACGTGCCGGGTCAGTTCCGCGACAAGATCCAGGAATATGTCGATGGCTACGAACTGTACGATCACGTGCTGGAGTCGGGCCGCAACCCGGTGCGGATGGCGGAACTCGGCCTGACCGACTACGCGATGGACCGCTGGGCGCTCGCGGGCAATGTCAGCGATTGGATCGAGCGGATCGGCGCGCTTGCAGACGCCGGTGCGACCAACATCTGGTTCAGCACCGAACGCGGCGATCTGGATCGTCAGATTCACTACATGAAGGTATTCAGCGACGAGATCGCACCGCATTTCCGGTAACAGCGAGAGGTTTACCGAGGGCCAATCAAGCCTTCTTCGGTCGCCTTGATCTGCAACGCCAGATACTTTGAATAGATTCGGCACTGGGCGAGGCTGCCGGCGATGAACCACAACCCTTCCTGCGCCGTGCGCTTGTATAGATTGCCCATCTCACCGTCCTCGCCGATGCCCCATATCTCGCCGACATTTTCCGCCACCGTATCGCCGAGCAGTCGCCGCACGAGTTCCTGCTGAGTGTAGTAGCCGGTCGCGAGGACGAGCAGGTCGGCCGGCACCGTCGTGCCGTCCTGCAGCACTGCGCCGTCGGCCGAGAAACGTTCGATGGTATCGAATTGCAAAAGGCCGATCTCGCCATCGATGATCAGGCCGGAGCACCCGCAGTCGAGATAGTAGCCGCCGCCGCGCCGGCGGTACTTCATTTGATGGCCGGTCTTATCCTCGCCGAGGTCGTATTTGAACCCACGGGCGATCAAGGCGTCGATCAACTCCTTGTCGAGCTCCACCATCTTCTCGACGGCAAGCTGGTAGCCCCGCACGAGCAGTGGATAGGTCGACGAGGCGGCCAACAGATCGCAGTCCTCTAGCGGCGGATCTTCGTCGTAGATCGCATAGTTCAACTTGGCGCTGGGGTCGACACTGACCACCGTGGTCGACCCGCGCTGGATGATCGTCGTGTCCGCGCCATGGCTGTACAGGTCCTGAGCCACGTCGTGTCCGCTGTTGCCGGTGCCGAGCACGAGCGCCGTCTTGCCCTTCCACGCGGATCCATCGGTGAAGCTATGCGAATGCACGACCTCGCCGGTGAAATCCTCCAGCCCGGGCAGCGCCGGGATTTTGGGAATGCCGCTGACACCATTGGCGAAGACGACATGGCGGGGATGCATGACGCGTTCAGTCCCATCCACATGGCGCACCGTCGCACGCCAGCATTTGGCGTCATCGTCATAGGCGCCGTCGACGAACTCCGTGCCGGTCCAGAAATTGATCTCCATAGCGTCGGCGTAATACTCGAACCAGTTGGCCAACATGTCCTTCGGAATGTATTTCGGCCAGGTCGGCGGAAACGGCATATACGGCAGGTGATTGACGTGGATCGCGTTGTGCAGCGCCAATGAATGATACCGCTTGCGCCAATTGTCGCCGATCCGCTCGTGGCGATCGACCACCAGCGTGTCCACGTCGAGCTGCCGGAGCCGTGCGGCAATTCCCAGCCCGGCTTGCCCGCCGCCGACGACCAGTACCGTCGGGTCGCGGTCCGCATAGGCTTGGCTCTTGATCCGTTGATCCAGCCAATTGTCGCCGCCGAAATTACGCGAATACGCCTCACCGGACGGCCGCCGGTCGTCGACATGCTCCTCGAACCCTTTCAGCTCTTCCAAGGTGGTGAGGAGAACCCAGGCCCGCAGCCCATCACTCGACGGCGTATTGGAATCGACGACCAGGCGCACCACGCCGTTGCCGCGACCGACCGCCGTCTCGAATTCGAAGATCGCCTCGATCACGTCAACGCCAAGCCGCACGACCTGGCGCGGCGGTGTCCGGCCCGCGGCCAGAGCAAACCCGTGTGCCTTGGTCGACGGCTGCGCGCCAACCAGCGTCCCGGCAATCTGCTCAGCGCCCGCATGCGGACTGATATGCCAGGTGAACGCGACAAGATCCCGCCAGTGACTCTCCGGCTGGAACAGCGCGGCAATCGCATCGGTATCTCCGGCACGAAGCGCGGTCTCAAACGCTTCGAGCCAATGCGACGCCAGCGCCGCAATATCAGTGGCATGCCGCTCGCTCGGATCGGCTTGGTCAAGGTCGTTCATGAATGTCCTCTTGTGCGGCGGCGGCAACCTGGAATCGGCACTGGTGGATTTTAGTCGAGATTCATCAACGAGCGCCAATGACCGGCTTCGATCCACCGAAGCCCGGCTTGGAAATCCGGTGCGAGCCGCCGCGGGAGGTGATCCGACAGGCGTGACAAAGTTCGTTTGTTTGCGTGTAAGATTGGGTGCGTGTAATTTTCAATCAACTATTCCAATAAATGGAATAATTTGATGGATCGGTTCCGGGAAATTCAGGTCTTCGCGACAGTGGCCGAACAGGGCGGGTTCGCTGCTGCGGCCCGAGCCTTGGCGATGTCGCCACCGGCGGTGACCCGCGCCGTTTCGGCATTGGAGGAGCGTATCGGCACGCGATTGTTGATCCGGACGACTCGGTCGGTACGGCTGACGGAGAGCGGCGCCCGTTTCGTGCAGGACTGCCGCCGCATCTTGGATGAAATGGCGGAAGCCGAAGAAGCCGCGGTCGGCTCACATGCGGCGCCGCGCGGCGAACTTCGGGTGACCGCACCGGCCCTGTTCGGCCGGTTGTTCGTCACCCCTATTTTGGGCGACTTCCTCGATCAATACCCGGCGGTCACCTGTCAGGCGCTGTTCGTCGACCGCATCGTCAATCTAATCGACGAAGGACAGGACATTGCGATACGGATCGGTAACCTGCCGGACTCGTCGTTGACCGCCGTCCGCGTCGGCACGGTGCGCCGTGTCGTCTTCGCCGCGCCGTCCTACCTGAAGGAACACGGCGTGCCGAAGCACCCGCGCGACTTGGCGCAGCACCGGCTTATCCAGTCGATTGCGATTGATAGCGCCCGCGAATGGCCATTCCAGGAGAATGGATCGCCGCTATCGATCCGGATCACTCCGCAACTGCGGGTGAATACCAATGATGCGACCATCGCGTTGGCTATACGCGGATGGGGATTGTCACAGGTGCTTTCGTATCAGGTCGCGCGCGACGTCGACGCAAGCCGGCTGCAAACCGTGCTCGGCGAATTCGAACTGCCGCCGCTGCCGATCCACGTGATCCATCAGGAAGGGCGGATGGTGTCGTCCAAGATACGCGCCTTCGTCGATTTCATGGTCGACCGGCTGCGCGCCGATCCGTCGCTCACCTAACGCGACGGTCTACCCTTACCACGGCGGCAAGTCGCGCCATTCATGATCGGTCCCGAGGACGGCCTTCTCGGCGTCGTAGCTATAGAGCCAATGCTGCTGCGGCGTGACATCGTCGCCATACCGATCATTGTTGCGGCGAAACCGGTCATTGCGCCGCGCGACGTCGTCGAGGTCTTCGACGTGATACCAACCTTCGGCGGCACGGGAATGCTGCACGATGCGATTGGCCCGGTCGAACCGCAGGCTCTCGTAATGCGCCAGCGCCCGCACCGGGTCATCAGCGCCAAGCGCCAGGCTGCGCGCCAGAACCCAAGCATCCTCGATCGATTGCACCGCCCCTTGCGCGTGGTAGGGCAGCATCGCATGCGCGGCATCACCCATCAGCGCGATGCGGCCCGATACCCATGTCTCCAGCGGGTTCCGGTCATAAAGCGCGGTAACGAAGGGCTGGTCGGTCGCTTCGATCAGGTTGCGCGGCCGGTCGTACCATCCCTCGAAGCCGGCGAGCACTTCGTCCTTACTCGCTTTCTGCGACCAGGATTCGCGCTTCTCATTGTTGGCCTGCCCTAGGGCGAGCCAGTTCAACTGCCGTCCACCCGAGACATAGTAATAGACGAAGGACAGTTTCGGCCCCATGTCCACATAGGCCGAAACCGGAATGTCGAGATGGGCGATATCCGCCGTATCAACGACACCGCGCCACGTCACATAACCCGACGCGCGCGGCGCGTCCGGCTTAAAGACCTGTTCACGCACGACCGAATGAATGCCGTCCGCGCCGATCAGCACGTCACCCTCGTGGCGGCTGCCGTCCTCGCACTCGGCCCAAACGGTGCCGCCGTTCTGGCCGACGGCGGTGACCTTGGTGTTCGTCATGAGGCGGCTGCGATCCAGCGGTTTGGTGAGCGCCGCGATCAAATCGGATCGATGGGCGTGATAATAGGCATAGCCGTATTTCTCACGCACAAGAGATTTCAACGCCGTCCGCAGGATGAGCTCGCCCGTGTCCCAGACCGTGTATTTGTGGAAGTCCGGTTCCGCGCAGAAACCGGCAAGATCGTCCGCCAGCCCAAGCATTTCGAGAATCCGGACTCCGTTCGGGCTCAGTTGGATGCCGGCGCCAACCTCTTTGAAGGCCGCCGCCTGCTCCAACAGGACATAATCGAGCCCGGCCTTCTGCATACTGAGCGCAAGGGCCGACCCGCCGATGCCGGCTCCGATCACGATGATTTTCATAGATGGATGTTTCCGCCTCGTTGTTTATTTACGCTCCAGCGTTATCCACCGGCCCCGCGACGCCCGACGGTATCACAATAGCAATGCGGCGTTTGAAGCGCCGGCTTCGACTGTCTACGGTTTAACCGCATAATCGGTTGGGAGTCATCCATGGTAAGGGCATCCGGCATACGGCTTGAATTCTCCGACGGTCAACCGGCCCTGATCGGAATCGAACATATCGACGCCATCAACGCGGCCCTCTCGACCGTGGGCGCGGGCGTTTGGCCGCTCGACTTCTCAGCCGCGCCGCCAACGATCAGAGCGTTGATTGCGCAACCCGACTTGTCCGACACCGAAATTACACACTTGCTCGATCATTTCCTGCTGCCGCGGGAGCGCTTGATGGAAACCCTGGCAGCCGCGGGACGCGACCCGAATGTCGCGGGCGGCGGCGCCCTGGAAACCGGAGTGGCAAACCAGGATTACGGATACCCGCAGCTTTGGACCGTCCGGGCGGACACCGACTACACGCGCTTCGACCGGTTCCATATCAATGTCTCGGACGACCGCGTCGGTGTGGACGAGGTCCTGCAGATGTTGTCGGGGAATGGTGTCGTCGTCCATCTGCAAACTCCCAACGGCGACGTGCTGACGCTGCGGCTGGATTGCCTCGGCCGGGCGCAGGGTTGGCGGATCACCTATGACGGCGGCCGTCCGCATATCGGCAGCTTGAGCAGCGCCGCGCCCGGCACCAAACTGGTCGTCCAGGCCTTCGGGCCGCCGGTCTGGTCGCTGTCCTACGAACTGCCGTAACCGCTTGCCTTATCGCAGACGCCTTCTCACAATGTCGGAATGATGCCGCCGCAAAATGGGAATCTCAACATGACAACGACCGAGAATTACGATTCCTTCGGCAATCCGATTGCGCCCGGGCTGCCCTACGCGCGCGGGAACATCCTGCCCGACACCGAGTCCGACCTGCGCAAGCTACGCGTGGCCTGGGGCCACATCCGCCGCCGCCGCGCCGAGCAAGGACCCGACAGCGTCTATCTCCTGAGCGGGCTCGAACGGAAGCTGGAACTGCCCGAGATCGACGCGGCGCTGCTCGACGACGAAATGGCCTCGGCGCTCTACACCGACACCGTCCGCGAATTGGGACTGGCGCATATGGGCGGCACGGACGAAGAACACGACATTCTAGTGACCAACCGGCTGACCGCCGGCCTGCTGCTGGCAGGCGACGTGCTCATTGATGACGGCGACCTGGTGATCGGCGTATCGCCGCGCTACAGCCATCCGGCGGTCCAGCGCGCGGTCGCGCATGGCCGTGGCGAATTTCACGATTCGATCGGGCTGGCGGGATTCAAGGCCGCTATCGAGGAGTTCGGGACCCCCAAGATCGTATTCCTGACCCGGCTTGCGGTGAGCTACGAAATCCTCCCCGCCGACGAGATTCAGGAGATCGTGCAGATCGCGCATGACCTGGGCGCTACGGTGGTGCTTGACGATGCCGGTGGCGGGCGCGTGGGACCGGCCATCTTCGATCAGCCGCGCAGCCTGGAACTCGGCGTGGATGTCGCTGCGACCGGGCTCGACAAATACGGCACCACGGGCCCGCGCCTCGGCGTGGTCGGCGGGCGGGCGGACATCGTCGCCGCGATGCGCACCCGCGCCTATGAGATGGGCAACGAGGCGCGGCAGATGCTGCTGCCCGCGGTGGCCGAAAGCCTGAAGCAGTATTCCCACGAGAAAGTCCGTGAACTGGTCGCCAACACGATGCGGGTTGCCGATGCGCTCGAAAAACGGATCGGATCGGACGCGCTGTTTCGCACACCGGTAACGGTGCAGTTGACCGGCGAAGCGATTCTGGAGGCCGCCATGGCGCGGGCCGGCATCAACGAGGCGCCGATCGTCCCCTATGAGGCGACCGCCGGCCTGGCGATGATCCTGCTGCGTGACCACGGCATCGTAAGTGTCCATTTCGCAGGTATTCCGCCCGGCACCGCGGCCCTGATGATCAAGTTCCTGCCGACCGACACGCTAGCGCGCTTCGGCGGACCGGAGAAGATGGCGAAAGCCGTCGACGACAGTTTCGACACATTGGCCGAGACGCTCGGCGATCAGACGGCCTATCGGGAAATGTTGCTGGGCGCCGCGGCCTAACGTTCGAAGGGTGTCGGTTCGACGAAGGGATAGCGCGCCTTGATCTTCGTGCCGACCGCACTCCCGTTACGCACGAACCGGCTTCCGTCGTCCGACCGGAAGCGATAGGCCCAGTTCGGCTCACCGCCGGTCGCCGCCTGGATGAACAGCCGTTCCTTCTGGCTTTGGATGCACTGTTCGCTGATCGAGTCCGGATCCCATCCGTCGAGCAAATCGGCGAGCAACTGCTTTTCGAGTTCCGCCGTCTCGGGTCGGCCGACCAAATTCTCCAACTCCAGCGGATCGTCGGCGAGATTGAACATCATGCCGGGATGACCATGCGTATAGATGTATTTGGTGTCGTCGCGGCGGATCATGCGACAGGGCGCGATCACGCCTTCGCCGGTGTATTCCGATATCACCGTATTGTCCCAGCCGTTATCGCCGCCGGACATCAACCCGGCCAGCGTATGCCCGTCGAGCGGTGAAACCGGTTCGGGCGCATTACCGTCGGTCGCGACGTCCATGAATGTCGGGATGAGATCGACCAGCGAGACGAGCTTGTCCACGCGGCCCGCCGAGAATGCCTTCGGGTAGCGGACGATCAACGGCACCCGCGTCGATTGCTCGAAGAAGGCCTGTTTGAACCACATGCCGCGTTCGCCCAGCATCTCACCATGATCGGCGGTGAACACAACGACCGTGTCGTCCAGCAGACCGGTCTCCGTCATCGTGTCGATGATCCGCCCGACCTTGTCGTCAATGTAGCTGCACATGCCGTAATAGGCGTGCCGGGCCGTGCGCACATGCTCTTCGGTGACGGTGTGCTTCTCAGCCGCGTGGGCGTAATGCAGCCATCGGCTGAACTCATCCAACTCCTCGACCGGGATCGGCGGCACCGCCGGCATGTCGACCGCATCATGATCGTAGAGGTCCCAGTATTTCTGCGTCGTCACGAAGGGCGAATGCGGATGCGTGAAGGACACCGTCAGGAAAAAGGGCTGTCCATCGGAGAAGCGTGCAAGATCGTGAATTTTCTGGAGGCCCGCATGCTCCACTTCGTCGTCATAGTCGATCTGCAGGCTGCGCACGCAGATGCCCGCATCGACGACGGCCCGCATGTTGATGCCGGTCGGCCGGTAGGTCTCACCCTCGATCCAATCGGGCGTCCAGGCGAAGTTCGACGGATAAACATCGGTGGAGACGCGGTCGCCGAAGCCATGCATCTGATCTGGCCCGATGAAGTGCATCTTCCCGGCAAGAGTGGCGGAATAGCCGACGCTGCGCAGGTAATGCGCCATCGTCGGCACCGCCGCCGGCATCTCCATTGCATTGTCCCAGGAACCGATGTTATGCGCGAGGCGTCCAGCCATCATCGACATGCGCGACGGCACGCAGAGCGGAAAATTACAGTAGGCATTGTCGAAGACGACGCCGTCGTCGGCCAGCCGCGAGATATGCGGCGCTTTCACCAGGTCATGGCCATAGACCGGCAGGGCCTGCGGCGCCATCTGGTCCGCCATGATCACCAAAATGTTCGGTGTCTTCGCCATGTTCCCGCTCCCTTTATGTCGTGTGCTTCTTCTTTTGTCGTTCGCCTCGCCCTCTCACCAGAAAGAAAATCGACATCCCCGTCAACACGGCATACATCGGAAAAATTGCGGATAGGCGTCACGGATGTCGCCGGCGTCATGAGACGACAACCCCGTCGATGCGCTATATAGAGAGCAGCACCGAAATCAAAACCAACAACGACGAGGAAATCACGCCATGCATTGGACCGAACGACGGGAGCGGTTTCGCGCGCTCCTAGCCGGAGACCGCTGTGTACATCCCGGTTCGGTATTCGACCCGATCTCCGCCCGTATCGCCGAAGATCTCGGCTTCGAAGTGGGCATGTTCGCGGGATCGGTCGCCTCGCTGACCGTCCTCGGCGCACCCGACATCATCATCCTCACCCTGTCCGAATTCGCCGATCAGGCCTATCGCATTTGCCGCGCCGGGAATCTGGCCTTGCTGGTTGATGCGGACCATGGCTACGGCAACGCGATGAACGTGAAACGGACCGTGGAAGAGCTGGAAACCGCCGGCGTCGCGGCTATGTCGATCGAAGACACCGAACTGCCGCAACCCTATGGCACGGTCGGCAGTTCCCGTCTGATCTCGATCGAGGAAGGCGTCGGCAAGATGCGCGCCGCCGTCGAAGGCCGTCAGGATCCCAACCTCGTCATAGCGGGCCGGACCAGCGCGGTCACCATTAACGGCATCGACGACGCGGTCGCCCGCGCCAAGGCCTATGAAGCCGCCGGCGTGGACGCGCTATTTTTCGTCGGCGTAAAGACGAAGGCTGAGCTGGAGGCCCTGCGGTCGGCGGTCGACCTGCCCTTTATCCTGGGCGGCCGGGGCCTGGAGCTTTCCGATCTTGGCTATTTGGGCGAACAAGGCGTTCGGGTCTGCCTGCAGGGACATCATCCCTTCATGGCCGCGGTCCAGGCCGTCCACGACACGCTTAAGGCGTTGCGCGACGGCACGGACCCGGGCGACATCGAGGGCGTTGCGTCGGGCGACCTGATGAAGGCCGTGACCCGCGATGCGGATTATGACCGCTGGATGCGCACATTCCTCGGCGAATCCTGACGAGGAACGGTACGACCGCGAGGACCCGGCGGGCAGGCATCCGCCGCGGTCCTCAACGGCCGAGCGCTTGGCAACTACGCGGCGCGGACCTGAACGAGGAAGTTCTCCATTTCCCCTTGCAGCGCGGCCGACTGCTTCGATAGTGCACGGGCAGCCATCAAACAATCGATGGCTGGTGAGAGATGCCCGTTGCGACCCGGCCGGCCGGGTATATATGGTAAACTGACGCCATTCTCGGTTCTCGTGGCTCAGGACAGATTCATGACAAAACAGAAATCGTTAGCACCGGATTCACCCGTATTCGAAGACCTCGATCCGCGGCCCTCGCTCCTCATGGGACCGGGTCCGGTAAACGTCCATCCCCGCGTTCTTCGCGCCATGTCTATGCCGATGATGGGTCAGTTCGACCCGCAATTTACGAAATACATGGACGAGACCATGGCGCTGGTGCGGCAGATCTTCCGGACCGGAAACCAGTGGAGCTTCCTGATCAATGGCACTGCGCGGGCAGGGATCGAGGCCGCGTTGAGTTCGCTGATTACGCCGGGGGATACCGTCCTTGTACCGATCTTCGGCCGCTTCGGGCATCTGCTGACGGAGATCGCCGGACGGTGCGGCGCAACCGTGGTCTCGCTCGAAACCGATTGGGGCACGGTGTTCCCGCCGGAAGAAATCGAAGCGGCGATCAAACAGCACAAGCCAAGCCTCGTCGCGATGGTGCATGGCGACACGTCGACCACGATGGCGCAGCCCCTGGACGAGATCGGGCCAATCTGCCGCGCCCATGACGCGCTGTTATATGTCGACACCACCGCGACCATCGGCGGCATGCCGTTCGAGGTGGATGCCTGGCAGATCGACATCGCATCCGCCGGTCTGCAGAAATGCCTGTCGGGTCCGCCGGGATCGGCGCCGATCACTTTCAACGCGCGCGTCGTCGATCGCTTGAAAGACCGCAAGCATGTCGAGGCAGGCATCCGGCCGCCGGGTTTCAAGTCGGGTGACGGCCCCCGCATTCAGTCGAACTATTTCGACCTGCCGATGCTGATGGATTATTGGAGCGAGGCGCGTCTCAACCATCACACCGAATCCACATCGATGCTGTACGCCGCCCGGGAATCGCTCCGGGTCGTGCTGGAGCAGGGCCTGGAAAATGTCTGGGTCCGTCACCGACACGTGGGCCAAGGGCTGCGCGCCGGGTTGGAGGCGATGGGCCTGCGGCTGTATGGCGATCCCGATCACCGGATGTACAACGTGACCGGTGTCTACATTCCGGACTCAGTCGCCGGCGACGACGTCCGAAACGCGATGCTGGAAGATTTCGGCATCGAGATCGGCACGTCCTTCGGCCCGCTGCACGGCAAGATCTGGCGTATCGGGACCATGGGATATGTGTGCCGGCGGCAAAGCGTGCTGTCCTGCCTCGCGGCGCTTGAAGTCACACTGCGCCGATTCGGCTACGATGCGCCGCCCGGAGCGGGAGTCACTGCCGCCATCAAGGTTTTGAGATAAGCGGAGGCGACCTTTTACGGCGTTGTCCCCGTAATAGGCAAGCGGCCCGACTGTGGTAACATGATAATGAACAACCCTTCCCAAATTGGGCTTCGTCGGCCCTACGACAATCAACAATAATGAACCGTGAACACCCATGAGCCGCCCGGACATCAGCAACCGTACGCTTGGCACCCTTGTCGCGGGATTGGCCGTGGTAATTCTGATCTACGCCGTCGGCCGGGCATTCCTGCCGGACGCCCTCAAGACACCCGGAAGTCCGGTTCTCTATTTATGCGGCGTCTTCGGCGCACTTCTGCTGCTCGTCTCGGCGGTATTCGTGCTGGTCAAACGCGCCGGGCGCGGCGGGTCGCCGCCCTTCTGGTTTAATGCGCATATCATTGCGTCCTGCCTCGGCACGGTTTTGGTGGTGATCCATTCCGCCGGTTACCTGCGGCGGCCGCCAGCGCTGCTGTTCCTCGCGCTGTTGGGATTGATCGTGCTGGGCGTCTGGGCGCGCATCTGGCTTAGCCGTAGAGTTTCCAGCACGTTCGGCGAGAAATACGGCCATTTCGGACCGTTGCCCCCAGGACAGCGCGACCGACTTCGAACCGTCATCGATCAGAAGTCGGACCTGCTGCACCGTCTCGACCCGCACGCGCAAGAGGGTACGTTTTCTCTGACCCTCGCGCATTGGCTGCGCCATCCAACCCTGGCGGCCGACTATGCGAAACTGGCGCGGGCGGAACGCGATATCATCGGCACCCGTCGCATGGTGCCGCCGCAGCAGGCCTATTGGCGCGCGGCGCATCTTGCGCTTGGCTATCTATTCGTGATCGGGTTGATCATTCACGTGATCACCGTGACCTTCTTCGCCGGATACGTCGCCGACGGCGGCGACATAACATGGTGGCATCTTACGCAATGGTAGATGGAATGCAGGGCAACGACGGCGGCCGTTTGTCGCTCATGATCGACCTGGAACGCTGCATCGGCTGCAAGAGCTGCGAAGTCGCGTGCAAGCAGGAGCACGGGCTCGGCCCCGGCGAGTACCGCAACAAGGTGATCTGGCTCGGCAACGATACCGCGCCGGCGCTCGATTTCCTGACCGTTACCTGCCAGCATTGCGACCGTCCGGCCTGCCTCCGCGCCTGTCCGGTCAATCCGAAGGCCATCGAGAAAGACCCCGTGACCGGCGTGGTAAGCGTCAACGAGGACCGCTGTACCGGCTGCGGGGAGTGCGTGATCGCCTGCCCCTACGGCGCCATGGGCTATGACGCCGCCGGACATCACGCGGTGAAATGCGACCTTTGTTCTGACCGGCGCGAGAACGGACAAGGTCCCGCCTGTGCCAGCGTTTGCCCCGGACACGCGATCAACTTCGGCGAACACCAGGACCTGGTGGCCATGGCGCTGGCGGAAGACCGCACGATCCGCGACAACGACCATTTCCTGATGGGCCCGGGCACGGTCTATCTGGACCGAATCCCGCGTCCCGAATCAGACGCCTTCGGAGCGCTGGCGCATGACCAAGACCCGATCGCGGGCCGCACGCCGCCCGCTTTCATGGAGTCGGCCGCCGCCAAGGAATCGGTGGCGGACGCCGGCGCGGACTATCCCTACGGCCAGCCGCGCGAAGACCGCACCGCCGACCGGATGGAACCGGGCGGCTGTAACCTCTGTTTCAACTGCTGCAGCACCCAGTTTCATTTCAAGGGCGACAAGTTGGTCCGGGTAACCGGCAACGAATCCGATCCGGTCCTCAAGGGCAAAGTCTGTCCCAAGTCGCAACTGACGCTGCAGCTCTACAACAACGAAAAGCGGTTGACGCAACCGCTCAAACGGGTCGGCGAACGCGGAGAGAACAAGTTCGAGCCGATCAGTTGGGACCAGGCGCTCGACGAGATCGCCGAAAAGCTAAAATCGGTGCGCGACGAATTCGGCCCCGAAGCGCTGGCGCTCTACGTCGGGACGCGAACCGGCATCCTGACCAAGAACGGCTATTCCCGTCTGTTCGCGCAGATGTGGGGCACCCATAACTTCGAGGGCACCGACCCGTTCTGCGCGGCCGGCAAGAATCTGTCCTATATGATGACGCAGGGCACCATCGGCAGCGGCAACAGCTACACGCCGGACGACATGGGCAGCGCCGAACTCTACGTCTATATCGGCGACAACCAGGGTGAAACGCGGCCGGTCTATTTCGGCATGGTGAACGACTGGCGCATCCGCAACAAAGCGAAGATGGTCGTCGTCGATCCACGCCTGACGGTGACCGCAAGCAAGGCGGACCGCTGGCTGCCGATCCGCCCGGGAACCGACATGGCGCTCGGCCTCGCCCTGTCCCATCACATCCTGACGAACGACCTGCATGATCGAAAATTTTGCGACGAGTGGGTGCTCGGATGGGAAAACTGGCGCGACCAGATCATCGAGAAAGGCTATACCGCCGACTGGGCCGCGCCGATCACCGGAATCCCGGCGGACGACATTCGCCGCCTCGCGGAGGAGATCGCGGGTGCCGACGGTTGCGTGATCTTCGCCAGCCGCGGCGTCAACCAACACACCAATTCGGTACAGTCCAACCGCACGCTGATGTATGTCGCGGCGATCACAGGGAACTGGGGCCGCCAAGGCGGGGCCTTCTTCAACATGTCAGCGGGACCGCCCGTCGCGGCCAACGCGCCGGCGGACCGCCGGCCGGCAATTGAACGGCCAATGATCCGGAAAAGCCCCGTGGGCTGGACCGAGGCGATGCGCCACGGAAAACCGTATCCCCTGAAGGCGATGATCGCCTGCAACAATCCGCTCGGCCAATGGCCCGGTCAGGACGAATCCCGGGACGCCCTCCTTGCCCTCGACCTGCTGGTGCATATCGAACTCTTCCCCAACGAGACGTCCGCCTATGCGGACTACGTGTTGCCGGCCGCGGCCGGGATCGAAAAAGGCGAGATCGGCCGGTCGAACGACGACCGCCGCATCGTCTGGATCGACCGCATGATCGATCCGCCCGGCGAAGCCAAGCCGGACGGCTGGATCTGGATCGAGCTGGGCAAGCGGTTCGGCTTCGACGACGTGTTGAAGGAGGAATACAAGGACTCCGCCCTCTTCTGGGACGAGATGTGCATCGACAACGATCATCTGCGCGGCGTCACGCAACGGCGGCTGCATTCGACGCCTTATCGCTGGGTGCGGTTCCCGGTTGCCACCGAGGATGCGCCGGAACAGGACACGCTGTATCTCGAAGGGACCACCGCCACCGGCAAGCCGGAAGGCACGCGCTTCCCCACGCCCAGCGGCAAGCTCGAATTCTGGACGCCCGAATTAGAGGAAAAGTTCACGACGCTCGGCCTGTCCGCCGTTCCGGAATTCTACAGCGAACGCGAACAGCTGATGGACCTGCCCTATATGCAGTTGACCGAAGGTGACGATACGGCAAGCGTGCTGTCGCCCTTCTACAAAGTGCCGACACACGCGAACAAGGGCCAGATCATACCGCCAAGCAACCAGTCGCCCGGCATCGAATTGCGGGCGCAGGGCTTCGACACTGAACTCGTCACCGGCCGCCCGCCGGCGCCGCATTTCCATAGCTGGACGCATTATTTCTGGCAGGCTCAGGAAATGTGGCCCGACCTTTATGTGCAGATCCATCCGGACCGGGCGAAGGACCATGGCATCGAGGACGGCGCGCGAGTTCGCGTCGAAACCTCACACGGCGAGATCGAAGCGGTCGCCTGGCTGCATGCGGGAATCCGACCGACCGCCGTCTTCATCCCCATCGGCTGGGGCGAGCGGCAACCGTTCCATCCGTGGCGCTCGGTCAACTTCCTGACCGACAAAACCCAGCGCGATCCGATTTCCGATCAGACCAACCTGAAAACTTTGTTATGCCGAATTTCGCCCGCATGACCTGTGTAATGCGCGGAAAATAAAGCCCCATCAAGCTTGACAAGGTATGCCAAAGCCGCCGACCATTTAGAAAATGTAATGTGAATCGGATGAGCAGACGGTTACCTCCTCTAAATGCTGTGCGCGCGTTCGAAGCGGCCGCGCGGCATATGAGCATTTCAAAAGCCGCCGGGGAACTGCACGTCACGCCCGCGGCGATCAGCCGCCAAGTAAAACTCCTCGAAGACCATCTCGGCATGCAGCTCTTTCGCCGCCTCAACCGGGCGCTTCTTCTGACCCATGCCGGACAGGCCTGCCTGCCGGGATTGCGCGACGGTCTTGATCAAATTTCCAACGCTGTCGACCGGCTGCGCGATGTCGATACGCAGATCGGCCTGACCGTTAGCAGCTCGGCATCGATCGCCGCCAAATGGCTGGTGCCCCGCCTGCACCGCTTCCAGGCGAAACATCCGGATATCGATGTCCGGGTCGCGGCCTCGCACCGGCTAGCGGACTTCTCACGCGACGAAATCGACATCGCCATCCGTTTCGGGTCCGGGAACCATCCCGGCCTGCGCGCCGAGCGTTTGATGGGCGAGGAAGTCTTCCCGGTCTGCAGCCCGAAAATCATCACCGAGGATATGCCGCTGCGGACGCCCGCAGATTTGAAACACCATACCCTGCTGCACGATGAGGGCTATCTGCACTACGCCGATGAAGGGAACAAACTGCACGAGACCTTCCCGACATGGTCAAGCTGGCTCTCCGACGCCGGCGTCGATGATATCGATACGGCGCGCGGCCCTCGGTTTAGCCTGTCGAGCACGGCCATCCAAGCCGCGGTAGAAGGACTAGGCGTCACGCTCGGCCGCAGCGTTCTGGTAGAATCAGACCTGTCCACCGGCTTGCTGGTGAAACCCTTCGAGGTCGCCGCCTGTTCCACCTTCGCCTATTACATCGTGTCGCCGGACAAGGCGATGGAGCGCGACAATGTGGTCGCCTTCCGCGACTGGCTGTTCATGGAAGCCGGCGGGCGGGCAACGGCCGATCACAACAGCCAACCGGCTGCCGGGCGTCCGCACTAGCGACCGCGATTTGAATTTCAAGCTGCCGACGACCCCGCGTCCGCTCGTGACTGCCGATGTTGCATCAACAGTTGCCCGGCCCCGATCACCGCGCCGCACGCGTTCAACCAAACCATATCCATGAACAGCATAAGCGCTGCTGCAAGAAGAACGGCACGGCTGACAAACCCGAGCGTTACCCAGCCTTGCCCGATCGCCGCCATCGAAACGAGGAAGATACCCGAGCCGCAAACCGCCAATCGATACATACTGTCGAGGAGCGAGCCTTCAAGCAGCAACAATTCGGGATGGTAGACGAAGAGATACGGCACAATGAATGCCGTGATCGCAAGGCGGCACGCCATCACCGCGGTTCGAAGCGGATCCGCCTTGGAAAGCCCCGACGCGCCATAGGCCGCCAGCGCCACCGGCGGCGTGATCGAACTCAGGACGCCGTAGTAGAATATGAACATGTGGGCTGCCACGATCGGTGCACCCAACTTGCCGATGGCGGGCGCGACCACGATCACGAGCAGCAGATAGGCCGCCACGGTCGGCAACCCCATGCCCATGACCAACGACGCGATCATCACCAGGAAAAAGGCCAAAAACAACGACGTGGACGCCATGTCGGTGACCAGGATGGAAATCCGCACCCCAGCCGCGGTGAGTACCAGCAACCCGACGATAGTGCCGATGACATAGGTCGCCGCGACGAGACTCATTGCGTTCTTCGCACCCTTGTCGAACCCGTCGACGATAGCGCGGCCAAGCGGGGCAAGCCCCGTTTCCAGCGCGCCCTCTGTCGGCACCGACCCGGCCGCCCCCTTCAGCAACAGGGCGACAAAAGCAAGAAAGGCTATCCCGGCGACCGCCGCCCAGACATGGTCCTCGACCAAGCCACCGACCGACAGAAAGCCGGACCAGTCCGCGACGGCCAGCGCGGCGGGCAGGATGACTGGGAACCGGCGTAACGCCGGATAGCCGAGACAAAGCACCGCGACGCCGACCAGCAGAAGTCGCAGCACCGGCGTCTCGCCAAAAACAGGGAGCGGCACGCTGAACTGAAACAGACCTTTCGCACCCGCGGCGGCAACGCACAGCGCCAATAGAAAGAGCCCGAAAACACAGACCGCGGCGACCCCGCGCCGCCCCCATTCGCCATTCGCCTCGCGCAAGGCGCGAACCAGGTCGATCAACACCAGCAAAGTGATCGTCGCCTTGAAACCGGCCAAGCCCGGCGTCTCACCGCCAATGATGCTGACCAACAGCATCAGGATCGGAATGAGAAGGTATCCTCCGGCACGGATTTGATCTCGGATGATCGGTATCTCGGACCGGGGCAGACGTTCCAACCCCAATCGGAGTGATTCGAAATAGATCGCGCAGGACAAGCTGGCGAAATACAGCACGGCCGGGATCAATGCGTAGAGCATCAGCTTTGCGTAGGACACGCCGATGATCTCGGACATGATAAACACGCTCGCCCCCATGATCGGCGGCACGATCTGCCCACCGCAGGAGGCAACCGCTTCGACCGCGCCGGCAAAAACCCGCGTGAACCCGGTGCGGATCATCAAGGGGATGGTGAAGGCGCCCGTGCTCACCACATTCGCCATCGTGCTGCCGGACACCATGCCGAACATCGAACTGGCGGCAACGGCGGCCTGCGCCGGTCCGCCGCGATACCGCCCGGTCAGGGCGAAGGCGAGCCGGATGAACACTTGGCCCGCACCGGTACTCTCCAACAGGCCGGCGAACAAAATGAAAATAAAGATGAATTGGCTCATGATCGCCGCGATCGTTCCGTAGGTCCCTTCCGATGTCAGCCACAGATAGGCTGCCATGCGATCGAGGCGTTCTCCCTGAAACGGATAGATCGAGGGATCCAAGAGGCCGCGTATGTCTGGAATCAGCAGCGACAACGCAACAGCCACCACGAAAGCGGCCGCGGCCTTCGGCGAGGCGAAGCGACGCAAGAGTTCCGCCGTCACAACGGGCAGCAAAACGATGATGAATACGTCGCCGAAATAGGTATAAACGATCGCTCCAAGAGCGATCAGGAACAACGGCAATCCAACCGACCGGCGCACCATTTCCAGCAACATGACCGGCCCGGCAACCGCCATGATCAAGTCGAGCTGTGTCTCCGCGCCGCTCCGATCGGCGAGCGCATCCTCCTCAAGAATTAGAAAGAGGCAGGTGACGAAGGCTATGGCGATGCAGGAAATATCCCAGGCGATTGCCACACTTCGCCGGCCGGCAGACAATTCCGCCTTCTCCGGCCAATTCGCCGCCGGGAACAGCAGAAACACCATGACCGCCGAGAACAGCAGCAGCGTGGCGCGCTGCACGAGCGGCGACAGAACACCGAATCCGACCGTGTAGAGTTCGAATACGCATACCGAAAGCGACAGCAACAGGCAAACCCGCGCTCGCAGTGACAGATAGGTCTGCACCGATCCTCCCCTCCCGGCGACACAAGGCCGACCGCCGCCGATCCGTCGACCGGACCGCAGCGGGCGTTTGTGTCTACCGTCTTCTAACGGCGTTCCCTACTTGCAGCCGGCGACGCCCTTTTCCTTATAGTAGCGCTTCGCCCCCTCATGGAGCGGCAAGGACAAGCCCGTGCAAACCCCGGCGAGCGTGACGCTTTTCGCCGCTTTCGCCGTGCCGTGGAAATCCTCGAGATTCTCAAACAGAACCTTGGTGACCTTATAGACGACATCGGCAGAGACGCTGTCGGCCGTCGAGAAACCGAAGAACATCGACATGGTGTTCACCGCTTCCTTGTTGACCTGATTGTCGCCATAGGCACCCGGCGCAATCGAGGAGACCTGCAGACCCGGGCCGTATTTCTTCAACACGCTGTCGACCGCGCTCTTGTCCATGTCGACGATCCGAACCTTGCGGACGGCGGTGATCTCCTGCACCGCGCTCATCGGCGGCAGGCCCATTGTCAGATGAGCGTCGACGCTCTTATCCCGAAGGGCCCCGAAGCCACCGCTGAAGCCGGGTGTGAGTTCTTTGTAGTCGCCCTTCTTAAGACCATGGGCCTCGAAGAAAAAGCGGCCGAAGGTCTGCGTCGTGCTCGACGCCGAACCAACCGAAATCCGCTTGCCCTTGAAGTCCTTGACGGAGTTGATCCCCGACCCGGCGAGGGTCAACCAATGAAAAGACCCGAACGGATATGCCAGAACGGCCCGCAGGTTCTTCTTCGGCCCTTCCTTTTCGAAACGGCGTGTGCCCTTGTAGGCCCAAGCGCCGATCGGACCGCCGAGGCCCCAGGCGAATTCCGCGCCGCCTTTGGCGAGGATCCGAGCCTGCGCGACCATGCCTTTGGCCGACTGCGGCGTGGCATCGATGCCGCCTTTGTCCTTCAGGATCTTGCTGAGGCCGACGGCGAATTGATAGGGCTGCCCCTTCACACCACCGCCGAGAATGGTCACTTTCTCCGCCGCAATGGCGTTCGGCGCCGCATAGCCGGCAATCGCCAGCGCGGCTGCAAAGATGAGTCCGTGTCGCATGGTTTTTCCTCCCTGATTGTGTTGGTTGATTTCGATTGTACCGGATAAGCCAAATCGGCGCTCACGGCCGGGTAATGATCCACTCCTCGCTAATCTTCGTTCCGGATTCCCGAATGACTTTGGATATCGGACAGAATTTCGCGAGGTCCGTTTTGACGGTCTCGATCGCCGCTTCGTCGGCATCGGTCGTCATGGCTATCGTCAGCGCGATCTCGGGAAACGGGACCGCGATTTCCTCTTTCATATCCGCGCCGCGACGATCGAACTTCGCTTCGGCGTCAACGGTCATAGCCTGCACCGCCACGCCATTGGCCGCGGCGAGCTTCTGACTGATCCGGTTCGTGCAGCCGATCAGCGCCGCAATCATCGTCTGGGTCGGTGACATCCCCTCACCGGACCCGCCCCGCTCCAACGGCTCATCGACAACCATGGTAAGGCTATCCGCGGAAACATCGGTCCGCGCATGGGTCGTGCACTCGCCGTGTAGCTTCATCGTCACAACGGTTTTTGGCTTTATGGTGACCATTGAATTTCCTCCTCCTAAACAACTATTCGAACCCGTATAACACCGTCGGATTGTCGACCAGGATGCGTTCCCGCATGGCGGCGTCGGGTGCGAAATCCGCCAGCATGTTCAACAAATCGCCATCATTCGGCATCTCCATTTTCACGAACGGATGCGGCCAGTCGCTGCCCCACAGGATGCGGTCCGGCGCGGTTTCGATAAGCGCCGACGCATAGGGCTGAACATCGTCATAGGGCGTCGTGGCCAATGTTGTGATCCGGTACGTCCCGGTCAGCTTGACCCAACAATTGCCATCGCTGAGCAGGCCGAGAAAATCCTGGAACCCCGGATTGTCCAATCCCTTGTCGGTTTTCATGTAGCCGAGATGCCCGAAGACGATGTCGACGGGAAAGCGCGCGAAGGTCTTCCGCAGATCGGGGAAATCCGAGACATGGATCAACACTTCGATATGCCAGCCAAAGCCGCGAATACGGTCGGCCATATGTTCCACGGCAGCCATGTCGCTAAACGGCATCCCGCCCTTATCGACGATGTTCACGCGGATGCCGCGAACGCCGGCGGCGTTCAGCCGCTCGAGTTCGGCGTCGCTTACCGATTCATCGACCGCCGCGACAGCACGCAGGCGATCGGGTTCCCGGGCAACCGCGTCCAGCATGGCCGTATTATCGGTGCCGTAGACGCTGGGCTGTGTCAGGACGCCGCGCTCCATGCCGAGTACCGCATGCAGACGCAGAAAGTCCTCGAGCGACGCGTCCGGCGGCGTGTAACCCCGGCGGGGCGAGTAGCCGTATTTCGATTCCGGACCGAAAATATGCGCATGCGTATCGCACGCGAGCGGCGGAATCTCGAAATTCGGTTTCTTCGGTTTAGGGTCGGGTCCCTGGCAGACAGGTATGCTGTCTTGCGTCATTCTTGATCCTCACTTTTTCTTTTCTGCTGCAACTAAAAGGTCGGCAGGCCTGCGGCGCTGCCACAGATAGATTGCGGCCAAGCCGCAAATGCCGACGATGTTCACAAGGCGGCCTTCGAACGGTGCAATGAAGGGCTGGTCCGCCGGCCAGAAACAAAACAGGCTGATGAAGCCCAGCACCAGCCAGTCCGAGACACGCGTCTCGCGGTGCAAAAAGCCGACGGTCCAGGCCGAGAAGGCGATGGTCCCCACGGCGGCGGTCGCCATGGTCCACAATCCCGCCGTCACGCTGCCGGTCATCAGGATCGGCGTGAAGGCGAATAACAAGGGCACTACATAGAGCATCTTGGCGAAGCGGAAACTTGCCCAGGCGGTCTGCCACGGATCGGCCTTGGCGATCGCGGCGGCAACGAAGGCGCCGAGACAGACCGGCGGCGTGATGTTGGAGTCCTGACTGAGCCAGAACACGATCATGTGGGCAGCGATTAAGGCCACGCCGAGTTCCTGCAGCGCGGGCCCGGCGATCACCACCAGGACCAGATAAGACGCGGTAATCGGCAACGCCATGCCCAACACAAGCGACGCGAGCGCAACGAGCAGGACGGCGATCAACAGGCTGCCGTCGGACAACTGAACCATCAGCAAGCTCAACTTCAGGCCGACGCCGGTCATCGCCATCATGCCGACGATGAGTCCGATCGCGGCAGCCGCGGCGCCGATGCCAAGCGCATTGGTCGTCCCCTCGACCAGCGTTTCGCCAAGTGTGCGCGGTCCCATGATTTCATCCGGCCGCGCGGCCAGACCGAACCGGGCGCAGGCGATCCTAATCCAGTTGATCAGCACCGTGCTTCCAATCGCCATGACGGCGCACCAGTCCGGCGAATATCCGGCGATGAGAAAGCTAAGCAGCACGGCAAAGGGGATGATGTGATACCAACCGCGCCGCAGCACATCCATCGCCGGGGAGGTCTCGCCCTCGCCGACGCCGCTGATCCCGAACTTGCGGGCCTCGAAATGGACGATCAGCCAGATCGAACCCAGGTACAACAAGGCGGGCACCGCGGCCACGGTGATGATCTCGACATAGGGAATGCCCGTGATCTCGGCCATGATGAACACGCCGGACCCCATGACCGGCGGCAGCAGTTGTCCTCCGAGCGAGGCCGAATTCTCGACCGCGCCGGCGACATGCGGTCGGAATCCGACGCGTTTCATCAACGGGATCGTCAGGTTCCCAGTCGATACGACATTGGCCAAGCTGCTGCCCGAAATCGACCCGAAGACCGCCGACGCGGCGACGGCGACCTTGGCCGGGCCCCCGGGCGACCGGCCCGCAAGCGCCATCGGCAGATCGATGAAGAACTTGCCCATGCCCGACCGCTGCATGAAGGCCCCGAAGTAGATGAAGATCAGTACGTAGTTCGCCATGACACTGGTCATGACGCCGAAGATGCCTTCTTGCGAGTAGAAGCTATAGTTGACGATCTGGGGGATTCCCGCGCCCCGATGCGCAACAGAGTCGGGAAAGATCCAGCCGAAATAGGCATAGAAAAGCGCGAACAGCGCGATCCCCGGAATCCACGGCCCAATCCCGCGCCGTGCCGCCTCCAGGGAGAGCAACACCGCACAGCCCGACATGAGCGTATCGGTCAGCGTCCACGCACCGGCCCGCTCGATCAGCGGCAGATACTCGATAATGTAATAGCCGAGGCACAGGATCGCGGCTGCGATCAGCACCAAATCCAGGACACGCCGGGTACGCTTCAACACGGGCGAGCGCCCGGTGAAGACTGCAAAGGCCAGCACCCACATCACGAGGGTGAAGACGCCGAGATGAATTTGATCTTCCGCGATCCCTGGCCCGGCCGACCAGATCACGAACACACCGAAGCACACCGCAATGCCCCGGTAGGCAAATCCCCACAGCCCGTCGGGCAAGGCATCGGGGATGCCGATCGATGGTGGCGGTTTTTCGACCGCTATGTCGTCTTGCGACCGCATCACGACCGCGGCGGCGTCCCGGCAATCCGCCGGGCGCGGCGCCGCTGTCCCTTGCCGAACGGCGCCGTTACTTCGGCATCAAGTCGGCGGGGATTTTCGCACCCTGCTCTTTCCAGAATTTCACAGCACCCGGATGCAGCGGCACGGTGATCGAACGCAGACCGTTGGCCTTGGTCATCTGCTTGGCGATCTTACCCGCAGACTTCTCCAGGAACGCTTTGCCTTCATCCGAATAGACCCCTTTCAGGATCTTGTAGACCGTTTCGCCGGACATACTTGAGTGAGCGATCATGACCGTACCGGTGCCGAAGGTCGCCGTATCGGCGTCGATGTTCGGGTAAACCGTGGCCGGGATCACCGACGGTCCGAAATAGGGATACTTCTTGTAGAAACCCGATTTTCTGGCCGGCGCGTCCATATCGATGAAGCGGATTTTCATCGACGACGCGGTATCACGGATCATCGCGTTGCCCAGGCCCGGATGCCAGTTAAAGGCCGCGACCTTGCCGTTCTTCAGCGCTTCCGGGCTCTTCTTGCCGGCATACACCGCCTTAAACTTACCCCAGAGACCGATATGCTTCAGCAGTGCGGTCAGGTTCTTCGCGGAGCCGGAGCCCGGCCCGCCCATGGAAATCGTCCTGCCCTGGATGTCTTCGAGTTTCTTGATGTCGCTATCCGCGGGAACGACGAAATGGCCGATCGAGCCAAACAAATAGGTAAGCGCGCGCACGTCGGTCTGTGGCTTCTTAAACGTATCTTCCCCGCGATAGCCCTGATAGAGGTCGCTGGCGAAGACCAGACCCAGTTGCGCCCGTCCGGCATTCACCGTCCGGGTGTTGTCGATCGATCCGGCCGAGGCTTCCGCCGAAGCCTTTAATCCGGCGACATTCTGCGACAGGTAGACTGCCCAGGCGCTGGCCGTCCGATTGAACGCGCCACGGACCTGACCGCCACGGATGGTGATGCTTTCATCGGCTGCAATGACCGGCGCACTTCCCAGCAACGTTCCCGCTGCCAGCACCAATACCGCTGCAGTACCCAATACCGTCGTTCTGCGTGCAAACATTCTAGTCCTCCCATTGAAAAAGCCGGTTTCGGTTCTGTGCCGATATCTTCTGGCTTCGCGGGTGTGAGTGGTCTCACTACCCTATTAGGAGCCCATTGTCGGTGTAAAAGGGACCGCGTGGCAAACGATTGATCCTGACCCGTCGATTCAGAAAAGCTGAGCCGATAGGGACCGGTATTCGGCCAATTCATTGACGATCAAGATTCGTCGACCGCAGAATCGGTAATGTGAATGCCGCCGCTCGGGCGAATATCCATCAGCCGTACCGGGTGCGGGATCGAACAAATCGCGGGCACCACGGAATAGCAGACCCCGCTTGGCCCCATGAACAAGCTGCCCGGATGGTAATGACCCGACAGCACCGCCACGACCCGATCCGAGCTTTCAATCGCCGGGGCCATCGCGCGGGATGTGCTGTAGTCGTATTGCGACCGCATGAATGTCGGCGGCTCCACCATGTAGTGCTGAAGGTGAATTTGCGGCAGGTCGTGCTCGGGATCCGCCAGCACCGTGTCGAACAGATCGGCCTCTGCGCCGCTACGAATTGGCGTGCGCGCCGCATCCAGATCGTCGCAAAAACTGACGAAGCGAAAGCCGGCGTGATCGATCACCGGGGCTGATTCCGGGAACACTTTGTGGACGAGATCGACCACGTCGTGATTTCCGGGAATCACGACGAAGGGCGTTTCCATCGCCACCATATGCTCACGCACCAGTTGATAATCCGCTTCGGCTTGCGCCAACGCCTCGGCCAATGCGTCGGCATCCTCGACTTCGCCCGCCACCACCGGGTCCGGTACATCAAGCAGATCGCCCGTGAAGACGATGACGTCCGGCTCCAATTCATCGAGGCGACCCGCCAAGCGTTCCAGCACCGCCGGCATCTCGCGCGACAGCCGCTCGGTCCGGGCGGCGGTTCCCGGCTGATGCCAACGGAGATGCATATCCGTCATGTGAAGAAGTCGTATGGCGTCGTCGGGTTTACTCATCGCGTCTTCCCTTATCGCCGTTGCCGGCCCAATCTGTCGCTATTCCTTACGGGTCCAACTCGGTCGGGCGGTCACGCAGCATGATTATCGGCAACGCGGCACTGCCCATCACGACCATCAGCATCATAATGTAGAGATCTTGGGTCAGGACGCCAATTTTCAGGCCGACCGTCGCGGATATCAACCCGAAGCTAAGACGATAGTTGAATAGTGCGCCGATAAAGCGGCCCGACGCCTTCACCAGCATCCGGCCCGGCACTGCCGAGCCGATGAATTTCAGCGAACAGGCTACGACAAAGAGAAGTGCGGCCGCGCCCAGGACATCCCACGTCAGGAGCCGAACATCGAACTGGGTCCCGGCCTGCAGGAAGAAGACCGGGCCGAACAGGCTGAACACGACCCCTTTCAGTTTCTCTTCCAGAATTTCGTGTTCTTCCATCACCTCGGACATCACGATGCCCAGCCCGAAGGCGATGATCGCGGGATGGATGCCGCCGACATTCTCCGCCATGAAACCCATGCCGACTAAAAGAACCAGCAGAAACCGCAGCTCCAGTTCGACGATCGATCCCTTGTATCGTCGGAAGATCCACTTCCCGAGGCGCGGCAAGCCCAGAACCGCAGGGACGACAACGATCAGAAACAGCGCCGTACCCCAGCCCAACTCGCCCAGCAGGATCGCCAGCAGCACCATGCTCAAGACGTCGACCACCGAAGCCGCGGCGAGCAGCACCTGGCCCACTTCCTGATCCATCAGGCCGCGATCCTTGAGCGCGTGATAGACCAGCGCCAGCGACGTGGTCGACAGGCCGATCGACATCAATCCGGACGTCAACAATTCAAGCTCGAACCAATACCGGCAGAGCAGAAACACACCGATCATCGGAAGGAACAGGGAAAACACGCCGATCACCACGCTAGCGCGCCAGGTGTTCCGCAGCCGAACCACATCGATTTCGAACCCAGCCATGAACATCAACCCGAGCATGCCGAGGTTGGCCAGGAAATGCAGCCAGCCGAGTTCGCCGATATCCGTGATGAAATAGGCCAGCACGATGCCGGCGAAAATCTCGATGATCGCGCTCGAAATGTTCAATTCGAACGCGAGCGCGGCAGCGCCGACAAGGACAAGGGCGACAATCAGCGACGGATCCATAATGCCTCACTCTTAGCATTTGGCACGCTAGTCGGGAACTGGGGCGCCGTCATACGGGCCGGCTCGCCAAATCGCTCGCCGCCACGCAGCGCCTTACGGATATCGCAACCATGGATATCGGAAAAGCCTCCCCCAAATTCGGTCCTCCCGCTCCGGCCGTTCTGCGCGGCCTGAAGCCCAGACACAGCCCTCTAAAGCAAGTTGGTGGCCGTGGCAAATAAGATCGTCCCCGCCCACGACTTGCGCAAACCGGGCCCGCCGACTAAGGATTATAGGCTATGAATTCCAGGCGCTCACGTCCGCGCAACAATCGAACAAAACTGAGGAGACCGTCATGAATGGCGCCGAAAGCCTGGTGCATACGCTGCTGCAAGGCGGCGTCGACGTTTGCTTTACCAATCCCGGAACGTCCGAGATGCACTTCGTCGCCGCGCTCGACAAGATCGACGGCATGCGCTGCGTGCTATGCCTGTTCGAGGGCGTCGTCAGCGGCGCGGCCGACGGATACGCGCGAATGACAGGCACACCGGCGGCGACCCTGCTGCATCTGGGGCCGGGGCTCGGGAATGCCCTCGCCAACCTGCACAATGCCAAGAAGGCGCGCTCACCCGTCGTCAACGTCGTGGGTGAACACGCGACCTATCATATTCAGTACAACACGCCACTCACCTCGGATATCGCCGGAATCGCCGGCCCCGTTTCCGAATGGGTAAAGGCGTCGCAGGACGCGCAATCGGTCGGGCCGGACGGCGCGGAAGCAATTGCCGCCGCCCGCGCCGCACCAGGGCAGGTCGCAACCCTTATCCTGCCGGCCAATACGGCATGGGGCAAGGACGGGGTCGTGGGCACCGTCCCCGCCATACCCGAGCGCGAAGCAATCGACGCGAACGAGATCGACGCCGCGGCGGAGATTTTGAAAGGCGGCAAACGCACGCTGTTGCTGCTGGGTGCTACCGCCGTGTTCGAAGAGCCGTTGGAACTTGCCGGCACGATCGCCGCGGCAACCGGCTGCGACGTGATGGCGGAAGGCATGAACACCCGGCTGCAACGCGGCGCGGGCCGGCTGGCCGTGAACCGTATTCCCTACCCCGTACCGCAGGCGCTGGAAGTCCTGAAACCCTATGAGCGGATTCTTCTGGTCGGCGCGGGTCGGCCCGCGGCGTTCTTCGCCTATCCCAACTCGCCGAGCCTGCTTGCCCCGGAGGGATGCGAGGTCATTGCCCTGGCGACGCCGGAACAGGATTGCGCGGGTGCCTTGGCCGCGTTGGCGGACGCTGTCGGCGCCAAGCCGAATTCGGCGACCCTGCAGCCGCTGGCTCGGCCCGACCGGCCGACCGGACCGATCACGCTAGAATCGATTGCGGCAGCCATCGGCGCGCTGCTGCCGGAAAACGCCGTGGTCATCGACGAGAGCATCACGACCGGGCGGAACTTCTACCCGACGACGGCGGGCGCGCCGCCGCATGATTGGCTGCAGAACCGCGGCGGCGCGATCGGTCTCGGCCTGCCGATGGCCACCGGCGCGGCGGTCGCCTGCCCCGACCGCAAGGTGATCTGCCTCGAAAGCGACGGCAGCGGCATGTACAACCCGCAGGCCTTGTGGACACAGGCGCGCGAAAATCTCGACGTGACGACACTGGTCTTCGCCAACCGTGCCTATAACATTCTGAAAGGCGAATTGGCGAATGTCGGTGCGGGCAATCCGGGCCCGCGCGCGCATGACATGCTGACGCTGGACCGGCCCGCCTTTGATTGGGTCAGCCTGGCCAAGGGTTTCGGTGTCGAAGCCGAACTCGTCGACAATGCCGACGACCTGTGCCGCGCCTTCGAACGCGGCATCGCCGTCGACGGCCCCTATCTGGTCGAAGTCTTGATCTAGGGCCGCTGCAGGTCCGGCACCTGTCGTTCGAAGAGCCGCCGTCCGCGTTTGAACGCAGCCAACGGCGGGGCCACGACAGCGATGGTTTCGGCCGCGCTCGCGGCGTTCCATAGGACTAGATCGGCGGGATTGCCGACCACGATGCCATAGGCTTCCCGTCGCATGGCCCGCGCCGGGTGTTCGGTGATCATCCGGAAACACTCGGTCAAATCCTCGACTGTGCCGCGCTGAACTACATTCGCATACATGTTGACGATGCGGACCAGCGAGCAGTCGCCAAACGGTGTGAACGGATTCATGATGTTGTTGGTGGAAATCGTGCAGTTCGCGCCAAAGCCGTTCAGCGCATTGCCGTCGGCCACGCCACGGATAACGTTGTAATCCATATGCCGGCCGTTGTTGAACAGGTCCGTCGCCGGCAGCACCGCGACCGACACGCCGGAATCGCCGAGGCGTCGGCCGAGCGCTTCCAACTCCTCGGGCGGCAGGCAAGAATATTTCGAGCCATGGCCGATCGCGACCCGGCCGCCCCAGCCCAGCTTGTCCGCCAGATCGCAGACCTGGAAGATATCCAGATCATCCGTGGTGTAGCCCCCGTCGAGATGGATATCGATGTCCACGTCGTATTCGCGGGCCAGTGCGAATATTCGGACGATCTGCGCCGGACGGTCAGTATCGTAGCGCGGCGCCCCGCCGACGACGGGCGCACCGCGCTTCAATGCCTCGACGACATTTTCCTCACCGCCCGGACTGTTGGTCCACCCTTCCTGTAGAAAGGCGCAAAGCTGCAGGTCGATGCCCCAGGCATAGTCCTTCGCGAGTTGGTCGATCGCCTCATAGCCGCGCAATCCCACATTGGGATCCACTTCCACATGCGTCCGCATATGCGTAATGCCATGCAACAGGCATTGCTCCAACGTGTCGCGGGCGCGGGTGTAGATATCCTCGACCGTGAAGGTATGCTTGATCGCGGCGGTGCGCTTCATGTGATCGGTGGATTTGCGGTCCGCCGGCGGCTCGCAGCGGTCCAATATCCGCGCCTTGTCGAGATGAAAGTGACTCTCCACCAATCCCGGCGATACGAAGCGCCCGGCGGCATCGACCGTTTCGTCGCCGTCGGGCAAGCCCACCTCGAGCGCGGCGATCCGCCCCTCCTCGACTCCGATATCGACGGTTGCCCCGTCCGGCCCCGCAAGCTGCGCGTTGCGGATGACGAGATCCAATGTCATGGCGTGGTCCTTTCCTCACGGCGGCGATGGGAAGCGTATCGACCTAACAATTGTAGGCATCAAACGGCGTCACACGCCATCGACGCACGATTGTAATTGTTCTTGCCTAACCACCGATGCAGCAGGACACTGGGGGTTTTCCCGGAGTGGATGGAACGATGTCCGAGACGATTTTATCCAGGGATTGGATGGTCCCCGACGATCTGCGGGATTGGACGATCGATATCTTCGACACGCTGTACCGCCAGTCTTTCGACGGCGTCGGCATCTCGCGCGCGACCTATGGCGACGGCGAAACCAAGGCAATGGAGGTGATCGCCGAACGAGCCGGTCAGGAAGGCCTCGACGTCAGCTACGACGCCGCCGCCAACTTGATCATTTCGCTGCCGGGCGAAGCACCGGATCAGCCCTTCGTCGCCTGCGGTTCGCATTTGGACTCGGTCCCTGAAGGCGGAAATTTCGATGGCGCCGCCGGGGTCATTGCCGGTCTGTTGTCACTGGTCCAGCTTCGCCGCAAGGGCGTCACGCCGCCACGCACCCTCAAGGTCATGGGGTTGCGGGGCGAGGAGAGCGCCTGGTTCGGCCATTGTTATCTGGGATCACGCGCCCTGTTTGGCGGACTCGAGCCGGAAGACATGACGCTGCCGCACCGCACCACCGGCGATCCGTTGATCGACTACATGCGGACCGCCGGCGCGGATGTGCAGCAACTCCAGTCGGGCAACGCCATCCTTAAACCACAGGACATCGCCTGTTACTTCGAACTGCATATCGAGCAGGGCCCCGTCATGGTGGCGCGCGGCATTCCCGTCGGAATCGTTACCGGCATCCGCGGCAATAACCGCCATCCGAACGCAAGCTGCACCGGCGAAGCGGCCCATTCCGGCGCGGTGCCGCGCTGGTTGCGCCATGACACGGTGTTCGCGGCATCCGAGTTGATCACGCGCCTCGACCGGCACTGGCAGGCCTTGCTGGAACAGGGAGAGGATTTGGTCGTCACCGTCGGCATCCTCGGCACGAACCCGGATGAACACGCCATGAGCCGGGTGCCCGGCCATATAAACTTCAGCCTGGAATACCGCAGCCAATCAAAAGAATTGCTACGCGAGTTCGAGGAACTGGTGCATGACGAGGCGCGCATCATCCAACGCCTGCGGAAGGTCTCCTTCGACCTTGGCGCGCCAGTCGAGACGGAACCGGCGATGATGGACGACCGGCTGGTCAGCCATCTATCGGGCGTGTGCCAGAAACTGGACATCGACCACGAGCAACTCCCGTCGGGCGCGGGACATGATGCCGCAATCTTCGCCAACGAAGGCGTCCCGTCGGTTATGATATTCGTGCGCAACGAAAACGGATCCCACAATCCGGACGAAGCGATGGAATTTGACGACTTCTTTCTGGGGACCGAGGTCCTATTGAACGGAATGCTGACCGCACCGGAGGCGCTGACATGACAAACGACTCCTCCCTGGGTGCGCAGACCGCACAGATCCTGCTGGACACCGACTCCGTACTGTTCCGGCCGGACCAGCCCTTCTTCTTCTCTTCCGGCTGGGCCAGCCCGGTCTATGTCGACTGCAAGCGCTTGATCTCCTATCCGTTGGCACGGGAGGCGGTCATCGACCTCTCGGTCCGCAAGATCCTATCGATGGTCGGATATGAGGCGCTCGACGTGATCGCGGGCGGCGAAGGCGGCGGCATGCCCTTCGCCGCAATCATCGCCGACCGGCTGCACCTGCCGCTGGTCGTAGCGCGGCGTCAGTCCAAAGGCATCGGCCGTTACGCGCAGATGGATGGCACCTTCAAGGAAGGCAGCCGCGTTCTGCTGGTCGACGACTTGACGACCGACGGGCGCACCAAGGCCAGCTTCTGCAACGGCCTGAAGCGGGCCGGCGCCGACGTGCGGCATACCTTTGTGATCTTCAAATACGGCATCTTCGATCATCAAGTGCCGGATATGGACGAGTTGGGGATCAACCTCTTCTCGCTCGCCACCTGGACCGAGGTGTTGGCGGTTGCCCGCGACCGTAAGGCGTTCGATGAAAAGACGTTGGCCGGAATCGAGGCCTATATCGCCGACCCCATCGCCTGGTCCGAGCGGCATGGCGGCATCGGCCGAGATGAATTCACATCGGCGTCGTAGGGCAGGCAAACTGCTGCGTTAGGGCTTGCCGCCGCCGAGTTTAGCGAGCTCCTTGATAACCGCTTCGGGATCGGGGCGCTGCGTGTAATGCGCCTCCGCATAGACGCCGCGCACGATGCCGGTCGCGTCAAGCACGACAATCGTCGGATGTGCGATGCCATACCCGAATCCTCCCGGCGCGTGTTCCTCGTTCAACACGCCAAAGGCCCGAATGATCTCAGATTTCGGATCCGACAGCAGCGTGTACCCGATCTTCCGACGCTTCGCGAACCGGCTCAAAGTGTCGACCGGGTCGTAGCTGACGGTAGCGACGGTGTAGCCGAGGTCGGTGATCTCCTTAAGGCGCTTGTTCCAGGCGACCGCCTGGATCTTGCAGAAGGGTCACCAATCGAAGGATCGGGTGAACAGGATGATCAAGCCGCGCTTGCCGGTCAGGTTCTCCCGGCTCCGCAGGTCACCCTTCTGGTCCTTTGCCGTCAATGCATGCGGACTCGCCTTGCCAATCGCGGGCCCGCGATCCGCGGCCCCCGCGGGCAAGGCCAACCCGATGCTCAACAGGAAAACCGCAAGCGCCGGGATAAATCCGGCAAACACACTCTTATTTAGAAATGGAATCACGATAATCGTCCTCAATCCGGCGTGGCGAAACACCGTACAATCTATGATCCTTCGGGGATGATTCAATAGGAATCGGTCACAGAAAATGGACCGCCGCGGCGTCCGGCCGCGACAGTTCCACACACAGAGTCAAAGACCTAGTCTTGGCCGTCCTTTTCCAGGACCGCTTTGAGGGCGTCCGCGTCGACGGCAATCTCCAGGCCGGCGCGTTCTTCCTGCAGCAGCATGGCGACCCGGGAATCCCGGTCGTCCCAGCCGCGGGCACGCGCCTCGGTAAGTTCCTCCAGCGCCATGTTGGCGAAGCGCATCGGCACGCCGACTTCCTTCCCCAGAGAGGTCGCCAGCGTCACGTCCTTATGGGCAAGGCGCAACGCGAAGTCCGGTGGATCGAATTTCCCGGACAGGAATTGCGCTGCGAGGCCGTCATACGTCCGCCGCCGTCCCTGCGCGCCCTGCCGCACCGCGTCCCAAAGGGCGACCGGTTCGACACCGGCTTTCACGCCCATGGTGAAGACTTCAGCCATCACGCACTGGATCGCGTAACCGGAACAGTTATGCACCAGCTTGGCGACCGATCCGGCGCCGATCGGCCCGATATAACGCGCACGGTCGCCGATCGTGTCGAGCACGGCTTTGTGCTTGGTGAAAACTTCTTCCTCACCACCAATCCACAACGCCATCTTGCCGGATGCCGCACCATGCGGTCCGCCACTGACCGGCGCGTCCATGAAATGAACACCCTTTTCGGCAAATTGACCGTGCAGCTTCCGCACCATGCTGGGCGCGTTGGTCGACAGGTCGAAACAGGCGCTCCCGGCTTTCATGCCGGTCAGCAGACCGTTCTCGCCGACGGCAACGGCCTCCACCTCGGGCGGTCCCGGCAACGAGGTCATCACCACCTCGCAGGATTCACCTAGGATCGCCGGGGTGTCCGCCCATTTTGCCCCGTTGGCGACATGCGGCTCCGCAGCCGCCTTGTTGATATCGTGCACGAGCACGTCGTAGCCGCCCTTGATGAGGTTGGCGGCCATGCCCTTGCCCATGGTGCCGAGGCCGATGAATCCTACCTGCATGAGTCTCTCCCTTTCTTCATTATTCTTTCGTTCCGCGTGAAACGCGGAAGCCTATGGGTCCTGATTGGTGAAGACGATCGTGCCGGCCGCCGCGAACATGCCGCCGACGCCCTGACAGACGCCGATCTGCAACCCGTCCACCTGTGCCGGCGCTTCGCCGCGCATCTGGCGCACGCTCTCCTGCAGCGCGAACATGCCGTACATGCCCGTATGGGTGTAGGACAGTCCGCCGCCAGACGTGTTCATCGGCAGCTTACCGCCGGGGGCGGTGTTGCGCTCCATGATGAAGTCCGGCCCCTCGCCCCGTTCGCAGAAACCCAGGTCCTCGAGGCCCCAGATCGGCAGATGGGCAAAGGCGTCGTAGATCATCAGATGGTCCACTTCGCTGTGTTTGACGCCGGATTCCTCGAACGCCTTGGTCGACGACACTTTGAAGGCGCGCGAACTCGTATAGCTCTCCAACTGGCTGACCAGACGGCTCTCGACGCTTTCGCCCGTACCGAGGATGTAGACCGGCTTTTTGGGAAAATCCTTGGCCCGGTCCGCCGAGGTCAGGATCAGCGCGCCGCCACCGTCGGTGACGAGGCAGCACATCAGCAGCCGGAACGGCCAGGCGATCATCCGGCTATCCAGCACGTCGTCGATGGTGATCGGGTCGCGGAACGCGGCGCGCGGATTCTGTGCCGCCCACTCGCGTTGGATCACCGCAACGTTCGCGATCTTTTCGATCGGCACGTTGTATTCCTTCATGTAGCGCAGTACCGGCAGCGTGAACATGGTGGGTGGCCCGACGACACCATAGGGAATTTCGAACTGCCCGTTCAGGCTGCTGGCATGTGGTGCTGCGCGCGCGCGGCCGACATTCGAACGGCCAGATTCGCCGTGGGTGATCAGCACCGTGCTGCACAGGCCGGAAGCGATCGCCGCCGCCGCATGGCGTACATGGATCAGGAAGGACGTGCCGCCGACCGCCGTGCCATCGACCCATTTCGGCGTGATGCCGAGATAATAGGCGATCTCGGTCGGCTCTTCGCGGCAACACGCGACGCCGTCGATATCGGACGGCTTCAGTCCGGCATCGGCCAGCGCATTCAGCGCGGCATCCGCATGTAGTTGAATATTCGAAACATCAGGAATCTTGCCCAACTCGGTGGTTTCGGCAGCGCCGACAATGGCGACGGAATGCGGTTTCATGGCTCTCTCCTCGCCTTAGCTTTTCGCCGGCCGGAACTTCGGCAGCGTGATTTCGTCGGTCGCAGTTTCGAAGGCGACCTCGAGCGGCATATCGAGCACCAGCGCTTCCGGCGTCTGCTCGCAGTCGACGATATTCGTCATCATGCGCGGCCCTTCCTCCAGTTCGATTACGGCGATGGCATAGGGTGCCTCATCCTCGAACCCTTTCGCAGGCCGGTGGTTGATGACGTAGCTGAACAGTTTGGCCTTGCCGGAGGCTTCAAAAACCTCGACATCGCGCGAACCGGTATAGGGGCTGAACGGCCGCGGCGGGAAATAGGCCTTCCCGGTGTCCTTGCACCGTTGGAGTAATAGCTTGCCGTCACGGCAGCCATCCCAGAAATGCTGCGTCTCCGGCGTCGGTTCCGGCAGCGGTTTCCGATAGTCGCTCATGGTCCAATCCATCCTCTAATATTTGGCGCAGCGCCCAAATGTCGATTATGCTTCCTTCAACAATACCCATCCGTCCCGTCATTGCCAAAAACGGCCGAAACGGTGCCTAAGACCAATGCCACCGCGAAGGAGTTTGACCGTATGACGGCTGCCCAGGAGAACACCACCCGATGATGAAATACGCCGTTGGCCAAGCCGTACCGCGAACCGAAGACCCGCGCCTGCTGCGCGGGCATGGCAACTATATCGACGATTTCATCCTGCCACGGCAGGCGCACGCCTTCATGCTACGCTCGCCCTATGCGCATGCCGAGATCAAATCGATCGACGCGACCGAGGCCTTGGCGCAACCGGGCGTGATCGCCGTGCTGACCGGCGAGGACTACGAAGCCGACGAATTGGGAGAGATTACCGGACCGAAGCCGCGCAAGCGCCGCGACGGATCGCCCATGTTCCGGCCGCCGCGCCCAGCGCTGACCAAGGACCGCGCGCGCCATGTCGGGCAGATCGTCGCCGTTGTCGTCGCCGAATCGGTCGACATCGCCAAGAGCGCATCAGAGCTGGTCTACGTCGACTACAACAGCTTGCCGGTCGGCGTGGCCACGGATCAGGCGACCGCCGCCGAGACGCCGGCGATCTGGGACGACTGTCCCGACAACGAGGCCTTCTTCTATGAGGCGGGCGACAAGGACGCGGTCGAGTCGGCTCTCGCCGGCGCGGCGCATATCGTCAAACAGAGCTTCGTGATCAACCGGATCAACGCCAACTCGATGGAACCGCGTGGCGCGCTCGGCGACTACGACCCGCGCGAGGATCACTACACGATCTATGCCGGAATCCAGCGGCCGTGGGCGTGGCGCACCACGCTCTGCAAGAACCTGTTCCATATTCCGGAAAACAAGATGCGCCTGGTGACCGGCGACATGGGTGGATCCTTCGGCATGAAGGGCGCGATCTATCCGGAAATTCCCCTTGTCGCCTGGGCATCGAAACGGGTCGGCCGGCCGGTAAAATGGCGCTGCGAACGGAGCGAGGGCTTCGTCGCCGACGACCATGCGCGCGACAATGTCAGCGACGTACAGCTGGCGCTCGACAAGGACGGTAAGTTCCTGGCGCTCAAGGTGGAGACCAGCGCGGCGCTCGGCGCCTATGTATCCTTCATGGGGATGGGGCCGCCCACCGGCAATATCGGCGGACTGGCTGGCGTCTACACCACGCCTGCCGCGTATGTCGGCGTCTCGGGCGTGCTGACCAACACATCGCCCCTTTCGCCCTATCGCGGGGCCGGGCGGCCGGAAGCGTCTTACATCATCGAACGGATGATCAATCTCGCAGCACAGGACATGCAGATCGATCCGGCGGAATTGCGGCGGCGGAATCTCATCCCGCAGGACGCCTTTCCTTATAAGACGCCGTTGACCTTCACCTACGACTGCGGCGAATTCGAGAAGGTCATGGACCGCACGCTAGAGAAGGCTGATTACACGGGTTTCGCCACCCGGCGCGCCGAATCCGAAGCACAAGGCAAGCTGCGCGGCATCGGTATGTCGTGCACCATCGAAGTGGCGGCCGCCGTACAGCCGGAAACCGCGGAGATGCGGTTCGATCCGTCCGGCACGATCACGGTACTGGTCGGCTCCACCCCGCATGGCCAGGGCCACGAAACGATCTACAAGCAGGTCGTCTGCGAGAAACTCGGCGTCGAGCCGGAAGCGATCCGCGTCATCGAAGGCGATACGGATAAAGTCTCCTTCGGCACCGGCACCGGCGGGTCGCGCACCGCGGCCATCGGATCGTCTGCCGTGCTGATGGCAACCGAAAAGGTGATCGACAAGACCACCAAGATCGCGGCCCACATGCTGGAAGCGTCCGAACAGGACATCACGTTGGAGGACGGCAAGTTCGTCATCGCGGGCACCGACCGCTCAATGGACTTCACTGACGCGGCGCAAGCCGCCTTCGCGCCGGGCAAGCTGCCCAAGGGCATGGAGCCTGGGTTGTACGAATTCGGCACCTTCATTCCCGAAGCGCCGAATTATCCCAACGGCTGCCATGTCGTCGAAGTCGAGGTAACGCCCGATACCGGCGAGATCGAGTTGCTGCGCTATTCCGTGGTCGACGATTGCGGCGTCGAGTTGAACCCACTGCTGGTCAAGGGCCAGGTGCACGGCGGCATCGTCCAAGGCGCGGGACAAGCGTTGATGGAACACATGGTCTACGAGGAAGGCAGCGGGCAGTTGCTGTCCGGGTCCTTCATGGACTACTGCATGCCGCGCGCGGACGACTTCTGCTTCTTCGACGTCTCGGCCCATCCGGTGCCAACCAAGACCAACCCACTCGGCGTCAAAGGCGTCGGCGAGGCCGGAACGGTCGGTGCGCTGGCCGCCGTGATGAACGCGGTCAACGATGCGGTCGCGGCACGCGGCGTCCGGCATGTGGAAATGCCGCTGACCCCCGAACGTGTCTGGCGCGCCATCCAGGACGCGTCGAAGGCCGCGTGATGCGGCTGACCGAGATCGAAGAAGCGATGCAGGCCGGCGTCCTCGGCAAGGGCGCCGAGTGGGCCATCGCCTATCAGAAGCGGGTCGGCGAATTCTTCGAAGCCGAGAATTTCGCCGAGATCCGGTTCGCCCACATGATCACCGATGCGGAGACGCTGGGTGCGTCCGGCCTCGCCTTCCTGGAAGAGATGGCCGAGATGCCGGCGGAGGATCGCCGCCTGCGCACGCTGGCGATTGTCGACAGCCGCGGGTTCGACGACCGTGCCTTCGAGCGGTTGCTGCCGGGCAAGCCGCTCGTCGGCGACACGCAGCGAGCCATCGACGCGCTTGGCCGGATGGGCGCGATGAAGGCGCACGGCTATTTTAACAATCATTCGGTTCCCCTGCCCGCTTTCGGCGAATCCTGCGCGTTCAGCGGCACGCCGACCGTGGTCTATGCCAACGCGATGGTCGGAGTGCGCTGCAACTTCGAGGCCGGCCCGTCGGCTATCGCCGCCATGCTGACCGGCCGGGTGCCGCGTTACGGGTTCCATCTGGACGTGAGCCGCCGCGGCACTGATTACTTCAAACTCGAAGGCAAGCCGTCGAACACCGCCGACTGGGGCGCGGTCGGCGCGATTATCGGGCGGCAACTCGCGTCCTATTGGAAAGTGCCGGTAATCGACGGCATCGCCGAGCGGCCGGATGCGATCTCCTTGAACCACCTGGCACTCTGTCTCGCCAGCTACGGCTCGCACGCCATGTTCCACGTGGTCGGTGTCACACCCGAAGCCCGCGACGCGCAAGACGCCTTTGGCGACCCGCCACCGGAACCCACGGTCGTGACACAAGCCGACATCGACGCCTTTCACCGCGAATACGACGGCGACGGGGAGACGCTCGACGTGGTCGCGCTCGGCGCGCCACAGCTCACCATGCCCGAAGTTTACACAGTCGCGGAGACGCTGGCCGGCCGGCCGGTGCATGACCGCACCACGCTGCTGGTCTATACGCCGCTGGAAATCAAAGAGGCCTGCCAACGGACCGGCATCGCGCAGCAGATCGAGGATGCCGGCGGGCTTCTGGTCCACGGTCCGGATTTCTTTGCGACCTTCGCCAAGGAAATCCGCGAGACGAAAGGTTGGACGCGGCTGATGACGCAATCGGTCAAGACCGCGAATATCACCGAAGGCTATGGCTACCAACCGGTTGCCGCCTCGCTGGCCGATTGCATCGAGTCCGCCGTCGCGGGCCGGATCGTGAGGACGGCATGAGCGTGATTACCGGCCATAAAGGGATCGGCGGGCAGGTCCGCGGTATTGCGCTGGTGGCCAGCGACAATTTCAGCACCCGTTACGACCTAGACCGCGAACGCGGCATCTTTTCGCGCCGTTCGCACAAGCTGTTCGGCGAAAATTATGTCGGGCGCGTGCTGATTCTGAACGCGGCCAAAGGCGGTGTCGCATCGGCCTGGATGCTGCGTGAAATGGTGATCAACGAAAAGGCGCCGCTGGCATTGCTGCTCAACGACGCCAATCCCGTGATGGCGCAGGGCGCGGCTTTCGCCGAACTGCCCTTCATGCACCGCTTCGAGACGGATATCACCCAGGCGATCCAAACCGGCGACACAGTGCTCGTCGACCCGCAAGCAGGCCGGGTGACCGTCGAATAACGCCCTAGAAGATCGGCTTCGTCTCGTCCATGGACGGACGCTGCATGATCTGCTCGAACCATCCGGCAAGGGCCGGCCGACCGCTGCGCCAATCGTCCGATGCATGCCGCCAATCGGCATAACCCAACGCGGCGACGATGGTGGTCATGCCGAGATGGACCGTATCGCCGAAACCGCCGACCAGTTTCTCCAGTTCGTCATAGGTGCGCCCGGCCCGCGCGGCTTCGATCTTGATCACGCCCGGCGACTGTTCCGATGCGTCCCGGCGGTTTTCGCGCGACCGGGTGAACAATGAATCCATCAGCAGCGACGCGATGCCGTCCACATGCAGCGCGTCTTCCAGCGCCTTGGGATCGGACGGCAACAGGCTGCCGCCGGACAGGTCGTTGAGATAGCGGCAGATGATCAAGGATTCGCAGAGATAGACGCCATTGTCCGTCAGCAGGCCCGGCACCTTGCCGCCGGGGCCGTGATTGAACAGGACGCTGTCGCTGCCGCCCAGAGGGCCGGAATCGACTTCCTCGATCCGATCCATCAGCCCGGCCTCGCGGGCCACGATGCGTGGACGGCGGGCATAGGGTGAGTTGCCGCTGTAAAATAGTTTCATGGTTTCACTCCCTTGTGACTGTTTGATTCAGGATATTCTTATTCCGCCGCGGCGGCCGCACCGCGCCAACCCACAAGCACCTCGTGTCCGGGTTCGGGCCGGTCCGGGACGTTGAACGCCATCACCAGCGACATTCCGGCCATCACCGCGCCGGACAGGAAGACTGCGGCTGGAGACACCAGCCAGAGCAGCCCGAAGACCGCGGGAATGACCACTGCCGCGATATGGTTGATGGTGAAGCTGACCCCCGCGGTTGATGCGATATCCGCGGGATCGGCGATTTTCTGAAAGTAGGTTTTGATGGCGATCGCCAGCGCAAAAAAGACATGGTCGATCACGTACAACCCGGCGGCGACACGGCTGTCGTCCACGAAGGCATAGGCGGCAAAGACGATGATCAAGCCGATATACTCGAAGATCAGCGCCTTGCGCTCACCCCATCGCGCGATCAGCCGGCCGATCCGTGGCGCCAGCCACATGTTGATGCCCGCGTTGAGAAGGAACAGCATGGCGATATGCTCGACCTCGTAGCAGAACTTTTCGACCATCAGGAATCCGGCAAACACCATGAAGATCTGCCGCCGCGCACCGGACATGAAGGTCAGCGCGTAGTACAGCCAATAACGCGGCCGCAGGACCAGATGCTTGTGCTGCACCACCGGCTGCGCGAAACGCGGAAACCATGCCCAACAGGCCATCGCGATTACAACGACCAATCCGCCACCGAGCAGATAGACGATCTCGAATTCCAGCCCGGCCTGATCGAAGGCCAGCCACACGAGCCCGAAGGTCGCGATGGAGGCGAAGGACTTCACCGCGATCATCCGGCCGAAGGTTTCGGCGGCGCGGCTCTTGTCGATCCACTGCAGGGTCAGCGAGGTTTGCACCGTCTCGTAATAATGAAAGCCGATGCTCATCAACACGGTGGTACAGTAGAGGCCCAGCACACTCGGGAAATAGCCAGTGATCGCAGTGCCGATCCCCAGCAACAGCAGCGACACCAGTGCCAGCCGCTGCTCGCGCATGATCAGCAGCACGAAGACCACCGCGAAAGACAGGAATCCCGGCACCTCGCGCAGGCTGTGCAATATTCCCATTTCGGCTCCGGTGAAACCGGCGCGTTCGATGGCAAAATTGTTGAGCAGGGTCTGCCAGACGGAAAAGCCGAGCGGCACCGCCGCTGTCATGAGATACAGCAGGATTTCCGGTCGTTGGCGCGCCTGAGATAAGAAGGTCGATATACGGGTCATGCTTGCTGACTTATTACCCCAGGAATGCGGTGCTGTCCCGCATCATGTGCCCCGGTTACCCGCAATTCCTATCCCTCGCCGCCCGGCACCTCGTTGAACGGCACGTCCTTGTCGACCCGCACATCCTGCGGCAAGCCAAGGATGCGTTCGGCAATAATATTGCGCAGGATTTCATCGGTGCCGCCGGCGATCCGGTCGCGCGGCGACGACAACACAGCTTCCTGGAAAAGCGCCTTCATCGGCATCAGGTCCTCGTCGTAGACCGCGCCGGCCATGTCCATCAGGTCGAGCGCGAAATGTGCGATCTGCTGGCGCTTTGTCCCGTTCACCACCTTGTTGATCGAAGATTCCGGGCCCGGCCGTTCGCCACGCGACAATGCCGTGATCGTCCGGAAGCGGGTCAGCTTGATCCCCTGCATCTGGATATACCAGTTGGCGAGCTTGTCGCGCACCAGCGGATCGGCCACGGCGGGGCCGTCCTCCAGCGCCAACTCGCGCACGAGGCCAAAGATATCGTCGAAGTCCGGCGCGGCCCGGTCGCCGACAGCGACGCGCTCATTCATCAATGTGGTAATCGCCACCTTCCAACCGTCGCCGACCTCACCCAGCCTTTGGCTGTCGGGCACGCGCACGTCGGTGAAGAAGACCTCGTTGAAGTTGGACGTGCCGGCGATCTGCTTGATGCGGCGCGTCTCGATACCCGGCGACTTCATGTCGAGGAAGAAATAGGTCAGCCCCTTATGCTTGGGCACGTTCGGGTCGCTGCGGGTCACGATCACGCCGAAATCGGCGTGATGCGCGCCCGACGTCCAGATCTTCTGCCCGTTGATGACCCAGTCATCGCCGTCGCGCACCGCCCGCGTCCGCAGGTTGGCGAGATCAGACCCTGCCGACGGTTCGGAGAAAAGCTGACACCAGACTTCTTCACCGCGCAGCGCCAGGGGGACATAGCGCTGTTTCTGTTCCTCGGTGCCGTAGGTCAGCAACACCGGTACACACATGCCGAGGCCGACCTCATAGATGCCGCGCGGTGTCAGGAAATTCACTTCCTCCTGGCTGTAGATCACCTGCTGCATCTGCGTCCCACCGCGGCCGCCGTATTCTTTGCCTACGGTGATCCCGGCCAAACCGGCATCGAACTTCTTCGCTTGCCACGGCTTGGCGACGTCGAGCAGCCCCTCTTGGCCATAGCGCACGGGAAAGATCTTACCCGGCTCCTTGGCCTCCGCATTCGCGGTCAGGAACGTCCGCGCCTCGGCGCGAAATTCGGCTTCCTCCGGCGTGTCGTTGAAATCCATCATATTCTCCCGGTCAGGCGACGTTGCGGGTTTCGAGGCGGGTGATCAGCTTGTCCTTCCAGCGGCGCTCGCCGCCCACGGTCTGCGACAACAGCGCGGCGCGGCGATAGTAAAGCTGTGCATCGACCTCCCAGGTGTAGCCCATGCCGCCGTGGGTCTGGATATTCTCCTTCGACGCCAGCGCGAAGGCCTGGATCGCCGCGACCCTAGCGGCCGCCGCCGCGGTCGGCAGGTCCGGCGCGTCGTTGGCGAGCGCCCACGCACCGTAGAGCGCGTTCGAGCGCGCCAGTTCGAGCGCGATATACATGTCCGCCAGCTTATGCTTGATCGCCTGGAACGACCCGATCGGCCGGCCGAAGGCATAGCGCGACTTGGCGTAGTCCGTCGCCATGTCGAGGCAGGCCTGCGCGCCGCCGACCTGCTCGAATGCGAACAGGATCGCGGCCCGGTCAAAAACGCGTTCCATCACCGACCAGCCGTCGCCCGGCGCACCGAGTAACTCACCCGCCGTGTTGCCGAACCGGACCCGAGCATGACTGCGCGATGGGTCGAGCGTCTCCAGACCGGTGCGATCGACGCCGTCCAAGTCGACCAGAACGAGGGATAGATCGCGATCGCCACCGCCCGTCCGGGCCAGCACGACCGCAAAATCCGCAACGTCACCATCAGCCACCGGATATTTCTCGCCAGTCAGCGTGCTGCCCTCGAACCGGACACTCACGTCCGCCGGTCCCGGCCGCTGCACGCCTTCCGCGACGGCAACGCAGCCGATCTTTTCGCCATTGGCGAGCAGCGGCAGATAGCGTTGCTTCTGTTCCTCGGACCCGGCGAGAAGAATCGTCTCCGCCGCCAGATAGATCGACGAGGAGAACGGCGTCGGCGCGATGGCCCGGCCCAGTTCCTCGGCGATGACGCACAACTCCTCGTGGCTCAGCCCGGCACCGCCATAGGCTTCGGGAATGGCGGTCGCCATCCAGCCGAGATTCGCCATGCCGCCCCACAGGTCGCGGTCGAACGGATCGTCGCATTCTAAAATGGCCCGCGCCGCGCCCGGCGATCCCTTCTCGTCTAGGAAGCGCCGCGCCTGATCCCGCAGCATCCGCTGTTCGTCGGAAAGATCGAAATTCATGCGATCACCTCGTCTCTCGCTTCTGCAACACGCCAGCGGCTTCCATGCGCGCAATCTCAGCGTCGTCATAGCCCAGTTCGCGCAACACCTCGATGTTGTGCTCGCCCATGCTTGGCGGTGGTTGCGGCGGCACCTTGTCCTGCCCGCGCATGAACACCGGCGTACCGATGGTCCGGTCGACCGGCCCGCCTTCGTAGCCCACCGGCACGACCGCACCCGCGTCTACGAATGTCCGGTCCGACGGTATGTCCTCCGGCTGGTTGATGACGCCGAAAGGAATGCCGTGTTCCTCAAGGAGAGGCTGCCAGTCAGCCCAGTCCTTCTGCCGGAATACCTCGTCCAGGACCCTGATTAAAGCCTGCGCGTTTTCCCGACGCGCCGGGCTGTCGCGAAACCGCGGATCGTCCAGCAGGTCCAGCCGCTCGATCGCTGTAAAGAACCGGTCCGCGTATTTGTCCTCGCTCACCAACGCCAAAATGAACCACCGCCCGTCGCGGCACTGGTAGTGATTGGACAGTCCGGTGAACCAGTCGTCGCGGTGCGGTCGCGGCGGAATCTCGGCCCCCGCCAGCGCGGCCTGCAGATACACCGCATTACTCCACGCACCATTCGCCACCAACGAGGTGGAGACATGGCTGCCCTCGCCGGTCTTCTCGCGCTGATAAAGGGCCATCGCGATCGAAGCGAACATCGCGGTGCCGGTCGGATGATCGCCCATCCCCGGCACCGAGCGCGCCGGCGCGGCATCGGGCGATGTCTTTACCTGATGCATCAACCCGCTGCGCGCCCACAGCGCCGTCGAATCGAAGCCGGTCTTCGCCGCTTCCGGCCCTTCCTCGCCATAGGCAGTCAGCGATGCATAGATCAGACGGTTATTGACCGCCTTCAGATCTTCGTAGGTCAGCTTCAACTTGTCGCGCACCGGTAAGGGAAAGTTGGTGACGAAGACGTCAGCCTCGGCGACCAACTTGCGCAGGATCGCTTGCCCATCTTCGTGTTTCAGGTCGAGACAGATACCGCGTTTGCTGCGGTTGTCGGCGAGCCAGGAATAATCGAAATCGGCGGCCGGCATCCCTGGGCCGCGGTCGAAACGGCGATACGGGTCGCCGCCGGGCGCCTCGACCTTTATCACCTCCGCACCGAAATCGGCCATGTAGGTTGCGGCGACGGGGCCGGCGATAAAGCTGGCGACATCAAGTACTTTCAAGCCATCGAATATCCGGCCAGTCATCGGCGCGCGGTCCTTCCCTAGATGTTTTCATTTTGCCCATAACGGTGGGAGATAGCGTAGACCATGACACCGCGCTTGGCCAAGAAAGTGCCCGACGACCGCCCGATTCCCGCAATTCACGACGACTTGCTAAGCTGGACCGACCGGCACGCGACAGGCCGAGCCGCAATGAAAAAGGAAACATAGCCATGCTGAAGGGAAAAAACGCCCTCGTCACCGGGTCGACACGAGGCCTCGGTGAGGCAACTGCGAAAGTCCTGGCGTCGGAAGGCTGCAACGTCATGCTCAACGGCTTCGGTGACGCCGACGAGATCGAAACCCTGCGCGCCGGCATGGAAGCCGAATTCGGCGTATCCGTGCGTTACCATGACGCCGACCTGGCCGACGCCGCGCAGATCGACGCGCTGGTGGACGAAACCGTCGCGGCCTTCGGCTCGGTCGACATTTTGGTGAACAATGCGGTGATCCGCTACTTCCACCGGATCGACAATTTCGACCGCGATGATTGGAACCATGCGCTGGCGGTCAACCTCACCGCGCCCTTCATCCTGACGCAGCGGGTCCTGCCGGGCATGCGGGCGAAAGAATGGGGCCGTATCGTGAATATCTCATCGGTGCTCGGCCTCTCGGGTCAAACCGGTCGCGCCGACTATGTCACCACGAAGACCGCGTTGATCGGTCTGACGCGCGCAACCGCGGCCGAGACCAGCGATTCACTGAACATCACCTGCAACGCGATCAATCCGGGATCGGTGCTGACCCCCAATTCCGAGAAGTTCGTGAACCAGCTTGCCGAGGAGAAGGGCATCAGTTTCGACGCCGCGGCGGAGGAATACCTGCTGCGCCGCCGCCAGCCCGGCGGCTTCGTGCTGCCGGAACGAGCCGGCAAGCTCATTGCCTTCTTATGCCAGGACAGCTCCTTCGACATCACCGGCACGTCCATCCCGATCGATCACGGCCGGTCCGGCACATGGCTACAGGATCGCACAGCGCCCGACTGACGGCTATAAACACCAACACATATCGATACCGATCACGGAGAGACCGAATGCAGATTGCAGGCAAAGTCGCGGTGGTGACGGGCGCGGCGAGCGGAATCGGCCGGGCGTTGACCGAAAGGTTCATGGCGGAGAAGGCCAAGGCCGTCATCGCCGTCGACCTGCAGGAAGGAGCCTTGCAGACGCTGGCAAAGTCCTGCGGCGCAATCCCCATGGTCTGCGACGTAACGGACGCCGCCAAAATCACCGCGTTGGTCGAGCAAACCGAGGCCAACCATGGGCCGATCGACATCTTCTGCTCCAACGCCGGCATCTGCGACATCGGCGACGAAACCGTTTCCGATGATGACTGGAACCTGAACTGGAACCTGCATGTCATGGCGCATGTTCACGCCGCCCGCGCCGTCGCCGAGAAGATGGCCGAACGCGGCGAAGGCTACCTAGTCAATACCGCATCTGCGGCGGGCCTGCTGTCGCATATCGATTCGGCGACCTACACCGTCACCAAGCATGCGGCCGTCGCCTTTGCCGAATGGCTTTCGATCCGCTATGGCGACCGGGGCGTGCGTGTCTCGGTCCTGTGTCCGCAGGCCGTACGCACGCCGATGACCGAAGGCCGCGAAGGACGTGTCGCTGCGGTGGACGGCATGCTGGAAGTCAATGTTGTAGCGGAGTCTGTAGTGCAGGCCATGGCCGACGAGACCTTCTTGATCCTGCCGCACGCGGAAGTGCTGGACTACGTGCGGCGCAAGGCAAACGACTATGACCGGTGGCTCGGCGGCATGCGGAAGCTACGGCAACGCTACTGACCACGTCTTAACGCGTCAGGATATCTTCCACCAGTTCCTGGACCGACAATGCCGCACGGAACGGCGGCAGCGGATGCGGCTCTCCCTTCGCCAGACGCAGCACGTCATCCAAGGTGCGCATGTAGCCTTGCTGGCGGGGATCGTCCACATCGGCCAGCTCACGCGCCCACTCGCCGCCGGTGCTGGAATACACCTGGTTCCAATCCCAAAGCCGGTATGACTTTTTCGAGCCCCATATCACCGCTTCGACCCGGTCCGGGCCGACGCCGCCGGACCCGCCGGCGACGGAGACCGGCACGCCGCCGCAATCGAGTTGCGCCCAAAAATTCGTTTCACACAGCTTTGGGTCGGCGGGATACCGCGTCGACGCGCTAACGATCTTGGCGGGGCCGAACAGTTTCTCGGTCATGTAGGCGTAGTGGGAGAAGACCTCCCGCACATAACCGCCTTCCTTCTTCTCGGCAAGCCAGATCGCCCCGGCCTGCCAGTCGCGCGGCCATTTCGCGAAATGCAGTCGGATGTCGAACCCCGACACGTCGCCGACCGTGCCGTCCGCCAGCCGGTCCGCGATCTCGGCGATCGAGCGCGAGGACGCGAAGGGAAAGTTCACCACGTTGGCGACGCCCGCCGCCTCGACATGCTCGACCAGCGCGCGGCTTTCGGCGACATCGACGCCCAACGGCTTCTCGCAATAGACGATCTTGCCCGCATCGGCGGCGGCCATGGCGTAGCCACGGTGGGCCGCCGGCGGGCAGGCGATATAGACCACGTCGGTGTCATCGGCTTCGATGATCTCGGACGCGTCCGCACCGATGCGGATGCCGTCGAACCGGTCGGCGACCGCTTTGCAAACCGCGGCGTCGGAATCCCAGGCATAGGCCAGATCGAACCCGCCATGGGTTTGCATGTTGTTGAGCATGCGATGGCCCATGATGCCGAGGCCGATGAACGCGATGGATGGTTTCATGCCGATAGGTTTCCTGTCTCTGCTGATCTGATTGCTACGATTTTGCCGCGACCGCTTCGAGTTCGAACAGGAATTCGGGCCGCGCCAAAGCCGCGACCACCAGTAGCGTCGAGGCGGGCTTATGGTCGCCAAGATATTTTCCGCGCGCGGTGCGGACCGCCGGGGCATCATCGATATTCGTCAGGTATGCAGTGGTCCTGACGAGGTCTTCCACACCCATGCCAGCATCGGCAAGGATCGCCAGCACATTTTGCCATGCCTGGTCCGCCTGCGCCTCTATATCATCCGGGATCGTGCCGTCCGGATACACGCCGATTTGACCGGAAATATGCAGCGTACGCGCCCCGGCCGGTATCTCGACCGCGTGGTCATAGGCTCCGAACGGAGGCGCGACCGTGTCGGGGTTGTAGGTCTTGTTCATCGCGATACTCCCTCGTTTTTCCAAACCGTCTATGCGACAGTTTTCAATCCGCAATTTTTAATCCATTGACCGCGAGCTTACCCTGTCGAGCCTCGGATCGGCAGCGAAAGAATCGCCACCCGCACCTTCAGGAGCACGCCATGAGCATCGAACGGCTCGACATTAACGACGCGACCGGCGCGGTTACCAGCCGCTGTATCACCCATGGCGACATGGTGTATATCGGCGGGATCACCGCGGGCGACACCAGCGGCGGCGTGGCGGCCCAGATGCGCGACATCCTCGACACCGTGGACGGTTATCTGGCGCAGACCGGTGCCGGCCGCAACAATGTCCTGACCGTGCAGATCTGGATCAAGGACATGGCGTTATTCGCGGACATGACCGCCGTGTGGAACGACTGGGTCGACCCCGAAATCCCGCCCGCCCGCGCCTGTGTCAGCGGCGACCTGTACCGCCCGGATATTCTTGTCGAGGTCACCGTTACGGCAGTCCGGGGGAAGGCTGCATGACCGCGCCGGAACCGAAAATCGAACGCTACGGCCATGTCGAGGGGCCGGGCCGGCCGACCATGAGCCTCGGCGTCGCGCAGGGCGACTGGGTATCCATCTGCACCACGGCCAAGAACCGGCCCGCCGGCGCGGAAAACCAGACGCGGCAGATATTCGCGGCCTTCGACGGGTATCTAGCACAAGCGGGCACCGACAAGTCGAAGCTGCTGACCGCACAGGTCTGGCTGCGCAACATGGCCGACTACGACGCCATGAACGCGGCCTGGAACGACTGGATCGACCCCGCCAACCCGCCGACCCGGTCCTGCATGCGCGCCGACATGGCGCGGCCCGACACCTTGGTCGAAATCCGTATCACCGCTGTGCGTTAAGCGGCTAATTTGACGGCAAACGTCTTTCGCGGGACGATCCGGCACTTTCCATGCTGGCAAGGTCGCCTGTCAGCGCGGACATACGAAGGAGAAGAAGGAAATGCCCGGGCTTTACTACGAAGAATTCGAGGTCGGCATGGAGTTCAATCACGAACTCACGCGCACCGTGACCGAGATGGACAACGTCATGTTCTGCGCCATGACCCATAACCCGCAGCCGCTTCACCTGGACGAAGAATTCGCCAAGGAAACCGAATTCGGCCAGCGTATCGTCAACAGCCTGTTCACGTTGGGGCTGGTGATCGGCGTCACCGTCGGGGAAACGACCCTCGGCACGACGATCGCCAATCTCGGCATGACCGACGTGCGCTTCGCCAACCCGGTGTTTCATGGTGACACCGTGCATGTGGTGACCAAGGTCAAGGAGATGCGCGAGTCCAAGTCGCGTCCCAATGCCGGCCTCGTGGTGTTCGAGCACATCGGCTACAACCAGCGCGACGAGGAAATCGCCTACTGCGTCCGCACCGCCTTCATGAGAAAGAAATCCGCATGATCATCCGTTCCTGGTTATTCGTTCCCGGCGATAGCGAACGCAAGTTGGAAAAAGGCCGTGGAAACGAGGCCGACGCCCTGATCCTCGACCTGGAAGACGCCGTCTCGAACGACCGACAGGACATCGCCCGCGAGATGGTGCGCGACTATCTAACAGCCAACAGCGACCGCTCGCGGCAACAGCTTTGGGTGCGCATCAATCCGTTGGACACCGACCTGGCCCTGCCCGACCTGGCGGCGGTCATGCCCGGCGCGCCGGACGGAATTTGCCTGCCGAAGGTCTACTCGGCGGAAGACGTCAACACGCTCTGCAACTATCTGTCGGCGCTGGAAGCGCGGGAAGGCCTGGAACTCGGTTCGACCAAGATCCTTTGCGTCGCGACTGAGACCGCCGCGTCGCTACTGACTTTCCATACCTATCTGGAGGGCGTTTCCGACCGCCTGGTCGGCATGACCTGGGGCGCGGAAGACCTGTCCGCCGCGCTCGGCGCCATGGACAACATGAACCCGAACAGCGGCGAATACGACGACCCCTACCTGATGGCGAAATCCCTCTGCCTCGCGGCCTGCCGCGCGGTCGATGTGCAACCGGTCGGCGTGGTCTACGTGAATTTCCGCGACGATGCCGGGCTGGAAACGGAATGCCTGCGCGACCGCAAGGCCGGCTTCATCGGCAAGATCGCGATCCACCCGGCGCAACCGCCAATCATCAATCGCGCCTTCACCCCGTCGGACGCGGAGGTCGACTACGCGCAGCGCGTGGTCGACATGTTCGAACAGAACCCCGGCCTCGGCACCGTCGGACTCGACGGCAAGATGCTCGACATGCCGCACCTGAAACAGGCGCGGAACGTGCTGAGCATGGCCGAACAAATCAAGGCGATGGGCTGACCGCCCAGCCCTACATCAGCGGACGGGAAGCGGCAACCGGGGGCAATGCCCCCATGCCCGCCGCCTGAGACAGATCAGTCGGTGTTACGTAGCACCGCCGACGAGCCGGCCGCATTCGGTCATCACATCTTCATCCGGCGTATCGATGCCGGGCATGACCGCCCAACCCTTTTCTTTGACGAAATCGCCGAGCGTCCAGACACTCATACCGTTGAGCGTCTTACTGCTCGCTTCTACGGTCGGGTCCTTCTTCGACTGCGCCACGCAGATTTTCGCCAACTGAGTAACAACGGCCTCCCGCGCGAGATTCTCCGCATTGGCTTCCGAAGCGCCGCTCGATATGGCCCAACCCGATGCGAATAGAACGATCGTCATGACAATGGCGCCACCAAACGCGCCTCCTATCAACGGTTTTATTGATCCTTTAGACATCCTGCTTCTTCCCCTTTGAAATTGTTTATGATGATAGTCGTTGCAGGCCGCACAGCGCGGCGGGTCCAAAACCGTCGGAAACCAAGGACCGGACGCACTGGGAATCATGGCCGCAACGCACACCAGCCGAACCGCCGGTGCGTCGTCGGTAGTACTTTTTAGGTAAAGATTTCCGCGCTGATCCTGGCAGCCGGTGAACTTATATCGTCGACCGTAGCGGACCGCCTTGCGGTCCGCAGGCTGCTAAGCTCCACACTCATGCATTCACGGGCCAGTTGCAAGGGAAACATCGCCCGGCCCCGGGGTGCTTTTCCGCGAGAAATCAACCTCGCGGCCGCAGAATGTCGGTCAATTCGCGGACACGCGGCAGCGCCTCCAGCGCCTTGATCATCGCCATCGCTTCGTCCCGCTGCACCGAATCGATGACCCCGTCGGCGCAGTCGGCAAACTTGCCGGCGATATCGTCCCAGCCGGCCGGGTCCGCGCTCGACCCCTTGGCGTGCGAGCGCGCGGTCTTCAGCTCCCGCCCATCCTTGAGCCGGACGGTCAGCCGCATCTCGGCCCAATTTACCCCATCGACGCCCCATTGCCCCTTGTGATGCGCCAGATCGTCCGGCACCACGACGCGCACGCGCTGCATCAACGGCTGCACGTCGCCCCGGTCGATCCGCGCCTGCGCATATTGCGCGAGCCCCGCCTTGCGGTCGATCAGCGAAACCGCAACGCTCCACGGCAGGCAGTACCGTGCACGGTAGGAGTCCGGCGCCTCCTCGTAGCAGGCAATGGCCAGCATTTGCGGCGTCGACTCCAACACGATCTCGTCCACGTCCTCGGGCTTCAGATCGTGTTCCTCGGTCAGGTCGATCACCGCATCGATGGTCGCGGCCGGCGCGGTCGACCCGGGATGGAAACAGACATTCGTCGTGCCGCGCGCCAACTCCCACCGCGTGCCCAGTTCCTCGACCATGATGTCCAGGTTGTAGCCGTCGGGGCCGCTGAAGCATTCGGCGAGTCCGAAGGTTTCATGACCGCCCACCTCGCTCGGCGACGGTTCGATGATGTCCGGGTCGACCTCGTAACCGCCGCGCGCCAGCAACGCCGCAAAGACCCCGTTGCGCACGCCGTGCCCGACATGGAACGCCTTGCCCATGGAACCGACATTCTTGCGCAACCCCTGCCCTTCGGACGCCGCGATGCCGATCGCCATCCGCGTCTGCATCAGGTCCAACTCCATGATGCGGGCACCCGCCGCCGCAACACCAAGGGCCCCGATGATACCGTTGGGATGCCAGCCCCGATCGAACAGCGCCGGGCGCAGCCCGTGACCGACCCGCGATTCCAGTTCGAATCCCAGTGCAAATCCCTCGATCATCGCCCGGCCGGAGATATCGACATCCTCCGCCAACGCCAACGCGCCCGGCACCATCACCACGCTGACATGCGTGACACCCTTGGTGTAATCGTCGAATTCCTGCGAATGGGCCGACACAGCCGTTACGAAACCGGCGAGCGGCGACGACGTGCGGTCGGGTTGGCCGATGATGCTGGACCTGGGCGCGCCGCCCATGTGCCGTATCTGCTCCAGCGCGATGAGGGTCGAGCGTTCCTGCGACCCCGCCAGCGCAATCCCGATCATGTCGAGGAAGCGTAACTTCGCCGATTCAATGACCGCGCCATCCAACGCCGATCCCGGTGTTTCCACCACCATGCGCGCCAGCCGTTCGGTTATGCCCATCGCCCTGTCCTCCCATCCCTATCGCTGCAGCTATATAAAGAGTATGCGCGGATGGGACGGCGCGCCAAATCCCGCCACCTAAAGGCAGATGCAGCAACAGGAGCGATCGTGACCGACAAAACACCGAAAGGCACCGCCTATACCGTCGACGGCGACGGTCCGCCGGTCGTTCTGATCCATGGCATGGGGCTGACCCAGGCTATGTGGGACTGGCAGCTTCCGCCACTCCTGGAGCGGTTCACGGTCATCCGCTACGACCTGCTCGGCCATGGCGAGAGCGCGGCGCGCGTCGGCCGCTACGACATGGACGATTTCGTGAACCAACTCCGCGAGCTGCTCGACCATCTGGCGGTCAACCGCGCTGCCATTGCGGGCTTCTCGCTCGGCGGGTTGATCGTGCGGGCCTTCGCCCTCGCCCATCCCGACCGCGCCCAGGCAATTGCGATCCTGAATTCGGCGCATGACCGCACCGACAAGGAGCGCGCCGCGATGCGGAAGCGCCTCGCCATCGCCTACGAACAAGGGCCCGCCCCGACCATCGATGTCGCGCTGGCCCGTTGGTTCACCGAAGGCTTCGCGAGCGAACACCCCGAAGTTCTGGAGCGAGTCCGGCACTGGATGGAAGCGAACGACCCCAAGGTCTATCCGGAAATCTACCGCGTGCTAACGGAAAGCGATGCCCCCCTCGCGGCCGCGATCGCCGATATCCGCTGTCCCACGCTGGTCCTGGCCTGCGCGGAAGACCACGGCAACTCCCCCGACATGGCGCACCGCATGGCCGCCTTAATCCCAAACGCCGAGGTCGCCATCGTCCCGAAACTGAAACACATGGCGCTCGTCGAGGACCCGGCGGCAGTGAGTGCTCCGCTGGTATCGTTCTTGGAAAAAATGGCGGGTCAGGCCAAGTAAGGATTCACCCCGCCGCGCGGGCCGGTACCAAGGCGGTCGGCGACTTCGGGCAACAGCTCGCGGCCCGTGGGCACGTTCAGCCATTGGCGCAGCAGGCGGCGTTTCTTGGCCGTATCGGGCCAGTCCTCGTAATCCGTCCGCGAATGCAGGATCGAGTAGTTGTTGAGCAACTGAATGTCGCCGGTCTGGAAACCCATGTTGAACTGGATATCCGGGCGCAGCGCGGTCTCTTCGATCGCCAGCACTGCCGCGCGATCCCGGTCGCCGAACGGATCGCCGGTCTTCTCCGCGCCGCGTTCGATCTGCTTGGCGTTGTAGTAGCAGGTGAGCCGCCCGCCCGCGCTGCTGAACACCGGAATGCGCTGCGGCGACGTCAGGTCGGGCGAATCGGTCGGCCCCTTGCCCGCATAGTCGATCCGGTAGCCGCGATAGAGTGGCGCCAGCAACTCCGGCCGCGTCTTCAGGATTTCATTGTGGATCGCCGCCGCGCTGGAAATCGTGCTGAGCCCACCGGTCTTGGCGGGATGGATGCAGAACAAGCCGACGATATCGCATGGGTCCACATGCGGGCGCAGCCGCGCGTTGGTCGAATGGCCGCGCACATTGTTGCCGCCGTAATCGTTGCCGAGATCCTCGATCGTGTGCAGCAAGGCGCCGCTCGGGTTCTGTGAGATTGGCGCGCCGATATGCCGGCCCATACCCCAGAACAGGATACTCGCTTCATCGTGCGAGTAGTCCGGCAGGCGGATGCCACGCAGCAGCACGAAACCACGCCCGTCCTCGACCTCGCGCACGGCCGCATCGATCTTGGCCGCCACGGTCGGCAGCGGAAAGTCAGCGAGGGTCATTTCTGTCACCGGCTTGCCGGTGCCTATCGCATGGGCCATCGCCGCCTCGATCTCGGCAATATCCGCTTCGGTGAATTGATGCAGCCAGGATGTATCCGTCTGGAAGTCCGCTGCATACCAGACATCCGGCCCGGTCGCGGGGGCCGGCGTCTTGAATGGGATGTTGTCGTTGCTCGCCATGGCGATGGGACGTCTCGCATGTCGGTTAGAGAATCGTGTTCTGTTATTATGCGGTTTCACATGAGCAGCGGCAAATCATCCGGCGATTGGCATTACTTGCCGGTGCGGGCTACCTTCGGCCCGAAGAATACCCATGAAATCCGCCCGAGGCCTTGATGTCCGATCCCTTGCTGTTCACCCCGTTCACTCTGCGCGGCGTCACCTTGAAAAACCGCGTCGTGGTCGCGCCGATGCATCAATACATGGCGGAGCGTGGGTATCCGACCGACTGGCATCTGATGAATATCGGGCGCTACGCCGCCGGCGGCGCAGGGCTGGTCTTCGTCGAATCGACCAAGGTCGCGCGCAACGGCTGCGGCACGATCGGCGACCTCGGTCTGTGGGACGACGATTTCATCCCGCATTTCACGCGGCTGGCCGATTTCATCCGCGCGCATGACGCGGTTCCGGCGATTCAGCTCGGTCATTCCGGCCGCAAGGCACGTCGCTTCCGGCCGTGGGAAGGCGGCGGACCGCTGGAACCGAGCCCCGAGATCGATGACTGGGACGACTGGGGACTGGTCGCGCCAAGCGCCCTGCCGAGCGGCAACGACGACCCCGTGCCGCACGAGCTGTCCATCGGCGAAATCACCGATCTTGTCGAGGCGTGGGGCAAGGCCGCCGCGCGCGCCCACGCCGCTGGGTTCGACGTGCTGGAGATTCACGCGGCGCATGGCTACCTGATTCATCAATTCCTGTCGCCCAAGGCGAACCGGCGCACCGATGCCTACGGCGGATCGGACAGCAAACGGCATCGCTTCGCCGTCGAGGTCACCGAGGCGATGCGGGCGGCCTGGCCCGACGACAAACCCCTGTTCATGCGATTGTCGGTCGAGGATGACGCGGGCTGGGGACCGGCGGAAAGCGTCGAGTTGGCGAAAGTGGTCAAGCCGATGGGCGTCGACGTCATTGACTGCAGTTCGGGCGGCATGCTGGGCCGGCCGGTCGACGGCAGCGGCCCGGTCGGCTACGGCTATCAAGTGCCCTATGCGGAACGGCTGCGCCGGGAAGCCGGCGTCATGACCATGGCGGTCGGCCTGATCGTTCATGCCGACCAAGCGGAGGAAATCCTGCAGAACGGCCGCGCCGATCTCGTCGCACTGGCCCGCGAGATGCTCTACAACCCGAATTGGCCGATGGACGCGGCGCAAAAGCTCGGATTCGATGCCGAATTTACGTCGGTGCCGGCACCGCAATCCTATTGGCTTGCGAAACGGGCGGCTTCCATCAAGGACATGGTGCCCTCGACCTACCGCCCGGCTCTCGGCAAAAATACCTAAGCCGCCAGCGGCCCGCGCACGAGCCGGCCCGGCAAGGCGCCGGTGTGCTCGTTATCCTTCAGCACGGTTTCGCCGTTGACCACGGTAGCCTTGATGCCGTCGGCATACTGCTTCAGCCGCTGTCCGCCCGCCGGCAGGTCGTTCACGACCTCGGGCATACGCGGCCCCACCTTGTCCGGATCGAGCACGACCATATCCGCGTTCATCCCTTCGCGCAGCAGGCCGCGGTCGTGGAAACCCCACCGCGTCGCCGTGTCGTAGGTGATCATGCGGATGCCCTGCTCCAGGGTGAAGGCTTCCTCCTGCCGCACCCAATGGCTGAGCATATGCGTTTGCAGCGAGCTGTCCATGATCTGCGAAACATGCGCGCCGGAATCCGAGAAGGTCACGCAGGTGTCCGGATGCTTGATCAACTCCAGGGCGTCGTCCAGATTCTCGTTCGAGATGGGCTGCCGGAAGAACACCTTCAGGTCGTGTTCGAGCGCGATGTCGAGCAGCGCCTCTTCCGGATCGACGCCGCGCTTCGCGGCCTCTTCGGCCATCGTCCTGTGCGGCCACGCGACCTGATCCATGATGAAGAACATGTCCCATTCCGGCGGCCGTGCTTCGCCGCCAACGGCCTGCCCGCCCGTATGCGGACGTTTCGCGACCTCGATCAGCTTCGCCCGGGTCTCGGGATCGCGCATCGCCGCCGCCTGCTGGTCGAGCGGCAGTTTGCGGATGTCCGACCAGACCTCGCGCTTGTCGTAGGGCATGGTCGTTTCGAAGGACATGATCGTGTTGATCTCGCGGGCGTGGACCTGTGTGAACAGGCGCGCACCGTTGCGGTTCCCCTCCGCGATAATCTTGTACAGTTCCTTCCATTGCCCGGGGTATCCCCGCCGGCTCAAGCTGCCGAAAGTGATGGGACGGCCACTCTCGGTGGAAAGGTCGACGAGCGATTGATAGAAGCCGCCGAGATAGTCCATCTCGCCGCGTTCCATGGCGAGTTGGAAGATGCCCGCGTCGATCTCCCCCATGCCGTTCACGATCGCCGCCACTTCCGAGAAGGGCGCAATCCGGCTCGCGACCGGGCGATCATCGGTGGTCAGATGGCTAGGGCTGCGCGAGGTGGAGAAGCCGATCGCGCCGGCGCGCACGGCTTCCTGCACCGTCGCGACCATCTGTTTCAGATCGTCTTCGGTCGCTTCTTCCTCGAAGCCGCGCTCGCCCATTACATAGGTGCGCAGCGCCGAATGGCCGATATAGCCGCTGTAGTTGATGCCCTTGGGCAAACGGTCGATCGTGTCGAGGAATTCGGGATAGGTCTCCCATTGCCACTCGATCCCGGCGAGCATCGCATCGCGGGAGATGTCTTCGGCGCGTTCGAGATTGCGGAAGACGAACTCGAATTCGGATTCGCGGCAGGGCGCCAGCGTGAAGCCGCAATTGCCCATGACCACGGAGGTGACCCCGTGATAGCAGGAACAACTGCCCAGCTGATCCCAGAAGATCTGGGCGTCCATATGGGTGTGGCCATCGACGAAGCCGGGCGTGACCACATGGCCTTCCGCGTCGATCACCTCTTCGGCGGGCGACGTGATTTTGCCGATCCGCGCGATTTTCCCGTCCTTGACGCCGACATCTGCGCGATACCGCTGCATGCCGGATCCGTCGATTACCATTCCATTCTTGATGACAAGATCAAAGCTCATGGCCGATCCCTTTCCGATTGCGCCGCATTCCGTTGATCGAACGCTTAAGCCTACAGGAAGTTCCGCAAAGCCGGAAATCGGAGGCTTGAACCGCCGGGTTTTTCTATGCGCGTCCGGGCCGAACCGCCATGGCGGCGGCGAACTCAATCACTAAGGCCAGCCACAAGGCCGCGGCCCCCACGCCGAACAGCACCACGTAGGAGCCACCGGTCTGGGCGAAAAGGAATGAAAAGCCATATCCTGCGACGGCCTGACCGATCGCCCATGCCGTGGTTGCAATCCCCCAGGCTCTGCGGTGAAGGTCGGCCCGGTCCGGCACCAGTTCGTGCACCCTCCCGGCAACCAACGGCGGCAGCCCCGGCACGGATGCACCGACGACGAAGCTTGAGACGACCAACCAAGCGGACGAATCGGTCACGACCACCAGGCTCACGGCAAGCGCCTGCAGCAGGACCATCGCACGCAACGCCCAGGTAAATCCGATGCGGTCGGCGAGACGGCCGGACAGCGCCGGCCCGATCAACGCACCCGCGCCGAAAATAATCCAATACCAACTTGCGATTTCGAGCCCCGCACCCCGCCCGCGCGCCACGAAATCGACCAGGAAAACCATATGCGCAACCAGACCGACGGCGTTGAGACCGTAGCTGACATAGAGCGCCCGCAGCGGGGAGCTGGACCCGCGTTCGGAAGCAGGCTGCGATACCGCTACGGCATCGGGAGGATGAGCTGCGCCCGCCGGCCAACCGCGCCACGCGAAAGCCGTGAGAGCGAGCGCAAGCAAGCCAAGCACAAACCATATCTCGACGAGTCCCGCCTGCAGGACCAGCGGCACCAATGTGCCGGACGCGATGATGCCGAGCCCCACGCCGGTGAAGATCACGCCGCCCGCAAGTCCCCGTCGCGATCGCGGCACGGCAGACAGCACGGTCGACGCCGCCAGCACCATCAAGGCGCCACCGGCATAGCCCGACAGGAACCGCCATAGGAAAAACCACAGGAAGGACAGCGGAAAGGCGGAAGCGAAGAAGGACACCGTCGCGATCAGCATCATGATCCGCAGTATCGCGACCGGCGAACGCCACGCCGCCATCGGCGCGGCCAGCAGCGCGCCCGCGAGATAGCCTGCGAGATTGGCGGCCCCGAGGTAGAAGACCTGCGACGCGGTGAACCATTCCGCTTCGATGAGTGCCGGGATCAGCGGCGTATAGGCGAAGCGCGCGAGCCCGATGCCGATCAGGCATCCGCAGAGCCCGGAGAGCGCCGGCCGCCAAACCGCGCCGTCCCCATCCGTCCCCTGCGCAACCTCGTCGGGCACCCCGGTCTCCCTGCTCATAGACAGGACAGTAAGCCAAAGGGAATTTCAGGAAAATGATTTGTCTTGATAGGTGTTATCTCAATAACAGATAGACTATTTCAGGCCGCACTGGCGGCATGCACCAGCGCGGGCCGGGCGCAGTCCAGGAATCGCGCCAGCGCCGTCGATTGATACGCATCGCAATGCCGGATGAAGACCGTTTCAGCCAGCGCATCGTCGGCAGGCAATTCATGCAGCGCGACCCGTCCGTCACGCCACGCGGCATCCATGATCCCCTTGGGCATCAACGTGACGCCGAGCCCGGCGGCAACGCAGCCGACGATCGCCTCGATCGTGCCGAACTCCAACCGGCGCAACCCGACGATGCCGCGGCGTTCCAAAATCCGCTCAAGCTGTTGACGATAGGAACAACCCGCCCGCAGGACGACGATCTTCAGGTCGCCCTGCCGCACCAGATCGTCGATCGACCCAACCGAGGGCGCCGTGGCGATGACCATTTCCTCGCGGAACATTGCCTCCTGTACCAAATCGCGGTGATCGACCGGCCCGCAGACAAAGGCGCCCTCGACATCGCGCGCCAGCACCGACGCAATCAACTCCTCGGTGGTGCCGGTCCGCAGTACCAGGTCGACATCCGGATAGGTTGCGGCAAAGGTCGTTAGAATTGGCGACAGGCGCAACGCGGCCGTGGTTTCCAGCGACCCCAATGTAAGCAATCCCTTGGCCTCGCCGTCGTCGCGCACCGCTCGCCGCGCATCGTCCAGGAAGTGCCCCGCCCGTTGCGCATAGGGCATCAAACGGCGGCCCGCCGACGTCAGTGTCACGCCCCGGCTATGCCGGTCGAACAGCGCGGTGCCAAGGTCGTCTTCCAGCTTGCGGATACGAGTCGTGACGTTCGACTGCACGGTGTTGAGTTCCGCGGCCGCGCGATTGATCGCACCCAGCCGGGCGACCGCCTCGAAAATCCTGAGATCGGCGACATCCATACGTTCAGACTACAATATCTTATAAAAAGATCAATCCGGTACGGTTTGGTACTAATTACAGATATCGTCTCAGACAACTATGATCCGGCCCGGGCGTCCAGCGCATCGCTCAAATCATTCTGATAGGCGAAGATCGCCGGCAACCCGCCCGTATGCATGAAGACCAGGGCATCGCTGCTTTTCGATCGGCGGGCGCTGTCGAGGAATCCCGCCATCGCCTTGGCCGTATAGGTCGGGTCGAGCAGCAAAGCTTCGCTCTGCGCACACAGCATGATCGCGTCCAGACTGGCTTCGCCGTTCTTCCCGTATCCCGGCGCGAGATAGGCGTCGGTCACGATGACGTCGCCGTCCTGCACCGGATTGTCGATCTCGATCAGGTCGGCGATCTCGGCGCAGCGATCCCAGATGCGCGGGTACTGCTGTTCGGCATCGCGGCGCACGCAAACGCCGGTCACCGTCATCGGAGAGCCGAGCGCGCGAAGCCCAAATAGCAGGCCCGCATGCGTGGCTCCGCTGCCGGACGCCACGACGACCTCACTCACGGGAAGCCCCTGTTCGGCAATTTGCGCCAGCAATTCGTGGGCGGCGACGACATAGCCAAGCGCGCCATACGGCTTATGGCCGGGCGCCAGCGGAATGATGAACGGCCGCCGTCCCTCCGCAGTCAACCGCTCGGCGATCGCGTGCAATTCCCGATCCGCCCCGGCTTCGTCTTCACCGTCGGGGTAGGAATGCAGCGTGGCGCCCAGCAGCCGATCGAGCAGCACATTGCCGGACTGCCGGTAATAGGGATCGGATTTTGCGACCCGTTCTTCCAATTGGATATGGCAATCCATGCCGAGTTTCCGCGCGCCCGCCGCCGCCAGCCGCACGAAGTTGGACTGCACAGCGCCGGTGATCAGCACCGTATCCGCCTTCTGCGCCGCCGCTTCGCCAAGATAGAACTCCAACTGCCGCACCTTGTTGCCGCCGAACGCCAGCGGGATGCAGTCGTCACGCTTGATGTAAAGCTGCGCGCCGCCGCAGACCTTGGTGAGGTTTGGCATCGACTCAAGCAAGGTCGGCCCTTGGAACAGTTCGGCCCGTGCCATTGTCGACAGGCGGCCCAGGGAGTCCGGGTAAGCGGCGCTGGTGGTCATCTGCGTCCTCGCTGAAATACAGCCGCCCGGTTAGGCGACCTGCTGGGCAACCGTCGGCGTATCACCGGCGATCGTAGTGCGGCGCATATCGCGCTTTTCGGTGGTATCCGCGAAACGCCGGACGCGATGCATCGTCTGCCGATTGTCCCACATCACCAGATCATGCAGCCGCCATTTGTGCACATAGACGAACTCCGGCCGGGTCGCGTCCTCGATCAGGTCGCGCAGCAGCGAGCGCGCTTCCGGCACTGGCCAGCCGACGATCGTTCCGGCATGCGACGACAGATAGAGCGATTTCCGGCCGGTGACGGGATGGGTTCGCACCAGGCTTTGCAGCACCGGCTTGAAGTTAGCCAGCTCCTCTTCGCTCAGTTCATCGAAGCCGAGCAGGCCGCGCGAATGAATCAGGGAATGTTCGCAGACGAGATCGGCGATTTCCGCCTTCATATCGTCGTCGAGCGCGTCATAGCCCGCACGCATGTCGGCGAATTCGGTGTTGCCACCCGCCACCGGGATAAGGCGCGCCGACAGGATCGAGTATTTCGACGGCACCGCGCGAAACGAGCTGTCGGAGTGCCAGAGCCGATTGCCCAGATTGAACATGCGGGTCCGGTCGTCACGCTCGAAGACCTTGTGATCCTTGGTCAGGTTCGAGACATCCGCCAGTTCCGGCGGGAGCCGGCGGTCCTTCGGCTTCGTGATGTTGCTGACCGCGCCGGGCATTTCCAGTTCCCCGAGATGCCGGCTGAAAGCGACCTGCTGCTCATCGGTCAGTTCCTGTCCCGGAAAGACCAGCACCGCAAAACGGTCCATGCCCGCGTTGATCGCGGCGACATCATCCTCGGACAACGGCTGGCGCAGGTCGACGCCATCAACCTCTCCGCCGATGACGGGATGGAGCGGACGAATCGTGAGAGTCATGACAAGTTCTCCAGCAACGAGACGACACCATACGATGGATTAGATTTTACCGCATTGATGCGCGCTCGGCACTATATTGGCGTCATGCGCGAAAGCCGACTACCGTAGGTGCTCTCGCATTACCGTTCACAGGGAGACTCACACACATGGCTTGGAAGCGGATCGTGCTGGAAATCGGCATGGGCACCGACATTCGGGGGACCGACCCCACGAAAGCCGCGGTGCGCGCCTTGCGCGACGCGCTGTGGCACAACTCACTCAGTATCGCCAAGGCGCTCGGGCAGGACACGGATTCGATGCAGGTCGAGGTCACGATCGGCGTGCCGCAGCCCGACCGGGTGGACACGGACGCTGTCCTCGCCATCCTGCCGCACGGCACCGGCACCGTCAGCGTCGTCGAAGGCGGTCTGCAAATTCCCAACGATGAAGGTACCGATTCGACCCTCGTCGCCAGCGCCGCCGCCGTGGTGCGGCTCGACCTGCCGTAGGAGGACGGAAACATGACAAAAAGACGCGCAATCCTCGAAATGGGCATGGGCAACGACCTGCATGGCGGCGACTACACCAAGGCAGCGATCCGCGCCGTCCAGGATGCCCTGCACCACAGTTCGCTGACCTTCATCCGGACACTCGGAATCGACAAGAGCACCCTGGAGGTCAACGTGACCATCGGCGTGCAGCACCCGGACAAAGTCGATACCGACGCGGTCGCCGCGACACTGCCGGTCGGCAAGGTCACCGTGAAAGCGGTGAAAGGCGGGCTCGACGTGCCCGACGACGAGGTGGACGATACCGCCGTTATCGCGAACGCCGGCATCGAGGTCTGGATCGACGGGGCGTAGGGCGCCGCGCTATTCGACCGGTACGAAGATCGAATGCCGCAGTTGGCCACCAACCGACTGCGAGAGGTGTCCCTTGCCGCTGATGTCCTCGACCAGGATGACCTCGCCAGCAGCGATGATGCGGCTTTCGCCGTCGCTCGCCGTCAGCTTCGCACCCGCGTCCAGATTGATGATGTATTGCCGCCGTGGCGCGGGATGCCAGTCGAGGTCGTAGTCGCCCGAGGTTTTGCGGAAGATGATGCCGGTCGCCGGCAACAGCGCCGAATATTTGCTAGCGCCGCGTTCTTCGGCCCATTCGACCTCGATATCGCGGAAATGCGATTCGCCGTCTTCGTCTTCGTACAGATTATGGATGCGCATTGCACCATTGCTCCCTGAATTTTTTATGCAGCCCGCGCTGCCGTTACATCAAGAACACACCCTTACCGGTGGTCTGCGTGTCGAACAGGCGATACGCCTCCTCGGCCTGATCGAGCTTCCAGCGGTCGCTAAACAGCTTGTCCACCGGGATTTTGCGATCCGAGATGAATTCGGCGCAGTCGGCCTGACCGTTCTTCGAGAAGGTCCACGACCCGACCAGCGTGATCTGCCGCCGCAACAGGTCCGGGCTTACCTCAAGCGTCACCTCGCCGGTCTCGCCGACATAGCACGCCGTGCCCCAGCTTCGGGTCGCGCGCACTGCCGCCGCCCGGGCGTCCGGGTTGGATGAGCAGTCGAGCGTCTTATGCGCGCCTTCGCCGTGGGTCAGTTCGCGGATCGCTTCGACCGGGTCCACATTGGACGGATTGATCACGACATCCGCACCGAATTCTTTGGCCATCTCGCCGCGTTCCGACGAGACGTCGAGCGCAATCACCCGCGCGCCCATTTCGACCGCGAGCTGGGTCGCCGATAAACCGACCGGCCCTTGTCCGAAAATGGCGATGGTCTCGTCGCCATGCAGCGAAAGCCGCCGCAGCGCGCCAAAGGCCGTACCCGTGCCGCAGGAAATCGCCGCACCCACTTCGAATGACAGGTCATCGGGCAGGGGCACCAACGTCGACACCGGCACTTTCATGTATTTGGCATGCGCCCCGTGGCCGCCGGCCCCGTAGACAATTGCGCCGTCGAGGCACATCTGCGCCCAGCCGGACTGACAATGTTTGCACGCGCCGCAGCCTTCGTAGTGATGATCCATCACCCGCTGCCCGACCCGCGCCTCGCTTTCACTGACGGCGCTGCCGACCTCGGCGACCACGCCGCAAGGCTCATGTCCGGCGATGATGGGGCCGGCCGGGGCCTTATGGCCGGGGCCTGCATGTCCACCCGGCTCGGCGCGATATTTCCAAAGGTCGCTGCCGCACATGCCGGACGCCTTGATCTCCAGGATGACGTCCCGGGGTCCTGGCGTGGGATCATCGAATTCCATGAGCTCGAGTTTACGACTGCCTGTAAAGACGACACCGCGCATTGGCACTTCCTCCTGTCGAGCGAAACCGCTCGTTTGTTCTGCTGCTTGTCCAAGCCCTACAATAGCGCCGGGCCGCATCCGGTGCGACTCCCGCGCGTGCCCCCATTGAACGCGCTTTAGCCGTTCCCGTAAGATGTCGGAATAGGAGATCGATCCCCATGACCCAGCCGGCCGACTCACCGCTACCACTGTTGTTTTCGCCAATCACTCTGCGCGGCGAAGAAATCCAGACCGCCGTGCCGACGAATCTGGAGCATGGCAATGGGTGAGTACGCAGTCGGCCAATCGGTCTCGCGCTTCGAAGATCCGCGCCTGTTGCGCGGCGGCGGGCGGTATGTCGACGACATCGTTCTACCGGACATGGCCTTCGGGCACGTGCTGCGCTCGCCGCATGCCCATGCCCGCATCCGTTCCATCGACACCATGGCCGCCGAGAGGGCGCCCGGCGTTCTGATAGTCCTGACCGGCGAAGACTGGGCGGCGTCGGGCTTCGCCGATCTGCCGACCGGCAGCGGCCGCAACCTGCGGGACGGATCGCCGATGTTCGTACCGCCGTATCAAGCACTGGTGCGAGACCGGGTGCGCCGCGTCGGTGACTATGTCGCCTTCGTCGTCGCCGAGACGCGAAACCAGGCGATGGACGCGGCGGAGCTTATCGAGGTCGACTACGATTCCCTCCCGTCGACCACCGATACCGAAGGATCCGCCGGGCCCGACGCCCCACCGGTCTGGGACGAATGCCCCGACAACATCTGCTACGTGCATACGGAGGGTGACAAGGACGCGACCGACACCGCGCTCGCCGCGGCCGACCATGTGGTGCGCCAGAAACTGGTGATCAACCGGGTCAGCGCCAACAGCATGGAGCCGCGCGGCTGCATCGGTCACTACGACGCAACCGAAGATCACTACACGCTCTATACGACGCTGCAGGGATTGCAGCCCTATCGCAGCCTGCTGTCCCGCATCCTCGGCGTGCCCGAAAGCCGGGTGCGGGTGATTGCGGGGGATATCGGCGGCGGCTTCGGCATGAAATCGGCGGTCTATAACGAAGTGCCGCTCGTGCTGCTGGCGTCGAAGCAACTGGGCCGGCCGGTCAAATGGATCAGCACCCGGTCGGAGGCGCTGCTTAGCGACGGCCATGGCCGTGACAATGTGATCGAAGCGGCGCTCGGATTGGACAGCGACGGAAAGTTCCTCGGCCTCGACGTGAAGACGATCGCCAGCGTCGGTGCTTATGTCCAGGCCGGCGGCGAAAGCTCGGCGGTCAAGAACCTCGGTTCGCTCGCCGGTGTCTACACCACGCCGACGATCCACGCGGACGTGACCGCGGTCTTCACCAACACCAATCCGATCCGCGCCTATCGCGGCAACGGCCGACCGGAAGCCGCCTTCGTGATCGAGCGGCTGATCGACATCGCCGCCGATGAATTGGATATCGACCCGGCGGAACTGCGCCGCCGCAACACCATCTCGCCCGACGCCCTGCCCTACAAGACCGGCCTCACCTACACCTACGATAGCGGCGAATTCGAAAAGAACATGGACATGGCGACCGATCTGGCCGACCGCGCCGGGTTCGAACAACGCCGCGCCGAGTCCGAAACCCGCGGCAAGCTGCGCGGGCTCGGTCTGTCCAACACGATCGAACGCGCCGGGTCCGAAGGGGTCGAGGGCGCGGAGATCCGCTTCGACGGCAGCGGCTCGGCCACCATCCTGACCGGGTCGATCGACCAGGGTCAGGGCCACGCCACCATGTATAAGCAACTCGCCTGCGAACGCCTCGGGCTCGACCCGGACGACGTGCGCTATGTATCGGGCGATACGGACAAGGTGCCGTTCGGACGCGGCAGTTTCGGGTCGCGGTCGGCGACGATCGGCGGGTCGGCCTTGCACGAAGCGATGCAGAAGGTGATCGCCAAAGCTACGCTTATCGCGGCCCACGCGCTCGACGCGGAGCCGGAGCAAATCGAGTTCGACGACGGCGTGTTCAGCGTCGCCGGCACCAACCGGTCAATGACCGTCAAGGACGCGGCGCGGATCGCGATCAATCCGGACAAGCTGCCCGAGGGCTTGGAACCGGGATTGAGCGGCCATGCGATCTGGTCCCCGACCGGGATGAACTTTCCAAACGGCGCGCATGTCTGCGAACTGGAGATCGACGAGGAAACCGGCGAAACCGAAATCCTGCGCTACAGCGTGGTCGACGACGTGGGCGTGGTGCTGAACCCGCTGCTGCTCAAGGGCCAGCTGCATGGCGGTATCGCGATGGGCGTCGGACAGGTGCTGATGGAGGACATCCGCTACGAGGACGGAACGGGACAGCTATTGTCCGGCTCTTTCATGGACTACTGCATGCCGCGCGCCGACGACATGTGCCGCATGGACATCGAGAGCAATCCGGTACCGACGAAGACCAACCCGCTCGGCGTCAAGGGCGCGGGCGAAGCCGGCACCGTCGGGGCCATGCCTGCCGTCACCAACGCGCTGGTTGACGCGCTGTCCGTGTTGGGCGTGCGCCATGTCCCCATGCCGGCAACGCCGGAACGGTTGTGGCGCGCAATCCGGGATGCAAAAGCCGGGTAAGGGCGATCCGCCGTTACGGCGCCTTGCCGATCAGGAAATCACGCTCCGACTCGATCAGATTGGACAGGAAGGAAATCGCCTGCCGGACCCGGGCGAGATGGAGCAGGTCCTCGTGGACCGCGAGCCAGAAGTCGCGCTTCACGACGACCGTTTCGCCCAGGATTCGGGTCAGCCGCGTGTCGCGGGACGCCAGAAACGTCGGCAGCATCGCGATGCCGATGCCCGACAATGCCGCGTGATACTGCGCCACCAAACTTGTGGAACGGAAGATCGCGTTGGGATCGCGCAGCACGTCCGACGTCCAGCGAACGGCGGATATCTGCACCAGTTCGTCGATATAGTCGATGAAGTCATGCTTGCTGAGTTCGTCCAACGAGCCCGGCATGCCATGCGCGGCCAGGTAACCCGGCGTGGCGTAAAAATGCAGGGCGAACTCGCCGATCTTCGTGACGGAGATGCGCCGGCCCTGCGGCTTGGGAAAGGAGATCAGGATATCCGCTTCGCGCTTGGACAGATTGATCCAATGCGATGCGGTGACCAGTTCGATCCGGATCGACGGCGATTGCCGGTATAGCGCTTCGAAGCGCGGGGCCAGGTACAAACTGCCAAGCGCTTCCATCGTCGCCACGCGAACAATCCCGCCCGGCGCGTTCGTGGCGTCACTGAAATCGGCGGCGATGGAATGCGCGTGCGCCTCCATGCCTTCCGCGTGCGCCAGCAGGTTATGGCCCGCATCGGTTAGGAGAAATCCCAGCCGGGTCCGTTCGAACAATTTCTCGTTCAACGCGTCTTCGAGCGCACGCAGCCGGCGGCCCACCGTGGAATGATTGACGCCAAGATGCCGGGCCGTTTCGGACAGGCTCTTGAACTGGGCGACAGCGAGGAAAACCTCTATGTCCGACCAGTCAAATTGCTTCGACTTGGCCACAGTAGGCAACGAATTGCTGCTGATCAGATCGCCCGACAACGCCTGCTACCGTCCGTGACATCATACTGAGCGGCCGCATTTTATTCGGCCGCATCGGCTCTCGCCCATCGGGAGTTTAGCATGTCGAAGTCATAGCTGCGCGGCCCGTCGTTTCCCGGCAGCCGCGCCGGGTCGCGCGGCGAGCGGTCAACCGCGAAATCGAAGATGTCGAACCGGTTGTAATAGCCGGCCACGTCATGAAACTGCTTCGGCACAACGCAGTCCTGCAGATCAATATCCGCAACGAGAAGCTCGTCCTCCCGGGATGCCGTCTCGGCAATAACGTTGCCTTGCGGATTGAGGACCATCGACGCGCCGCGCGGCGATCCGGTGATGATATCCATCGCTTCGTCACCGAGCGGTTTCAATGCGTCGAGCGCCGTCTCGTCCAGGATCGACGAGGCGACGATATTAAACGCCTTCGCCTCGAAGGAATGCGCGCCGGCGCGGATGCGGATCGCGCTGGTCAGGTCATAGGCGTCGTTCGCGCTCGGCTGATGGGTCGGCCAGATCGGCGGATAGGAGGACATGTGCACCTGCTCGCCCATCGCGATCAACGCATAGCGGGCGAGCGGGTTGGTATTCTCGCCGCAGATCAGCATGCCGATGCGGCCCAGCGACGTTTCGGTAACTCGCAGCCCGACCCCGTCGCCGTTTGCCCAGATCAATTTCTCGAAAAAGGTGGGCACAAGTTTGCGGTGGTGGTTCAGGATCGATCCATCCTTGTCGATCAGCAGATTCGAATTCCAGAGGCAGCCGACACTGACGTCGGTCGACTCGCTGATGCCCATCGACACCATGATCTGTGCGTCGCGGGCCGCCCGGCAAAGATCGGCGATCTCCGGCCCGGGGACGCGGATCGACGCGGCGACGAACCGTTCGAAAAATTCGTGGTTCCGGTAGGGCGGCGCCACCGCCGTCCAGAGCGGAAACCCCGGCACGTAGGACTCGGGAAAGACGACGAGATCAGCGCCCTTCTCCGATGCTTCGGCAATCAGACGGCAGGCCTTCGCGACCGTCGCCCGGGGATCGAGATAGACCGGCGCGACATGCGCCGCGCAGACGGTAATCTTGCTGTTCTCACGCAACTTTGGGCTCCCGTGAAACCGCAGGCCGGGGGCAGCGGCTAAACCACCGCCCCCGTATACCTGCGTTCTTCCTTACAGCTTGTATTTGCGGAAGTCGTAGCGCGGCGGCAGCAGCGCTTCCATTTCCGCGCGCGGGATATGCTTCTTGACGGCAAACTTCCCGTTTTGCACCTGACTGATGTAGCAGTCGATCATGCCGCTATGGTCTTCGGCACGCAGGACTTTCGCACCCTGCGGATGGGCCAGCGAGTTATCCATCTTCAGGCCTTCCAGCGCCTCGATGACGCCCGGCGTGTCCTTCTTCCGCTGCCAGCCCGACTCCTCGATCGCCTTCTTCAGGACGAAGAAATTCTCATAGGACTGCCAGGCATGACTCTTCGCCATCACCCGGTTCGAGCCGTTTTCCTTGGCGTGTACCGGATCAATATTCATCATTTTGATGAATGCCCTGTGATACTCATCGTCCTTGTACTCCAACGGACGCGGGAAGTTCTCGAGGAAGTAGACGCCTTCCGCCGCACCGTTGATCGCTGCGGGATCGATCGCTTCGATGGTGCCGCTGACCGAGTACATTTTCATCTTCTCGTCCAGCTTCATCGACTTGGATTGGGTGTAGAACGCCACCGATAACGCGCCGAAGAATACGGAGAACAGGACTTCGGTTTCCTCCGGGATCTTCGCGAGATACGGCACCAGGTCCTTGGTGCCGAGCGGCACGGCGATCGGATCGTTGACCTTGCCGCCCATCGACTCGATCAGCTTCCGATGTTCCTGATGATGACTGTGGCCCCAGGCGTAGTCGGGGAAGATCATCGTCCAGTTCTTGCCGAGGTTCTTGAACGCCCAGGGCGCGCCCGCCGCGGCCAGAGCATAGGTATCGGTGCCCGTGCGGAAGCTGTAGCGCGTGCCCTTCGACCCCGTCGCCTCGGTCGCCTCGCCAGCGGAGAAATACGGTGTCTTCAATTCGGATGCGATGGGAATCGACGCGAGCATGATGCCCGAATGCACCGAGCCCACCACGAAGCGGGCCTTCGACCGCTGGATGAGCGAGCGCAGTTTCCGGGCACCCGCCGCCGGGTTGGATTCGGTATCCGCGACCGGCACTTCGAGTTTCCGGCCGGCGATGCCGCCACCCTCGTTGATGACCTTCACCGCAGCCTTGGCGCATTGGTCATGCCAATAACCCCAGGACGAGAAGCCGCCGGTCACTTCGCATTGATGGCCGATGACAATGGGGCCGCTTTCCTTGGCGAACAGGTCGCGGGTCAGGGAAACATACGCGGTCGACGCGATCGCGCCGCCAGCGAGCGCCGTCTGCAGAAAGCTTCGGCGGGGCAATGTAACCAAGCTGTCCGGAACGCGGGGCGCCGGCTTCTTGTCTTTGCTCTTCATCTCTATCACTCCCTATTTTGCTATGCGGCCATCCCGAGATATCGATGAACGACATCGGGTTGGGTCTTGAGGTCCGCAGCGCTCGACTCGTGGACGATGGTGCCTTTTTCCATGAGATAGATGCGGCTGCAGATTTTGAATGCGGTAACCAGATTCTGTTCGACCAGAAGGATGGAAACACCGGTGCCGTTGATCTTCTTGATCTCGGCCCGGATCTCCTTGACCAGGATCGGCATGATGCCTTCCGTCGGTTCGTCGAGAATGATCAATTTCGGCTGCATGACGAGGCAGCGGGCGATCGCCACTTGCTGCTGGTCGCCGCCCGACAACGTCCCGCCCTTCTGGCTCAGGCGTTCCTTCAGGCGCGGGAAACGGTCATAGGCCAATGCCCTTTGCTCGGGCGACGGGTCGCGCGGCAGGCCGAGAAATAGGTTCTCCTCGACAGTCAGGTTCGGGAAAATGCCACGCCCCTGCGGCACGTAACCGACACCCTGACGTGGCACCTTATGCGCTGCCAGACCGGTCAGATCGACACCGTTAAACGCGGCGTGTCCGGACGACGCCGGGACCAATCCCATGATCGATTTCAACGTGGTGGTCTTTCCCACGCCATTGCGGCCCAGCAAGCCGACGATCTCGCCGTCGCCCACATCGAGGGAGACGCCCTGAAGTACCTCTACCTTGCCGTAGCGTGCACGAAGATCGCGGACCTCAAGCATGGGCGGCCTCCTCTTCGTCGTCATCGTCTTCGTCGCCGAGATAGGCTTCGCGGACCGCCGCATTCTTCGCGATGTCCTGCGGCGCGCCTCGGGCCAGGACGCCGCCTTGCGCCATCACCGTGATCTGCTCGGCCAGGTCGAAGACGACCGGCATGTCATGCTCGATGATGATGATGTCGACGGATTTCGCCAGCTGCCTGATCTTCTCCACCGTCGCTTCGGTTTCCGCCGGGCCCATGCCGCAGATCGGCTCGTCCAGCAGCAGCAGTTTCGGTTCCGTCGCCAGGGCGATACCGATCTCCAGCAAGGCAACGTCGCCATAGGACAAGGTGCCGGCGGACGTGTCGCGCAAATCACCAAGCCCGGTCTGTTCCAACACCGCGTCGACGCGCTTAGATGTTCCGACAAAACTGCTTCGCCGGGCGAAGGCATGCATCACACCCTGCCGCGCCTGCGCCGCGATCCATAGATTTTCCGCCACGGTCATCGAATCGAACACGCTCTTGATCTGCAGCGACCGGCTCATGCCGAGACGGCTGATCTTATGCGGCGGCATACGGGAGATGTCGGTGCCGTGGAACCGCACCGCGCCGGAGTCCGACTTCAGCATGCCGGAGATCGTGTTGAACAACGTCGTCTTGCCGGCCCCGTTCGGGCCGATGATCGCGTGCAGGACATTCGGCTCCAGGTCGAGCGTCACATGATCCAATGCCACCAGCCCGCCGAAGCGTTTGGTCAGGTCGGCGATCTGCAGCATCGGCACGGTCATGGCCCGGCCTCGCTTTTCGCCGGGACCGGGGTTGGTTCGGTCGGCGTCGGGCTCGCCTCCGATTTGGACACAAAGCGGTCGAGCAGCGTGTTCCAGATTCCCGCCAACCCTTTCGGCGCGAAAATCACCGTCACGATGACGATCACGCCGACCAGGATCGGGTAGTGTTCCCAAACGTTGGAGAGTTCTTCGCGGACGATGATCAGCAGCGCGGTGCCGATCGCAGGGCCAAACAACGTGCCCGCCCCGCCGACGATCGTCCACACCACGCCTTCGCCAGACACGTGGTAGAACATGTAGGACGCCGAGGCGTAGCGCCCGAACAGCGCGAACAGACACCCCGCCAGCCCGGCGAACCCACCAGCGATGACGAAGGCGACCCAGCGCAGAAAATAGACGTTCAGCCCGATCAGCGACGCGCGGACATCGTTCTCCCGCACCGCCATCAGGGCCATGCCGAACGGACTCTTGATGATCCGATGTTTGAGATAGAAGGCCGACCCCACCGCGAGAAGGATGAAGAAATACTGCACCGTCGGATCGGTCAGGCTGAGTTCGAATTCGCCGACCGTCAGCATCGGCGGCATCGAGAAACTCGTCCCGTCATCGCCGCCGGTCAGCGGCTTCGCGCTCAGCGCGATAAAATAGAAGATCAATGAGAAAACGACCGTAATGATCGCGAAATAATGCCAGGTCAGACGCACGGCGAGCGCGCCCGCGACTGCCGCCGTTCCGACAGCCACGACCATGCCGAGACCGAGCGCCGGCCAAAACCCCAGGCCGAACTTGGCGATACCGACCGCGACGCCGAACATCCCCATCCCGAAGAACAGCGCCTGTCCGAACGACAACAACCCGACATAGCCAAACAACAGGTTCACGCTGGCCGCGAACAGCGACCAGATGATGATCTCGGCCAGGATACCCAGCCAATAGTCATAGCCCAACGCCGGCAATAGCCAGGGTGCTGCGACCAACAGCGTGATCGTGACCAGGAAAGCGATTCGATTGATGCGATCCTTCACCGCGTCGCCCCGCCGAAGATGCCGTGCGGACGGGCGATCAAGACCGCGCTCATCAAGCAGAGTGAGACGATGCGGGCGATCGTCGGGTCGGCGAAGCTGGTCACGATGCCTTCGGTCACCGCCAGCAGGACCGCAGCGGCCACGGTGCCTTGCAGGTTGCCAAGGCCGCCGATGATCACCGCCATGAAGCAGAACGGCAGCACGTCGACGCCGGTCTGGAAATCAACCGTCGTGATCGGCGCGGCCACCGCTCCGCCGAGCGCCGCCATGGCGAATCCGAGGGCAAAGGTCACCGTGTAGACCATGCGCGCGGGCACGCCCATGGCAAGCGCCGTGTCCCGGTCGAACCGGACCGCGCGCATCCACGTGCCCAGCTTGGTGCCATGCAGGAAGAGAAAGAACCCGGCAATGGCGAGGATCGCGGCACCCGCCGCGAACAACCGGTAGATATCGTACTCGATGCCGAACAGCGGGATCGTTCCCTCGATCGGCGGCAGGATGCGTTTCGGCGTGGCCCCGAACCCGGCCCGCACTACTTCCTGGATGATGATCGACAGGCCGAATGTCGCGACGATCGATAGGGCCGCGGTTCCCCGGATCGGTTGGATGACCGCACGCTCTACCAGAGCGCCGAGTCCGAACCCCAACAAAGGAACGATCAGGAAGGCGAGCCAGTAGTTGCCGGTCGCCTCCAGCACGAACCAGGTGAGGACCGTCCCCACCATGAAGAAGTCGCCATGCGCCAGATTGATGATGTCGAGCAGGCCGAAGATGATCGACAGGCCCAGCGCGATGAGCGCAATTATCAGGCCCCAGACCAGACCGTTGAACGCAAGAGCGACGACGAGATCCATATCACGGCGGCTTACCCGTTACGCCGGGGACCGGTTTCCCTGCCTCCGGCTGTTTCTTGTTAACCAAAGTTTGCGTCGCGCAAAAATGTCTTTCAATTCGAAAAACTCGCACACAGTTGTGCAATTTTGCGCACACATAGATATATGATGCTGTTGAGTTATCGATATACGCTTGATCCTAAAGGGCTTCTGCTGCCGCACGGACCGCCGCTTCCCGCTCGGCCTGGCGCCCGGCGGCGGCCGACCGGGCATCGGCCTCGACTTCCGCACCGGCGGATTCCGGCGATCCCGCGTCATAGGGCGGCTGCGGATTGTATTCGATTCCGAGCTGGATCGACTTTGCGACATCCTCGCCGAACAGCTCGCCCGCGACCGTTAGGGCGAAGTCGATTCCCGCCGTGACGCCGCCGCCCGAGATAATATTGCCGTCCATTACCACGCGCGCCGGATCGGGGATCGCGCCAAAGGCCGACAGCATCTCGCGCGACATCCAATGGCAGGCCGCGCGGCGGCCTTTCAGCAACCCGGCCGCGCCAAGAACCAGCGAACCGGTGCAAACCGACGTGACATAGCGCGCGCCCTCCGCCTGCCGGCGCAGGAAGTCGAGCGTCTCAGGATCGGTCAACAGCGGGTTCATGCCGCCGCCGCCCGGCACGCAGACGAGATCAAGCTGCGGGCAATCCGCATAGGTGACATCGGGCATGATTCGCATGCCGCCGCCCGACCGCACCGGGTCGAGCGTCTTCCAGACGAGCAGGACTTCCGTGTCCGGGAATTTGGTGAACACTTCGTGCGGCCCGGTCATGTCGAGTTGCATGATGTCGGGAAATACGAGCAGACCGATCCGGAATGCCATGGCTTAGTCCTCCGCGTTGGTTGCCGACAGATCGAACGGGTGCGCCGTTCTGCCGGCGTTTATGTATCGTACCCGTAATCGCGCCGCGCGCCATCGGACGTGACATATCCTGCCTTCAGGTCGGCCTCGATATTCTCCCGCGCCCGGCTGGCCGGATCGCCATGTCCGCCACCGCCCGGCAGCGCAAGCCGCACCACGTCGCCTTTCTGGAACGAGAATTCCGGCGAGCTGTTCGGCGCGATCGGCTGGCCGTTGATTTCGATAGTCGACAACGCGCCGGGCCCGCCCCCGCCCAACCCTTCGGGCGGGGACCGCATCCGCCCTGCCGCTCCGGCGAAAACCAGGGGCTGACCGTCGGCCGTGCCGCTGTCATAGGCGCGAAAGATCAGTTCCTGCCCCAGGCCGCCTCGGAACGTCCCAGCCCCGCCGGAATCCGGAATAAGCTGCCGCGCCTCGTAGAGTACGGGCGTTTCATGCTCGGACCATTCGATCGATACGTCGCGCACGTTGTAGGGAAAGCTGACCGCGGACAGTCCGTCCCGACCCGGCCGCCCGCCCATGCCGCCGAAGGCATGCTGGTGCAACGCATAGTCCTCGCCGTTGGGTCGGGTGCCCGTAACATAGAACTGCCAGGTCGGCAGCGATCCGGAATCCGCTGGCACGCGGTCCGGCACGATCTGCGCGAAGATGCGGAACATCAACTCGCCGACCAGCATGCCCGAGCTGAGACGCCAGAAACACGACGCGGGAAAAGTCGGGTTGAGAATCGTGCCCTCGGGCGCCGTCAGATGCAGCGGCCGATAGGTGCCCTGGTTGTTGGGCAGCGCCGGGTCGCACACCATCTTCGTCGGGATCGCGACATAGGCCCGCGTAAAATTGAGCGGGCAGTTGATCGGGCGGCGCACCTGCGGCGCAGTGCCGGTGAAGTCGGCAGTCAATTCATCACCGTCGATGGTGACGGTTACGGCCAACGGCTGCGGTTCGTCGATGCCGTCAATATCCATCAACATTTCTTCGCGCCACTGCCCGTTGGGCAGGTCGCGCAGCCCGGCGCGGATGCCCGCTTCGGTCCGGCCGATCAATTCATCGGCGACGTCGAGCAGGCTGTCGAGCTTGAACTCGGCGCAGAGCGTTTCCATTGCCTGGCACCCAGCCCAGCCGGTCGCCACCTGGGCGCGCAGGTCGCCGATCATCTTTTCCGAATACCGCACGTTGCGCCGGATCAGACCGAACAATTCCTCGTTCGGCTCGCCTTCCTTGTAGAGGCGCAGCATCGGAATGATCAGGCCTTCCTCGAACACCTCTTCGGACAGGCCGGATCCCTTGCGGCCGCCGATGTCCACATGATGGATCGTGTTGACCGCGAAGCCGATCAGACGGCCATTGCGGAAAGCCGGTGTCGTGATGAAGATGTCGGCGGTCTGGCCGTTGCACAGCCATGGATCGTTACAAATGAAGACGTCGCCGGGCCGAACCGTCGCCGGCGGAAAGGCCTTGGTCAGGTTCGCGCCGAAGGCAGGCATGCAGCCGGTATGGCCGGTCGCGCCCAACCAGGTCTGCGCAATCAGATAGCCACGATGATCGAGCAAGCCGGTCGACATATCATGCACCTCGACCACGTCATGCGAGAACGCGGTGCGGAACATGGTCGTCGCCATCTCGTCGGCAATGGCGATCAGACGCGGCCAGATGACGTCGAGCGGGATACGGCTGTTGGATGCGGTCACGGCGTCTCTCCCGGCAAGGTAATGACAAGCGATCCGAAGGAGTCGATCTCCACGGCGGCGTCGGAATCGATGATGGTGGTCGAAGTCTGTTCTTCGACGATCGCCGGTCCGGCAAACGTCATGCCGGGCGCCAGCGCGGCGCGGTCGTAGACGGCGAAATCGATCATCGCCCCCGCCGTCGGCGAATAGGCCGCCCGACTGCCCGTTGCCGCCGCGTCCCCACCCGAACCGCCGGCCGGGGTTAGTTGCAACCCCGCCCCCTCGATCTCGCCGAAGACCCGCAGGTTCACGATCTCCGCCGGCACGTCGTCGTAGAAGTAACCGTATTTGTCGCGATACAGGGTGGAGAACAGGTCGAACACGGCGCCGGCCGACAGCGCATCCTCGACCGGCACCGTCACCTGATAGCTCTGGCCGACATAGCCGACGTCGAGCGAGCGGCGGAAGCGGCGTGGTCCGGCGGCCTCGACCCCATCGAGAAGCGTTTCGATCTCCGCCGTCATCTGGTCGAACTGACTGCCGATGTCATCGGGTGCGAGACTGGCCAGCGGCATCTTGTATGTGCGCACGATGTCATAGGCCGGGGGCGCAACCAGAAGGCCCAACGCCGATAGAACGCCCGCCCGCAACGGCACCATGAGCTGGCGGATGCCAAGCTTGCGCGCGAGGTTATAGGCATGCACCGGCCCAGCCCCGCCGAAGGCGACCATCGTCGCCGCTTCCGGGTTGCCGCCGCGTTCGGTCACATGCATGCGCACGGCCGCGGCCATGGTCTCGTTGATAACGTCATGCACGGTCCAGGCGGCCTCGATCAGGGGGCGCTGCTGCGGCCCGCCGATCTGCTCTTCCAGCCCGGCCGCAGCACCATTGGCGTCGAGCGCCATCGAGCCGCCCGCAAAGTTATCCGGATTGAGGTAACCGAGCGTCAGGTCCGCGTCGGTCACCGTCGGGTTCGCACCGCCCTGGCCATAGCAGATCGGCCCGGGTTCCGCGCCCGCACTCTCCGGCCCCACCTGCACCAGGCCCATGCGGTTGATCGCCGCGATGCTACCGCCACCCGCGCCGATCTCGATCATGCTGACAGCGGGCACGCCGACGGGAAAGCCGCTCGACTTGGTAAAGCGCTTGGCGCGCGCGACCTCCAATTCCTCGGTGATCGGCAGTGCCTGATCGCGGATCAGGCAGGCCTTCGCCGTGGTGCCGCCCATGTCGAAGCTGAGCACGTCGGCAAGGTCCAGGTTCTGTGCGATCTGGCGCCCGACGATGGCGCCCGCGACAGGACCGGATTCGATCAGCCGGATCGGAAACGCGCCCGCGGTGTCGGTCGACCCCAACCCACCGTTCGACAGCATGATCTGCAGCGGCGCGGTGTAACCGGTCTCGCCCAGGCCTTTGCCCAGATTGTTGAGATAGGTCTGCGCCAGCGGTTTGACGTAGCCGTTCACGACGGTCGTGCTGGTGCGTTCGTATTCCTTGATCTGCGGCAGCACATCGGACGAAATCGTTACCGGCAAATCCGGCGCTAGCTCGGCCAGAAAATCGCGCGCGGCCCGTTCGTTCTCCGGGTTCACATAAGAGTGCAGGAAGGCGACCGCGACCGATTCGACGCCCTCGCGCTGCATGACCTCGACCGCGGCAGCGATATCGTCGCGCGGCACCGCCTTTAACACCGCCCCGTCCGCGAACACCCGCTCGTCGACCGGCAGCCGCAGCCAGCGCGGCACCAACGGTTCGGGCGGGTCTTCCCACAGTTCATAGGTCGTCACCCGGGTGTGCCGGCGCAGTTCGAGGATATCGCGAAAGCCCTTGGTGGTGAGCAACGCGGTCACCGCGCCCTTCCGCTCGATTACCGTGTTGGCAATCAGCGTCGTGGCATGCGCGATTCGATTGGTCGCCGCGATATGGCCGGGACACGGATCATCGAAAGCGCGCAGACCGGTGAACACACCGACCGACGGATCCGCCGGTGTCGTCAGCGACTTCGCGATGCGGATGGCCCCATCATTTTCGTCGAGCAGCACGAAATCGGTGAAGGTGCCGCCGACATCGACACCCAGACGGTACGGACGATCAGACGCCATGACAATTTGATCCCGCGGTTTGTGGCCCCGGCAGGCGAGGCGCGGCGGCGCGATATCCGCCGAAATTCGTGCTGGTCCTGGATCCGATCGACACGTGCCCCTCCCGAAATTGATATCGCGCCGTCCTGAGCCCGCGGCGCGATCACACATTTTATTATGTCACCTGAATCGCTTATGGGAAATCGGCAGCGGCGATGCCGTACCGAACAAGCGTTCGATGCCTGTCGAGCGAGACCACACGCACACAAATTCGCCGATACACTGAGTGGAATTCTCAATGAACCGTCCTCAATCTCCCCCGGATTCGGCATCCATCCCGCCACTACAAAAGTTCTGTCGATGAGGTAGGTCAGGCCTCTAATCATCTGGACGAAGCGTTCCAGCGGACCGGTTATCTGCTTGTTATCGGGATGAGCGAACGCCCAAATCCGTGCGATACCGGCATCGGGTGTCGGAACGTCTTTCCGCTGCGACGATTGAAGCTGAATTTCGACAACGCGCTTGGGCGGCAAGCCTGGGTCCGGCCACAGCACATCCGAGGTGGTACACGCTTAGCCGCGCAACCGCCGTTCCGAGAACACCAGGATCTGGCTTACCGTTTCGCCATCTTCGGAAAATGGCAGCACGATCGAGAGTTCGTCGATCACCTTGTAGTCGTCCGTAATGAATTCAATCGGCTCATAGAGGAAAGACCTGGTCCGCCGGACGGTTTCGTAATCATCCACCACCTTCGGTAAGCTTGGACCGAAGTATCCCTCGGTGACCAGCTTTCCCGTCGGATCATAGCCGCGATTCGAAACCTCGGCGGTACCGACCACGCGATACCGGTAAATGCCGATGCCGTCTTCATCGATGCCTTCGACGTCGATCAGGATGATCCCGAGAAGATGCTTCGGCAGATCGATCGGGTCGAAGTCCCGGCGCTGCGGCATCGCGCGTTCCCGCCGTCGGGTATCCCAATACTGAAAGATCTCCCGAACTCGATCGGAAGTATCTTTGAGAAAGCGGAGGTCGCCAATGCCTTCAGACACGTGCCAAATATCCAAGCCGAAAGGAGCATGAAGCCCGAACCTAAGTCCCTTTGATTAACCCAAGGTCAAATCCGCCGCAATTAATGGTTATTGGCACGCGGTCGTCCCTAAGTTAGATCAATTTCACTAATTCCCAGACGCTGCATTAGACTGTTCGCAATACCCACTCGCGATGGGAGACAGCCATGACGCTGACGATCACCCCTTTTTCCGGCGCACTTGGCGCCGAGGCAACCGGTATCGATCTCGCCGACCCGGTCTCGCCAGAAGACGTGGCGGCGCTGGAGGCTGCCCTCGACGAACATCTGGTGTTGGTGGTGCGCGACCAATCCTATTCGCCGGACCAGTATCTCGCCGCCATGCGCCGCTTCGGCGACACCATGGCGCAGCACCTGACCGAGATGCTGATGGAAGACCATCCCGAAATCGCGGTACTCGACAGCAGCGAGACCAAGGTCGGTCCGGACGGCATTTTCGCCCCGGTCGGCGCGCGCGAATGGCATACCGACCACACCAATCACAAACGGCCGCCGAAATACACCGCGCTCTATGCGGTCAAACTGCCGGAATCCGGCGGCGATACCGGTTTCGCCAACATGCAGCGCGCCTATGAAGCCCTGCCGGCGGACGCGCAGGCCGACCTCGCGGCACGCACCGTGGTGACCAAGATTGAAAACCGGAACTATGTCAGCGCCGAGGCGCGGGAGAAGTATGGCAAGCCGCGCACCCATCCTCTGGTCCGCACGCATCCGTCAACCGGCAAGAAGGCGCTCTATTTCCACCCCGGCAAGGTCCGCAACCTCGAGGGCATGGAGCCGGAGGAAAGCTTAGCGTTCATCAGCGGCTTGCTGGAGCGCACGATCACGCCCGACGTCACCTATCGCCACAAATGGCGGCCGGGCGATCTCGTGATCTGGGACAACCGCGCCGTCCTGCATGTGGCGCACCGCGATTACGATCCGGCGGAGGGCCGCATCATGCATCGGGTGTTGATCGAGGGCGAGATACCGGTCTAAAACGCCGCATCCGGGGCTAAACCCGGCGACAGCGGGCAAATACATGGATTGGGACATCGTCAGCCGTCTGGGCGAAATGACCGGCACGGTGGCCTTTGCCGTCACGGCGGTTCTCGCCGTCGCCCCGCAGCGCGTCAGCCTGTTCACCGCCTGCGTCATGGGAACCATCACCGCGGTCGGCGGCGGCACGATCCGCGACGTGATCACCGACCAGCCGGTCTTCTGGTCGATCGATCCCACCTATATCTGGGTCGCGCTGGCCGCGAGCATCGCTGCCTTCTGGGCACACCGGTTCTTCGCGCGGGGAAAAGTCTTTCAAACGATGCTCTATCTCGATGCCCTGGGTGTCGCCCTGTTCGCGGTGCAATCGGTGGGGATCGTCTGGCGGTTGGACTTCGGCCTGCCCGTCGCCCCGGTCATCCTCGGCATCGTCACGGCGATCGGCGGCGGACTTTTGCGCGACGTGCTGGCCGGGCGGCAGACGATGCTGATGAACGAGGAAATCTACGCCGTTCCGGTCCTGCTCGGCACCAGCGTACTGGTCATCCTGATGTCGATTTTTCCCGATCTATGGGAGATAAATTCGGCGATCGGCTTCGCGATCATCTTCGGCATCCGCGCGGCGGCCATTCGCTGGAACTTACGCTGGCCCGACTGGCTGAACAGCAAGCCCGACCAAAAATAGCAGCCGAGTGCCGTTAATCCGGCACCACCGTCAATCCGACCAACCGGTCAGCTCTGTCGAGCGTGTCCAGATCACGGCAGGCGGCGATCAGGTCCTGATACTGGCCTTCCGGAATCGGGATGCCCGGTATGATCGGGCTGATGCGGCGGACCTCCTCGTCGAAATCCCAGATGAACTCTCGGCCCGTGCCCGCCTTGGTCACGTTGCGGCCGTCCTTCAGATGGATCGTGACGCGCGGCCCGAATAAAGTGTGCCGGTGCGACGGGACGATGGTCACCCGCTTCATCATCTCCAGCACGGCCGGCGGATCGTCGGGCCCGATGCCATGCTCGACGAATTTTGTCATCGGGAAGGATCGCTCGACCACGCCATAGGCCGAGTAATATTGCGTGCTGCCGACCTTGGGTTCGGTGCTGCGCGCGGGAAAGGCCGGGCTGGGATACTCGGTCTCCATCCAGTTCACAACCGCCTCGATCCGCTCCACGTCTTCGGGCTGGATATCATGTTCCGCGCAGAGGGCGGCGGTGACATCGACATGCGCGATGTTGTAGCCAGCGGTCGAATAGATCCGGTAGAGCGTCTCGAGGATCATCCAATCCTTGCCGAGATCCTTGGTGATCTTGTCGAGCGTCGTGCGGTTGTCCGCCGTGAAGCTGTAGCGCAATTCGCCCTTATTGTTACCCGTATAAGAGTGATAGAAGCCCGCTTCGCCCTCGAGTACGGTCTCGCCGCCGGGCATGCCGTGCCGCCCCAAGGCCACCGCCAGCAAGGCGTTCCGGACCGCACCGCCCTCGCGAATCGAGTTGCCGCCGCTGCGGATGCCTTCGAGATTGCCGCTGGCCAGATTGACGCATTGCGCGATCGCGCCATGAATTTGCTCGGCATTAAGACCGCCAATCTTGGCCGCCGCAATGGCCGCGCCGAAGATGCCGAAGACCGGTCCCGAATGAAAGCCGCGCGACATCACGGTCGGGATGAAATCCGCCGCCATGCGCTCCATGACCTCATAGCCCGCGACGATGCCGGTGATGTAGTCCTTGCCCGACGCGCCTTCGATCTCCGACGCCATCAGCGCCGCCGGCAGAATGGCGCATCCCGGATGGGTCAGCATGCGGAAGGTGTCCCACTTGCCCCCGAGGAACATCAGGTCCGAATTGACGTAACACGCGCCGCCCTTGGTCAACTTCGCGCCATGCACCAGCACGGTGGCCACGCCCGCCCCGCCCGCGTCTTCCTCCTGCATCATGGCGAGCGCCATATCGGTCTGCGGCAGGCCGTAGCCCAGCAGCGCCGAGGATAGGCCCTGCAGCGTCAGTCCCTTGGCGCGATCGATTACCTCCGGCGGCAGATCGTCATAGGTCAGTCCGGCCACCCAGGCGGCGATTTCTCTGCTCATCGATGCCATGTTTCGTTCCGTTTTCTTGTTGGCGCCCCACATGCGGCGCGGGTTGAACACGTCAATTGCAGCGCAGAACCGCGTGCCGGGTCAAACCGGGATGCCCTCGATATTCGCCGGGCCGGCTTTCAGCTCGCCACGGTCGATGCGCAGCACAATCTCGGTGAGCGCGGCATGGGTCGGCGCGGGCACGTTGACCTCCAGGCCTTTCGCGGCGATCAGGCCGTTGGTGTATTCGATCTCAGACCGGCGGCCACGCGCCACGTCGCGTCCGACCGATGACTGCGACGGTTCGATCAGTGTGGTCATCCAATGCGCCAGGCCGGACTGCACCGTTTCAAGTGCCACCGTCCCGCCCACGGCGGCATCGGCCCAATCGTCCGGTGCGATCCCCAGGATCGTGCCGATGTTGTAGCCGAGCGCGCGGCCGACACCGATCGCCTCCCCCGCCAGTTTGACGCCAAGCCGATGCGCAGTCCCACGCTCCACATAGACGGAGCGGTTGTCCTCGCCGGTCGCACCCAGCAGCCCGTGGGTCAGACTGTTCGTGGTCAGCTTGGTCCAGCGTTCGCCCCAAAGGTTCTGCGTCACGGCGGCGCTGTCCACATGACTGAAGATGTCGGCCAGTTCCTGCGCCCGCGGGGTGGTCCGGCCGTGCGGCTCCCCAACCCGAAAAACAGTGTGTTTCTTGCCGCCCGGTTGCTGGAACCGCTTGATCCGCCCGGGCGCATAGCAGTTCACGCTGATCGTGCTGACGATGCAGCCCACCGTGCGGTCCCATCCGGCGACGGCCGCGACCTGTTCCTCATTCATGCCGTTCTGCATGGAGACGAGAAAACCATCCGGCGTCAGATACTGCAGCACGGCGCGGGCGGCCCATTCGGTGTCGAAGGATTTCGTGCAGAGAACGGCGATATCGGCCGGCGTCTGGCTCATAGCCTGCATCTCATGCAGGTGCATCGCGGGGACCCGCACGACATGCTCACCCTGCGTCCCTTCCAGGCAGAGCCCGGAGGCGTTGATCGTCTCGACATGCTCCGGCCAGGGGTCGAACAGGCGCACGTCATGCCCGGTGCGGGCCAAATGACCGCCGACATAGCCGCCAACGGCGCCGGCGCCGATAATCACAATTCGCTTGGACATTCGGTGGGGTCTCCCATGATCTGGACCATCAATTTGCCTACGGCCCGCCGCTTACGTTACGACTTGTCCTACGGCCCTATGGTATTCGATTTCACGCGCCCGCCCTAACGGCGGGATTTTCGCGCCGTCATTCGCAAGAAGAGGAAACCCCATGAGTGATGAGCAAGCCGCCGTCCTGAGTCCCGAGCGCGTTCTCGAACAGATGAAGAAGAACGGCGTCACCGATGTCGTCTGGCTGCCCGACAGCGAGACCAACTGGCTCTTCCTGCTAATGGAAGCCGAGCCGAGCCTGCGCCTGATCGGCGTCAGCCGCGAAGGCCATGCCTGTTCGATCGCGGCGGGCCTGTCCGCCGGCGGCAAAACGCCGATCGTCCTGATCCAGAACACTGGCATGATGGAGTCCGGGGACTCGATCCGCGGCTGGCTGATGAGCCTGGAAATTCCCGTCGTGCTAATGGTCGGCTATCGCGGCTATACGCGGCATGGCGTCAACAAGGACACCGCCGCCGATTTCACTGAACCGTTCATCAACGCGTTTGGCCTGAAATACTATCTCGTGGAGAATGACTCGGATGCCGAGCGCATCTCCGTCGCCTTCGAGGAAACGGAACGTACCAAAAAGCCTGTCGTCATTCTCGTCGCCGACGAGTTCCACGGCTTCAACCGATAAGAAGGAGACCCGACAATGATGCACACTGCCGAATTGCTGCAGGTCTACATGGAGCACCGTGGAGACGCCATCACCATTCCCGGACGCGGCGGCCGCCATTGGGTGCCGATGAGCGACGAACCGCACCGTGACGTGCCGCTGGGTGATCCCGCGATGGGCGGGCATTCCGGTTTCGGCCTGGGCCTTGCCCTGGCACAACCGGACCGCAAGATCGTGCTGTTCGATTCCGAAGGCGACATCTTGATGAGCCTGGGGATCCTGACCACGATCGCCGAGCAGAACCCAACGAACCTCTACCACTTCATGCTCGATAACGAAGTCTACGCCACGACCGGCGGGCAGCCGGTGCCGAACGCGAAGAATGTCGACTATGCGGCGTTTGCCAAAGCGGCGGGCTATCCGAAGGCCCTCGCCTTCACCGAAATCGAGGATTTCACCCGCGAGCTGCCAGGCATCCTGAGCGAGCCCGGTCCCGTATTCGTCGCGCTCAAGGTCTTTCCGGAGATTCAGAACGAGGCCATCGGCAACCGCCGGCCATGGCAAGTGCGGTCCCGGACCGACGTGGTCGGGGGACTTCGCGACTCACTCAAATAACGTCACGCCACGCCAACACAGGGAGGCAGCCATGGATTTCGGATTAGCGGGTAAGAAGGCCCTCGTCGCCGGCGGATCGCGCGGCATCGGCAAGGCGATCGCGCTCGAACTCGCGCGCGAAGGCGTCGATGTGGTGCTGACCGCGCGCAGCATCGGGCCCCTCGAAGAGGCGGCGAAGGAAATCGCCGGAGAGACCGGCAGCACGGTCAGCGCGATGGCCTGCGACGCAACCGACCGCACCGCCGTCGAAGCCACGGTCGATGCCGCTGCCGAAACCCTCGGCGGGCTCAACATCCTGATCAACAGCGCGTCGGCGCCCGGCGGCTCGCCGAATGCGATCGGCAGGATCGATACCATCGTCGACGAGGATTTCCTGAACGACTTCGACACGAAGTATATGGGCGCACTGCGCTTCACCCGCGCCGCGATCCCCCATCTGAAAAAGGCCGGTTGGGGCCGGGTCATCAACATCAGCGGCACCAACTCGCGCACCCCCGGCAACCTGAGCGGCGGGGCACGCAACACCTCGCTGGTGCATTTCACCCGCACGCTCGCGATGCAGCTCGGCCGGGATGGCATCACTGTGAACTGCATCCACCCCGGCATGACCCGGACCGAACGTACCGCGGTGCAGCTCGCCGAACGGTCGAAGAAAACCGGCCGGTCGCCGGAAGAATTGCAAGCGCAGGATTATGCCGAGGATGCGCCGCGTACGAACTCCATCGGCCGGATGGTCGATGCGTCCGAGGTGGCCTATGTCGCGGTTTTCCTGGCATCGAAACAGGCGTCGGCGATGAACGGCGAGTTGCTGGTGCCAAACGGTGGCGCCGGCAAGTCCGTATATTACTAGCCTGCGGCCCTTTCCGGCAGTTCGCGCTCGACGGAATTGATCTCATCGGACACGGTAGTCCGATGCATGACGCGTCGTTCTCTTAAGTCGTCATATGGCCGCGCCCGGTGCATGGAGCAGCGGTTGTCCCACAGGACCAGATCGTTCGCCCGCCAGCGGTGCCGGTAGACGAAGTCCGGTTGCGTCGCGTGCGCCGTCAATTCGTCGATCAGGCGGCGGCCCTTCTCGGCCGGCCAGCCGACCACATGCGTGATATGTGAGGCGAGATAAAGCGCCTTGCGCCCGGTCGCCGGATGAGTACGGACCAGCACTTGATTGACCGGCGGCAAGCCTGCGCGCGCCGCCTCAGTATATCCGGAAAACCCGATCTGTTCGCGCGAATGGAAAATGCTGTGCTCCACGACCAAACCGTCGATCTCGCGCTTCCGGTCCTCCGGCAGCGCATCATAGGCCGCACGCATATCGGCGAATTCGGTGTCGCCGTCGACCTGCGGTAATTCACGCGCCGAGAGCAGCGAACAGCGCGCCGGAACATGCTTGAACGTGCCATCCGTATGCCAAAGCTCGTTGGCCTTGTGATGCATGCGGCGATCGTCATCCGCCGCCATCAAATTGCCGTCGGGGCCAATGTTGGAAATGTCGGAGATGTTGTCCGGCACGCGGCGTTCCGGCGCGTCACGATGATATCGGGTCGCCGTGATGACCGGGCCGAAATGCGCGCTGAAATCGACCTGCTGCGCGTCGGTCACCGGCTGGTCGGGAAATACGAGTATGCCATACTGGTGGAAGGCCGCCTCGATGTCGGCAAACGCCGCCGGGTCGACCGATTTCGTGAGATCGACGCCGCGAACCTCGGCCACGAACACCGGGTGCAAGGGGGTGACGGAAATTGCCATGGTAACTCTCTGAGACGTTGAAAGTTCGGATATCCCGCAAGCATGGCGGGAAGCGCAAAATGGCGCAAGTACACGGTTCTGCGGATTCGGTTGTATACTCCTCACCTGAGACATCGACCGGCGGAATCGGTTGGCGGAAGAAATGAATATTTCAGAGGAATCGCGATGAGCAACGCCGTTGCACAAACCAAATCGTCCCCCTTGAAACTGCAGCCGCTGACCAAGGCGCTGGGCACACGCGTTCACGGTGTCGATTGCCGCAACGTGGACGACGCGACCTGGGATGCCATCCTGGAAGCGTTTCACCAACGTCATATCCTCGTCTTTCCGGACCAGACGCTGGCGCCGGACGAGCATGCAGCCTTCATGGAACGGTTCGGCGAATTGGATGTGCATCCGCAGGAACTGTCGGCGCGCACAACGTTGCCGTTGCCCGGCTGCCCCACGGTCGAGTTGATGTTGAACAAGCCCGGCAACCGTGGACCGCGCGCACCCAGATGGCATACCGACGTCACCTTCCGGCGCGAGCCCGTGGCGGTCACCAGCCTGTACGGTGTCGAAACCCCGGAGGCCTGCGCCGATACGATCTGGACGAACATGCGTGCGGTCTTCGAGGACTGCACGCCCGGCATGAAAGCGACCCTGCGCGGCCTGAACGCGGTGCACGCGACATCCTTCGTCATGCAGCAGACAGGGTCGGACGAAGCCCTGGTCTATGACCCAACGACGGAAACCAACCCGGACAAGCAGGACCTGCAGGCGCAGTATCGCGTTCCGGTGATCCATCCCGTCGTCCATATGCACGAGGCCGCATACGAGACGCTCTACATCAACCCCGCCTTCGTATACGGCTTCGAAGGATGGACGCAGGCGGAGAGCCGGACACTGCTCGGCTGGCTCTACACCCAGGCCGAGCAGCCGAAATACATGTACCGGCATGCCTGGGCGACGCGCGACCTGGTGGTCTGGGACAACCGCTGCACCATGCATCTCGGCGTCAACGACTACGGCGAAGCGGACCGGCGGACGCTCCATCGCACCACCGGCGCGCCCTTCGTGGTGCATGCCAGCCGATAACGCGCGGCACGCCTATCCTGGTACTGTCTGCGGCCCGTAGGGCCAATTTTCGCCTTCCACAACTCCCATGAGTTGGCGTACTCTTTCTTTCGGAAATTGACGCGCTGGGCGCGCTAACCGAACAACCATAACAATAAAATTCAATCATTGAGACCACGCCGCGCCCGCTCGTGCCTGGAAGAGTGCCGCTACATCGATCTTTTCTTACGACCGCGCAGAAATGGGAGTTTCCGATCATGGTTGCCTTCACGATCAACGGGAAACCGGCGAACGCGAACCCCGCGCCAGACACGCCTTTGCTCTGGGTCATTCGCGAACACCTGAAACTCACCGGTACGAAATTCGGCTGCGGCGCCGGCCTATGCGGCGCCTGCACCGTCCATGTGGACGGGAAAGCCGTGCGGTCTTGCCAGACCGCCGTGTCGGAGGCCGACGGCAAATCGATCACGACGATCGAAGGCCTGTCGCCCGACAGCAGCCACCCCCTACAGAAGGCCTGGGTCGCCGAGCAGGTGCCGCAATGCGGTTACTGTCAATCCGGCCAGATCATGAAGGCGGCGGAATTGCTGGCCGCCAACAAGACACCCTCACGCGACGAGATCGTCGCGCATATGGACGGAAACATCTGCCGCTGCGGTACCTATACCCGCATCATTGCCGCCATCCAGCGCGCGGCGAAGGAGGCGTAGACATGGCAACGCAGAACAATTCGCCCGCGCGCATGCCCAATACCGGCCGCCGTGCCTTCCTCCAGACCGCAAGCGGTTTGACCTTTGCCGTTGCCCTCGGCGGCAACGGACTGGCGCTGATCGCACCGGCACAGGCGAAATCAGCGCGGGACATTTCCGCCTGGGTCCGCATCTCGCCCAATAACCAGATCACGATCGTCTCGCCCGCAGCCGAAATGGGCCAAGGCTCGATGACCGGCGTGCCGATGGCGCTGGCCGAGGAACTGGATGCCGATTGGTCCAAAGTTTCGCTGGAAATGGCGCCGGCCGAACCCGCGATCTATGGCTACAACACGGTACGCCGGGGCCGGCCGGGCAAGCTGATGGGTATCTTCGGCAGCCGCGCCGTGATGAAGTATTTCGATCAGATGCGGGTTGCCGGCGCGCAAGTGCGCAAAGTGCTGCTGGCCAGCGCGGCGCAGAAATGGGCCGTGCCGGTCACGGAATTGACGACCGAGCCGAGCGTCGTCGTGCATCAAAAATCCGGACGGCGCATGACATATGGCGAAATTGCCGCCTTCGCGACGGTGCCCTCGCCCCTGCCCAGCGTCAAACCGACAGAGCTTAAGAAAAAAAGCGAGTTCCGAATCATCGGATCATCGGTGCCACGGCACGATATCCCGGAGAAGGTGAACGGCACGGCGCAATACTCGATCGACGTCCAGCTTCCCGGCATGGTCTATGCCAGCACGGTGCATTCACCGGTCCAACAGGGACACCCCAAGAGCTGGAATAATGCGGCCGTCCGGGCCATACCCGGCGTGATCGATGTTGTCCGCCTCGACACGGGCATCGCCGTCGTCGCAGGCAGCATGGAGCATGTCCTGGAAGCGCGCGACGCACTGGAGATAACCTGGGACGGTATACGCCCAGCGGAGGGATACAGTTCCGAGACCGCGTTGGAGAAGGACTATCCCGCAATCATCGAGGACCCGTCGGCCGGCGCGAAAATTCTCCAAAAAAAGGGGTATGACGGCGCGGTCTTCGCCACGGCAGCGAAAACGTTTCAGCAGACCTATCGCAGCGACTACGGCTACCACGCGCAGATGGAACCGCTGAACGCGGTGGCGCGTTTCAACGACGACGGCACGCTGGAGGTCTGGGAAGGAACCCAGGCACCCGGTATTTCACGCAACTATATCGCCCGCGCCATGGGTCTCGACCGCGAACAGGTGATCCATCATCAACATTATCTCGGTGGCGGATTCGGCCGGCGCTCCATAAGCGACTACACGGTCGAAGCGGCGCACATCGCCCGGCAAATTAAGCGGCCGGTCAAAATGATCTGGACCCGCGAGGAAGACATCGCCCACGGCATGTTCCGCCCGCAGGTCCTTATCCGCATGGAAGCCGCACTTGATCCGCGCGGGACGGTCGTCGGCTGGCGACAATGCTCGGTCGGCGACGGCGGCAATCTACTGCATTCGGGCATCAAGATTCCCTATTATCGGGTGCCCAATCAGCATATCGAGCGGCGCGGCACGTCCCACAATATCCGACTCAAACATTGGCGCGCGGTGGCGCATCCGTTCAACGTGTTCGCCCATGAAGCCTTCATCGACGAGATGGCCGCCGCGACCGCAACCGACCCGCTGGAGTTCCGCCGCCGGCACTTGGCGATGACGCCGAAAGCCAAACGGGTGTTCGACCGGGTGGCCGCGATGTGCGACTGGAGCGCCAAACGGCCCGACGGCCGAGCGATCGGCCTATCCATCTCGGAACGCTCGGGTTCGCTGGGTGCCGGCGTCGTCGAGATTTCGCTCGACGCGGCATCCAACAAGATCCGCGTTCACAAAGTTTGGATCGCGGTCGACGCCGGTATCGTGGTCCAGCCGGACGCCGCCCGCCGTAACGTGGAAAGCGGTGTCATCTACGGCCTGTCCAGTGTGTTGAAGGAGCGCGCCACCATCGTCAACGGCGCGGTGGCGCAGTCTAACTTCCACGACTACGAAGTGCTGCGGATGTCGGAAGCGCCCGAGGAAATCCATGTCGACTTCCTCGACCGCGATACCAAACCGACGGGCATCGGCGAGATCGGCAACCCGTTCATCGGCGCGGCGGTCGCGAACGCCTTCCACAAACTTACCGGCAAACGGCTGTATCACATGCCGTTCACGCCGGATCGCGTGGAAGCCGCCCTGAAGGCGTGACCCACCCTAGTCGATGATGACGTGCGGGATGAAGCGGGAGTCGTCGCCGGTGATGAGCGATTTGTCCTCGCGCACGCACATGCCCGCAGCCTGACTGGCGACCAGCCAACAGCCGGTCATCGCGAAGTTGCCGTCGAAATTCGGCAGCGGGTTATACGCTTGGAGGATATGTCCTTCGACCCCATACGGGCCATCGATGCTGTAATCCACCCGGCCGTCGCGGACGACCGAGATGTTCAGCCCTTCGCGGGAATACAGCGGTTTCCGGATATAGGTATCGCCCAGCTCGGACGCTTTCGGATCATCTTCAAAATAGCTCGGCAGCAGATTCGGATGCCCTTCGAACATCTCCCACAACAGCGGCAACAATCCTTTATTCGATAGGATCGTCTTCCAGGGAGGTTCGAGGAAACGCGCGCCGCTCCTCGCAATGTTCTCGCCAAAATCCTCGGCCATGATCCATTCCCAAGGATAAAGCTTGAATAGATCGGTAATGAGCCGGTCGTCGAGGTCGGTGAACTGGCCATGCTCGTCAATGCCGATATCGTCCATCAGCAGGGTCCGGGTATCCAATCCGGCCTGCCGGGCGCAGTCGGCGATATAATCGATGGTGCCCTGATCTTCCTCGCTATCGCTGGCGCAAGCCAGATGGAGCACCTCGTGGACACCCATCTGCGGCAACGCTTCCAGCAGCTTTTCATGCACCGAGTTATACTGGTCGCAGCCGGCCGGGATAAGCTCGCGCTCCATCGCTTGCTCGAGCCAGACCCACTGGAAGATCGACGTTTCGTACAGCGTGGTCGGGGTGTCCGCATTGTACTCGAGCAGTTTCGCCGGGCCCTTGCCGTCATAGGCAAAATCCATCCGGCCGTAGAGATTGCGATCCTGCTGCCGCCAACTGTTCGCGACGTAATCCCAGTAGTATTCCGGGATGCCCAATCGCTTCATCAACTGGCGGTCGCCAACAACGCGTTCGACGACGTCGAAACAGAGTTTTTCTAATTCTTCGCTCGGCGCTTCCAGATCGTCCTCAATCTGGCGGAGGGAAAACTTGTAATAGGCCGTTTCGTCCCAATACGGATCGTTGTCGATCGAATGGAACACAAAGCCATGTTCCCGAGCGGTATCCTTCCAGTCCTGCCGTGCGGCGACGGGTATTCTTTCCATAAATTTTCTTGCTCGCCTTGGCTTATGAGCGCCCGGTAAAGCCTGTCGACCGGGCCCGTGCACCGAATCCACCGCGCGAGACGGTCGACGTCTTGGCGCTTGGACTGCGCGCCGCCGACTGCGCCACCTTGGTCGCACCGGTCTTCCCGCCGATTTTCTTATTATCGGCCGTCCGATAATTCTTGGGATCGTCGGTCGAGCGATAAAGCGGCTGCGATGCCACGCCGCGGCGGCCACCCGACAACATGCTGCCCATCATGTATCCCATCATCAGGGGCATGAAGACACTGCCGCCGCTCTGCGTGCGCTGCGGCGCCTGTTCGCACTGTGCTGCACCGAAATCCGCTTCGCAATCCGTCTTCGATGTGTATTTCGGCGCGGCCTTCACATGCTGCTGTTTTGCCGCCGCGAATTCCGACCGGCATTGGCTTTCCGAGATGACTGGGTCGCTGATGCATTGCTCGAGCGTATCGAATACCGCCGCGTCCACCGTCGGTTCCTCACATGCGGACAGGGCGATGGTGCTGGCGCTCATCATGACGAGCGCGATCGTTTTCGATCGTTTCATGATTATCTCACAAATCTATGCGGCTGGGGCCAGCCGGATAGTTCTAACTTATGGCAGTAACACCGCGATTTAAAGGGGTTCCGCGCTAATTACGCCCAAAGATCGTTAAATTCGACCGCAGCAACCTTTTCATACGGCACAGGTCCTTCAAGCCAACCGAGCCCAGCCATGAATGAATTCATGCCAAGGACAAAGTCTTCGCGCACCGTCGCGTCGTAATAGGGCAAATCGCGGCGCACAACATCAACGATCAGATCGGCCTTATCCGCCGGAAACAGGTCTTTTCCAACGCGGCTGGCAAGATCGACATCTGCTTTGAGCGCGTTCTGGGTCCGCACGATGGCGCGAATTGCCGCGGCGGCGGCTTCCGGGTCACGCTCGATCAATGCGTCGGTGGTGATCAGCGACGGCATCGTGTAATCGAACGCCTTTTTCGGCTCGTCGCCGCGTCGTATATCGATCAGAACCTTGCCGGCGCCCGCGCTCACGGCGGTTTCCGCACCCATGCCGTTGGCCCAGAAGGCGTCGATCTCGCCGTCGGCCAGCGCCTCCGCAGCCGCTACACCAAAGGATACCCCCGGCTTCATGCGACCCTCCGGCAGACCGATCGACACGTCGGCATGCGGATCGATCCCGACCTCCGCCAGCATCGCGCGCAATCCCAATTCGACAAAGGGGGCCGCGGCGATCCGCATGCCGCGCACCGCCTGGATATCCCCACGCTCCGCCTCCAGGTCCTTTCGCACCACCAGCAGCCAGTACATTCCCTGTGCCAGGGCGGCGAGAAGCTTGGCTCCCTGCCAATTCGGAAAGGCGGCCAGCGGCGCATGCGCCGATCCGGCGACAAAATCGACCACGCCGTCGCGCAGCGCTTCGCAGGATTTGTTGATCGGAAATATATGCTCTAGCTGCAGGTCGAGCCCTTCGTCCTCGAAATAGCCGAGTTGGAGGGCAGCGAGGGCCGGAAAGTATGAATTGGAGACCAGGTCAGGAACGGCGATTTTCATGCTATCGACTTTCATGCGGCTGTCAGTCCGCGGAATCCGCCGGCGCATCAACGATGCGTGTTTCAAAATCAGCTGGCGAGACGATTTCAAGCACTTCGAAATCCTCCGAGCAGTCGATTTCGCGATGCCGGATCTTGGGCACCTGCAAGATGCAGTCGCCTTTTTCGATCTTCCGCACACCCTCGCCTTCATACTCGAACTTGGCCCAGCCGTTCAGAACATAGACGAGTTGGAAGGTGCAGTCGTGAACATGCCAATGTTGCACCTCGTCGGGATCGGACCGCTCGGTCGACCGGATCACGTGCGCCACGTAATCGCCGTGGGTGCCATCCTTGATACCGAGATCGCGATACTCAAAAATCTTCCGCAATCCCTCGGTCCACGCGGCATCACTCGCGCGATTGTGAACAAACGCCCAGTCTTCCGCCATTGCGCCCTCCCGTGATTTCCAGTGCAGAAAATCGAGTATAGGCATTTCGGCCGTGCGGCGGAAACCTTGACCCGTCGCCCCTAAAGTGGGCACCATTTCGCTATAACCGGTGCCGAGCTAAACGGTTTCTGGGCCGAACAAACAACGCGGGGACTGGGAGGAATGACGAAAACCTACAACACGATGATCATGGGCGCGTCTTATGGATCGCTGCTCGCCATCAAACTTCTGCTGGCCGGACACTCGGCGAAACTTGTGTGCCTGCCCGACGAGGCGGCGCTATTCAACGAAGAAGGCGCGCGCGTGCGCATGCCGGTAAAAGGCCGCGACGACTTGGTGGAGATCGATTCGCGAACGTTGCCGGGCGACCTATCCGCCGGCGGCACTGGCGATGTCGATCCCAAGGACTACGACCTGATCGTGCTGGCGATGCAGGAACCGCAATACCGCTCGCCGGGCGTGCGCGAACTGCTCGACGCGGTCGCAAAATCCGGCGTGCCCTGCATGTCGATCATGAACATGCCGCCGCTGCCGTATCTGGCGCGGATTCCCGGTCTCGACACCGAAGCGCTGAAGAAATGCTACACCGACCCGACGGTCTGGGAGAGTTTCGACCCGGCCATGATCACGTTGTGCAGCCCGGACCCGCAGGCATTCCGCCCACCGGAAGAAAAGACCAACGTGCTGCAGGTCGCCCTGCCGACGAATTTCAAGGCGGCGCGATTCGAGTCCGACGAGCACACCGCCATCCTGCGCCAACTGCAGGCGGACATCGAAGCCATCCGCTTCGATACCGGCGACGGTGAGATCGAGTTGCCGGTAAAACTGAAGGTGCATGACTCGATCTTCGTCCCGCTCGCAAAATGGGCCATGCTGCTGACCGGCAACTACCGTTGCGTCCAGGCGGACGACATGCGCTCGATCCGCAAGTCGGTGCACAGCGATATGGAAACGTCGAAGTCGGTCTACAACTGGGTGCGCGAAGTTTGCGAATCCATCGGCGCGTCGCCGGATTCCATGGTGCCGTTCGAGAAATACGCCGCCGCGGCACAAGGATTGGCGAAGCCGTCCTCGGCCGCCCGCGCATTGCTAGCCGGAGCGCCCAACATCGAACGGGCCGACTGCCTCGTGAAAACGATCGCCGAAATGAAAGGCATGCAGAACGATACGGTCGACGCGTCGGTAGCGTTGGTCGACAGCTGGGTCGCACGTAACCGCGAAAAGGCCGGATAAGCCGACTAGCGGCCTTTCCACTGCGGCGTCTGCTTGTTCACGAACGACTCGACGCCGTGGTGGAAATCGTCGCTGCCGTAGCATTCCCGGATCAAATCTTCGTCCGCCGCGTTGGGGTCGTCGCGCAGCCGCCGCAACGCCTGCTTCGTCACCTTCATGGTGACCGGCGCGTGGCCTTGGATCTTTTCGCACAACGCATCCGTGTAATCGTCAAGCGCGTCGGGTTCGACGACCGCAAGCAGATAGCCGTGCGCCAGCAGTTCTTCCGCCGGCAGCATCTCGGCGAGCAGTAGCATCCGTTTCACCAGCGGCAGCCCGAAGGTTTCGGTGAGGGCTTTCAGGTTGCCGGCGGACAGACAATTGCCGAGCGTCCGGGCGATCGGCACGGCAAATTTCGATCCCGGCGTCGCGATCCGGAAATCGCAGGCGTTGGCGATGGCAAGCCCGCCGCCGACCGCCCAACCCTCGACCACCGCGACGGTCGGTTGCGGTAACTTCTCAACCTTATCGACGTAAACCTCGACCTTGTCTTCGTAGGCGATGCCGTCTTCGCCCGTCTCGAACGCGCTGAACTGCGCGATATCGGTCCCGGCCACGAAGGCCTTCCCGCCCGCGCCGCGCATCAACACCACACGGATCGACGCGTCGGCGGCAATCGTGTCGCAGGCCGCGGCCAAACCGTCATACATCGCCCAGGTCATCGCATTCCGCGCATGCGGACGGTCGAAGGTGATACGGGCGACCACACCGTCGATGTGCAAGGTGACTTGCCCCTCCGGATTGCTGGAACCTTCTTTGCCGTTTGCCATCTGCCCGATACTCCGTTCCTATTCCGATATGCCACCCCTTGGCCGCGCCCTTTAATGCCCCATGCGCGCCGAACCGCCAATAGGGCGGGAAGCGGCGCTTCTGACAAATTCGCCAAATCCTGGCGATTGACCCGGATCAACGTACAATCCAGCGGATCAGCGCAGTGTTCCATCCAAATAGTGCAACAACGGATGGACCCAACCGATGAAACCCAGCTTTTACCGAGCAGTCCTGTTTCCTGCCTTTGCCGCCGCCCTTTTCCTGTCGGCCCCTGGCCACGCTGAGGACGATAGTCGCCAGCAGACACGCGTCGCCTTTCCGGTGATCGATGCGGCCAAGGGACAGGAGCTTTTCGTTACGGAAGGGTGCGTGATCTGCCATTCAGTCAATGGCGTTGGCGGCAAAGCCGGTCCGACACTGGATGCCGAGGACGGCAACACCGTCATCGATGTGTTCGATTTCACCGCCCGGATGTGGGCCGGCGCCTTCGCCATGGTCGAACTGCAATCACAGGAATTGGGATATCAGTTCGATCTGACCGGCGAGGAAATGGCCCATATCGCCGGTTTCGTCTACGACCGGAAGCAGCAGCTCTTGTTCAAGGAAAGCGACGTGCCGGACCTGATCCGGGATATGTTCATCAAAACGCGCTACGACCTGGGAACCGATCCGTCATCCCCGCCGAAGTAACCTTGCCCGGGCCGGGTTACTCGGCGCGCAGGCTCAGGATATAGGCGATCACATCGTCCTGTTCTCGCCGGTTCAGGATAAGGTCCGGCATCTCCCGGTGGGTCGACCGCAAGAAGACGCGCAGGCTGAGCGCCGTGGTCGAGCGCTCGGTCGCCACATCGAGGAAGCTCGGCGCAGCATTCAGCGGATAGTCGCCGCCCTCGCGCGAGATGTCATGGCAATCGCCGCATTCGCGCTCGACGAAAATTCGGCCGGCCACCGGATCGCCAGGAAGCGTCTCGTCGGACCACGCCTGCATGCTGCCGAGAATGAAGAACACCACCGCACCGAGCGATACCGAGACGGAGCGGGACAACACAGTCACGCGTCCTCCACGTGGTCGGGATGCGTCTGGATAAAGTGGCGCAAAGTCGCCCGTAACGTCAACGTCCGCTCCAGATCGCCATGCCGCCGCGCATGCGCGATGTCGTCGACGATCATCTTACGGATCATCGGCACGCCCTCGGGGCTATGAATGAGATATTCACCAAGTTCGAGCGCCACCAAGCGCGGCAAATGCTCGTGTTCCGCAATGGCGTCGATTTCCGCCTCGGTCAGATCGCAAAGACCGACGCAATCTATATAACTCAGCATCGCCTATCCCCGCTGTCTATTGGCCCACCAATAGGATCGACCATAAACTCGGCGCACGCATTGACACACATCAGTAACAATAAATTCCATCGCCCTTGCCGCGCCCCCGCCTCTGCTAGTACACGAAAGCCCATGGCGGCACCGCTTCTCATTCTGCGCGACATTCACCTGACATTCGGCGGCACGCCGCTGTTGGAAGGGGCCGACCTGTCGGTGTCCGCCGGAGAACGGCTGTGTCTGGTGGGGCGTAACGGATCCGGCAAGTCGACGCTGCTTCGCATCTCCGCCGGGCTGATCGAACCCGACGCCGGGGAGCGATTCCTCGACCCGGGTGCCACGGTCCGGTACTTGTCGCAGGAACCAGACTTTTCAGGCTTCGAAACCACCCGCGCCTATGTCGACGCGGACCTCACGCCAGGCGACGATCCGCATCGCGGACAATTCCTGCTGGAAAAGCTGGGGCTAACGGGTGCCGAAAACCCGGCGAATTTGTCCGGCGGCGAAGCGCGCCGTTGTGCGCTCGCCCGCGTCCTGGCCGCCGAACCGGATATCCTGTTTCTCGACGAGCCGACGAACCATCTCGATCTTCCCGCCATCGAATGGCTCGAAGCGGAACTCGCCAGAAGCCGCTCGGCCCTGGTGCTGGTCAGCCATGACCGCCGCTTCCTGGAGAACTTGTCGCGGATCACCGTATGGCTCGAACGCGGCGTGACCCGTCGCCTGGAGGACGGATTCGCGAAATTCGAAACCTGGCGCGACACGGTGCTCGAGCAGGACGACCGGGCGCGACACGAATTGAACCGCAAGCTCGCCGTTGAAACCGAGTGGCTCCATAAGGGCGTCACCGCGCGCCGCAAGCGCAATCAGGGCCGGCTGCGTGCGTTGCATGCTTTGCGTGAAGAGCGCCGCACGCAGCGGGATTCGGTCGGCACGGTTAAGTTTTCCACCACCGAAGGCCTGCGCTCCGGCCGCCTGGTCGTCGAAGCCAAGCATATTTCGAAGTCCTACGGCGACCTTGCGCTGGTGCGCGACTTTTCCATACGCGTGCAACGCGGTGACCGGATTGGCATCGTCGGTCCGAACGGTGCCGGCAAGACCACTTTGTTACATATGCTGACGACAGCGCTAGCGCCCGACGGGGGGTCCGTCCGGACCGGCGCCAACCTGCAGATGGTCACGCTGGACCAGCATCGCGACAGCCTCGACCCCGATATGACGCTTTCCGACGCCCTGACCGGCGGCGGGAATACCGTATCGGTCGGCGGCCAGTCGCGGCATGTCATCGGCTACATGAAGGATTTTCTGTTCCTGCCGGAGCAGGCCCGAACGCCGGTCGGCGTGTTGTCCGGCGGGGAACGTGGCCGGGTGATGCTGGCCCAGGCGTTGTCCCGACCGTCCAACCTTTTGATCCTGGACGAACCGACCAACGATTTGGATTTGGAGACACTCGACTTGTTGCAGGAGATGCTGGCCGATTACCCGGGCACGGTCCTGCTGGTCAGCCACGATCGTGATTTCCTGGACCGGGTCGCCACATCGGTGATCGCCAGCGACGGCGGAGGCACATGGACCGAATACGCCGGCGGCTACACCGACATGACGCGGCAACGCGGCGACAGCGCCGCCTCGGCGACCGCTCAGCCGGAACGAAAAGAAAAATCAACGGGTGCATCCGCCCCGGAACGCCACGCCAAGGCGCCGCCGTCCCGGCTTACCTTCAAGGACAAACATGCGCTGGAAACACTGCCGTCCCGCATGGAAGCGCTGCAGGCCGATATCGAGCGCCTGGGCCAATCCCTCGCCGACCCCGAACTCTTCGCGCGCGATCCCGCCGCCTTCGATACCGCCGCCGCAGCGCTGAAGCAGGCGGAAGCCGACCTAGCGGCGGCGGAAGAAGACTGGCTCGCGCTTGAGATCAAACGCGAAGAAATCGAGGGCAGCTAGATGCCGGATCTCTACGTCGACGCCGACGCCTGCCCCGTCAAGGACGAGGTGATGCGCGTCGCCAATCGGCACGACCTGACCGTCCACATGGTAGGGAACACCTGGATGCGGTTGAACAACGAGATCGGCGTGAACCGGGTCGTCGTACCCGAGGGACCGGACGCGGCCGACGACTGGATCGCCGAGCATATCGCCGCCAACGACATTGCGATCACTGCCGACATCGAACTCGCATCACGCTGCCTCATCGCCGGCGCGCATGTCCTCGGCCCGACCGGCGACCCGTTCACGGACGACAACATCGGATCGGCGCTCGCGATGCGCGATCTCAAGAAACATTTGCGCGAAACCGGCGAAATCAGCGGCTACAACCGCGGCTTCACCGGAAAGGACCGCTCAAACTTCCTTGATATGCTGGAACGCACGGTCCAATCCGCAAAACGAACGCCTTAAAGCGCTGTACCAAGACTCAGATTCATGAACCCGTGCCGAATAATGGTATGCTTGGAACTGCAGCAATTGGACCACTTCGACAACAATCGCAGGGAGCGACAACATCGTGATGAAAATCTGGGGAAGGGCCGACGGGTCCAACGTTATCAAGGTTACCTGGTGCCTCGGTGAACTCGGCGTCGAGTATGAGCGAATTGACTGGGGCGGGCCGTTCGGCGGGAACGACGATCCGGAATACCGGGCGAAGAACCCGATGGGCCGGTTGCCGACATTGGAAGAAGATGACGGATTCACCCTTTGGGAATCCGGCGCGGTGACACGCTACCTCTGCGCCAAATACAGCATGGGCAACATGTGTCCCGAGTCGCTGCGCGGCCGCGCCGAAGCGGAAAAATGGATGGACTGGAGTTCCCTGAACCTCGCCCCGTTCAACTCTGTCTACCTGGATCATTTTTTCCGGCTTCCGGAGGATCAGCGCAGCCCCGACGCCATTACCGCCGCGACCGAACGCGGCAGCGCGATGTATGACATCCTCGACAAGGTCTTGGCCAACCGGCCTTATCTTTGCGGCGACAACCTTACAATGGCCGACATTCCATCCGGCTCGCTGACCCATCGCTGGATGAAATGGACGCCCAACCGGCCGTCGCATCCGAATGTCGAGGCCTGGTACGAGCGGCTCGCGGCACGGCCTGCGTATCAAGAGCATGTCATCGCCAAGAACCGGGCTGCGCCCGCGTAACCAACGACGCTGACGGAGCAATGCAATGGCCAACCCCGCAACGATGATCCTGAAGAACGGCAGCGTTCTGACGCTCGATTCACAGGACAGCGTGGCAGAGGCCGTCGCACTATCGGGCGACCGGATTCTTGCCGTTGGCCGCAATGCCGAAATCGACGCGATGTCGGATGGGGCACAGACCATCGATCTAAAGGGCCGGACCGTCATTCCCGGCCTGATCGATGGGCATGCCCATATGGATCGCGAAGGACTCAAGGACCACCTGCCATCCCTCGCCGGCGCCCGCAATATCGACGATATCCTGCAGATCGTCGAAGCCAAGGTGAAGACGGCGCAGCCCGGCGACTGGATCGTCACGATGCCGGTTGGCGATCCGCCGCAGTATTGGAACGTCCCCGAATGCCTGGCCGAAGGGCGCGTACCGAACCGGCATGATCTCGACCGTGTGTCGCCGGATAATCCCGTCTATATCCGCGCCATCTGGGGCCACTGGCGGAATACATTGCCACTGGTGTCGGTCGCGAATACGGCGGCGCTGCAGGCGGCGGGAATTACGCGCGACACCGTTCCGCCCATCGATACCATCACCATCGAAAAAGACGACGGCGGCGACCCAAGCGGCGTTATCGTCGAACAGAACTACAAGCCGATCGTGGAGCACACGCTGATGGCGGTTGTCCCGCGCTTCCTGCTGAATGACCGGGTCACGGGGCTGCAAAGGTCGATGCAGTCCTACAACGCCTACGGCACCACCAGCGTCTACGAAGGACACGGTATCAACGCGGAAGTGCTCGCGGCCTATCGGCAAATGCGCGATGCCGGTCCGCTGCCGGTGCGGTCGCATCTGGTGTACAGCCCGGCCTGGACCAGCACCGACATCGACGATGTGCGAGCCTTGCTCAACAGCTGGGCCACGTGGCTTTCCGGACGAGGTCTCGGCGACGACTATCTGCGCGTCGGCGGCCTGTTCACCGAACCGGTCATGAGCCGCGAGAACAGCCTGCGGGCGCAGACCTGCCCCTACGCAGGATGGGCCGGATTCAACTTCAACTGCGAACTGCCGGAAAACGTCATGGTCGACATGATGATCGAGGCGGCGCGCAACGGCATCCGCATCGCCGCCATCGGCATGGACACCTTGCCGTACTTCGAACGGGTGAATAAAGCAGTGCCGATCGAGGACCAACGCTGGACGATCGTCCATGTGGGCGTGATCGACGCCGATCAAATCCGGCGGATACAGGATTGCGGCCTCGTCCTGACCGCGCTGACCAAACGCTATGTCCATGACGACGGTGAGAAACTGCGTGCCGAACACGGCGACGCGAAGGCCAATACGTTCCTGCCGCTACGTGATCTGGTCGACGCCGGCGTCCATATCGCGCTCGCCACCGACAACACACCGCCGTCCATGTTCGAAACCGTCTGGCACGCGACCGCGCGACGCACCCGTGAAGGTAACCTGCTGGCACCCGACCAAGCGCTTACCCCGATGGAAGCGTTGGCCTGCGCCAGCCGCGAAGGGGCTTGGCTGTCCTTCGAGGAAGACCAGAAAGGCACGATAGAGCCCGGTAAACTCGCCGATTTGGCGGTCCTGTCCGACGATCCGTTGACGGCGGACGAGGAAACGCTGCGTGCCATCACCGCCGACCTGACGATCACCGGCGGCGAAATTGTCTATGACCGCGCGGCGGACGGGCCGCCTCGGCCCGGCGGCAGCCGCGCCACCTGACCCATCATGCCTGATCAACCGAGCCTGATCAGTCGACCCGCGTCATCTTGGTAATCCGCGGCGGATCGAGTTCCGCCAGGAAAAGATCGCCAGTTGAATTGCCCCATATCCCGTGCCCGCCGATCCAGACCGGCTTGCACCGCCCCAGCAGGCTGCCGTCCGTCGATAACAGGCTGAGGCTGGGCGTCTGATCGGTTACGAAGATCAGACCGCGGTCATCGACGTATAAATCCATGGGATGGTAAAAACCGGGCCATTCGGTTAGGTAGATGCCGCCACGGTCGAAGACCTGGATGCGGTCGTTTTCGCGGTCGGCAACCAGCACGCGGTCATGATGGTCGATGCAGACCGCATGCGGCACGGTGAAGGTGCCCAGCCCCGACCCGGCGCCACCCCAGCTCCGAATCAAGGCACCATCCGCGTCGAACCGATGCACCAGTGAATTGCCGTACCCGTCGGTGACGTAGGTATCGCCGTCGGCGGCAACGGCAATACCGGTCGGATGGTTGAAGGGCGCGCCGAACTCCGGCCGGTGACGGGACCCGAACCGCCGCACGATCTTTCCGTCGACCGTACATTCGAAAATCTCATGCGCATCCCGGTCGACCAGGAAGACCCGGTCATCGCCGGTAATGAAGATGCCATGGGCATCGGCAATGAAGTCGCTGCCCCAGGCGGAAACGAACGCGCCGTCGGCGTCATACACGACGACGGGAATCGAATTCCGCCGATACGCGTAGACCCGATCCTGGGAATCGACGGCGATCGTACTGACCGCGCCAGGCGGGACGTTATCCGGCAACACGCCCCAGCCATGATCAACGCGATAGCGCCGGTCGCCGAGGACGACGAATAGTTTTTCTGACATTCCTGCCTCCTTCGACGGGGCGGAAAGAGTGTCCGTCATCGGATCACGCGGTCCTGTCGGGGTCAAGCAAACAGGCAATCGGGGCGACACCGATTGCAATTGCCCTTCAGGCTGGCACAATCATCGCTCGAAAGCGCACACGGTGGAGGGAAGCATGGCCGAATTCGATCTGATCATCCGCGGCGGTACGGTTGTTACCGCATCGGATACGACGCAATGCGACGTCGGTATCCGAAACGGCAAGGTCGTCGCCTTGGCCGACTCCCTCGAGGACGGTGCGGAGATCATCGACGCATCCGGCAAGCTGGTGCTGCCCGGCGGCATCGACAGCCATTGCCATATCGACCAACCGGGCTCGCACGGTGTGGAATCCGCCGATGATTTCGAATCCGGCAGCATCTCGGCGGCCTGCGGCGGGACCACGACGATCATCCCTTTCGCCGCCCAATACCGAGGGCAATCGTTACGCGCGGTGGTCGACGACTATCACACGCGCGCAAAGGGCAAGGCGGTCATCGATTACGCTTTCCATCTGATCATTTCGGATCCGTCGGATCAGGTCTTGGGACAGGACCTGCCCGCGCTGATTCGCGAAGGCCACACCTCCTTCAAGGTGTACATGACCTACGACGCCCTGAAGCTGGACGATTCGCAGATGCTCAAGGTACTGACGACCGCGCGGCGCGAGGGCGCGATGGTCATGGTCCATGCGGAAAACCACGACGTGATCAGTTGGCTGAGCGAACAATTGGTCGCCGCCGGCCATGTCGAACCTAAGTACCACGCCGTGTCGCATGCCGCGCCGGCCGAACGCGAGGCGACCCACCGCGCGATCACCTTCGCGGAGATCATCGACCTGCCGATGTTGATCGTCCATGTCTCGGCCCGCGAAGCGATCGACGAAATCGCCAAGGCGCGCCAGAAGGGCTTGCGCATCCACGGCGAGACCTGCCCGCAATACCTGTTCCTGACCGCCGACGACCTCGACCGGCCCGGGTTCGAAGGCGCGAAATACATCTGCAGCCCGCCGCCGCGCGACGCGGCCAACCAGGACTTCGTGTGGCGTGGGATCGAGACCGGCACGCTCGACGTGTTTTCCTCGGACCACGCGCCGTACCGGTTCGACGACCCGGAAGGTAAGAAGAACCAGGGTGAGAACGCGCCCTTCACCAAGGTGCCGAACGGCGTGCCCGGTATTGAAATCCGCCTGCCGATGCTGTTTTCCGAAGGCGTCGGCAAGCAGCGTATCTCGCTGAACCAGTTCGTCGCCATCACCGCGACCAACCCGGCGAAGATCTACGGTCTCTATCCACGCAAAGGAACCATCGCAGTCGGCGCGGATGCCGATATCGCAATCTGGGATCCGGATAAACCCGTCACCATCTCGATCGACATGCTGCACGACAACTTGGACTACACACCCTATGAAGGCCGGGAGATCACCGGATATCCTATTTTGACCTTGTCGCGCGGCGAGGTCGTGTGGGACGGTAAGGACCCCAAGGGCAACCCCGGCCGCGGCCAATTCCTCGAATGCGACCTGCCCAACCCGCCGCAAACCGGCGGTCCCGCGATTCACGGCGTCCATCACGCCACCGAGTAAGACCGCACCCTGGCGGTCCCGTAATTCGTTGCAGGAGGAAGTTGAGAATGTCGAGAGTGGTTACCGTTGGCGCCGCACAAATGGGCCCGATCCAGCGCGCCGAAGGCCGTGCTGCAGTGATCGAGCGCATGCTGGCCTTGTTGGCGAAAGCGCATGAGAAGAACTGCGACCTGGTCGTGTTCCCCGAATTGGCGCTGACCACCTTCTTCCCGCGCTGGTACATGGAGGATCAGGCGGAAGTCGATACCTGGTTCGAATCCGCAATGCCGAGCAACGAGACGCAGCCGTTGTTCACCGCGGCCAAGGAATACGGGCTCGGGTTCTATCTCGGCTATGCCGAGTTGATCGAGGAAGATGGCGCGCCGCATCACTACAACACGTCGATCCTGGTCGATAAATCCGGCGAGACGGTCCTCAAATACCGCAAGATCCATCTTCCGGGTCATGACGAATACGACCCAGGGCGCACCCATCAGCATCTGGAAAAGCGATACTTCGAGGTGGGCAATCTGGGATTCCCGGTCACGCGCACGATGGACGGTGTCATGGGCATGTGCCTGTGCAATGACCGGCGCTGGCCCGAGACCTATCGCGTGATGGGGTTACAGGGCGTCGAAATGCTGATGCTCGGCTACAACACGCCGACGATAAACTCGCTCTCGGACGAAGCGCCCCATCTGCGCATGTTCCACAATCACGTCACCATGCAGGCGGGCGCGTATCAGAACAGCACCTGGGTAGTCGGCGTCGCCAAAGCCGGCAACGAAGACGACAACGATCTGATGGGCGGCAGCGTGATCGTCGCTCCCTCCGGCGAGATCGTTGCGCAATGCCATACGCTGGGCGACGAACTGATCGTCGCCGACTGCGACCTCGACGATTGCGTCTTCGGGCGCGAGACGATCTTTAACTTTGCCGCTCACCGCCGGCCCGAGCATTACAAGCTGATCACCGAACGCACCGGCGCAATCCCCCCCGAGTAGGCCGCCATGGGCAATCGCATCGCCGTCATCAATCCGAACTCGTCGACCACGGTCACGGATGATATCGACCGCGCCCTCGAGCCGTTGCGCACTAGCGGCGGCGAGACGATCGACTGCCTGACTCTTGCCGATGGTCCGCCTGGAATCGAAAGCCAGACGGACGTGGACGGGGTCGTGATGCCACTCTGCGATCTGGTCAAAGCACAGGACAATACGGCCGCAGCCTTCGTCATCGCCTGCTTTTCCGACCCCGGGCTGCATGCCGTTCGGGAAACCACGGACAAGCCGGTCTTCGGGATCGCGGAGTCGGGGCTGCTGACCGCAATGACGCTGGGCGACCGCGTCGGGCTGATCGCAATCCTTGCCTCCGGCGCGGCGCGGCATGCCCGCTATATCCGCGCGCTCGGGATCGAAAGCCGTTTCGCCGGTGAGGCGGCGGTCGGGCTGGGCGTCACCGAACTGGCCGACGAAGCTCGGACACTGGCCCGCATGATCGAAACCGGACAGCAGTTGCGCGACGACCATGGCGCCAACGTGCTGGTCATGGGCTGCGCCGGCATGGCGCGGTATCGCGGCACATTGGAGGACACGCTCGGCCTGCCGGTGGTCGATCCGACCCAAGCCGCCGTCGGCATGGCGATCAGCGCCGTCCGCCTTGGCTATCGCACGACTTAATCGACGATCACAGTATTGGAAGGAAGCGCATCGTGGACGACCGAACGCCGAATATCCCCGAGGTGGTGGCCGAAATCAGCGAACTGTTCGAACGCTATGAGCAAGCGTTGATCGACAAGAATGTGGACGTGCTCGACACCACCTTCTGGGACAGCCCGCACACGATCCGCTATGCGTTGCACGAGAACGGCTACGGCTTCGAGGCAATCCACGGCCATCGGGTCGCCCGCGCGCCGGGACCGGGCATCAAAGAAAAACGAATCCGGCTGGAGATTCTGACGCTTGGCCGCGATTTCGCCACAACGAACCTGGAATTCAAAGTCCGCGGCCGCGATTCGATCGGCCGGCAAAGTCAGACTCTCGTGCGCTTTCCCGATGTCGGATGGAAAGTCGTGGCCGCCCATGTCTCAACCATGGACGGCGACCCGCTCTGGTAAGACGCTAGACCGGAATCCAGCTCCGGCGCTCGCCGGCATATTCGTTGCCGGGGTTGCCGCGCACCGTCGTCCGCCACATCACGCGCTGAACCGCGTCGCCATCGTACCATGTCGCCGAGTGGATGAGGCTGCGGTTATCCCAGATCACCAGGTCGTCGTCCTCCCACTCGTGGGCGTAAATGAATTCCGGCCGGGTGTAATGCTGCATGATCTCGTACAGCAGTTTGCCGCCCTCGCCGTCGGGCCCGGTTTCGAGGCCGACGAACGGCCCGTCGATCCAGTCCATCTGCCCAGCCTCGCAAAGATAGAGCGCGTTTTCACCGCTGACCGGGTGCGTGCGCACCACCGGCTGTCGTTGCGGCGCTTCGTGGGGCTGAATGTCCTTCGGCGGATCACCCGCCCGGACCGCATATTCGGTGCGCCCGTTCGCAGAACTGGAATGAATGCCGACCAGACCGTCGACTCGTGCCTGCAACTCCGGCGGCAGTTCTTGATAAGCCAGGATGCCGTTGGCGAATATCGTCTGGCCCTGACCCTTGGGAGACGCCTGTACCGCATAGAACAGCGAGATATCGGGCGGCGGGCGGCGGTAGCTTTGATCCGTATGCCAGCCACGCCGATGCGGAAACCGCGTCGGCAGCTTGCCGTCCTCGGTCAACGGCGGGTTGGGCCGCGCCGGCGGCGCTTTATAGGCCGGCGGAACGTTCGACACGATGAAGATTTCAGGAACCTCCGGGTGCACCGTGCTCTTCTTGACCAGGGTCTGGTTGTAATCCTCGACCTCCGGGCCGAACAGGCGGCTCAGCCGAACCAGCAGCTCGGGATCTTCTGAAATCGCACCCATGCCGCGCAGCAGCAGGAACCCCCGCGCCTCGCACAAGGCCGCAGGCAAAGTTTCCGGTTCGGCTTCGGCTGCGGCGATCGCAGCGCGCGCATCGGCGATGCCGGAGACTTCGACCATGCCGCCGAAGTTGGCGCCCGGCAGCGGTTGCACATGAAAGCGGCTGGGCGGCATAACGCCGTTCCCGCCTGCATCGGTGGTGTTCGTCTTCAATGGCATTGAGTTTGCTCCAGCGCTGAGGGTGGGAGGGAATGCGCCAGTCTTGAGAAAATCACTATAACAGCGCGCCGACCGGGTTCAACGCGGCCACGGATTTTGTTGCCGCTTTGGCCGAATTTTCTACGGCCCCTCAGGCTCCAAGCGAATCAAGCGGCCATCGGAGCTGTCTGTCAGCACGTAAAGGTAGCCGTCTGGACCGTTACGCACGTCACGGATGCGGGCATCCAGATCCTCCAGCAATTTTTCCTGAGCGACGACCTTGTCCCCCTTCAGTTCCAACCGCCGCAGATGCGCCAACTTAAGCGCGCCGACGAAGAGATTGCCCCGCCATTCCGGGAACCGATCGCCGTCATAGAAAGCCATGCCGCTGGGCGCGATCGACGGGTCCCAATAAACGACCGGCTGCTCCATCCCGGGCGCAGATGTCTTGTCGGAGATTTTGCCGCCGCCATAGTCGACACCGTAGGTGATTGCCGGCCAGCCATAGTTGGCGCCGGGCCGCAGAATATTCACCTCATCGCCACCTTGCGCACCGTGCTCGTGCATCCAGATGACGCTACCGCCCGGCCGCACCGCCATGCCTTGGCCGTTGCGGTGACCGTAGGAAAATATCTCGGGCCGAACGTCGGACCGCCCGATGAACGGATTGTCCGGCGGCACCGACCCGTCGTCGCGCAGGCGCAGAACAGTGCCTAGGTGGTTGCCGGGATTCTGGGCTTCCTTCATTTGGCGGCGGTCGCCCGTGGTGATAAAAAGTGTGCCATCCGTCGCGAAGACGAGACGGGACCCGTAATGGCCGGTGCCGCCGGTCTTGGGCGAGACACGGAAGATGACTTCGAGATTCTCCAGCCGGTCACCGGTAAACCGGCCCCGCGCGACCTCGGTACCCGCGCCGCCCTTTCCGCGGCCCGCATAGGACAGGTAGATCAGCCGGGTTTTTTCGAAATCGGGATGTAGCGCCACGTCCAGTAAACCGCCTTGTCCGGATGCGGCAATATTGTCGGGCAGACCGCGAATAGACTTGGGATCTAGTTTACCCTCGCGGATCACCCGAAGCCGGCCGGATCGTTCGGTCACCAGCATGTCGCCATTGGGCAAAAATGCGAGACCCCACGGATGGTCGAGGCCCTTCGCGACCGTGACGATCCGGAACGCATGTTTGTCGGACTTTTCGACCGCTCCGTCCTTAGAATGCGACCCATGGAAGAATCCGAAAAGGACCATCGAGAGAAGCAGCACCGACACACCCCCGGCAAGCGGCTTCATCCGGCGTCGAACACCGCTCCGGTTGCTCGTCTCTTCCTCATCCCGTCGCCTGAACATGCATTCCTCCACTTCATCACGTGCGTCTGTCCCACTGCATTAACGTAGGGAAGATTCCGTCCGATACAATCCTGATCGTGTATTGCGCGCCGGGACCAGGATATGTTCCCCTGCCGTCGTTGGCCCTTGCCGGCCGTTACCCGCAACCAGGCCTCGCGGCAAAGATTTAGGAGCTGATTTTGTTTCCACGCGGCTTGAGCCGGGACTTGCATCGGATCGCCGGCATCGCCGCAGGCCTGATCATGCTTCTGTTGGCGAGCGCCGCCAGTGCAGCCAATGAAGACCATGACGGCCGCCTTATCCTGAAGACACGCTATGCTGAGCCACTCTTTTCAGCGGGTAGCGGCGACCCGGCCCTCACGCTCACACCCTACGGCCAAGCCAACATTACCGCGCTGTTCTCCGACGATGGCCAGGAAGCTGATTCCTTTATCGTCGACAATAACCCGTCGAGTTCCAGGCTCGGCGTCATCGCGCGGCTGGATCCGGGGACCGACTGGTCGCTCGGGTTTCAATACGAAGCCGGGTTCGACATCGTCGGCAGTACCACGGTCCGCGCAACCGACGAATCCCGCACCCGGCCCTTCGTCGCCGGTGACAACCAACCCTTCACGCGGCTGCTGCACGGCTGGATCGACAGTCCCTATGGCCGAATGACGATCGGTGAAAGCCTGCCGGTGATCGCCAGTTGGACTCCCAATCCCGGGCGCACTTTCGCGACCGATCAGGCAAGCTTTTTCCTGATCGGCGGCGCCTTCAATCCGGTGATCTCAAGCCCCAGCGGCGGGCGCAATCGAATCGTCCGGCCCTGGTCCGCATTCGCAGCGCCGATGCAATGGCCCCTGACCCAACCGATCCTGTTGTTCCGCTACGATTCGCCGAGCATCGGCGGCGTGACCTTCTCCGCCGCCAAGGCACAGGGGGATATCTTCGATGTCGGCGTCCGGTATAAAGGCGACGTATCCCGCTTCGCCGTCGACGCCTCGTTCGCCTTTCACAAGAACCAGGAACCGGATTACGACAGCGCGCGGATCGGCTTTCCGGAATTCGAGGAAGCGTTCGTCGGCGGGATCGGTCTGCGCGACCGGCCGACCGGGTTGTTCGGCGTCGTTGGTGCCAACTACCGGATGTTCGACGGATCGAATACAAACGACTTCGACGGCGACGGCGCCCGGCGACCCGACGATTTCGGACTGTGGGGACAGGTCGGCCTGCGGCGCAATCTGTTCGGGATCGGCGACACCGTGGTCTATGGCGTCGTGGGCTATGGCCACGACCGCGGCGAAGGACGGTTCGTTCCGGGTACCGCCGGGAGCCGCTGGCTCGAGACGCGTGTCGTAATGGCGGGCGTGAACGTCATCCAAGAGATCGACGCCGCCAAGAAACTCGGCACCCGGCTGGAACTCTATGCGGGATACCGGCAATGGCGCGGTGACTTCCTGCGCACCACCTCCGCCGCCGATCCGACGCCCTTTCGCGAGGACGCCGATCCGCTGCATTTGATCACCAGCGGGTTCCGGCTGCGGTTCTAGCCGAGACTCTTACTCCGGCGGTTCGACACCGACCTGACTGGTGATGCGGTCGTAATACTGAATCCGGCGGTGGTTCGCGAAATTGAACATGTTGTCCTTGCCGTGGGCGCAGAGGTCCAGGTCGCAGTCGTGGATCAGTAATTCATCCTCGGTGGAATCCGCCTGCGCCACGATCTGCCCGTTCGGGTTGACGATCACGCTCGACCCGATCAGCCCTGCGCCATCTTCCACCCCGGCCTTGGCAACGCTGACCACCCAGGTCGAATTCTGATAGGCCCCCGCCTGCGCCGCCAAATTGCTGTGAAAGGCCCGCAGCTCGGAGCTTTCCTCGCCGCCGTTCGGGTCGTGCGCCGCCGAGTTGTAGCCGATCATCACAAGCTCAACGCCCTGCAACCCCATCACCCGAAATGTCTCGGGCCAGCGGCGGTCGTTGCAGATCGCCATGCCGAGGATGCCGCCCAAGCCCTTGAACACCGGAAAACCGAGATTGCCGTAATCGAAATAGCGCTTCTCAAGCTGTTGCCATTTCAGTGCCGGGCGCAGTTCTTCCGATCCCGGCAGGTGGACCTTGCGATACTTGCCGATGATCTTGCCGTCGGGACCAACCAGGATCGCCGTGTTGTAGTGCCGGGTCTCGCCGTCTTCCTCGGTCAGTTCCGCATACCCGAGATAGAATCCCATGCCGAGGCGCACCGCCTCGTCGAAGAGCGGCTGCGTGTCTGCGTTCGGCATCTCGCGTTCGAAATTTCGGTCGATTTCGGCCTGATCTTCCATATACCAGCGCGGGAAGAAGGTGGTCAGCGCCAGTTCGGGAAAGACGATGAACTGCGCACCGCGATCATGGGCGGCGCGCATCAGGTCGATCATACGTTTGACGGTCTGCTCCCGCGTGTGATTGCGCGAGATCGGGCCGAGCTGGCCCGCGGCGACACGAACGATTCGGGACATGTTGGGGTTCTCTCCTGCGTGAAAATTCTCCGGCGGTCCATCCTATACCAAACATGCCGAATTACGCCCGTTTCCGCATTCGTGATAGAAAGGATGAAAGCCAACAAATAACCATACGGGAGCGCCCCATGGCGGAAATGACCGGCGGCCAAGCGATCGTCCGCACCCTCGTCAATCACGGCATCGACACCATCTTCGGACTGCCCGGCGTGCAGCTCGACAATACGTTCGACGCGCTGTACGAGGCTCGCAATCAGATCCGCACGATCCATACGCGCCACGAACAGGGTGCTGCCTATATGGCGCTCGGTTACGCGCAGGCCAGCGGCAAGGTCGGCGCCTGCATCGTCGGCCCCGGTCCCGGCCTGTTGAACACGGGCGCCGCGCTTTGCACCGCCGATGGCTCCAACGTGCCGGTAATCTGCATCGCCGGGCAGATCCCGTCGCACCAGATCGGCGTCGGCATCGGCGCGACGCATGAAATTCGCGATCAGACCAATGCGATGCGCGGCGTCGTGAAATGGGTCGGCCGCGCAGAGAACCCGGCCGACACGCCTGCCGTCATGGAAACAGCATTCGCCGAGATGCTCGGCACGCGCCAGCAACCCGTGGTCTTCGAGATGGCGCCCGACGTGATGGGCAAGGCCGAAGACGTCGCGCTGTTGGACCCCACGGATTACGACGCGGCGCCCGAGCCAGACGAAGACCTGCTCGAAACCGCGGCGGAAATGCTGGGCAAGGCGAAGAAACCGATGATCTTCGTCGGCAGCGGCGTGTTCGGCGCGGAAGCCGAACTGCAGGCCGTCGCCGAAGCATTGGAAGCCCCGGTCGTCATGAGCCGGACGGGCCGCGGCGCGCTGACCGACCGCCACCATCTGGCGCAGACCATGATCGCAGGACAATCGATCTGGGAAGATGCCGATGTCGCCTTGGTGGTCGGTACGCGCTTCTCGTCGCCCGGCCTCGCCTGGGGCCGCGAGAAGGAGGTCAAGCTGATCCGCATCGATGTCGACCCCCGGCAGGCCAAGCTGCCGCGCGAGGCCGACGTCACCGTCATTTCCAGCGCCAAGAAGGCGTTGCCGGTCCTGACCGACAAGATCCGCCGCCACAACACATCCCGCGAATCCCGCGAGAGCGAACTGAACGCGGTCAAGGCGGACACAATCGCGAAACTGGAAGGCCTGCATCCACAATACGGCTTCGGCAAAGTGATCCGCGACGCGCTGCCGGAAGACGGCATCCTCGTCACCGACGTGACGCAGATGGCGACCTTCATGCAGAACTGGTGCCCGGTCTATCAGCCACGAACGCTGATCACGCCCGGCTATCAGGCGACGCTCGGGTATGGCTTCGCGACGGCGCTCGGCGCGAAGGTGGCGATGCCGGACAAGAAGGTGATCTGCATTTCCGGCGACGGCGGCTTCATGTTCAACGTGCAGGAACTGTCGTCGGCGGTCGCGCATGGCATCGATCTGGTGACAATCGTCTTTGCCGACGCGGCCTACGGCAACGTCAAGCGCTTCCAGAAGGAAGGCTATGGCGGACGCCACATCGCGGTCGACCTGCACAACCCGGACTTCGCCAAGATGGCCGAGACCTACGGCGCGCGCGGCATCCACGCCGACGGACCGGAGGAACTTGCCGCCGCGCTCAAGGAATCGCTCAACGCCAAGGGCCCGACGCTGATCGAAGTGCCCATCGGCGAGGTGCCGAACACCTGGTCGCTGGTCAAACGCCCGTCATCGGCCGGCACGAAGACATAAATCGACAGGAGCCCAAGCCATGCCGCACGCAATCCGCATCCATGAATACGGCGGTCCCGAGGTCATGCGATGGGAGGAAGTTCCCACCGAGGAGCCCGGCCCCGGTGAGGCGCGGCTCGCGCAAACCGCAATCGGCCTGAACTATATCGAGACCCGGCAGCGAAGCGGTGTCTACAAGGTACCGCTCCCCGGCAGCATCGGCATGGAGGCCTGCGGAGTCGTCGAAGCGGTCGGCGACGGCGTGACTGTGGTCAAGCCCGGCGACCGCGTCGCCTACGCGATGGGCGCGCCGGGGGCGTATACCGAATCCCGGATCATGCCGGCGGAACGCCTCATCCCGGTTCCCGATTGGATCACCGACGAGCAAGCCGCCGCGATGATGCTGAAAGGATTGACCGCCTGCTACCTGACGGCACGGACCTTCAAGGTCCAAAAAAGACAGACGGTGTTGTTCCATGCCGCCGCCGGCGGGGTCGGCTTGATCATTTGCCAATTGCTGCGCGAATTGGGCGCCACGGTGATCGGCACCGTGAGCACCGACGAAAAAGCGGCACTCGCAAAAGAGCATGGATGCACGCATCCCATCATTTACACCCGCGAGGATTTCGCCAAACGGGTCCAGGAGATTACGAACGGCGAAGGCGTGTCCGTCGTGTATGACGCGGTCGGTAAGACGACGTTCGAAGGGTCCATGGCCTCGCTGGCGCCGTTCGGCATGTTCGTGTCCTTCGGCGCGTCCTCCGGCGCAATCCCACCAATCGACATCGGGATGCTGCAGAACGGCGGCTCGCTCTACGCCACGCGCCCGACCCTCGCCACGCACACGGCTAAACGCGAGGATATGTTGTCGCTGGCCGACAATCTGTTCGATGCGGTGAAACGCGGCATCAAAATCGAAATCAATCAACAATTCGCGTTGAAGGACGCGGCCGAGGCCCATCGCGCCCTGGAAGCGCGGGAGACCACCGGCTGCACCGTGTTGACGGTCTGACGCGGTATGACCCGGGACCTCATCGGATATGGGCGCGACCGGCCAACGATCGAATGGCCGAACGGGGCCGCGGTCGCGGTGTCGATCGTCGTCAATTTCGAGGAAGGCGCGGAATTCTCGATCGAACAGGGCGATCCAACCGCCGAGCGCGTCGGCGAGGTGATGAGCGTCGTCCCCGCGGGTGTGCGCGACATCGGGATGGAACAGATATTCTCCTACGGCATGCGCGCGGGCCTGTGGCGATTTCTCGATGCGCTGGACCGGCATAACCGGAAGGTCACCTTCTTCATGTGCGGCCGCGCAATCGAACGCGTGCCGAGTCTGGCAGCCGAGGTCGTCACCCGCGGACACGAGCCGGCCTGTCATAGCTGGCGCTGGACGACCCACGCGGAATTCGGCTCGGAAGCCGAGGAGCGCGCCGTCCTCGAACGCTGCATCGCGGTTACCGAAGCGGCGACCGGCGAGCGCCCATATGGCTTCTTCTGCCGCGGCAGCGAGAGCATCCACACACGAAAACTGCTCTGCGATCTGGGCTTCGAATACAATTCGAACGCCTTCGACGACGACCTGCCATACTACGATCACGACGCCGGCGCGCAGCCGTTGCTGATCCTGCCGTATTCGCTCGACAGCAATGACATGAAGTTCTTCCACCCGAACGGTTTCGCGCGTTCGGCGGAGCTCGTCGACTATGTCATCGACGCGCTCGACGTGTTGATCGAGGAAGGGCGCCGCGGCGCGCCGAAGCTGCTTAACATCGGACTACACCTGCGCATCACCGGCAGACCCGGCAGGTTCGCAGCGGTCGAAGCAATCTTGAATCATCTCGATGGATTGGGCGAGCAAATCTGGGTCGCGCCGCGACTTGAGATAGCGCGCTACTTTAAGGCACACTATCCACCACTGCCTAAAGTTTGAGCAACGAAACGTGCCTGACGAAGGCAACGATTTTTCTAAGTGCCTGCGCCAGCATAGAAAAAAAGAATGCGTGCATAGGGCTAGAGACACATCGCCCGCTGGCACGCGCCTTGAATAAACAGAACTAAGAACCGAGCCGGCAAGACGGCTCGCGTATACGGCCCCGCCGCGCATCCCGCGACCATGCACCGAGTCGTTGGAAGCTTGAGCGTCGTGAGCCATTCAACACAGTCCTTGTGTGCAGGGAGAAAAATAATGCCAAGACATTTGACGAAATTGGCTTTGGTATCAGCGGTCGCCATTGGCATCAGTGGCGTTAGCGGTATCGCAGCAGCCGACACGCTGCAGCTTCGCGCCAGCGGTCTCGTATCCACCCACAAACACCACATCAAACTAGAGAGAGATTTTTACGGCAGCCTGGCGAAGAAGTCTGGCCTCGACGTCGCGGTGAACTACAACCCGTTGGATGTGGTCGGGATCAACATGCAGGACACATTGCGCTTGGTGAAAAGCGGCGCCTTCGACATCGTCGAGACGACGATAGGATCGGCAGCCCGGGACGATCCCTTCCTTGAAGGCATCGATCTGATCGGCGTTTCCACGACGATGGACGAACTCCGTGAATCGATCGACGCGTATCGCGACGCATTCTCCAAGCGGGTCGCGGAGAAGTTCAACGCCAAGACGCTCACACTCTGGCCGTATGGACCGCAGGTCTTTTACTGCAAGGCGGACATCAAGACTCTGAGTGACTTCAAGGGCCTGAAAGTCCGGTCCTACACGCCATCGATGTCGGCCTTGGTCAAGTATCTCGGCGCGACGCCGGTGACGCTGCAGTTCAAGGAGGTCTATCCGGCGTTGCAGCGCGGCGTGGCCGACTGCGCCATCACATCGCCCACCTCGGGCAACACCGGCAAATGGCCGGAAGTGACGACCCACTTCTTGCCGCTCGGTATCAGTTGGTCGGTCAATGGCCACTTCATGAATCTGGACAAGTGGAACGCGCTGTCTGCGGACCAAAAATCAAAACTGACCGCCGCGTTCAAGGATTTCGAAAAAGGGTTCTGGAATCTGGCGAAGCAGAACAACGGCTGGGCGATTGCTTGCAATACGGGCGGCGCTGAGTGCAAGAACTACAACAAGTTCAACATGAAACTGGTTTCCCCGTCGGCGGCGGACCGCGCCACGGTCCAAAAAGCCGCGGTGAAGGAAATCCTACCGAAGTGGAAAAAGACCTGCGACGGCGTCTACGCCGAGTGTTCCAAAATCTGGGACGCGACGATCGGCAAGGTCCGGAAGATTTCCACCAAATAACGATCCCGATCTAAGATAGTCGACGCAACGAACGCCCCGCTCCCGTCGGAGTGGGGCGTTCGGCGCGGCAAGACCACCGAGGGTTAGCATGGACCGTCTGAGATCAGTACTGCACGGCGTCGCGATCATGGCCGGGTATGCCTTCTTCGCTCTGTCGATATTCATCGTTGTCGAAATCCTCGCGCGCAAGCTCTTTAACTATTCCTTCCAAGGTGCTGACGAGATCGGCGGCTACGTGCTGGCGGCGGGCACCGCGGGTGGGTTTGGTTTCGCCCTCATCCATCGCAGCCACACGCGGATCGATCTGTTGGTGTCGCGGCTGTCCGGCCGGCGCCAGGCGGCTTTCAATCTGTTGGCCTATGTTTCCCTCGCAGCCTTTGCAACGTTCATGGCGTGGCGCGGCTGCGCGACGCTGCAGCAAAGCATCGAGTTCGGCAGTCTCGCGAGCACACCATTGCAAACGCCGCTATGGATTCCCCAGAGCCTTTGGGCCGGCGGGTTGGTCCTGTTCGCGGCCGCTGCGCTGATATTGGCCGGGCGCGCCACAGCTGCGTTCTTCCGTGACGTCGACGCCCTCAACGGCGAATTCGGTCCCATCACGATCCGCGAAGAGGTCGAGGAGCAGGTCCACGACCTCACTGCCCCCCGGCGGGATGCCTGAATCATGATCGACTTCACCGGAGCCGTGATCGGATTCTTCGTGATGCTCGGGCTGATGTTCTGCGGCATCCATATCGCCACGACGATGCTGACGATCAGCGTGATCGGCGCGGCGATCTACCTCGGCCCGGCGACCATCATGGCTTTCGGCACGAATCTCTGGGCCGTGATGAACGACTTCCTGCTGACCGCAATCCCCTTGTTCGTGCTGCTGGGCGAATTGTTGCTGCGAAGCGGCATCACCAAACGCATGTATGACGGGCTGGCGGACTGGTTAAGCGTCCTGCCGGGTGGCCTGCTGCACACCAATATCGGTGCTTGCGGCCTTTTCGCCGCCGTTTCCGGCTCGTCGGTGGCGACGGCCGCGACGATCGGCACTGTGGCGCTCCCGGAATTCAAGAACCGCCAATACAACGAGCGCCTCGTCCTCGGCACGATCGCCGCAGGCGCCACCCTCGGTATCTTGATCCCGCCGAGCGTGAACCTGATCATCTACGGCGCCTTGACGAACACATCGATCGGCCAGCTCTTCGTCGCCGGGATCGTACCTGGCCTGCTGTTGCTCAGCCTGTTCATGATGATCGTCGTGGTCGCCTGTGTGCTGCACCCGGCTTTCGCCGGCAAACGGGAGCCGCGCGCGCCACTGCGCGACCGCTTGCACCGGCTCCGCGCCCTGATACCGCCGCTCGCGATCTTCGCCGTGGTCATGGGCGGCATCTATTTCGGTTGGGCGACCCCGACCGAGGCCGCGGCCATCGGCGTCGTCATGGCTGCGCTGCTCGTCGCCGCCAACGGCAAGCTGACGATATCGACGCTGCACGAGGCATTCGCCTCGACGGTGAAGACGACCGCGTTGATCCTGCTGATCATCGTGGCCGCCTTCTATCTCAACTTCATCGTCGGTATCCTCGGCGTGCCACAGGCGATGACCAACTTCGTCGCCCAAGTCGGCGTCGATGCGATGACCACGATCTGGCTGCTCGTGCTTTTCTACCTGATCCTCGGGTGCTTTCTTGAGACGCTGTCGATGATGGTGGGGACCATCCCGGTGGTCTTCCCCATCGTGCTGCATCTCGGGATCGATCCGGTCTGGTTCGGCATCTTCCTCGTGCTGATGATGGAGATGGCACTGATCACGCCCCCGGTCGGCATGAACCTTTACGTCGTGCAAGGCGTGCGCGGCGGCGGCCCCGTATCGGACCTGTTCTACGGGGTCACGCCGTTCATCCTGATGCTGTTCCTGCTGGTCTGCATCATCATCGCTTACCCGCCGCTCGTCACCTGGCTGCCCGGGTTGCTGTACTAATAGACAACCATTCGGGAGGTGAGCATGGCAATTCAAACGACGACGATCGGCAGTTATCCGAAGCCGGACTATCTGCGCATTCCGCCCTTCGTGCCGAAACACCCCGACCCAACCGAACGCTATACAGCCTATCTGGCGGCGCGGACGGCCGAGGATGACGCGCTCCTTGAGCGGGCGACGCACGAGAACGTGCGCCATCAGGTGGATGCGGGGATCGATATCCCGACGGACGGGGAAACACCGCGGTCGCATTACGTGCACTATCACTTGCGGCATCTCGGCGGGATCGACTTCGAGAACCTGTCGGACCGGGTGACACGGGGCGGTGCGTGGAAAGCGAAATTCCCGACCGTGGTGGGCAAGATCACGACGGGGCCGCATTTCCTGGCCGACGACTGGAAGCGCGCACAGGCAGCAACGGACAAACCCGTCAAGATCACCATGCCGGGGCCGATGACCATCGTCGACTCGACGGTCGATGCGCATTACCAGGACCAAGCGGCGCTGGCGGCCGACCTGGCGGACGCGTTGAACTACGAGGCGAAATCGCTGGCCGCCGCCGGGTGCCGCTATATCCAGATCGATGAGCCGGTCTTCGCCCGCCGCGCGGAGGCGGCAATGGACTGGGGCCTATCGACGCTGGCGCGCGCCTTCGACGGCATTGACCCGGCGGTCACGCGCGCGGTGCATATCTGCTGCGGTTATCCGTCGGCGGTCGACCTTGAGGATTTCCCGAAAGCGCCCCGCGAGTCCTACTTTCAACTGGCGAAGGGCCTCGACGATCTTGCGATCGACTGCGTCTCCATCGAGGACGCGCATCGCTACAACGACCTCGCCCTGTTGCGCGCCTTCGAACAAACCAGCGTCATCCTCGGTACGGTGCAGATTGCGGCGACCCGGATTGAGACGGCAGAAGAAGTCCGAGCCCGGCTGACGGACGCGCTGAAACACATCGACGCCGACCGGCTGATCGCCGGTCCGGACTGCGGACTCGCCATGCTCGACCGCTAAACGGTGTTCGCCAAGCTCAGCAATATGTGCGCGGCGGCGCGGTCGCTCTAGAACGCGACCGCGCCTGCGTGCCCTACCACCGCATGTGGACGTTCTTGATCCGGGTGTAGCTGAGCATTTCGTCGAAGCATTCTTCCTGGCCGAGGCCGCTCGACTTCCAGCCGCCGTAGGGCGCGCCAAGATAGCGGCCGTTGGCGTTGATCCACATGTAGCCGGCTTCGACCCGCTCCACGGTTTCCATCGCCGTGCGGTAGGACTCGGTCACCACTAATGCGGTCAGACCGTATTCCAGACCGTTCACCTCGGACAGCATCGTCTCGTAGTCGTTCCAGGTGATGATCGACATGACCGGACCGAAGATTTCCTCGCGGGCAATCCGCATGTTCGACGTAACACCGTCAAAGACGGTCGGCTGCACGAAGAAGCCGTTGGCCAGTTCCGGCGCGTCGGGTGCGCCGCCGCCGGTCAGCAGCTTGGCGCCTTCGGAAATCCCGGCGTCAATCAGGCCGGTGACCCGCTTGTGCTGGCGATCGGAAACGATCGGACCTAATTCCTTATCGTCCTGCCATGGCAGGCCGACCGGCAGCGCTTCGGCCAGTTTGGTCAGTTCGGCCGCGACCGCGTCATGCAGATATTCATGCACAAAGACACGCGAGGTCGAGCTGCAGGACTGGCCCTGACGGTTCAGGTTCATGCCCTTCACGGCAAGCGACGCCGCCTGCTTCGGATCGGCGTCCGGGAAGATGATGATCGGGTTCTTGCCGCCGAGTTCCAGACTGACATGCTTGAGGTCATCCGCCGCAGCCTTGGCGATCGCCTTGCCCGTCGCGACCGAGCCTACGACACCGACGCGCCGTACGTCCGGATGCGTGACCATGGCATTGCCGGTTACGGCATCGCCAGTGACCACGTTGACCACGCCCGGCGGCAGCACTTCGTCACAGATTTCCGCGAAGCGCAGGCTCGACAGTGGCGCCTGCTCCGACGCTTTGACGACGACCGTGTTGCCGGTCGCGAGTGGTGCGGCCGATTTCTCGGCGCAGAAACGGAAGGGATGGTTGAACGGATTGATCTTCGCGACCACGCCATAGGGCTGGCGACGCGTGAAGTTCAGATGGCCCGGCTCCTGCGAGAAGGTCTCGCCCTTTACCTCACGGACCAACCCCGCGAAATAGCGCAGCGTATCGGTCGTCCAATCCACATCGCCGACCATTCCCGCAAGCTTGTTACCGGAATCGACACAGTCCATCATGCCCAGTTGATCGCGGTTGGCATCCAGCCGATCGGCCAATTTCTCCAAAAGGGAGGCCCGCTCGGTGATCGGGGTACGGCTCCAATCCTTGAAAGCGGTCTTCGCCGCCGCAACCGCGCGATCGACATCGCTTTCGTCGGCCATCGGTACTTCGCCGAGATCTTCGCCGGTCGACGGATTGATCGTCCCAAAGGTCTTTCCGGACGCGCTCTCCTGCCATTCACCACCGATATAGAGGCCTTTCGGTGAAAACCCGAGGTCGGGGCTCTTTTGATCTGTCATTATTCTGCTCCTGTTCCCTAAGGTACGATGGCGGCCCGCAGCACCGTCCGTTCGGTGGCGCAGGCGAATGCCTCGTCCAATTGATCGAGTGAAAATTTGGAATCGACCATTTCCGCGAACGGGAACCGCTCGCGGTTGGCCATCACAAAATCCAACGCCTGAATGAGATGGCGCGGATGATAATTATGAACGCCCTTGATATTGATCCAGCCGCGTAGGATGGCGTTGCCGTCCAACGTGAAGTTCGAGTCCGGATTGACCAGACCGCCGATCACATAATGCCCGCCAACCCTCAGCATACGGATGCCGACCGGCACCGCCTCGGGATAACCGCACACCTCGATGCAAACATCGGCGCCATCCGGCGGACAGTCGGCGCGCACGGCGGCGACCAGCTCGTCCTCGCTCATGGCCGAGATGTCGTAGGTAACATCGGCGCCGAATTTCTTCGCCAGCGACAGCCGGTCCGCCACGGCGTCCAACCCGATCACGCGGCGCGCGCCGCGCGCCTTGGCAATGGCGCAACCATAGAGTCCGAGCAGCCCGAGCCCCTGCACGACGACGGTGCCGCCGACATCGATCTTCGCCGCCTCGGTCACCGAGATCATTGTGGCCACCCCGCAGTTGAGCGGCGTTGCCTCCTCATCGGAAATCTCATCCGGCAACTTGAGGATTCCCGTGCCCGGCAGGATGTAGCAATAGTCCGCGAACCCGCCGAGGAAATGCGGATCGTCCTCGACCAAGTCATGACCGTATTTGCGTAGGCCCGGCGACTTCTGCGGCATGTCATGGACGTCGCGGTAGTAGGAGTCGCCATGGTGGAAAAATTCGGTCCAGGTCACCCGGTCGCCCACGGCCAGCACATCACCGCGCATATCGTGGGTTATGGTCTCGCCGAGCTGTTCAATCACGCCGATGATCTCGTGCCCGAGAATGCCGGGACACGGGTTCGGCCGATGCCCGAGATAAGAGTGGATATCGGACCGGCAGATCGTGGACATGGTGATGCGGGCGAGTACCTCGTCCGGCTTCACGTCCCGGACCGGGTATTCCCGAATCACGAATGGTGTATTGGGGGCGTCGTAAACGACGGCCCGTCCGGTCTTCGCCATCAGCGAATCCTCCGTTTCTTCAGTTCACGCCGTTGAGGGCGAAATCAAACAGCTCATGGCTGCGCAGCCCACCGGCCGCACCCCGCGCCGCATAGGTCTCGTTCAGCGGCTCGCTGATGACGAAGGGCACGTTCGCTTCGAATAGGCTGCCATGGGTGCGCAGGCGCGTGCCCTTGAGCGCAGACAGATCGTGATCGACCTGACGGCCGCCGATGACGGTTTTCTTATCACCCAACACGGCGACATCGCCTTCGCGGTCGAGCGGCTGTTCCAATTCCTTGACCACCTGCTCGGCGGACCAAACATTTGCAAGGCCGGGCACGCCGTCGATGGCGCCGATCACGCTGTCCGCAGACGTGTCGTTGTGGCAATACACCCGGACGAACCCGCCGAGCGCACCGTGATGCCCGACGAATGCGTCGGTGATCGGGCAGATGACGGTGCATGCGCCCTCACCCAAGGCCCCATCCAGGATATCCTGGAGCCAGACGACGTTCGGCTCGCCGTTCTCGTCAGCCTTGTCGCCCATGCCATGATCGGCAGTCAGCGCAACAACGGCGCCGAGTTCCTGCAACCGCCCGAAGCGCGCATCGAGATCGCGATAGAACTGGTCGGCAACCGGCGTGCCGGGCGCATGGGTGTGCTGGATGAAATCGGTCAACGATAGATACAAAATATCCGGCCGCCGTTCTTCGAGCAGCTTGATGCCCGCGTCGAGCACGAACAGCGATAGCTCCGCCGAATACATGTCCGGGTGCGGTTGCCCGACATAGTCGAGGACATTCTCGATCCCGTTCTCGGCCATCGTGCATTGGTCGGCAAACTGCGCCGAGAAACTGACCGAGCCGTTCGACAGGTCCATGTCTTTCTGCAATTGCTGGCGCAGCTTGTCCTTGGCGGTCACCGACGCGACTTTCAGGCCGTGGCGCGAGAATTCCGACATTACAGACCGCGCGCGCAATAGTTCCGGCCCGGTCATTACGACCGGCTCGTTGGTCGCTCGGTCGAGATAGAAGTTGCCCGAGATACCGTGCACTTCCGGCTCGGTCCCGGTGACGATCGACATGTTGTTCGGACAGGTGAAGCTGGGCATGCTGCCCCGCGCGACGGCGTAGAACCCTTCCTTCATGAAGCGTTCGATGTTCGGGATGATCCCGGACTTAAGGCCGTGATCGAAATACTCCGGATCGCCACCGTCGATGCACACGACCGCGACCGGCCGTGTCGGTTTGGCATAGGTGATGCCGTTCAGGTCAATATTGTCACTGCTCATGTAAAGGGTCTCCTAATTTCAATCTTTCGAAGCATGGGGGAAGCCATGCAATGGTTTCTAAGGCTCCGCTCATTTCATCTTCATGACAAAGTTCCGCGCCCAGGCCGAGAGCACTTCGGAAATCAGCACGAGCACGATGATCGAGAGGATGATTGCCGCCACCCGCTCGGTCTCGATCTGCATAACGTTGCGCTTGAGGTACCAGCCCATGCCGCCGGCGCCGAAGAACCCGACCACCGTGGCGGCGCGAAAGGCGACATCCCAGGTGTAGATGCCGATACCGGTGAAGGCGACGCGCACCTGCGGAAAGACGCCGAACACCATGACCTGGAACAGATTGGCGCCGGTCGCCCACATCGCCTCGACCGGGCCCATGTCGATCGCCTCGATCTCTTCGGCGAACAGCTTGGCCGCAAACCCGGCGCTGAACAGGGTCAATGCCAACACGCCGGGAAGCATCCCGAAGCCGAGGATCGACACGAAGAGGATCGTCCAGATCGTTTCATGCACAGCGCGGCAGCACATGCTGGCGAACCGCGCGCCGGGATATACGAACAACCGGCTTGGCGTCATGTTGTAGGCGGCGAACCAGGCCAGCGGAATCGTGATCAGAAGGCCGAACAACGCGCCCAGATAGGCCATCTGGATGGTTTCGATGACGGAGCCGATATAGTCGACGTCCATGATGTATTCGATGTCGGCCGGGTAATAGCGGTTGGCGAGAATCTCGCCCATCCGGCCGAACATGCCGAACACCCGGTCGAGTGGGATGTTCAGGTATTCGATGCTGTAGACGATAACCGTGAACGCGATCAGCCACGATCCGTAGGAAATCAGCGATTGCGGATAGCGGAAGCGGCGCCATTTGCGCGGTGATCCGGCGACCGTCGGTGAACGCGCTATGTCCTGTGATCGCATCGCCCGCCCCTCAGATCATCCGCCGGCGGATCGCGTGCGAAATCGCCTCGCCGAGCACAATGATGATCAGGATCGCGAGGATCACCGTGGTCACCCCGTGATGGTTGAACGTGTTCATCTGCCGGAAGAAGACGAGGCCGAGCCCGCCAGCCCCAACCAGCCCCAAGATCGCAGACCGCCGGATATTGATCTCCCATTCGAAGATCACGACGCCGATGACCTGTGGCAATACCTGCGGCAGAACCGCGTAGAGAAAGACCTGGAACGGCCCGCCGCCGACGGCGCGGATCGCCTCGACCGGGCCAGGGTCGATATCCTCGATCGCCTCGGCCGACATCTTCGCGATGAAGCCGACCGACCGCACGGCGATGGCGAAGACGCCCGCCATGGCGCCCAGTCCCATAACCGCGACAAAGAACAGCGCCCAGACAATCTCGTGGATCGATCGGCTCAGCGTCATCATGAGACGCGCCAAGGGGTAGGTGATCGGCTTGAACGGCGTGATGTTCATCGCGCCGAACCAGGCAGCCGGAATGCAGATGAGCGCACCCAGAAAAGTGCCGAGGCAGGCAATCAACAGCGTTTCGATCGCCGGGCCGAGCAGCGTGGGAAACAACTCGAAATCGATCCCGATGAACCGGTTGGTCGCTTCCAGCACGTTGCCGATGCTGCCCATCCGTTCCCAATCGGTATCCTTGACGACGGTGACGTCGACGCTCCACACCACCAGCGCCAGTAGCACCGCGGTCACGACGGCGGAGATCGTCCGCTTGCGCCGCCGCATCGCAAGGACCGCTTCCGTCGTCAGGGAATGGCCCGCTGTGTCGGTCGATGCAGTCATCATCGTCTCTTACAGAACTTCCATGGCGTAAATTTCGTCGAGCTTCGCCTCGTTCATCTGCTCCGTCGGGCCGGCGAACATGGTGACGCCGTCCTGCAGCCCGATGATCTTGTTGCAAAACTCCATTGCCAGTTTCACGTCATGGATGTTGCAGAGGCAGGGGACGTTCAGTTCCTCCGCCATCGACTTGACGAGGCCCATGATCTCTTTCGAGATCTTGGGATCGAGCGCCGAGGTCGGCTCGTCGAGCAGCATCAGTTTCGGGTTCTGCATCAGCGCTCGGGCGATGCCGACCCGCTGCCGTTGGCCGCCCGACAACTCGTCCGCCCGCTTGTCGACATGGTCGGAGAGGCCGACCCGGTCCAGCAGCTTCAGCGCGTGATCGATATCATCGCGCGGGAAGGCGCGGAACAACGTCCGCAGATTGCCGGTGTAGCCGAGCCGCCCGGACAATACGTTGTCCATCACGCTCATCCGGTTGATGAGGTTGAATTCCTGAAAGATCATGCCGATGTCGCGGCGCGCGCGGCGCAAGCCCTTCCCGGACAGCGTCGTCATCTCACGCCCGTCGAAGACGATTCTGCCCGACGTCGGCGTGACCAGCCGGTTGATGCAACGGATCAACGTCGATTTGCCGGCGCCGCTCGGGCCGATGATGGCGAAGAAATCATCGCCTTCGACGTCGAACGAAATTCCTTTGAGGATGTCCGGACCCTTCGCGCTATACCGCGCGTGCAAGTTCGACACTTCCAAGACTGACATATCCGATTTTCCTGCCTAGTCGACGAGCACGGCAACCACCGCCGCGGCGGGGAAGAAGCGGCCGGCGCCACCCAAAGGCGTGAAGGGCGTGCGCCGGCCGAAGGACCAACTAGCCTTTTTTCTTCTTCTTTCGGGCGTCCTTAGCTTTCTTGAGGTCGCGGATAATGTCGTAGTCCGACGACTTCATCGGGACGAACTTGTCGGATTTGACGTTATCCAGGAACTTCTTCGCGTCGCCCGTTTTCGTCAATCCGAGGAAGGTCTCGCGAATGTTCTTTTTGACGTCCTCGCACAACGTGTTGCGGTAGACGAACGGATCCTGTGGGATCGGCGCCGACTGCCACAACACTTTTACGTCGGACAGCTTCATCTCACCCTTGTTCACCACGTTGTCGAACCGGTGCGTCGCGACGAAGGCGGCATCGACCTTGCCGTTGAACACGGCAACCGACGACAGCTCATGGCTGCCGGTGTAGGCGACCTTGCCGAAGTATTTGTCGATATCCATGCCGACGACCTTCGAAAACACGATCCGCGGCATCAGGTTGCCCGACGTGCTGCCTGGATCGGTCAATCCGACGGTCGCGCCCTTGAGAGATTTGATATCGGTGAATTTCGTGCCTGATTTCGAGACCAAGGCGGCGCGATATCCAGGGCCTTCTTCCTGCAGATGACCTTTCCGTTTCGCATAAGTGGCGAACACTTCCACGGTCGGATCTTTCGAATTTGCGATGACATACGTATACGGCCCAAGCACGGCGACATCGACGAATCTGCTGAGCAACCCTTCGACCACTGAGGCGTAGGAGGTCGGCATGAAGAATTGGATCTTCTTCCCCGTCAGCTTCGCCATACGGTCGGTCACCGGCTTGTAAAGCTGCAGCTCGGCGATGGTTTCTTCCGTCGGCACCATCGCGAAGGTGATCGCCTTGGGATTTTCGCATTGCGCCATCGCGGTTCCGGCGCCCGCCAACATCACGGTGGCCAAGGCCAAACCGCCGGCGAAACGCTTTCCGAATTGCGACCGAGATAGTCCTTTGTTCTGCGTCGTCTTCATTGGGTGTCTCCCTAATCTTGTGCCGGGCAGCCCATCGACGATCATTCAACCGTTCGATTGCTCCCCAATAACTCTTTTTATACAGGCACCACGTAACACTTTGTATGCCCTGGATTTCAGATACAGCTCGTGCGCTTTAGGACCGCGGCCCCCCTTGTCGATTGTCGGATTTGGAATGCAATTGGGCCGATCGGCCGGGTCGATGCTGCGATGGTGGGTCGATGCGATACTCGGGGCGGGCATATCCGCCACCTTGTTGCGACGACGGTCTTACGGCTCCGAGAGAGATGCCCACATCCGGCATTGTCACCCCTTCGCAGCCTGATTGACCGGCTGGCTGCGCACGATCCTGTATGCGTCGATGATCCTACGAACCCAACTATTGGACAAATAGAAAAAAAATATGGTATCTATTGATTTAACCAATGATATTTACACAGCTCAGAACCTTCCATGCGGTGGCGACGGAGCGGGGGTTTACCGCCGCGTCGCGCGTGCTGAATATCGGCCAGCCGACATTGACCAGCCAGGTCCGCGCGCTGGAACAGATGTTCGACGTCGAACTCTTCCATCGGCGCGGCCGGCGGATTGAGCTGACCGAGGCCGGTACGGCCTTGTTCGCCATCACCCGGCGCATCATGGATTTGGAAGGACAAGCCCGCGACACGATGAGCGCGTTCGGCGGGTTCCATCGGGGCACGCTGCATGTCGGCGCGGTCGGCCCCTATCACGCGACGGAGATGCTGAGCGCCTTCAGCGAGCGCTATCCCGGCGTCCACCTCGCCGTGACGGTCGGCAACTCCCAGGAGATGGTCGATCAACTGCTCGACTATTCCGCCGATGTCGCCGTCCTGGCCCATGTGGAGGACGACGACCGGATTTTCGCCATGCCGTATAGCCGGCACAAAGTGGTGGTGTTCGTGAACACGGCGCATCGTTTCGCCAAGCGGAAGAATATCCGGGTCGAGGAACTGCAGGGCGAACGCATGGTCATGCGCGAAAGCGGCTCGGCGACCCGGCTCGCCTTCGAAGACATGCTGAACAAGCACGACATCGAGATCGACCCGGTGATGGAGATCGGCAGCCGCGAAGCGGTTTGGCTGGCGGTCGCGCGCGGGATCGGGATCGGTTTCGTGTCCGAGATCGAATTCATCCCGCACCCCGACCTGCGCACCGTGGAAATCTCCGACGCCGACGTCTACACAACGGCGCACGTCAATTGCCTGATGGAACGCCGCAGTTCGCAGCTCATCGACGCCTTCTTCGACGTGGCGAAACTGACGAAGCGGCTGTAGCACAACGACACGAATCCGCCGGATGCCCACGCCAAAGGGGAAACCGACACTCCCGGCAATACCCCCGGATGGCTGCTCATGCCCCTGCGCGAAGACTGGAAAGCGTCAAGACCGAGCCGGAAACAGTCATTTCAAGAATCCTACTATCGGATCGTATCCACGCCTTTGTGCGTGTTCGAGCGGTGTTATCCCATCGCGGTCGCCGATGGATTTATCGGCACCCGCATCGACGAGGGCCCTGGCAGTATCGATATGCCGTTCGCCGCCATCGCCAAGAATGATCGCCTCCAGCAAAGCTGTCCAACCGATATTGTTAACGTGATCGAGAGGCGCATCGGCCGCGATCAAAGCCTTTACCACGTCGACGTGGCCGAGATGCGCCGCCGCGATTAGAGCCGTACCCTCATATGGACTCGTTATGGCCTTCGGGTTTCCACCGAGTTCGATTGCGAGCCGTACCATCCGAACATCGTCCCGGACAGCGGCGATGGTAATGACATCGTAGTGGGCATGATCCATTGCCTTAATGTCTGCGCCACCGGCGACAAGCGCCTTGAGCGCCGCATATCCGACGGCATGCGCGGCGATATGGACAGGCGTTCGCCCCGCGCTATCACGCGGGTTCGGGCCCGTTCCCTTGGCCAGAAGCGCACGTAGCGTCGCTGCATCGTTACGATGCGCGGCAGCGTGGAGCCCCTTGTAGCTAGCGATCTCCGCTGCACTCGGGGGTGTCTGCGCGAGCGATACGGAGTCCGGCAACCACAGCAGAACGACCAAGGCTAACAGCATTGTTTTGCTCATAGATTTGTGCTCCTGCCACTCACGATCCGGGTAACGTGCCGCACAGGTAACGTGCCCCACAATGGAACGCCCGTCGTCTCCGGGCGCGCGGCATCTGACGCCGCGGTAACCACCGGGATACCTGAATAGGCCTCGCCGATTCGCTTCTTACGCCGGCGTGTTCGCCTTAAGAAAGCTGCGCAGGTGGCGGACGGCCATCGCGACCCGCTCCTTTTCCTTCATCCAGGGGAAGAAGGTCATTTGCCCGTTCGGGGCCAGCATCGCAGATTCCTCTGCCGTGGCGTAGGGATGCGGCTCGGTATCGTCCGGCATGACCAGGATCGGCGTCGTGCAGCCCCGCACGAAATCGCGCGTCACGCTGAAGACGAAGTCATTATTCTCGAGGTACATCTTCTTAAGGAATGCGTCGCACATCTCCATCGTAACGTCGCTCCGTTCCTCACACAGCGCCGGAGCCCAACTCGACATGTTGCTCCGGTGGAACCGGTCCGGCACTTCCGGGCGGAAACCACTCGGCTGTGCCGGCACGGCCGCGATGACACGGTCGGGCGCCCGCTCCAACATTTTCCAAATGAAGGGGCCGCCGATGCAGAAGCCGATCACCAAGAACTTGTCGATGCCCAGATGATCCATCAGGCCGAGCTGGTCGTCGATATAGCAGTCCCACGGCCGATCAACCTCTACCGGACCAGAGGACCGGCCGCCGATGGCGTTTCGCAAGTCCGACGTAATGCAGTGATACTCGTCGCTGAGGACTTCCATCGGATTGAAGGGCACGCGTTCGGAAAGGTAGCTGATCGCGGCGTTCAGCCCGCCGCCGGGAATGACCAGCAGCGGAAAGCCGGATCCGGCCTCCTCGTAATAGATCTCAACGGAACCGTTTTTGTAGATGGACATGGTGGGTTTCCTCTATCGGGTAAGCGGTCGGGGCGAACAATCCGTTGATGCCAGGGAGAGATTCGCTAGAAAATTGGCACGATGCAATCACTTCCATGATCGGTGCCTCTACACCGTCGCCGCGCTGACCAAGCGGTTGTAAACTGCGTCATCGGATTAAAGCCATGAACAATGATTACATCCCTTTTCATCCTCAGTGTCCGCATGCGTCGCCAACAGAGAAGAGCAACGGGTAAGCTAACGATCCGACTAGCCCTCAGCTTTAGACATTCGGCCAAGAGCGTAAAATGGCGAAAATAGGCATCCTAACCGTTGTAGCCGGAGTCTCCGCTTTATTGTGGTGGCTGATCGGTAGTTCGAACTGCTGGTTCCATGAGTGCTTAGAAGATGATGCGAGTACACGGGCCGTTGCGGTTTTCGGACCAATTCTTTTCGTTCTCTACATCATCATCACATTGGCAGTCGTATTTCTTCCGGCCCAACATTTGGGGAAACGATTCAGAAATGTATGGGCCGCCGCCATCCCATCCGGGGCAGTAGCAATCTTAATTTCAATATTCGTATTTGATCCGAAGATCGACAGTTGGCTTGCAATTTTAGGTGTTGCGAGTTGGTTTGCGATTCCTTGGTTCACAACTTGTATCATCGGCCTAACGCTCTGGCCGGCTAAAGAAAGCAAGCCAGCAAAACGATTGTAGCGTGAGACGGGTCCGGCGACTGCGCTCTAGACGGAACGCTTTCCAGCCGCGGACGCCGCCTGCAGATCGGCGATCTCCTCATCGGAATATCCCGCTTCGCGCAACACGGCTTCGGTGCTTTCGCCCAGGTTTTCTGCGTGACCATAATATCCACCGGGCGTTTTCGACAGATGCACCGGCACCTTGATGTGACGGACGCGGCCTTCGGTCGGATGGTCGACTTCCGGGAACATGCCGACCGCAGTCAGATGCGGGCAGTTGAACAGGTCTTCCGGGGTGTTCATCGGCAGCACCGGAATGTCCGCCTCCTCCAACGTCTCGATCCACTCCGCCGTGCTACGGCCCGCGATGACACCGGCCACGAATTCGTAGAGGGCATCGATATTCTTTGAGCGCGACGGCTGATCCGCGAACCGCGGGTCGTCGGTCAATTCGGGTTGTCCCGCGACTTCGAAGAAATTTTTCCAATGTTTATCGTTGTAGGGCATGACGCCGACATACCCGTCCGTCGTCGGATAGGGCCGGCGATGGGGGCTTAGCGCCCGCAGATACCCGGCCTCGCCGATCGGCGGCTCGAAGGCGCGGCCTTGCATATGCACATTGATCAGAAAGGCGGTGAAGCATTCATACATCGGCACATGGACACGCTGCCCCTCGCCGGTGCGTTCCCGGTGGAACAACGCCATCATGATCGCATTGCTCAAGAACAGACCCGTGGTCTTGTCGGCCAATACCGACGGCCCGTAGCGCGGCGTACCGGTCACCATCCCGTTCAGCGCCGCCATGCCGGAGGCCCCCTGGATCAAATCGTCATAGGCGGGCTTGTCGACCCACGGTCCGCTTTCGCCGTACCCGGTCGCCGCGGCATAGACGATGTCCGGCTTCCACGACGATATCGTCTCGTAGTCGATGGCAAGCCGCGCCGCCGCTTTGGGCCGGATGTTATGGACGAAAATATCGGCGCTTTCGACCAGCCGCTTGAGCGGCTCCCGGGCCGCCGGATTCTTGAGGTCGAGTACGACGCTCCGTTTGTTGCGGCCTTTCAGCAAATGGGATGCCGACATGCCGGGCGTCTTGGCGGCACCGGTCCAACGGCCGATATCGCCCCCGGGTGGCTCGATCTTGATCACCTCCGCTCCCATTTCGCCGAGCATCATGGTGGCGAACGGTCCGAGCATGACACTGGTCAGGTCGATGACCCGGACCCCATCAAGCGGCCCCCGCGGTTTGTCTGTCACGTATAGGACTTTCTGTTGTTGTTCGTTGTCGGGTCCTGGCCGGTTCCGGTGCGGTTTACGAAACGATGTTCCTTGGCACATCGCGGAACGGCCGGTCGGTATCGACTCGTGTTTCCTTCGGCATCTTGAGAACGCGTTCGGAAATGATGTTGCGCTGAATCTCGTCCGTCCCGCCCGCGATTGAAATCGCCGGAACCGAAACCAGGATTTCGGCGATCACGCCGTCCATCGGGCTGTCCTCGCCGGTCAGCATGGCGTCGGCGCCGGCAATCTCGGTGTGGACCCGGGCCGCCGCCCGCGCGATGACGCTGGCGGCAAGTTTGCCGAGCGACCCTTCCGGTCCTTGCGGACGCCCTTGGTCTTGCGCCGCCCGCGCGCGGCGCGCCGTCCATTCCGCCGTCTTCAACATGGTGAGAACCTTGGCGATTTCCTGACGAACCGCCGGGTCGTCGATCTTGCCGGTCTCGCGCGCCCGCTCGACCAGCAGGTCGGCACGTCCGCCACGCTGCGGATACCATTTATACGGCTCGAGCTGGGTATCGATCTCGACCTTTTCTTCGGCGTAGATGCGGCCCGGGCGGTCCTTGGCCTGGGCATAGCGGCGCAGACTGTCGGCGCCGCGCCGTTCGTGCATCAGCGTCGTGGTCGCAATCTTCCAGCCCTCACCGGGTTCGCCGACCATGAATTCCGGCGAGATTTCGGCGTCGGTCATGAAGACCTGATTGAACGAGGCGTGTCCGTTCATCTGGCGCAGCGGTTGCACGTCGACGCCGGCCTGTTCGATGTCGAGGACGAAGAAACTCAATCCCTTGTGTTTCACCGTGTCCCAATCGGTCCGCGCGATCAGCAGCCCGTATTGCGCGTGATGAGCGCTGGTCGTCCAGACCTTCTGCCCGTTAACAACCCATTTGTTGCCTTTGAGATCGGCTCTGGTCGTCGCCCCCGCCATGTCGGAGCCGCTGCCCGGTTCGCTGAACAACTGGCACCAGGTGTCCTCGCCGGTCAGGATGCGGCGCAGGAACTTCTCCCGCTGCAGATCGGTGCCGTGCGCCAACAGAGTGGCCGCCGCGAGGTTGCGAATGCCGGTGCGCGCCACCGTAACGGCGCCGATACGCTCGAATTCTTCATCAACCACACGCCCCAACGGATCCGGATAACCCTTGCCGAACCACTCAACCGGCCAGGTCGGAGCGGCCCAGCCGCCGTCGATCAGTTTGTTGCGCCATTCGACGAGGCCGAGTTCGGGATCGAAGTTCGCCTCGAGCCATTCGCGCACCTCGGCGCGGACACTCGCTTCAGTCGGTTCGCTCATCAGACGACACTCCTTTCCATCGCATCCCAGTTCTCGATCAGCCGTTCCCGGTGTTCGTTCGCCGTGCCGAGGAAGACCTCGGAGCTCTTGGCCCGTTTGAACCAGAGATGCGTATCGTTATCCCAGGTGAAACCAATGCCGCCGTGCATCTGCACCGTCGTGATCGCCGCCTGCATATAAGCATCGGCCGCCGCCGCCTTGGCGAGTGAAACCGCCGGCTGCAGGTTTTCGGCATCGTCATCGACCGCCGCCGCCGCGTAATAAGCCGCCGACTTGGCCATTTCAACATCCAGCAACATGTCCGCCGACCGGTGCTTAAGCGCCTGAAAGGAACCGATAGCGCGGCCGAACTGGACCCGAAGCTGCGAATACTCCAACGCCGATTCCCGTAGCCGCTCGGCCCCGCCGACCATTTCATTGGCGAGACAGGCGGTTGCCTGATCGAGCGTCTTAGCCATCGGCGCGGCCGCGGCACCTTCGTCGCCGATCAATTGCGCCGCAACGCCATCGAAAGTGAGCCGCGCCTGCTTGCGCGTCGGGTCGAGGGTTTGCAGCAGCGTCCGGTCGAGCCCGGCCGCATCGCCCTGCACCGCGAAGAGGGACAGGCCGTCGTCGCCGGACGTTCCCGGCTGGCGCGCCAACGCGACGATCAATCCGGCGGTATGACCGTCGAGCACAAAGCTCTTGTGGCCGTCGAGTTTAAAGCCGCCGTCCGCAGCGGTCGCCGTCAGCTCCACACCATCCATGCCGCCGCGCCCATTGTCCTCGGTGAAGGCCAGGGTCGCGATCGTAGCACCCGATGCGATATCCGGCAGCAGCGTTTGTTTCTGCTCCTCGGACCCCGCATTCAGGATCGCCGTCGCGGCCAAAACCGTCGAGGCGAAATAGGGCGCGCAGAGCAGGGCACGGCCCATCTCCTCGACGACAATCCCCAATTCGACGCAGCCGAATCCCTGCCCGCCATACGCTTCAGGGATGTGGACCGCGGTCAGCCCGAGGTCCTGGCAGATCTGCCGCCAGACGTCCGGATCATACCCTTCGTCGGTTTCCATCAGCCGCCGTACTTCGGTGGTCGGCGATTTATCCTCAAGGAAGCGTCGCAAGATTCCGCGAAATTCTTCCTGCTCTTCGGTGAAACTAAACTGCATGCCAGCTCCCTGATTGGCTGAATGACGCGCCGGCCTGGCGAGGCCGCAAGCGAACACAGCCCGGGTGCCGCGCCGGGCCGTCGGCGTTCAATCGCATCATAGAAGTCGTACGCTCAAGTATATGGCGAGAGCGCCACACACCCAAATCAAGGTGCCCTATCCCCAGGGCGTCTCCGCCACCGCATTGCGCCCGGCGATGCGCCCAAATCCCAGGCATTCCCCGATATTGCCGGTGCCTTGATAGAGATAACTGTAGATCGAGCCGAGTTCGCCTGCGCTGTAAAGTCGCGGGATCGGATCGCCATTCGGCTGCAGCACCTGGCTATTCTCGTTGCGGCGCGGCCCACCCTGCGTGTTGAGCATCGAGGGTGACAACTCCAAAGCGTAGAACCGCGCGCGTTCGAGCGGCTGGAGCATCAGCTTACGGCCAAAATCCGCATCCTCGCCCGCGGCGCAATGACCGTTCCACCGGGTGACGCACGCTTCCAGCGCTGCCGGGTCCAAACCAACTGTTTCCGCGAGTCCCGCCAGCGAATCCGATGATTTAATCCAGCCCTTCGCCAGTTCGGCGCTATTGTCTTCGCTCCAGTCATATTTATCGACGACGGGATTCCAGCCATGACTCGGGTTCTTATCGTATAGCGGCCCGGCCGACATCATGTCCTGATCGAAAACCAGGTACATCGGCGTCGGTGTCGCCAACGGCTTCCATTTGCCATTCATCGGCACCTTGCCGTGGCGGGTCTTGAATTTCTCGTCGGCGAAGCGCTGGCCGTCCGGGCCGACGACGATCATGCCGCCCGCCATCACTTTACTGAAATGCAGCGCCTGCATCGAAAATGTCGTGGGATACTCCGGCACCTTCAGCGCCATCGACGGCCCGGCGAAATTATTCATATGCCAAAGGTCGGCGCCGACGCCCATTGCCATCGTGATCCCATCGCCCTCGTTGTACGGGCTGCCGGACGTGTAGCAGTAGGGCATGCCCGGCAAGTAGTTCCGGATCATCTCCTGATTGTTCTCGAACCCGCCGCAGGTGAGCACCACCGCCTTGCGCGCCTTCACCGTAATCGGTTTGCCGTCCTGTTCCGCGTGAATGCCAAGGATCTCGCGCGTGATGCGGTTCTGGATCAACTCGCGGCCAGGCGTTTCGTAGAGGATCTTGATCGATCGTTCCTTGACCAGGCTCTCGAATCGCTTCCAGGTCAGCGAATAACCGTATTTAGGGCCGTCATGGAATTTATGGACACAGTCGGACCCGGGCAGGTCGGGAAACTCGATGCCTTCCGGCGGATGCTGATGCTCCTGCGGATCGCCGCCGACGCTCGATAGCCATTCGTTGTTGCGGCACATCGCGTCGGCCCAGACCCGGATCATCTTTTCCGGCACGGTATAGGGACCGCACAGCGCGGTCAGATAGGTCGCCGCGCTCTCCGCCGAGGACGTGTTGAGATAACCCTGCCCCGCGACCCGCGTGTTGCCGCCTTCCTGACCCTCGGGCGCCTTTTCGAGGATCAATACCTCATCGCCCAATTCGTGGGCGGTCACCGCCGCCGCGACGCCGGCGGCGCCGAAACCGACGACGACGACATCCGCTTCGTGATCCCACTTTTCCGGCACGAAATACTCGTGCCCCGGTCCATTCTCCATGCCGCTCCGCTCCGTCAGTCTTCGAGTTCCGGGACAACCCAGAGCGGCGCTTCGCCGCGTGCCACCCGCTGCACATTGTCAAACGCATTCCGCACGCGCGCGGTATTGCTCTCGAAGGTCGGTCCTGCCAGATGCGCGGTGAGAATGACGTTCTCCAGACCGAACAACGGATTGTCTTGTTGCGGCGGTTCCTGGTCGAAAACGTCCAGGCCGGCCGCCGAAATCACCCCGGTGGTCAACGCCGTGTGCAGGGCGACCTCGTCGATCACCGGTCCGCGCGCGGTATTCACCAGGATCGAGGACGGCTTCATCAGCGCCAGTTCCTCCGTGCCAATCATGTGATGCGTGGACTCGTTCAGCGGCGTATGCAGCGTCACCACGTCGGACAGGCGCAGCAATTCACGCAGCAGCCGGAACCGCACGTTCAGCGCATCTTCCTCATCTTCCCGCAAACGCTCGATGTCGTAGTAGATGACTTCCATCCCAAAGGCTTGCGCGAGGCGTGCCGTCTTCTTGCCGATGGTGCCGAGGCCGACCACGCCGAGCGTCCGGCCGCGCAGCTCATGCACGCGCGGCGTCTCGTTGCCGCGCCACCGCCCCGCCGACACGCTGGTATGCTGGCGGACGAGCTGGCGAGATACGGCCAGCGCCAGCAGGATTGCGTGTTCCGACACGGCAACCGAGTTGGCCCCGCCGTTGTTCGAGAGCGGCACCTTGGCGGCGCGGGCAGCTTCCAGATCGGCCTTGTCATACCCGGCACTCAGCAGCTGCACGAGCTTGAGGTTAGGGCCGGTCGTGTAGAGTTCCTCATCCACCAGGCCGTCGACAAAGCCGACCAGGAATTCCGCATCGCGCATCGCGTCCTTGTATTCGGCGCTGCGGGCGGGTGCGATGACGAGGTCGAAACCCGATGGTGCCATCTCGCGCGCGACATCGGCGGCATCCGGAAAATCAGTCACAAATACGATCCTAGGATCCATGAATCCTCCTAAACCTCTTTATTCTATTGGGGGCGCCCGGCCCAAACCGGCAGCCGCGGGCGTTGCCGTCAATCTGTGTTTTAGCAGTATATGGCGAGAGCCCGATCTTCCCAAATTACCCGCCGCAGCGCCACGGATTGCGATTTGGTCGCGTGCGGACGTCGGCGTATAGTTTTCTGGTCTTCCGGAATCACGACACCGCGAGGCCTTGCCATGACCATCGAAATACACACGACCGGCTGCGACGTGGGCGCCGAGATCAAGGGCGTCGACCTGGCCAAACCGCTGACGGCCGAGACCGTCGCACAGATTGAAGACGCTTTCCGCGCCCACCAAGTCCTGTTGTTCCGCGGTCCAAAATTGGAGCCGCAAGCCTTCGTCGATTTCTCGGTCAACTTCGGCGCCCTCCGCCACCATATCCAGGCCGCGTTCCGGCATCCGACGGTGCCCGAGATCGTCTACAATCGGAACGTAGACGACGACGGTAATTTCGACGATGCGGGGGCGAGCCGGGGGGTCACCAAGAACCTGCGCGAAGGCTGGCATTCCGACTCCTCTTACGAAGACCCACCCGTCAAGGCAACGTCGGTCCATGCGCTCGAGATTCCGTCGAGCGGCGGCAATACCTGTTTCGCCAGCGCCTACCGGGCTTACGAAACCCTGCCCGCCGCGTTCAAAGAGCGGATCAAGGACTTGAAGGCTGAGTTCGCGCTTGGCCGCAACAAACGCAACGAACAAACCAAGGCCCTGACGGCGAAACTTCCGAAGGACGCCAAGGATGAGCCCACGGTGGCGCATCCGGTCGTTTGTCGGCACCCGGAAACCGGCCGGCCAGCAATCTTCGCCAACCCGCTGATCACCGTGCAGATTCTCGATGTCAGCGAAGCAGAGAGCGATGACATTCTGGAAACGCTGTTCGACCACATCCACGCTGCCGGAACCAGCGCCGAGCACTGGGAACACCGGTGGCAGGTGGGCGATACTCTGATGTGGGACAACCGCGGCGGCTTGATGCATTCAGGGCGCAAGGACTATCCGCTGCACGAACGGCGTATCATGTTTCGCTGCGCGATCGGCGCCAGTCCGATCCAGGCCTTCGCGGTGGCGGCGTAACCCGGTGCCGAAACAGCCGGCGGATATAGAGGAATGACGCTCCTCCTCTCCAACGACGACGCATCGGCGCTGCTCGACATGCGCGCCTGTATCGAGGCGCTCGACGCGGCCTACAGCGATGTCGCGAAGGGCTTCGCCGTCGCCGGGACACGCGGGGAGATCCTGACTAAGACCGACGATCCCGACGCCGCCTACCAGCTCAAGTCGATGAGCGCCACCGTCGCCAGCCTCGAAATGGGATCGGTGCGGATCAACTCCGACATCCTGACCTGGCCCGACATCGGCGGCAGCCGCCGGCGGGTGAAGTCGCCGCGCGCGCCGGGCAAACGGTGGACCGGTCTCGTCCTGTTGTTCAGCACGGTAACCGGCGAACCGTTGGCGATTTTCCCCGATGGCGTGTTGCAGCGCATGCGGGTCGCGGCGGCCTCCGGACTCGGCGTGAAATACATGGCGCGGGAGAACGCCCGGACTGTCGCCTTGCTCGGCTCGGGCTGGCAGGCGGGCAGCCAAGTTCTCGCCGTGACCGCCGTCCGCGATATTTCGCAAATTCGCTGCTTCAGCCCGAACGCTGATCGGCGGCGCAAGTTCTGCGACGACATGTCGAGGCAAACCAACACCGAGATCATCGCCGCCGAAACGGCGGCCGCGGCGGTCGACGGCGCGGACATCGTGCTATGCGCCACCAACAGCCTGGATCCCGTATTCGACCCGGACTGGATCGCGCCGGGCATGCATATCGGCTGCATCCGCGACGGCGAGTTGCCGCCAGCCGCAATCCTGGCTTGCGACCGGGTGGCGATGCACGATCCGAAAAGCATCTCGACCAAACATTACGACGTCACGCACGGCCTGCATGTGCCCGACATGGATAAACAGGCGGCAGCCTCAACCGACCTCGATTTTCTCGCGACGGTGCCCACGGCCTTCGACTTCGCCGCGGGCAAAGCCGTTGGTCGTGAGTCGCCGGAAGAGGCGACCTGTTTCCTAAACCTGCGGGGTCTGGCGGTGCAGTTCACGGCGGTCGGATCGGTGCTGTATCATGCCGCGCGCGCGGCCGGGGCGGGCCGTGACCTGCCGACCGACTGGTTCACCGAAGACGTTCATCCCTGAATGGGACGCGCCGACGCGCTATCCGGCCGCCCTAGGCCACGACCGGCCGATCGCCCCGCACCTGGGTCCGCCGCATGTAGCGGCGATATTTATGGTCATCGTATGGCGTTGCCCGGTGCATGGTGCAGCGGTTGTCCCAAACGACAAGATCGCCATTGCGCCATTTGTGGCTATAGACGAATTCATCCTGTGTCGCGAAGTCGATCAGTTCCTCGACCAATTGAAGCGCGGCTGCCCGATCCATACCCTCGATATCGCGGATATCGGACAGCGCCATAAAGAGTCCGGGCCGGCCGGTTTCCGGATGACGCCGCACCAGCGGATGCGACACGGGCGGCACTTCTTTCAATTGCTCGGCCGTCAGCGGCGGCCGGTCGGGATAGCGTTCCGCATAGCTGAAATTACGGTCGTGGATGGCGACGAGCCCGTCGATCCGCTCTTTCATCCCCTCCGGCAACGCATCGTAAGCAGCCGTCATGTTGGCGAATTGCGTATCCCCGCCTTCCGGCGGGCAATCGTCGCCCAAAAGAAATGTGGCCAGCATCGGCCGTTCCTTGAACGATTGATCGGTGTGCCAGACCATGCCGGACTTATGCGCCCCGACATATTCCCCTTCCTTCTTGTCGTTGCTGAGGATGCGGATTTCGGGCTGCGACTTTTTGAGATGTTCGGCCAGATGATGAATATCCATCGGCCCGAACCGCGCGGTAAAGGCGAGCAGCGCCGCGTCGTCCAAATCTTGATCGCGAAACACCAGAACTGCGTGTTCAAGAAACAGGGCGCGTACCCGCTCAAAGTCGGCGTCGGACAGCGGCTTCGATAGATCAAGCCCGCTGATTTCGCCGGCAAATACAGGCGTCATATGCTGGGCGGTCCCGGACCAGATAGTCGTCTCGTTGATGGTCGTCATCATGTCCGTCCCTTTTCCAAAGATGAACGGACCGATTATAGCTGGAAAATGACCGTCAGGTGTGGCGCGGCTCTGCGCTATGTCATTCCGACGCGGCGACGGCGTTGACGGCCGCTTGAGCACCGCCCTGGCGCCGGGACCGATCGATGGCGGCCCGATAAATTTCCATGAACCGGTCAAAGTTCCGGTTGGCCGTGTATTTATTCATGAAATCCTGGCGCACCGTCGTGCGCATCGACGGGCGATCGACAGCCGACGAGAAGGCCTTGGTGACCGCCGCGGCGAAATCTTCATCATCGCCGGGACGGAACATGAATCCGGTCCGGCCATCCTCGATCATTTCCGCGGCCGCGCCCAACTGCGCCGCGATGACCGGCGTGCCCTTCGCGAGCGATTCGATGATCACCCTCGGGCAGCCTTCATACCATTCCGACGGAAAAACCAGATATTCGGCCCGGCCGAGCAATTCCATTACGTCGGATGGTTCCTGCCATCCAAGGACTTCGACATTCCCATCCTGTTCGGCGCGCCGTTCGACTTCCGACATGAGCGGCCCCGTGCCGACAATCTTCAGGGGAATATCCATATCCAACCGCTTCCAAGCATCCAGCATCGTGCCGACGCCTTTTTCGGGCGCCAACCGACCGATGAAGAGGCCGTATCCGCCGCCGCCTGGGCCGACCTCGGGGGTTGGATGTATGGAATTGCTCTTGATATGAACCTTGTCGTCCGGCAGTCCAGCTTCCACGAATTTGTCGCGCGAGAACTGCGTCAGCGCAATATAGGCATCGACCTTGTCCTGCCACGTTCCGAGCAGCTTGTTGATCGACACCATGGAAGCGACGGCAAACGATCCAACCGGGGACCCACGGTAACAACCGTGCACGACACCCGGCCACGGCACGGCTTTACCGACACAGTCCTCGCAGACACCGCCATTCCTGGACAGTGTTCCCGGCAAACACATCAGTCGGAAATTGCGGAGCGACTGCACCACGGCGACCCTTTCCTTCGCCGCCGCGTAATAGGCCGAGGGCGAGATTAGGGGGAAGAAATTCTGCACATGCATGACATCGAAATGGTCTTTGCGCAGGATGTCCCGAATCCTGCGATAGGAATACGGCGACCAAATCGTTCCGGCCGCCGTCCGGAGCTTGCCGATCTCTTTGACGCGCGTGTTGTTCTCTTCGTAGGTCACGACTTCGCAACCGTTGCTGCGAAGAAGATCAGCCTCCATCTGGAAAGACGTGTCTTCACCGCCCCGCTCCAAATAGCGGTTATGAAGCATCAGTATACGCATCGTCTTCCATCGTAATTGGCCAAGCAGCCGTGTGGTTCCAGAATATGTCCTGAACAACTTTATCAAGAATAGAAAGTTGGATTCAGCATCCTGGGACCATATGAGTGTGGGTTGAAAGTGCGTAGTTGGCTACCGCCCAGCAATAGTCATTTCGGCGTATCGGACTATACGTCCAAAGTATTAACTAATTGTTCTTAATAGATTCTGCCCCACACGCGGACGTAGAGCACTAGAATGTATCCAGCATCGAATGCCGCCGGCCCATCGATCGCTCTCCGTAACTGGATGAAATCCATGCAGAAAAAAATCTGGGCGATTCTACTTTCCATCATGCCGCACAATCGGTTCGGCGATTGCGTGGCCGGGTTGCTCCATTTCGTGCTGCGCCACAGGCGCATGCCGAATCTGCACAACCCCAAACTCTACAATGATTTTCTTATTCGGATTAAGGTCGGCGGCACGCTGCACCTGCCACTGCGCAGCGCCATCAGCGACAAGCATGAGGTGAAGGCGTTTCTGGAGGAAAAAGTCGGGCGCTGTTTCCCGCAAACGATCGCCTTGCTGGACAGCGCGGAGGCCATTCAGAGTTATGACTTTCCTGCCGGCTGCATCGTGAAACCGGCACATTCCTCTGGCTCCGTAATCCGGGTTGATGCCGATAATCAGGATATCCCCCGCGACGAGATTGCCGCTTGGTTGCACGATGACCTGTACCTGCGGACCCGCGAAGCGAATTATCAACGCTTGAAAAAACGGGTCATGGTCGAGGAACTCATCGACTTCGGAGAAGGCGCGCTGGTCGACTACAAGATCCATTGTTTTTCGGGCAAGCCGCAACTCATCCAGGTGATGCGCGGCCGATTCACCGAACTGACGGAAAACTACTACTCCCCGAGTTGGAACCAATTGCCGATCACCTTCCTTAAAGAGGGTCGTGAATATGGGTCCCATGCCGCCGATCCGCGCCCGAAGAACCTTGAAGACATGCTGCGGCTCTGCGAACGGCTCGCGGAAAATTTCCCGTTCATCCGGGTCGATTGCTACACGGACGGCAGGACGACCTATGTCGGCGAACTCACCAACCTGCCGCAGAACGGGGCCGAGCGGCTGGGCCGGCCGGAACTGGAACATCAACTGGGCCGGCTCTTCTTGGGTGACGACGCCGATGATGTTTTCCGCGAACGGGATTTCCAAACATTTCAATCCGTCGAAACCGCCCGCGCCTAACGCACCAACTACCGAACACTCTCTGATTTCGGGCGATCAGCCTGGGCGGGGTATACTGCGCGATAACGTGGCAGGACCGACCGGATGACCGAGTCGACGAACAACAAAATCAATCGCAAACCGCCGCTCGACGGTGTGCGGGTGCTCGACCTGACGGCGGTCGTGGCCGGCCCCTATTGCACGACGATGCTGGCGGATATGGGCGCCGAGATCGCCAAAGTGGAGCGTGAGGATCGTGGCGATGACACCCGGACGGCTGCGGTGTATGCCGGCCGCGAGGGGCACGAGGACTACTTCAACGCGATCAATCGGTCGAAGAAAAGCGTGGCGTTGGACCTCAAACGCCCGGCGGCACGCGGTGCCGTGCGCGCTTTAGCCGAAAAGGCGGACATCGTCGTGGAGAATTTCAAACCCGGCACTGCGGGCCGATTGGGACTGGGTTGGGACGATCTATCGCCGCGCAATCCGCGTCTGATGTATTGCTCGATCTCCGGGTTCGGGCAGGACGGTCCGGCCCGCGACCGGCTTGCACTCGATCCGGTGATCCAGGCCGTGTCCGGAATGATGAGCGTGACCGGCGAACCGGACGGTCAGCCGATGCAAACCGGAATCTCAATCTGCGATGTCATGGCCGGCATGTTCGCCGCCTACGCCATCGTGTCCGCGTTACACGCAGTACGACGTGACGGTGTGGGACAGTACATCGACCTCAGCATGCAGGCGGCGGCGCTGGCTGCGCTCGGTACCCGAATGGGCGAAACGCTGCAGGCCGACCAGCTGCCGCTGCGCACCGCCAACGAGAACCCGATGCGGGTTCCCGCAAACGCCTACCTCGCGAAGGACAACCGCTACATCCAGATCATGGTGCTGAACCAAAGCCATTGGGCGCCATTCTGCCGGGCGTTGGGTCACCCGGAATGGATCGACGACCCGCGGTTCACAACGCCGGCGCTGCGGTTGAAGAACCGCGACGCGGTGAACAAACGCGCGGTCGCGGCCTTTGCCCAACGCGACACTGCGGAATGGTCGGTGCGGCTGGAGGCCGAGGGCCTGCCCTTCGCGCCGGTCCTGAATTACAAAGAGTCGCTCAGCGATCCACAGGTCCATCATCGTGGACAGGTTAAGCCGGTGGAACACCCGACATCCGGCTCGATCCGCGTCGTCGGCCCGCCCTGGACCTTTAACGACACCGACACACCGATCACACCGCCGCCCCTGCTTGGCCAGCACACCGCCGCGGTCTTCCAGGATTGGCTGGGGTGGGACGATACGCGGCTGGCGCAATTCCGAGACGATTATGAAGGGCAGGCCTGACCTGCCGGCCGGCCGTTAGATCGGGATGTCGACCTCAATCAGCGGGGCGTGCTGCTGTGCGCCGTATACGTCGGTGTCGCCCAGATCACCCGCGGAAACCAGCCGCGGCAGCGTCGCCTTGAAGGCCAATCCCGGTTCGTAAACGGTGAACAGTATATCGTCCACCGACACGTTGTAGAGCTTGGCGAACAGTTCCGGGCAGATCACGCCAGTCGCATGCACCTTGTCGAAAGTCTCCTTATCGCCGAAGACCGCGTCGATGGTCAGTTCGAAGGGGCCGGCATTCTTGCTCTTGCAGACGACGGCGATGTCCTTGAGTTTCGGCATCGGCTACCCACGCACGTCTTCGTAATCGATCGGGAACATCTCGGTCGGCGTCTTTGGCTCGACGACATGATAGACGTTGAATCGGTAGGCTGGGCCGCATTCGATATCCGACGGCGAGAAGGGGAACGCCATGTTGCCCTCCTTGCAGAGACGCCCCGGAAAATCGTTATGCATCGTATTCACCCGCGCGACCGATAGAACCGCGTTCGCCGATTCCTGGTCGTCCGCGATGACCTCGACCAAAATGCCGAGTTCATGCCCCGGACTGTCGCTCAGCGGCTCGCGCTCGGCCATCACACCGTCACGGCCATAGGTCCGGAAGTTGAGGTGATACTTGTCGGGCGTGACGCCGAGCGCTGCCGATTTCTGCATCACATTCTCGCGTACGATCTCAAGGTAATCTTCATATCCTGCAATCAACACCGGGTCGCGGGTGCCGCAGATCGTGATCGCGCGATAGCCGATCAGTTCGGCGCCCTCGATCTTGACCGTATACTTGTCGTCCGGGATCCACTTCATCCCGGAGATGCGCGTCGCCCTATCCGACACCGCCTCGAACACACAGTCGGATGCATCGAGCACACCGCCCGGCTCCTGAAAGATCGTCGGACTGGAATTTTCATGCAGACTTTGATTGGCGACCGACTCCGGCGTGCAGTAGCGGATCGGGTTGGGTGACTCGCAAATCACGCCGCCGTCTTCGGTGATCGTGACATGGATGCAGTCATGCGCTTTCGGCCAAGCACTGGCACCCGCACATTCGAGCATCTTGCCCGCATACCAAGCCGGGGCTGCCTCGGTCTGCGCGCGCATGGCGCAGGCGGCGAAGGGCGCGGGATCGGTGCTGCGACCGCCGAGCACGACCAGCGCGCCTTGGTCCAGCGCCTCCATATACGGTTCCGTTCCCATGCAGCCGACGATCCGTTCCGCCTTATCGACCGTCTCGGCGTCGAGCGGCGGCACGTTGCGCATCGATTTTACCGTGCCCGCCTCCAACTGCTTCTTAACCCAAGCCTTGTCCTGCTCGGCATGGATCGTCGCCATCTTGAAGGACAGGCCATCCTCGCGGGCGATCTCGCGCACAATGTCGGCCATGACCTCGAGATGCGGCTCGCCGCCGGCACCGCCGCAGGTGCCGACCGTCACGGGAATGTTGTGCTTTACCGCGGCACGTAGCATCAGTTGGATGTCGCGCTTCATCGCCAACCGCGAGTTCAAGGTCTTGCCCGAGCCAAGATAATGCGGACCCGGGTCGACGCTACCGCCGTCGACGCCGAGCATGTCGACGCCCATCTCGATGCCGCGTTCCAGGGATTCTTCGGGATAGCCGTATCCCAAGATGCCACTGGTCGAAAGCAGCCGGTAGTCGCCCATCGCATATGCTCCGTGTCGGTTATGTCATTTGTTCAGGTTAGATGAATCGGCCTCGACATGGCAAAACTTCTCAATGAGGCCGGTCGCCCCGGACAAGTGCCCGGTACAGTTTTCGGTGCTGCGAGTGATCGTAATCGAACTGGGCCTGGTGCAATGCCGACCGGTTGTCGACGATCAGCATGTCGCCGAGTTTGTATTCGTGGGTGTAGGTGAATTCGGGCTTGATCGCGGTTTCCAGCAATTCGGCCAGGAATTCCTGCGTTTCCGCCGGCTCCATGCCAAGGATTTTTTCGGTCTTCCCGGTGTGAAACCAGATCGCTTTGGTGCCGCGTTCGGGATGGGTGCGGATCAGCGGCTGGATCATCAGCCCAGCGTCGGATTCCTGTTGCGCCTTGAGGATATCGGGATTGGCGATCTTGGCCCGCGCACTGCTGATCAGCGTATTGGCCGTCTGCATCCCGTCGAGGCGCTTGCGAAAGTCTTCGGGCAAGGCCTCAAAAGCGGCGCGCGAGTTGCACACTGCCGTGCCGCCGCCGCTATCGGGCAGCGCCACGGGATAGAGCGAGGTGAACTTAGGCGGACGCTCCTGGTTGGTGTGATCCGTATGCCAGGTCGAATTCTTTGCCACCTTGGCCTGCTTGCCGGTGCTGTCCTTATGGCGGTTCGACAGGACGCTGATCAGCGGCTCGCCGGGTGCGAGGTAGAGCCGGTTCTGATCTTCCATCAACTCCCCGAATAATTCAGCCGCCGCCCGGAATTGCGATGCCGTGAAGTCCTGCGCCCGAATGACCAGTGCGACGTTATCGACCAGGGCATCGTAAAGCTGCTGGCGCGTCGCTTCGTCGATCGGTTCGCGCAGATCGATACCGGTCACTTCGGCGCCGATATGCTCTTTGATCTTGGTGATTTTCAGGGTGCGGTCTTCGGCAAGCACGCTCATGGGGCGATTCCTCCGGGTCGTGGATGGTCCGCTATTATCGCATATTCTTCTGTATTCTGTCGCATGCGGCCGCCTGTGGTAAAATTCCGGCCAGCGCCGAAGGAGAATACCGCCATGAAACGCACGCAATATGCGTCCGACTATCAGAAGTCCCGATCCTACGCCCCTGCCGTGGTGACCGAGGGCGGCAAGACCGTGTGGCTCGCCGGGTTGCTCGCGGCGGACGACGAAGACGGCAATTCGCTTGCCGGCGATTTCGGGGCGCAAGTACGCTGCGTGTTCCGCAAGATGGCACGGCAGATGGAAGAGGTCGGCGGCAGTATCGACAACGTGGTCACGATGACCGGCTTCATCACGGAGGTGCGCTATAACCTGGACTTCGTCGAGATTCGAAAAGAGTTCTTCAGCGACGACAGCTACCCGGCCTCGACACTGGTGACGGTACAGGCGCTGAACCGGCCCGAAGCGATGGTCGAAATCACCGCCACCGCGGTCATACCGGAATAACGATAGCCCAGACTGGAAGCAAAAACGGCATCCAACCGAGGCCATCTGGCGCGCGCGGCCGTGGCCGCATCGAATTCGCATTGAATGATAACGACATTCAAATTTGTGTCGATATCATCCGTCATGCCGACGCGACGCGTTTGTAACCTGAATGTCTTTAGGGTCCGCGATCCAACGTAATCCACTGCATGATAAGGAGCGAATTCATATGAGCAATGAAGGCCTGACCCAATGCTGTTGTACTCCGGGTAGGTTCGAAGACCCCATCACGATGACGCCTTTTCCCGCTGCCAATTTGCCGGCGGCAGGCGATCAAAATCGATTCTCAGTTCTGCTGGGCGATGACGGAAATCTTTACGTCTCCGACGGCGCTCAGTGGACCCAAGTCGGCGCCAGCGGTGCGGATTTTTCGGCCGTCGCGGCTTCGGCAAAATATCAAGCCTTCCGGCTGGTGATCCGTAATGAAGGCGGCACGATTCAGCACTTCATAACCACGCCGTTTAATGGCCTTTTTAGCTCACCATTTGCGAGTCCCGGCAGCTTGGCCAACAAAGTTAACAACGCAAGCAGTACGCCGACGGCAACGCCTATCGGTGCGATTGCGACCTTAACACCGACGAATGGCGCGATGATCCCCAACGACGGACTCATCCCGGGTGCATTGATTCTCGACACGGCCGCTTTCTCCAATGGCGACTGGACCGGGACGTGGACGATCGCAAGCAACACAGTAACAACCTTCAAAACATTGACCCCATCGTTCATCGAAGAATCGATCAACGGCGTCAGCCGGTTGCGAATGTATATCGTTGGGAAAACGTCAACCAACAACACTGATCGATGGGACCAGTTGGCAATCGGTGAATCGGTCGCAATCGACTACGCGGGATTCATGACCTAAGTGCGCTCGCAAAGGAAATATCCCGACTGAACGAGAATTCTCAATACTCGTTCGCTGATAATTATCCACTGCTTATAGAGCCACGAGAATTGAATCGGGGGCGCTCCGTTGGAGCGCCCCTTTACCAACCATCAGCGGGAACATCCCGGTCTAATCGTTCGGCCTCGGTCGCCGCGATTGTGGTCCTTCCCATGATTCGGGGTTCAGCACGAAGGGCGGCAGGTCGCCGCGCACGGCGGTCAGCAATTGATCGACGGCGTTGACCGTCATGCGCTTGGTCGTCTCCGTGCTGAGGCCCGCGGTATGCGGCGTCAACACGATCCGCGGATGATTGAGGATCCGGTGACCAGCGGGCAGCGGTTCCGGCTCGTACACGTCGAGCCCCGCTCCCGCCACGTGGCCTGAATCGACGGCGTCGGCCAACGCGTCCAGATCGAGCGTTTGCCCTCGCGACGTGTTGACCACGAAAGAACCCTTCGGCAGAGCGGCCAGCGCGTCCGCATCGACGATCGCGCGGCTGGTTTCCGTCAGTTCCGGGCAGACGCATAACACCTCGCACTCGCCCAGCATTTCCTGCAGATTGCTGCGCCGCTCTACTTCGGCGAGTGCGGCAAGGCGCGGGTCGACATAGGGGTCGTAGCCAAGCACGCGGCAGCGGAAGGCGAGGCGCAGCTTGCGCGCCAGTTCGGTGCCGATCCAACCGAGCCCGATTATACCGACGGTCTTGCCTTCGAGTTCGTAGAGTCCCAGGCCGCTGCGTTGATCCCAGCCACTGCCGTCGCGAGCCGCGGCATCGCTCCACATCAGGCGTTTCATCGTCGCCAGCACCAGCATCAAAGTGTGTTCTGAAACGGGAATGCGGCCGAATCCCTGGTTGTTCACGACCAAGACGCCACGTTCAGTCGCCGCCACGATGTCGATTTTGTCGTAGCCGAAGCCCGACGTGGACACGACGACCAGATCGTCGGCGGCATCGAGAATTTCGGGCGTCACGGTTTCCGGGTAGCGGACCCAAAGCCCCTTTGCATCCGGCAATGCCGCCATCAGGTCGTGAGGGTCGCTCGAATCGACGACCGTAACGTTTACGCCGGCTGCCTCGAGTTGCTGTTGGCCGCTCGGATCATACATCGGGCGCCACAAGACGATCTTTGGTCCCATTGATTTTCGTTCTCCCTGTACCCGCCGCGCTCACGGCCCGAGCCATCCTAGTTCATTCGCCTGAAATATCGAAAACCGTCCGCGTCCACGCCCCGGGCGGCGAAAAATGACAGAGAAACAGACATTGAAGTTTCTCTTTTATGACACTTATCTTAGGCGCATATAGACGATCAAATTGCCTGACCGGTCGCCCGGGCAGCCCCACGACAGCACGAGATCATCCCGCCATGGCCGACATTGATCCCGATTTTCAGCTGGAAAAACCGACGCACCTGTTTCCGTTGGTCCGCCATCTATCCTATCCGTCGAGCTTGGCATTAAACCATCTGCCGGTCACGCCGAACCAGATCACCGCCGTGTCGATGGTGTGCGGTCTCAGCGGCGCATGGATGCTGCGCCATGACGATTATCTCAGCACTCTGATCGCCGCGGTCCTATTGGTCGCGTGCTACGTGCTGGACAACAACGACGGCGAGATCGCCCGGCTGAAGGGCCTTGCATCAGAATTCGGCAAGCGGTTCGATACTTTCGTCGACTGGATCGTGCATGCGGCGATATTCATGTGTCTGGGATGGGGCGTCGCGGAGAAGTCGGGCAACGACATCTGGTTTTGGTTCGGCGTCGCGGCGGCCGTTGGCGGCACCATCAACTACATCATCGATACTATCCGGGACACCCGCGAGAAGGCCGCCGGGGTCGAGAAGATCGAGGACGGGCCCGACCAAACCACCGGCGACCGCATGGTGTTTTCCTCGCGGGTCGTGCGGACGGATTTTTGCTTCATCGTCCTGGTCTTGGCGCTGATCGATGCCGTTTGGCTGTTGCTTCCCGCATCAGCGATCGGGGCGCAAGTGTACTGGGGTCTGCAATTCGTCAAGAACTTCCGCCGCCACCATGTTTGACGGCGCACGCGCCTTTCGCCCTTTTCAGTTCCTCTTCTTGGTCTGCGGGCTCGGTTTTCTCGGCATCATCCTGTGGAACACCGACCTGCAATCGGTCTCGCAGTATGTGGCCGCCATCGGTTGGGGCATCCTGCTGGTGTTGGCGGTCTACATGCTCGCCTTCCTGGCCGACACCGCGTCGTGGCAAACCGTCATCCGGAACGAATGGCTGAAGGGTCTCGGGTTCTACGCCCTCTGGAAAATCCGCATGGTCGGCGCCGCGTTGAACCGCGTGACCCCGGTCTTCGGGCTGGCGGGTGAACCGGTGAAAGCGATCCTGCTGCGCAAATTCCACGGCATGGACTATCAGGAAGGTGCGGCATCGCTGGTGGTCGCCAAAACCGCCAACCTGATCGCGTTGGTGATTTTTCTGGCGATCGGGCTGGCCACCGCCTTGACCTTCGACCTTCTTCCCAAGGGCTATAACTGGGGGGCGATCGCGGCCCTCGCCACACTCACGCTTGGCATATTCGCCCTGTTCCTCGTGCAGCGCCTGAAACTCAGTTCGGCCACTGCGTCCTGGCTATCGCAGCGGCGCTTCGGCCGTCCCATCGCCAAAGTCATCGTGCAGATCCACGCGTTGGATCAGCGCCTCGTCGAAAGCTATACACGCGACCGGCGGCGCTTCGCCCTGTCGATCCTGCTGACGCTCGTCAACTGGTTGCTGGGTGCGGTCGAGCTGTGGGTGACGCTGTGGTTCATCGGCGAGCCAATCACGCTGGTCGAAGCTCTCTGCGCCGACGCCGCCGTCGAACTGGTGCGCGCGGCGACATTCTTCATCCCCGCCACCATCGGCACCCAGGAAGCGGCCCTGGTGCTGGTACTCGGCCATATCACCGGCCAGCCGTCGGTTGGCCTCGCCGTTGCCGTCATTCGCCGGTTCCGCGAACTCATCTGGGTCGTCTGGGGATTCGCCATCGGCTGGTTCGGCTTCAGGCCGCAGAACGCGGCCTAGATCACCCGCACGCGTTCGCGCCGCCCACCATTTCGCATTATTGTCGAGATGATCCCAACCGGCATGGAAGGACCGCCTCAACGATGATCAATTGGACCGAAGACGAGAGTGTTATCGACGGTGTGGCCGAGCGCGCTATTACGGTCGAACGCACGGGCGCGGCAATCCCCGGCGTATTCTGGCGCCCCGCCGCCGCCGATACCGCCACACCACTTGTCCTCATGGGGCACGGCGGCAGCGGTCACAAGCGCAACGAGCGGATGACCATGCTGGGCCGGCTGTTCAGCGGCACCTATGGCTGGTGCGCCGCTTCGATCGACGGTCCGGTGCACGGCGACCGCGGACCGGTCACGAACAGCGGTGATGCGGAATACCGGGCGTTGTGGCAGCGGGACAATCCGGTGCAGGAGATGATCGACGACTGGAAAGCCGTGCTGGATGCCCTGTTGGTGCTCGACGGCGTCGATCCCGCCCGTATCGGCTATTGGGGCCAGTCGATGGGCACGATGTTCGGCCTGCCTTTCGTCGCGAGCGAAGCGCGGGTGAAAGTCGCCATCCTCGGCAAGGCCGGGATGACTGGCATGAGCCCGACCCGCAGCGGCATCGCCCCCACTTTCGAGAAGTTCGCACCGACGGTGTCGCAACCGGTCTTGTTCAATATGCAATGGGACGACGAACGGTTCGACCGCGACGGACAAATCGACCTGTTCGACCGGATCGGATCGGCGGACAAGCGGCTGCACGCCTATCCCGGCCTGCACTCCGCGAACGGTCCCGATGCATTCGTCGCACAGGCGGATTTCCTAAAGCGGTATCTTTAGAGCGCCTGCTCCAACATTTCACCGACCATCACAACGTCCCCATGCTGGTTGGTGGACTCGATCTCGAAGCGGATACGCTTGCGTTCGTCGATCTTCTCGACGAGACGGATGACCGTGGTGATCGTGTCGCCTGCAATCACCGGGCGGATGTATTTCGACGACGTCGACAGAAGCGCGGTGCGAATCTTGTAACGCTCGCAGAACTGGACCAACGGCCGGGACATCAGTGCGGTGGTCATCACGCCATGCGCGATGCGATCCGGGAATGGCGTGTTGGCGCGGGCCCAATCGCCGTCCATATGGATCGGATTGAAACTCTGGATCGCGCCCGCGAAGGCGTCGATCGCCGCACCATCGACAAGTTGGGAACTCGATTCGGCCGCGCCCAAGGGAAGCGACTCGTATGTTCCGGTCCAAGATTCGATCGTCATGTTGGTGATGCCTCGTGTTGTTGGTCGGCGCGTATTGGTTTTGGCTGCACACCCCTCATGTTACCATCGTCCAACGCACAGGGAGGAACCCGATGATCCTGAAAGACAAAGTCGTCCTCGTCACCGGTTCCGGCGCCGGGATCGGTGAAGCTATTGCCATCGCCATGGCGGAGGCAGGCGCGCAGGTCGTGTCGGCCGATATCGACGGCGCCGCCGCACAAAAGACCGCGGACGCGGCGGCGGCGTTCCAAGCAAAGACGCTGGCGCTTGAGATCGACGTCGGAAACGTCGCCGAAATCGACGCGATGGTCGGCCGCACCGTCGACGAACTCGGCCGGCTCGACATCATCGTGAACAATGCGGGTGTCACGCGCCGCGCCTATATCATGGACCTGACCGAAGAAGACTGGGACCGCATCCACCGCGTCAACGCAAAGGGCGTGTTCTTCTGCCTGCAGCGCGCGGCTCGAACGATGATCGAGCAAGGCGAAGGCCGCATCATCAACATCGCCTCGATCGCCGGACGCGGCTATGCCGGCACGTCGAACGCGGCCTATGCGGCGAGTAAGGGTGCGGTGATCGCGCTGACCAAAACCGCATCGCAGCAGCTCGGGCCGCACAACATCAACGTGAATGCGATCTGTCCGGGCGTCACGCGGACGCCGCTGAGCGACCGGAACCTCGCCGTCCGGGCCGAGGAACAGGACGTCAGCCTGGAAGAGGCCTTGAAGAACCATCTCAAGCCGATCCCGATCGGCCGCGCCAACCAGGCGGAGGACATCGCCGCGATGGCGGTCTTCCTCGCCTCGCCCGGCGCCCGCAACATCACCGGCCAGGCGTATAACGTCGATGGCGGCTTGGTGTTGAGCTAGGCGATCCCGCTGCCGGGTGCTAGGACGATGCCTGACGCTTCATCGCCTTGATGAGAGGTCCGGTGTCGGACGTGGCGTCCAGACGATACACCGCGTCCATTACGGCATCGGCCTGCGCGTCGTCGCCGTAGACCGCAAATTGAGCTTTGAACTTGGCCTTCACCTCGTCGACGGTCATTGGATTTTTGTCGTCGCCTTTTGGTGCGTCCACTTCCTTCGCGATTTCCTTACCGTTCTTCAGGCGAATCGTGACGCGGCTCGGCGAGTATTCCGGATGCCGCGCCGATAAGGCGGGATCTTCGGCGACCGAGATGCGCTGCATCAAAGCGCCAATGGCAGGATCGTGCAGCGCCTGGTCGGAAAATGACGCCTCACCGAGCACGCCGGTCAACAACGCCGTTCCGACCACATAGGGCAGGCTGTGATCCGCCGTCTCACGCGTCTGCGGCGACCAGTTAGAAGGACTGCTCGCCATCATCTCGAAGGACCGGTCGTAGGTCGCGACGTCGATGCTCTCGATGTCGTCGATATTGAGGCCATCCCGCAGATCCATCGCGGCCCACGCCGCCGCCTGCCCGTGATAGCAGATCGCATAGCTCTTCAGATTGGTGTGGGCAATTCGTTGTGGCGCTTCGCCCGGTTCCAACGGCCAGTCGATGGGGCCGACGATATCCTGCATGCCGAACTTACCCTCGAACGGCATGTCTGGGCCGGTGATGCCTTCCTGCGCCAGCAAAGCCGCGAAAACGCCGTTACGCGACGCGTTCGCACCCGCGCAGCCTTTCCAGGCCGACAGTTCGCCCTTCCGGGTCTGAATCGTCGCCATGTTGGGCACGGCGGCAAGCGCCACCGCATGCGCGAGCTGTTCCCTGTTCAACCCCATGAGCTTGCCGGCACAAAGGGCCGACGCGATGACGCCATAGACCGGCTGATCCCAGCCCTGTGAGTTCAGGTCGATCGCAGCACAGCAACCGCAGTAGATTTCATACCCGGTCGCGATGGCGGCGATGAGCGAGCGACCGTCAGCCTGTCCGGTTTCCGCGGCGGCGAAAGCGGCGCCCATGATATCGCTTGGGTGGCCGCCGCTCTTAATCCGGTAGGTGTCGCTCATATCGAGGACGCGCAGCATCACACTATTCGCAAAGGCGGCCATTTCCGGCGCGGCCCTGTCACCGCTGCCGAAAATTGTCGCCGGTGTGTCCATCGAATAGCGGGCGGCCAGGCGGCGCGCGGTCACCGACACCGGGTGACCGTAGCCGCCGGCGACGCAGCCGAGGGTATCGAGAATGCGGTTCTTACAAGCCGCCGTCACAGAGTCCGGCAAATCCTCGAACCGGGTTGCCAGGGTGTAATCAACGAGTCGCTCCGTTGTCGCATCCATAACGCACCTTCCTGCGTCGCCTGTTCAGTCGCCCTACGGATCGATCCGGGCGGTAGCACTACCCGTTATCACCGTCTTGCCGTCCTGGTTTATGGTTTCCAATGACAGGTCGACGAATTGCTCCGAGCCTTCGCTGCGGATCTCGGCCACCGTGGCCGTCGCCGTCAGCGTATCGCCGGGCCAGACCTGATTGGTGAACCGCACGCCGTATTTCGTCAGACGACCGTCGCCGACATAGTTGGTCAGCATCTTGCCGGTCAGTCCCATGGACAGCATGCCATGGGCGAAGACGCCCGGGTATCCTGCGACCTCGCGGGTGTAGACATCGTCGGAATGCAGCGGATTGTAATCGCCCGAGGTTCCCGCATACATCACGAGTTGAGTGCGGGATAGGTCGTCGATGACGACTTCCTCGTAGCTGTCGCCGACCTTCAAATTTTGCGCACTAAGCGGCATTGGATTCTCCCCCTTAGCTCTGTTCGACCGGACGCTCGGTCCGGACGCTGACCGCACGCGACGTGATGACCAGCTCGCCGTTCTGATCGCGGTATTCCTGAATCCGTTCCAGGAAGGTCAGTGTCCCGGCGCGCTTGCTCTCCTTTTGCCAGGTCTCGCCTTCCCGCAACGTCACGGTCAGCTGGTCGCCGGGCTTGAGATGCCGGTGATATTCGAAATGCTGCTCCGCATGCAGACCGCCGCTGCTGGGCGCGGGAGTGTCGAGGCCCGTAGGGTTCTTGCCAGAGCCGAACCATTTCTCGCCAACCTTCGGCCGCAGGTGGTATTCGGGATCGAACTGCGACACCGAGCGAGGAAACGTCGGCGGCGCGATGATGTGCCCGACCTCGGATTTCGCCGCGTAGTCAGCATCGTGATAGATCGGATTGTCGTCCGCGATCGACCGCGCGAACATCATGATATGCGTTGCCTCGACCGGCATTTTTACGTCATCGGACATGGCCGTGTTCGTCTCCTCTGTGACCGTCGTTATTGGTGGCCGTCATTTTGGGGCCTCTTCAGGACATATCACGAATCGTCCACGTCTTCGAACAGACCCGTATTCCTACGGCCCGGGCGGCCGCAAGACGCCGATTTCGCTTTTCGCTATGATGCGGTTTGGGAGCCCGGTTCGGGCGGAAGATATCCGCGGTTTCAAGACAGTGAACCGCAAACAAAAGGAGATACGAGTCGATGGGCATGCTTGAAGGCCGCGTGGCGATTTGCACAGGGTCCGGCCGAGGGGTCGGCGCCGAAGTGGCGAAACTCATGGCGGCGCATGGCGCGAAGGTTGTCGTCAACGACCCCGGCGTCAGCGGTGGCGGCGAAGGCGGAGACCAAACACCGGCGCAGGAAATCGTCGATACGATCAAATCCGCCGGCGGCGAGGCGGTCGCGAATTTCGGCTCGGTGACGAGTTACGAGGATTGTCTCGGCATGGTGCAACAGGCGCGCGATGAATTCGGCGGCCTGCACATCGTGTTCAACCCGGCAGGCATTCTGCGCGACCGGATGTTCCACAAGATGTCGCCGGACGACTTCCAGGCGGTAATCGACGTGCATATGACCGGGCATTTCAACGTCAACCGCGCGGCGATCAACCTGTTCCGCGATCAGGAATACGGCCGCATCATCATGTGCGGCTCGACCTCGGGGCTGCTGGGCAACATCGGCCAGGTCAACTACGGCGGCGCCAAGATGGGCATCGCCGCGATGTCGCGGATCGTCGCGATGGAAAATGCATCGAAGAACATCACCAGCAACGTGATTTGCCCGTCCGCCGATACGCGCATGACCCGCGCCGTGCCGACGCCGAAGGATCCCGACGCGGCCGCGGTACGGGAGGAACGGCTGCGCCGCAGCCGGGCCGACGCGATCGCCCCGCTCTGCGTTTTCCTGGCCTCGGAAGACGCCGGCGACGTGACCGGACAGATATTTCATCAGCGCGCGGCCGAACTGTCGCTCTACAGCCAACCGCGTCCGTTGCGGATGGTTCATCACCAGGGCGGATGGACGCCGGAGCTGATCCGCGACGTCGCCATGCCGTCGCTGTCGATCCAGTTCCTGGATATCGCCAATTCCCGGACGGTCCATCCGGGCCTGCCACTCGACTAGAACGCGGGAACGCCGCGGGCCCTACGCCCGCGGCGGCATCCTGACCGGAGACCATTATTATGCCCGGACCTTTCGACGGGTTGCGCGTCATCGATGTGACGACGATCTTCGTCGGCCCCTTCGCGAGCCAATTGCTTGGCGACATGGGCGCCGACGTGATCAAGGTGGAAGCGCCGGGCGGCGATACCACCCGCATGACCGGCCCCGCGAACAACCCCGACATGTCGTCGAACTTCCTGCAGGTAAACCGGAACAAGCGCAGCATCTCGCTCGACCTGAAATCCGAAGGCGGGATCGCAGTGCTGCAGGAACTGGCCCGGTCCGCCGATGTGTTCCTGCATAATATGCGGCCGGAACCGCTGGCACGTCTGAAGATCGACTACGCCAACATCCGGCAGGTCAAACCCGATATCGTCTACTGCAATATTTGGGGATTCGGCCGGAACGGCCGGTATGCCGGACAACCCGCCTATGACGACGTGATCCAGGGCGCTTCCGGCATCGTGGCACTGCAGGCGTTCGGCGGAGGGCGCGCGCGCTATGTGCCGTCGCTGATCGCCGACAAGACGACCGGACTGTTCGCTGGATATGCAATTTCGGCCGCGCTCTACCATCGCCTCGCCACCGGCGAAGGACAGGAACTCGAAGTGCCCATGTTCGAAAGCATGGTGTCCTTCATGATGCTGGAACATCTCTGGGGCGAGACATTCGACCCGCCGCGGGGCCGGGTTGGCTCGGAGCGCCACGCAACGCCGCTGCGCTGGCCGCACGCGACCAAGGATGGACATATCTGCGCCATGCCCTCGAGCGACAAGCATTGGAAGGCGATGTTGGAAATCATCGACCGGCCGGACCTGGCGGACAACCCGGTCCTGAAGACCCGCCGGGCCCGCAAGCAGAATATCCCGCAGGTCATGGCCCTGATGGACGAGATCATGGCCACCCGAACCACCGGCGAATGGGCAGAGGCCCTGACCGCCGCCGGCGTCCCGTGCATGCCGATCGCGAACTTGGAAGATGTGGTTGCGGACGGGCATTTGGCGGACGTCGGGTTCTGGCACGAGATCGACCACCCGACCGAAGGCCGCATTCGGTTGATGAACCCGCCCTACTCGTTCACCAAGACACCGCCGAGCGTGCGCCGGGCCCCGCCCCGCTTCGCCGAACACACGCGGGAGATTCTATCGGAGCTTGGCTACGGCGATGATGCGGCGGATGGCCTGATCGACAGCGGCGCTGTGGTCGCCCAACCGGAAAGCGACGCCGACAGTCCTTTCTGAGTCCGCCGAAGGTTTATACGTCGACGGCGCGGCACCTAGTAACTGGTGGGCCAGGTCTTCATCGCGTGCTCGCCGATGCCACCGCCCTTTCGCGAGCGATAGATGTCGAGCATGCGCATGATGTAATTCCGCGTTTCCTGCGGTTTCACGATATTCTGCAGCGAGTAGATCGTCGCCATATCCCACGGGCCGATATTCTTGTGAATGTTCTCGAAGGCTTCCTCGTAGCCATCGTCATCCGGCGACAACCCATGCACGATCCGTGTCGCGAAGTCCGGATCCATGAAGCTGACCTCGGCGCTCGGCCAGGCGATCATCTCCTCGTTATGACGCCCGCCGCCCATGGCGACATAGGCGCGGCCGTAGGCCTTGCGGACGATGACGGTGATGCTCGGCACGCTGACCAGGCAGGTGGAGTTCATGAAATTCATGATCCATCCAGGCGCGCCCTTTTTCTCGGCATTGGTGCCGACGACGAATCCCGGCGTGTCCATGAACCGCACCAGCGGGATGTTGAAGCTGTCGCACATGACCTGAAAGTCGATGATCTTGCGGCAGGCTTCGGCGGACAGAGCGCCACCGCCGATCAACGGATTGTTCGCGATAATTCCGATGACCTTGCCGCCAAGCCGCGCCAAGGCAACCACCGCCGCCCGGCCGAACCGCGGCTTCAGCTCAAAGACGCTGCCCTTGTCCGCGAAGACCTCGATGATCTTGCGTATGTCGTAGACCTGCGTCCGCTTCTCCGGAAGGACGTCGATGATCTGCTCCTGATCCGAGTCCGTCGCCGGGTCATACTCAACCTCCGGCGGAAGCTCGCCGTTATGGCTCGGCATGTAACTCAGGAAGGTGCGGATTTCTTGCAGGGCCTCCTCGTCGGTATCGACGAAGCGGTCGATCAGGCCGGTCGTTTGCGCGTGAAGGCGCCAGCCGCCCAGCTCCTCCACGTCGACTTTTTCGCCAATCGCCATGGATACCAGCCCCGGGCTTGAGACTGACATCACCGACCCCTTGCGCATCACCGCGAAATCGGAAATGCAGCAAAGCCACGCCGACGATCCGAAGGAGGTGCCGAGCGCCGCGGCAACCCAGGGGTTCTCCCGCGTGCGGCGGAACTGTGTCGTGTCGTTGCCCATCAGCAGGCCCATGCCGCGGGCTCCCATCGCATCGGGCAAGCGCGCGCCGGTTGATTCGCCCACATGGACGAAGGGCATGCCTTTTTCCGTGGTCACCCGCCGGACATGGCCCATCTTCTTTGAATTGGTAGCGCTGGTGGACGCGCCCTTGACGGTAAAGTCGTTGACGACGACGCCCACATCCCGGCCGTCAATCTGCGCGAAACCGACGATCTTGCCGTCGCGCGGAGTCTTTGCCTCGTCTTCCTTGAACATGCCGGACGCGCCCAGCAGACCGGTTTCGATGAAGGTGCCGGGATCGATCAACCCATCCAACCGTTCCTGGGCATTCAGGTCGCCCCGTTCCTTCTTCTTGGCCAGCTTCTCCTTGCCGCCCATCGCGGCGGCGGCTTCTCGGCGGCGGTCCAGCTCGCTCAATATCTCTTCATGGGCCACGGCATGTACTCCCCGGATGCGCTCGCGTCCCTGCGGACGTGAAGACTATGGATTTCGGCAAATGACTATTGCCATATTGGCAATAGTCATTGAACTATGGCATTGTCTAAGAGGTTTGACAAACGCTGTCAACCGGACGGCGGTGAGGCCGCCGGCGGCGTGAAGACCGCACACGGCACGACAGAGGATTGCAGGCATGGCGTCGCGCATCTCCGGAACGGTAACCAAGGCCCTCGATATTCTGGATCTCTTTCTGGGACGCGAAGATGGGCTTTCGGTGACGCAGATATCCGCCGCGACCGGCATCAATATGAGTACCGTTGTCCGCTTGTGCGCGACGCTGGACGGCCGCGGCTATCTGCGCCGGGATACGGCAGGTCTCTATTTTGTCGGCTCGCAGGTCGAGCAGCTTGCGCAAGTCCTGCGGATGCAGTTCAGCTTGGCGGAGGTGATACGGCCCCTGCTCAAGCAATTGCGCGATGAGACCGGCGAAAGCGCGTCTTTCTATATCCGTGAAGGCGGCATGCGCGTCTGCCTGTTCCGGGAGGATTCGAAGCACGCGATCCGGCACGTGGTCGACGAAGGCGCCCGCCTGCCGCTGAGAGAAGGTGTCGTCGGCAATGTGTTGCTCGCACAGGCCGGCTCCAAAGGCGCCGTCTACGACAAAATTCGGAAAGACGGGTTTTACGCCGCCGTCGGACGAGACCCGTTCACCGCGTCGGTCGCGGTCCCCGTGACGACGAAGTCCGGCACGCTGATCGGCGCGATGGTCGTATCGGGCCTCGCCGACCGCTTCGGAGACAAGAAGCGCAAAACAACGCTGAAACGATTGACAGAGGCGCGCGCCACCTTGGCCGACCTGCTGCCCGCCGCAGCATAAGCAAAGGTCATTTGGAGCCGGTATCGGCGTCCGTGGTTGCGGGTTGGGTCATGTGGTCGTTCACAAACGCTTCCAAATCCTTGACCGAGATTCGGAATTCACGCCCGAGCCGCACGGCCCGCAATTCGCCCTCATGAATCCAACTCCGGACGGTGGACTCGCTGACCTTCAGGAGTTCCGCAATCTCATGCGTGGTCAGGAATGGTTTACTCAACATCATTCATTGCCTTTGAGTGCAAAGAAACCACGTTCAACGTAACTGACTTTCGTTGAGGTCGGTTTGATTAAGATCAATGTGGTTCGACCCGACGAAGTCTACATAAACCGAACATATCACTTCGAACGGAAGGCTGGCACCGATCATGCCTCAAGAGACCAGAAGTTGCCGGCCGGCCAATCGATGCGCAGGACTCACGGCCACTCGGCTGGAAAGGGAGCTAAACACATGAAGAAGTTCTTGATGGCGACGGACCTCTCGGCCCGGTCCGATCGGGCCCTTGAGCGCGCCGTGATGCTCGCTCAGGATCACGAAGCCTACCTGACGATCGCTCATGTCATCGACGAGGATTTGCCTTCGGCGCTGTCCGACGCCCAGGAAGACGCGGCCAAGCACGCAATTGACGAATACGTCGACAAGCTAGCGGCCGGCAAGCGAGACCGTATCTCGATCAAGGTCGTTTGCGGCAGAGCCCATGCGGATATCCTGGACATGTCGGAAAAAGTCGAAGCCGATTTGGTTATCCTCGGCATGCATCGCGAAGACGCCTTCAAAGACCGCTTCCGCGGCACCACTGCCGAGCGGATCATCCGCGCCGGTGGCGTTCCCGTATTGCTGGTCAAGGATCGGGTAATCCGCCCGTACCAGCAGGTTATCGTCGGGGTCGATTTCTCGGCCTTCTCACGGCGTGCCGTCGAGTTCGCGGTCCAATTCGTACCCAATGGCAACTTTCATCTCGTTCATGCCTATGGCGTGCCCTTCGAAGGATTCCTGTACGGCCACGACACCAAAAGGCAGGTCGCTAAACTGCAGGAAGTGGAATTCGAGAAAATGATCGACGACGAGATGGCGACCTTTCTGGCCAGTCTCGACCAGAAAGTGGCCGGCATTGAACGCGTGATGAAGCAAGGCACGGTACGGGAGGTCATTTTCGAGCAAGCGCGCCGGCTGAAACCCGACCTCGTGGCCATGGGAACGCATGGCCGGACGGGCATCGCCCATGCCTTCTTGGGCAGTGTTGCGGAAGACCTCCTGCGGGCGCCCCCCTGCGACGTGCTGGCGGTGAAGTCGTTCTGATCTCGGCCCGGCAGCCAGGCGTTAGCCGGATGCCGCGCCGGTCAGGATGGCGTTGAACAGGAGCTTATAAGTCCCCCGCGCCTGTGCCCGGAAGTGAACCCGGAATCCCATCAGCACCACGCTGCCCGCGCCGACCGGCACGCTGGCCAGCGCCGCTTTGTCGGCCAGCTTCTCATGTCCCGTGAGCCAGCCGCTCAGCAACGGATCGTGCGGCGGATAGACCCCGACGGCCTCCCCCGCCATCACATCGAAGGCCGGTGCGTTCTGCCCGGAAAACAATACGACGCTGCGTTCCGGCATGCCGAAGGCAATGGGATGGCGCGTATCCAACAAAACCCGAAGCAGGCTGCCGCGCGCATAGAATTCTGAATCCGGCACGCCGTCGAGCGTATTGCGCACGCGCAGATCGAGATGACGCGCAGCGTATTGCGCCGCGCCGTCCCATGCGATCAGCGTCCCACCCGCTTCGACGAAAGCCCGCAGGTTCTTCGCCCCCGCGTCCCCCAAACCGCCCGCGAGATCGAGCGGATAGTCGGCAACACTCTGTCCCTCGTGTATCTCTTCGGGTTTCTGATGGGGCAGCAGAATGACGTCGAACCGGTCCCGGAGGTCGCCTTGCCGGATATCTCTGTCCACCAGCGTTTCATACGGCATCGCATACTCGTCGAACACGAACCGCGCCCAGCCTTCCTCCGCGGTCGGGACGTAGCTCTTATAAAGTCCCACCCTTGGCGCGGTCAGTTTTGACAATGATCCCTTCGGGACCGCGCCGACGGACGCGACCGTGATCGATTCTGACTTGGCGATCTTTGCGACCAACGCGTCCCGCTTCCCGCCGCCTTTGATGACGAAGGCACCCGGCGCGACGCGCCCGCCATCGATGTCCAGCGCTTCCATCGTCCGCGACACCGGCACCTTATCCGCCAGCAAACGGAACACCGCTTTGAACGCGGCATTCGTCTCGCAGCCGATAACATAGGCGGCCGCCTTCCCCTTTCCGCGCGCCGCAACTTTGCCCTTGGGCCGGAACGGCGCGGTCAACGGTTTCGTCTTGGCGTCGAAGGGTTCCTGCACCTCGACCACCGCCACGCCCATCTGCAGAGGCAGACTATGGGCCGTGTTGTCATAAGGCTGCACCGGCGGCCCGCCTTCGTAATGCGTGAGTTCGGGATAGCGATCGTTCCCCAGCATCGTCTTGGCGAAAGCGCCATAGGGTTGCGCCACGCGCACGACCCGGGTTCCCGCCGGGTAGGCGACGCCGTCGGCAACGAATTCCTGGGTTGCCTCCTCTAACTCAACGGCGGCGAAATCGAGGATCTCCAGCATCTCGGCGGCCGTCACCGTGTCCCGCTGCGTCTGCGGCACCAGATAGGCGGTGGGACCTTCTTGCTCGGCCACCGCATCCGCGCCGATGGCGTGGAAACCCCGCAGCCACATTTCGCGGTACCGGGCCGCATTGGCGAGACAGGCCATCACGGCGGCATCGTCATAGTCGACGATGTCTCGAAGACTCCAGCGCCCGCCCTGCCAGGGCATTGGGTGGTTCCAAACGCGCTGGAACGGGTCCGCGCCGCGCGCGACCGTCAGCTCGCTCACCTTGAGCTCGACCGGTGTTGCGATCCGGACGCTGGCGGCTTCGGACAGAATCCGAACGCCGCCATGGTAATGCTGGTAGGCGCGGCTCGGACTGTAGATGTCGTAGGTCACGTTGATGCCGATGCCCGCCTTGCCCTGCCCCGTGAGTTCGGCGGCCATTGCCGACCCCATCATGGCGATGTTGGCCTGAAGGATCGGATGCACGTTCGGGTCGATCGGGTCGATGAACGGCGGCATGATCAGCCGCATGCCGTCCTGCCGCGTCTGATGCATGTCGAACACGATGTGCGGATGCCAAGCGTTGTGGCAGTGCTCGACCGCAAGCCGCGTTTCGGCCTGGGTGAACATGAACCAGTCGCGGTTGTTATCGTGGCCGGTATAGGTGTTGTAGAGAAAGGGCGGATTGACGCCTTCGTAATAGGTGCCGAGCGTGCTGTCGTACCATTCCTTGACCATCGTCAGCCCATCGGGATTCAGACACGGCACCAGAAGAAAGATGACGTTGTCGAGGATCTCGCGCACCGTCTCGCCATCGTCGGTGGCCAGCCGATGCCCCACGAGCATCGACATCTGCGTCGCCCCCACCTCGGTGGCGTGAATGGAACAGGTGACCAGCACGACCGTCTTGCCCGCCGCAATCAGGCTCTCCGCCTCGTCGCTGTCGGCAATCGTCCGGGGGTCCGCCAGTTTCGCCTGGATGTCGCGATAACGGTCGAGCGACGCGATCGTCTCCGGTGCGGAAATGACCGCCATGATCAGCGGGACGCCCTCGGTCGATTTACCCAATTCCGAGAGCTGCACCCGATCCGAAGATTTCGCGAGCAGTTCGAAATACGCGACGATCTCGGGCCAGTCGGCCAGCTTGCGGTCCTCCCCCACCTCGTATCCGAGATGGTCTCGCGGACTTGGAATAGAAGATTCCTGGGTCATGTCTCAGCCTGTCTGTTGCGGTGTATCGGTCGGATTTGTCGCGGTCCTGCCCAGGTCGCCGGGCAGCCTATGCATGAAAATCAGCAATCGGTGTGACACATGGAAAACATCAAAGGCGAGCACGAGACATGCGGAGGCGATGCTCCCTGACAACTCGTACCGGGTATTTACCCTAGACCCTCGCGGCGGCGATACGCAATGGCAGGCATTGCCGATAGACACCGTTTTGCAATCGATCGTTCGTTTGCCGATTGGCGAAATGAGACCCCGCACCGTACTCGCGGGCTAACCTTCTCTCTCTGCCCGCATAGGTGGGCTAGTCCGCATTTTCCACACTATCATTTGCCATCTCGCAGCCGCCGGACCATCTTTTTAGCAAGCGGTCTTGCGCGACACCGCGCGCCGACGCCGCGTGCACCGATGGCGTGACGGTATCTCGTGGGCGGGAATGGAAAACCGGTACGCGAACCGAACCCCATCGCCTCCCACCACATGACCGCAGTGACAAAGGGCCGACCGAAACGCCGGGCCTCAAACGCGGTTCGAGCTAGGCTCGGCAAGAATCCGAACGGGGGCCGCGACGCATCAACAGTCGACCAAGGCATTGATGAAGATGAAGAGGTCAATTGCCCCCCTATTGACGGAAGCAGCGCTCATTTTGCTGATCGTTGGGGTGGCGGTCGTGAGCGTCGTCGCATACCACCGGCCGGACCGGCCCGCCCCCCTTTCCGATTGGGAGAAAGAGAAGCTCAGCCTGACTCGAAAAGCCGACGCGCTGGAACGGGAGAACCGCACCCTACGGGATACCGTTCGCGCGCTTGAAGCTCGTATTACCCAAAGCGCGGACTCAGCCGATGCGCTCGCCCACCTGCAGGCTGAAATAGGGGAACTACGCAAACGCCGCGACCGCGCCCAGATATCCGCCCAAACGGCCGCAGCCGAGGTTGACAAGACCCGCAAGACACTTGCCGCGCTCGAAGATCAGCTTGGCCAGGAAAAGACGCATCTGGAGACGATGAGCGCGGCCGCCGCCCGAAATCAAGCGGCCTTGGCCAAGGCTCGGGACTCGCTCCGCAAAAAGCTGGAGAGCTTGGCAAAGGAGGAGACCGAATCTACCAAACGGGCCGAAGCCGCCGCGGCGGACGTTATCCGGATCAAACGGACGCTCAACTCCCTCGAAACCACACTCGGTGAGCGGCGGGCCGAACTGACGGCATTGTCGAAAGAGGTCGCGAAAAACCGCAAGACGCTTGCGGCACTCAACTATCAAGTCGGGCAACGGAAAACCCGCCTGGAGACAACGAGCGAAGCCGCCTCCCGAAAGGAAGCCACATTGGCCAAGACTCGGGACTCGCTTCGCAAAGAGTTGGAGAACCTGACACAGCAAGAAACCACAGCGGCCAAACGCGCCGATGCAGCCAGAGATGAACTTATCCGCGTGAATCAGGCGCTCGCAGGGCTCGAAACCACGCTCGGCGAACGGCGAGCCGAATTGGCGACGCTGTCGGAAGTAGTTACACGCCAGAAAAACGTTTCAAAGCGGACAACCCAAACCCTGGCATCCAAGCTTGAGGCGTTGAAGATCCAACGGGATCTAGCCGAGCGGCAGGTCGACTCCGGCAAATCGCAGGCCGAGCGGCTGCGGCAGGCGGTTAACGCGCTTCAGACAAAACTCCGCGCCAAACAAGCCGAATTGAAATTGGTCGAGGACGCCGTACGTGAACGCAAGGCTGTGCTGGACGCACTCCCTCCCCCCGGCAACGGACAAACACCCGCACAAATAACCGACAGAAATGTCTGTCTCGAAGCTTGGGCCCGTGTCGCTGCAGAACCCAAGGCCCGCGCGCGATTGGCCAAACTTCGGGAGAAGATCGCGGCGGCGGAGACGGAACTCTGTGAATTGAACACGCGGCACGAGGCAGCCAAAGAGAAGCTTAAGTCATCGGCGAACAACCCGATCCGTCCACGGCAATAGTCGGAGCGCCGGCGAGCGGCAGTGCGGTTTGCGCTAACGGCCAATGCCCAGAGATCGCTAAAAGGTCGTCGCCTTGTGTTTGCGACGCCCGAACCTCACGATACAATCGCCAAACACGAGTACGCCCTAATTCACAACGCGGTAAAATAGCAAATCCGATCAGTCTCCCGCCAATTCGAGTCTCGGCAATCCTCCGCTAGGCATCGTCCTTAACGTTCCTGCGAAACATCGGTATCGACCCATGCGTAAAGCATTCATATTTTTGGCCCTCTTCAATTCGCTTTGGATCTCGTCCCCGACGCAAGCGCGCACAATTGGCTCGCATGCAGGATTTACGGCCTCGGCCGCCGACAATTTCCCGTGCGCCGACGTGATCAACGTCCGCGTCGATTCCAAGACGAAAAACGGTTTCGAGAACGACAGGGCCAATTTCGTTAAACTGGTTGGACTTATTCGGGTCGTCATGGGCTTTGAATGCCCAAAAGTGAAACAGATCAATATCGCCGCCTACGCGAATGGGCAAATGGTCGGCAATACGCAAGTGAGCAAATCATCAGGCTGGACGCTCACGCCCTTGAAGAAAACGGCCGCCAATAGTGGGAGCAAAACCACGCGCGGCGGCGGGAAAAATGTTGGTCGAACCGGCGGGAACAAAACAGGCCGTGGTGGCGGGCGCGTAATTGCTCAAGGCGGTGGTGTTTCAGCCCCCGGTCAAACCCGATCGTACAGCAAGAATGGCGTAACCGCGCGTTCGAAACCTTATGCTCAATGGGTGTTTTATGACCGCCCTGCCAAATACACCGTCAGTAAATTCCAATTCCCGCGGGATTCCAATCTCACCACCCTCCTCAACGTTTTCGGGGCAGACGTTGAAGACGTTTCGTTCTTCGCATACGACGGTGTCAAGCAATCCCCATTCAAGAACCCGACCAGCAAACATCAGCGCTATTTCAATCAACAACTGGCAAAAGGCGGTTATCGCCTCAAACATCCTGATAATCAAAAATTGTACAAACCTCGCATAAAGTCGGTAGTGCCGGGCGGTATGTTTGATCAAATTGGAGTCGAGGCAGGCAACTATATTCAGAGATTCAACAGCCCAAAAGCCAATATCAGGAATTCCGGACCAACAGGAGCTAGGTCGTTAAACATTCTCATCCACGACCTGCTTTGGTGGCGCAAAAATAAACCAAATCAATACTATGAGCTTGAAATCCTTATTGCCAAATTCGGTCATAGGGACGTTCATTTGGAGGCATACGTTTCGATCCCTCCTGCGGCTCTGGCGAAATTCTCTCAACCTCATCAGCGGAAGACAGGCACGCATTTTGTCAACCTGCTCCCTCAACCCAAGGCGATAAAGGGGCGCAAAATTACCTATCCCAAAGGGATCGGCGGACGCCTCATCCGATACGTAACGAACGGCAGCTATGATCGGTATGTGTTCTGGAAGCTGGAGAAAAACGACCTTCTCGACGAAGGCATGCTTGACCTCATGTTTCCGGGCGCGATCGAAGCCTATAGTGACGTTTGTAAGAGTTCGCTAAAGGATCCGGTGAAATTTACACAGATGCACACCGTCCAAACGGACCAGGTGGGTCAATACGGCGTTCCCTATTCGGTGATCACTCGATACTACAAACAAATCGAGGGAAAGACCGTTTACATGGAACGAGATTATCTTTCCCTCTTCCATAAAAAGCGAACGTCGGCACTCAAGGCTATATACGACATTTACAAAAACCCAGCCTTCCATTCGGACCAAGGGTTGGTGCCGTTCAATTACGAAGCCTTTCGGAAGATCGCCGCTCGAACCCAAGAAATGAGAGAGTTCTTCAAGTCGAACGGTTGTGTGCCGGTCGGGAGGACCTTCATGAAGAATTTGGCATTCCTCCTTTCGGGTCAACGCCTAACCGTCGATCGCGGCAAGTATCCGGGCAAGGTCCAGGTATTTCCCATTGGTGAGACACACTACTACGCATTCGTCCCACCGGGCGGGCGACCAAAGATCACGCCCCTGAAGGAGACAATTGCATTCACCGCTCAATTTATCGGATCGAGATCCGTTCCGGGCAAACTTGCAGGGTTTAGTTTTTCTGTGAGCGAGCTGTACTCACCGCAAAACCCCAAGTTCAAGGGCAACAGCCAAAGTATGAAAGATGCTAGAAGCGAGGTTTTCAGTTCCGGTTCGCTTGGCCTGAAATGCGACTATCATGGCAAACCGAGCCGTTTTTTCTGGTACAGAAAACGCGATGGATTATCCCACCCGACCTTGAACGTGATGGCGAAAGTGGTCGAGACTTCGCGCCAGACCTGCCCGGCAACCTATGCTGTGAATTAGGGTCATCGGCCCAACGAGCTATCTAAATCCGCGCAACATCGGTCGACATTTGGTGCCACTGGCGCATCGCACTACTCTTGGCAGGACGCTTCGCGAAAACGCATGCATCCAGTGCGTCAAGAACCATCAGCCTAGTCCGGGGAAATGCTGTCATGAATGTGATCGAAACCAAACTGAATAAGCTGGGCCTCGAAGTTCCGCCCACGCATCCGTATCCCAGCCCCAACCGCCGGTCCGGCGTGCAGGTGGGTAATATCCTGTTTCTGTCCGGTCATGGCACCGGCCGGCAGGCAATGCCGCTCGACATCAAGCAATACGGCAAAGTCGGCGCCGATGTCACCGAGGAGGAAGCCTACCTCTGCGCAAAATCCGCGGCCCTGTGCATGCTGGCGTCGATCAAACAAACCGTAGGCGACCTAGATCGCGTCAAGCGCGTGATTCGTCTGTACGGCATGGTGAATGGTGCGCCGGATTTCGACCGCCACATGGTGGTGATGGACGGCGCTTCGGATTTGTTTTTTGAACTGTGGGGGCCGGAGTTCGGACAGCACGCGCGGGCGGCGGTGGGCATCGCGGGTTTACCGCGCGGTGCGGTGCTGGAAATCATGGGTGAGTTCGAGTTGCACCCGGAGAGTGAGTGTTGACCGGCTCGACCCAAGCGTTCGACCAGCCATTACGGAATTGATAGAGGACGTGTCGGCGGAACTGACTAATTTTATTGGAATATGTTCAGAGTGGATGAAATGAGCATCCAAAATTTTGGCCGCGTCATAGTGAGCGTGGTGTTGATAGGTCTCATGTCTCACAGCGTTCATGCTGGTGAGGTACTGGACTCTCCGCCTCCTCAACCCGATACGGCCAAAAAATACCTGTTTTACATGCATGGTCGACATGTTGAGAGGCGTGGCCCAAATGGCGCTTATGAAATCGGCGCGATACTTGGTCGATTGGCAAAAGAAGAATTGATCGTTATCGGCGAGGTGCGATCAGACACCAACCCCCGCTCATATTCCGGTATCATTTCAACACAAGTCACTGCGCTTCTTGATGCTGGTGTCCCGGCAAAAAATATTACCGTCGCCGGGCATTCGAGAGGCGGATTCATGACGATGTTGAGTTCCGCCAGGCTACAGAATAAGTCCGTCAAGTTTGCCGTTTTGGCAGGTTGCGGGATTGTGGGGTCTGAGTTTCGCCGATCTTACGAAAGATTTTCAAATCGCAGAGCACGAAACATGTTGGGCCGATTCCTTATCGTGTGGGACGCCGATGATGACGTAACCCGAGAATGCGATTTGGCAATGAAGAAGGCCGATGTCGAATTCCGTAATCTCGAGTTCAATACTGGCAAGGGACATCGGTTATTTTACCGACCAGATCCAATTTGGATCGAGCCACTAGCAAATTTTGCACTTTCTGACTGATGTAGTTGGCTGGCACACGACGTAGAGCGGGCTGATATTGCACTGCCCGTCAGCCGCTGATGACAAATTTTACAGCAGATATACAGTGTCTACTTTTGAGCGGAAGGCCTCTGCCGAGACACCGTGAATATGTAAGCCGTTGCCAACTTGGTTTGAGACGGCGATACCTGGCGGGGCTCTTACACTGAATATGTCCTGCCCGGGCGCATGCTAGAATACCGGGATGACATGCCCGAAAGGGCGCCGTCGCCAATTCAGGGAGGAAGGTTATGGGAAAGCTTCGTCATATCGCCGTCACGGCAGCCGATCCGGAGGCCGCGGCGCAATTCTACGAAAAGACGTTCGACATGGAGCGGGTGCGCGAATCGAAGCTCGGCATGCTGCTGTCGGACGGAACCGTCAGCCTGGCGATCCTTCGCTTTCCCGACGATAAGACGGCGGGCGACGAGCGCGGCAAGGACTTCTTCGGCCTCCATCATATGGGATTCGTGGTCGATGACCTGAAGGCGGCCGGCGAAGCGATCGAGAGCAATGGCGGCCGCTATCACATGAAGATCCCGAGCCGCGAACACGCCGACACCGAGGTTAAGTTTCGCGATCCGAACGGCGTGGTGTTCGATATTGTGACCGACGATTATGCCGTAAACGCCTGGAAGGCGAAGGTCTGACCGGACTAGAGCCGGGATGCCCGTCAACAAGGGCGGAAAATCAGATATCGTGCGGCGCTATACCGGCTTATCGCCCATGATCTGGACGCGGTGCATCCGCCGCCTATGGTCGGGATAGTCGTTGAGCGCCCAGTGCTGCAGGCAACGGTTGTCCCAGAACGCGACCGAGCCCGACCGCCAGCGGAATCGGCAGGTAAATTCCGGACGGGTGCTGTGGGCGTATAGATAGCGCAGAATCGGCCGGCTTTCCTCGATCGTCATACCGTCGAACCGCTCGGTCTGGATCATATTGACGAACAGGGCTTGGCGCTTGGTTTCGGGATGCGTACGCACCACCGGATGCGTGGTCTCGACGGTCTTGAATTGAGAGTCCTCGCCCATCGCATCCGTTGGCGGGACAAATCCGAGCTGCATCTTGCGCTTGGTCCGGCCGTCGGTGTGGACGGCGCGCAAGCCGGTCAACATCGCCTTCATGCCATCCGACAACGTCTCATAGGCGAGATACTGATTGGCAAACAAAGTATCGCCGCCGACCGGCGGTACTTCTTTGGCCAACAGGATCGATCCCAGGGTCGGCGATTCGAGATAGGTCGTGTCGGAATGCCACTCGGACCCGAAATTCAGCCGGTCCTCCGGTTTCTTCTCGACCACCAGGATATGCGGATCGCCGCCCGGCAGCCGGCGGTGCGGCGGAATGGCGGCGAGCTGCCCGAAGTCCTGACCGAACTGAACGAGTTCGGCGTCGCTCATCGGCTGGTCGCGGAAGAACAGGACGAGATGGGTCAGGAATGCTCGGCGCAGCGCCGCGATCGTTGCCGCGTCAAGCGACGCGCGCAGGTCGATCCCGGAGATTTCCGCGCCGACCGCGCCGGCAATCGGCGCGACCGTGAAGGCCGCATTGCCGCTGTCGGCACTAGTGGTTGGAGCCGCGTTAGCCATCGATACATCCTACGTCTGCGGCGGAATTCGGCAAAATTCCGGCGCCGCCGTGGCGCAGCGTTCCCTGCGCCTACCGGCGGAGAACGCTGGTTATTCGACAGTGCCGGAAAGTTTTCATCCAACGCATGTGTTGTTAGCGAACGCCAGCGGCACTCGCCCTGAGCAGTTTTCCGCCCTGCGCCCCGGTGTGCTCGCCATCCCTGAAGGCCACTTTGCCGGCAATTACGGTGGCCATGATCCCGTCCGACTTCTGCTTCAGTCTGCGGGCTCCCGTGGGAAGGTCATGCTCGATGGTGGGGATCTGCGGCGCAATGGTCGCGGGATCGAATATGTTGATGTCCGCGATACCGCCGTGACGCAATACGCCACGATCAACAAACCCCCAGGCCATCGCCGGAGTCATGGTGATCATCTTTACGCCCTCTTCGATGGAGAACGCCTGGCGCTCGCGCACCCAGTAGGCGAGTAGGTGCGTGTGTATGGACGAATCCATGATCAAGCTTACATGCGCGCCGGAATCGGAAAACGTCATGACCGTGCGCGGATGACGCAACGTCGCCAGCGCCTCCTCATCGGACTTCGGCACGGTGGCGATATCGAACTGCATGAACAACTGATCGAAATTGCTCTCCAGAGCGAGGTCCATCATGACCTCCACCGGATCGGCATTACGCTCCGCCGCAAGATCGGCGACGGTGGGATTGGGCATCACGGCGCTATACACGACATACAAATTGTCGTAGTCGGGCTTGCGCGGCTCGCCGCCCCCGGTCCGATAGTTGTCGTTTCTTGTCACTTCGACGAGGAGTTTCCGCTGCTCCGGATCGCTGAATACCTTGCGCTGTTCCTCGATCGGCAAGGCACGGACACGCGCCCATTCCGGGATATCGTCAAACGCCAAACGCCCCCTGAACGACAGGACGTGGGAGATACCGCGGGTATGGGTCTGCCCGAACATGCGCCCGCCGGCCTCGGCCGTCGAATCCAGAAGATCCAAGACGTCTTTCGTACCGACATTTCCGGCCGGCAACCCAAAGGTAATGGGTACGCCGCTTTCCACCGCGAGGTCGCGCAACCGGTCGTTATATTTCTTACGCACCTCCGGGTCCGGCGACCGGGCTTCCCTTTCGCGGGCATACTCGAAAACGCCGCGGCCCGTTGTCCCCATGACTTTTACGAGGTGGCTCAGTTCCTCCCAAGACGCGTGATTGGATGCAACCGGCCGGTTGTCCGGTTCCGGCAGCTTGTGGCCCGTCGAGCGTGAACTGGTAAAGCCGATCGCGCCCGCGTCCATCGCGTCGAGCAACTCTTTCTCCATCGCACCGACGTCTTCGTCCGTGGCCTGCTCCTCGAAGGCGCGTTCCCCCATGACGTGCGTGCGCATGGCGGAGTGACCAATATTTGCGGCGTAGTTGATCGTCTTCGGGAGTTTGTCGACGACATTCATGTAGTCCCGGAACGTGGTCCAGTCCCAGTCGATCGCCGCCGCCATCACGTCGGTCGAAATATCCTCGGCGCGCGCGATGTTGCTGATAATCATGTCGCGCTGCGAATTGGAACCCGGCGCCAGCGTGAATCCGCAGTTGCCCATGATCACGCTGGTGACGCCGTGCCAACAAGAGCAACTCCCCAACGGATCCCAGAACACTTGTGCATCCATATGCGTGTGCCCGTCGATGAAGCCGGGAGAAACCACCTGGCCCGTGGCGTCTATCTCTTCTTTTCCCCGTTCGCTTATCCGCCCGATCGCCGCAATTCGATCGCCGGTTACGCCAACGTCGGCCCGATATTTCGGTAGCCCTGTGCCGTCGACTACCGTGCCATTCCGGATTACGAGATCGTACATGTTGCTTTCTCCTGTCTGTGTTGGATCGTCGGCTGCTCGACGGCCCGCAAAGAAATCCCCTTTGTAAGCTCCACCAAAGTATATGCTATCCCGGCGTTACCACATAACTGGGCCGGGCCGGGAGGTGAGTTCGGTCTTCGGCTGTGTCGATGCGTCCGCTCTCGACCAAGCGTCACCCAGCGGACGCGTTATGCACTAAGGCGTGCAGTATCTTTGACTCCCTAATACCCACATGCACTGATTGAGCATACACACTTCTCAACATCCAAAACGGAGATGGCATGTCGGTTCGTATCGCAATAGTCGGAAACTCAATGCGAAACGTTGGAGCGCCGATGGCGGGTGACCTGGCGCTCGGCGGACACGACGTGCGCCTCGCGCTGTGGGCCGATCAAAGCGAGCTCCTGGAGGCCATCCGGTCAACGGGCGGCATTTCGATTACGGCGCCCGCGACCAAGACGCTCTCCGGCCGCAACGGGCTGGGGACCCTTCGAATGCTGACCAGCGACCCCGCCGAGGCGATCGCGGGAGCCGATCTGGTGGTGTTGGATGTCGAACCGATAGAGCTTGAGGAGCGGGCGGCCGAACTCATCCCTCACCTCGAGAACGGACAGGTGCTGTATGTGAACAGTCACGGGTACTGGCCAGGATTGCGACTGGCGCCGGCGCTGCGTTCGGCTGACAAGGCAGGCGTGACCGTGATCGAGGGAACCGCACCCAACATCACCTCTAGGCGGACCGGCGCCGAGGTCACCTCGTATTCCGCGCGGCGTGAAGTCCCCGTTGCCGCGTTTCCGGCAAATCGCACAGCGGAAGCAGAGCGGTTCCTCCCGCTCATCTTGGCATCGGCGGAACTTCGACGCGACGTCATCGAGACCAATTTTGAAAACTTGAACTTGTTGGTGCATCCGGCCATGACGCTTCTCAATGTCGGGTATTTCGACCGGGCGGAGGCAGTCGGCGATCCGATCAGTTTTTACGGGACCGGGAATACCGTTCATGCCGGCAAGCTCGCCGAAGCGCTCGATGCGGAGCGACCGGCGGCCTGCGAAGCGTTTGGCGTCCGGTTTCGCTCGTTGCTCGACCATATTCACCGCACATACGGCGGCGGCGGAGATTCGATACATGAAGCAGTGAAGCAATCGCCGGGTTATAATAAAGCCGGCGAAATGCGGGCTACTATTTGGCAAACATGGATGACGGGCGATCTCCCGCTTGCCCATGTCCCCTTTGTCGAGCTGGCCGAGAGCGCGGGAGTGAGCGTGCCCCTGCACCGTGGATTCGTCGACATTCTCGATGCTTTGCTGGGCAGCAACTCCTGGCAGGACGGCCTCAATCTCGAGCGGCTCGGGCTCGCCGGCATGTCCGTCGAGCAGATTCGAGAATACGTCGAAACCGGAATCCCCAAAGCATAAGCCGGTTGGATCCTACAGAGCGCTGAGGTTTCGAGGACGCAACACGGCATCGAACCTTTGCGACGGCAAGACGGTTGAGCCACGCAACCAGCCGCCCTAAGCTCGCGGGCGGGCACTATGACTCGCCGCTGCACAAAACCGGCTTCCCGGCACGCCCAGCCGATGAGTTCGCGTCAGCGTGGAACAACGACCTTGCGCCCATAAAGACAATCGGTTTCAGGCGCCTGGCGACACAAACAAGGGAGGAGAGTCGATGAGAAAGATAGCGATCATCATGGTCGGAATGGCAGCCCTCTTGATATTTCAATCCCTGCCAGGTATGGCCCATCACGGTTGGAGTTGGACAACGGGCGGCAACATCGAACTTGCCGGCGTTATTCAAAAAGTGAGTCTCGGAATGCCGCATGGAATCGTCTATGTCGATGCCGATGGTGAGGTTTGGACAGTGGAAGTCGGACAGCCTTGGCGCAACGAACGAGCCGGTTTGAAGCCCGACGATCTGGCAAAAGGCGTCGAAATCCGGGTGGTCGGCGAACCATCGGAGAAACTGGCTGACAAACTCTTGAAAGCCGAACGCCTCTATATCGGCAAGCGCGAGTACGTCCTTTATCCCGACCGCGACTGAGCGCGTGGAAGATTTATTCGCCGACGTGGCGTCATCCGACCTGGCGACGGCGTTCCGGCGGTCACGCTGGTTGTATGCAGCCGCCAACACGGTCCACATTGCGGGCATCGCCCTGCTGATCGGGGCCATATTTCCACTCGACCTGCGTTTCATGGGCCTTTGGAAATCGATACCGCGTGACGCGCTTGTCCGGGTGCTTGTTCCGGTGGCCGCTGGGGGGCTGGCTGTCGCCGTCGCCGCCGGCCTGTTGCTCTTCTCGGTTCGGGCGCCGGAGTATGCGGGTCACCCGGTCTTTCAGGTCAAACTCATCTTGATCACGTTGGGCGCGGCGTCAGCGGTCGCGATCCACCTCGCGCACGGTTTGTGGCTGCACGGGGCCGATGACGCGCGACTGGCCAAGGTCGGAGCCCTTTCCATGACATGCTGGCTTGGCGCGCTGGTGACGGGACGGTTGATCGCGTTCGTGGATGCATGAGCGAAAGGCGACGCTTGTTGGAGGAGCCGGTTGGTTGCTTCAGGACTTGCCCTGTGTCCCGGTCACGCGACACGAACAGGCCAGCCCTCAATTCAGAATATGCGGGTTTTCGAGTTTCATTCAGTAGACAGATTCGTTTTACTCGCTGAGGCTGGCATCAAATATCCCCGTCGATAAACTCCATTGTTTTTTATAAGCGGAAATCAGTAACCGCCGCCGCATGTCAGATATTCGGCGATTTGATGCGCTCGGATCATGCAAAGAGGTTCAAAGCCATCAGGTTGGGAAACATCAAGTTTGAGAGTTGATGTAGAACGGGGTCGCGCTGGCTCTGGCTCTGGAGTTCGATCGTTTGCCAGGCGCCCGGGCCCGCCGTTATCATCCGAAACGCGAGCAAACCAACTCAGGATCAGGGCCCATGCCAACCACGATAATGTTGACCGGCGACGTCAACCTCATGGGCGTCGAGGATCCGGCGATCCCGTTCAGAAGTGTGTCGAACACATTCGAACAGGCTGATGTCGTATTCTGCAATCTGGAATGCTGCCTGTATGAGCCCGCGGTGCCACGCAAGATGATGCCGGACGAACTCTCCGGCTACGAGGGTTTCTACGCCCCGCCCGGGAACGGCCGCGCGCTGCAGCTCGGCGGCTTTCACTGCATCGGCAACGCGAACAACCAGAACTACGGGCCAGAGCCGATCGTCGCCTCTAACCAATGCCTCGACGAACTCGGGATTCCGCACGTCGGCACGGGCATCAACCAGGCCGCCGCCCGCGCTCCAGCCATCGTTGCACGCAATGACAAACGCGTGGGCTTCCTCCAGCGCACCTCCCAGTACTGGCCGAACAATCACGAGGCTCTCGAGGCCCGCGCCGGCGTAGCCGTGATCAGGGCATACACCGCCTATCAGCCGGTCTACTACAAGGACGGCACGCTGCCGCCCAACCGTCCCGGAACACCCCCCATCATCCAGACGTGGTGCGATCCTGGCTACCTTACTCAATTCAAGCAGGACGTCGCGGCGCTCAAGTCGCAGTGCGACATCGTCGTCTCTTCCCACCACATGGGACACCGGGGCGAGATTCTCGACTTTCAGGTTGAAATCGCACACGCTGCGATCGATTCCGGTGCCGACGTCGTGATGGCGCACGCCGAGCACTATCCGCTGGGCATCGAGATCTACAAGGGCAAGCCGATCTATTACGGCCTCGGCAGCTTCTGCTTCATCAAGAGCAACAAACGCTATCTACGGGGATGGGTCGGCCTGCTTGCGCGCGTCACCTACGACGGCGACAAGGTTGGGCAGATGGGCTTCTCCTTCGTGCGGCAGAACGACGACACCGAGGTCGTCATCCGCCCGCCCGAGCAGGAAATGGAAGCGCTCGAGGAGATCGAGAAAATGTCGGCCCGATTCAACACCAAGTTCGAAATCGTGGGCGACCAGGTCGTGTTCACAACTGCGAACTGAGCCTGCCGCTCCGGGGAGGACGAAGAATGCGCTGTCTGCCTACAACTTCCGTGTTCGCGCTGGTCGTGCTCCTTGCCGGCAGCCATGCCGCCGCAACGGGTACCGGTGGCAGTGAGACAAGATTTCCGACCAAACCGATCCGCTTCCCGCGATGAGCGACATCCTCGCCTACGACGAAGTGCTGACAAACATCGCCGGATATGTCGCCGATGCACGCATCGATTCCGACATCGCCATCGAAACGGCCCGGTACTGCCTCCTGGACAGCTTGGCATGCGCCTTCGAAGCCCTTTCCTATCCTGAATGCACCAAACTCCTTGGCCCTCCTCCCGGCGGCAATGCCGTGACCGACGGGGCGCGCGTGCCTGGAACCTCGTACCAGCTCGATCCGGCGACCGCCGCGTTCAACATTGGCAGCCTCGTGCGCTGGCTCGACTTCAACGACACCTGGACGGCGGCTCAGACATGCCACCCCTCGGACGATCTCGGTCCCATACTCGCCGTCGCCGACAGCCTGAGCCGCCGGCGCTATGGCCACCGCCAGGACCCGCTCACGATGCGCGGCGTGCTCGAAGCGATGATCAAGGCGCACGAGATCCAGGGCGTACTGGGCATGGAGAACGCGCTGAGCAATCATGGCATCGATCACGTGCTCTTCCTCAAGGTCGCCGCCACGGCAACCGTGGCCGGAATGCTCGGAGGAACGTCCGAGGAAATTGCCAACGCAGTATCTCTAGCCTTCTTTGAACCCAGTCTCGCGCTGCACCGCTACGGCTCGAACACCGGCCCGCGCAAGGGCTGGGCCGCCGCGGAAGCTTCCGCCCAGTCGGTGCGCTTCGCCCACATGGCGGTCGCCGGCGAGGCCGGCTACCCGCAGGTACTCACGCACCCTGGATGGGGCTTCAACAAGACGTTCCTCGGCGGCGAGGCTTTCCGCAACACGCTGCCCTTCGGTTCGAAAGTGATGCCCGGCGTGCTCTTCAAGATTCAAGCTCCCGTGGTAATCCATGCCCAATCCGCCATCGAAGCCGCCATCCGGATGCATCGTGAAATCAAGGACCGCTTCGATGCCATCAAGCGCATCGAACTGCGCAGCCACAACCGCACGCTGGTCATCATCGACAAGAGCGGTCCGCTGCGCAATGCAGCCGATCGCGACCATTGCCTCCAATACGCCGTCGCGGTGGCACTTCTGAACGGGCGTCTCAGCGCAGCGGACTACGAAGACGAAGTCGCCGCCGACCCGCGCATCGACCAGTTGCGCAGCCTGATGCGGCTCGAAGAGAACACGGCCTACACCGAGGCCTATCGGGACCCGGCGCGCAAGCTGAACCCGAATTCGATCCAGGTCTTCTTCAAGGACGGCACGTCGACGTCGCTCATCGAAGTATTGCAGCCCATCGGTGATCCCGCCCGGCGCGCCGAAGGGATTCCCCTGCTGCTCAAGAAGTTCGAACACAGCGTGGCGCGCCGCTTCCCGCGCAAGCGCAGGGAGGTCATCCTGCGACATTGTCTGGATCACCAGGCGCTCCTCGATCTGCCGGTGCCCGAGTTCACGGACATGTTCGCTACCTAGTAGGGATGTCCCGTGGCAGTTAATTCTTGGGCCCGTTCCGACGCAGGCCCATAGCGTTGGGAGGGCAATGTCAGACAAACTTGAGCCGGCTTGAGAAGGGTGCCGACCTCAAGCCGATGTGCTCTGACAGTGCCAAAATTGCAATTGCGTGACGGTGCCGTTCTTGGATCGTATGATGATTCATCTCGATCAATTCGATACGGTTCCCCACTCGGCCTGCCAACGGCAGAATCGTGGCGGGTATAGTTGACACCGATCAAACTCGCGCAAGACTCAAATGCGTTTGATAAAAAAAGGCTGCGGAAAGGACATTGCAAGAAGACGCCAAACCAACCGCCATCGTTCGGGAGGATGAACTCGACGACGTCATAAGTTCCCGCGGCGTGAACGCGATATTGCGGATTCTGCGTATGGTCCTGCGCTATCGTTCGCGGTTTGCGATTGGAGTGATCTGCACTGTCATTGCCGCTAATTTCCAACTGTTGATTCCCCAATATCTGGGGTCCGCCGTCGACCATGCTCAAGGATTGCTGGCGTCGAGCACGACCGATCCTGAGTCGGCCAAGGCGGCTCTCGCGACGACGGCCCTATTGCTGCTCGGGGCCGGCGTCCTGCGTGGCGTCTTCACCATGCTCCACAATTACCAAGGCGAAGCCATTGGCCAAAGCATCGGCTACGAATTGCGGCTCGCCTATTTCGAAAAACTGCAGCGAATGAGCTTCGCTTATCACGACCGCGTGCATTCGGGAGACCTGATGGCCCGCGGCATGCTCGATATCGAGGGGGTGCGACGCTTCGTCGACGGGGCAATGCTACGGACGATCGTTCTCGTCATCCTCATAACCTATGGCGGCTATTATTTGATCGCCACCGACGTCGTGCTTGGCCTGTTGGCGCTCAGCTTCGTGCCCATTGTCATTTGGCGCGCGGCGGTGTCGCGAATCTGGCTGCGGCGTACGTGGCGCGCGTTGCAAGAACGCCTGTCGTTATTGACTCGCATAATGGAAGAGAATTTGGGCGGCATTCGTGTTGTTCGCGCCTTCGCCGCCGAGGACCACGAACTCAAGCGGTTCGACGCGGCCTCCGACGCGGCAATTGTCATGTCGATGCGGCGAATTCAAATCCGATACAGCAACGGCGCGATCATGACCTTTTCCTATTATGCAGCCATGGGGCTGGTTCTCTGGGCAGGCGGCCACAAGATTATCGAGGGCGTGATCACCGTTGGCACGTTGGCGGAATTTCTGGCCTTCATGGCGATCCTGCAGCAACCGGTCCGCCAGGTCGGCATGATCGTGAATTCGACGGCCCGGGCCTCGATTTCCGGCGGGCGCGTGTTCGATGTCCTCGACATGGAGCCGGCGGTGATGGACAAGCCGGACGCCAAACCACTCGCGCTGCGTGACGGGGTGCTGCGGTTCGAGAATGTGTCATTTGCCTATGAAGACGCCGCTGGCAAGAGTCCCACCTTGCACGATGTCTCCTTCGAAGTACGTCCCGGCAAGACGCTCGGTATCGTCGGCCCGCCGGGCAGCGGCAAGTCCACCATCGCTCATCTGATTCCCCGCTTCTACGATGTCACGACAGGGCGAATATCCATCGGCGGTCAGGATATCCGTGACGTGACGCTGGACTCCTTACGTGAGGCGGTCGGCGTGGTGCAGCAAGACACCTTTCTTTTTACCGCGCCGGTCGACAGCAACGTCGCCTATGGCGACCCAGCTGCGAACAGGGAACGCATTTTCAATGCTACCGAGGCGGCACAGCTGCACGATTACATCGACCGCCTGCCGATGGGCTATGACACGTTGGTCGGCGAGCGCGGCGTTACCATGTCGGGCGGACAGCGCCAGCGGCTTTCCATCGCGCGGAGCGTCTTGCTTTCGCCAGCCGTCATGGTGTTCGACGATTCGACGGCGTCCATCGACGCGGCGACGGAGCAGCGCATCCGAGCGGCACTATTGGACCTGACCAAGGATCGGGCGACCATCATCATCTCACACCGGTTGGGCTCGCTCATGCATGCCGATGAAATCCTGTTCATCGAGAGCGGCCACATCGTGCAGCGCGGCCGGCACGAAGACTTGCTGGCGCAAGCCGGCCCCTACAAGGACCTCTACGATATCCAGGTGGCGTTCGGCGACGACCCGGATTGCCCGCCCGATCTCCCAGAGGCATCGAGCGCACGAGCCGCGGGAACTCAAGCCTGAATGTCGGCCCCGTCCTCAATCCCGACCAAGACCGCCCCGGCCGCCGCTCAGAACGGCGTCCAACAGCGCAGCCTGACCGAAGACATGGACGAACAGATCTTTGGTGCCGCCTTCGACGGCCGGATCGTGCGCCGCTTCTTCGCGTTCATGCGGCCGTACCGCCTGCGGCTCGCGGTTGCGATGTGCGCCGTCGTCGCCTTCACTATGACGCAGTTGTCGATCCCGCTCCTAATCCGCGCCGCGATCGATGACGCTCTGTTGCCGGGAACCCTGGATAGCAGGCTTCTCAATCTCATCGCGCTGGGATTTCTTGCGATTATCTTGGTCAACTTGGCGGCCACATATTTGCAGGAAACCATTGTCGGCAAAACGGCAGAGCGGATCCTGTTCGACCTGCGCCGTGCGATGTATGTGCACCTTCAGCATCTATCCATGAGTTTCATGGACAAGACCGAAGTTGGTCGGATCATGTCCCGCCTTCAGGGTGATGTGGGCGCACTGCAGGATTTCCTGGACACAATTGTGACCGCAATCGGCGACATCCTGCTTCTGGTAGGCATCGTCACCGTGCTGCTGTACTTCAACTGGCAGCTGGGGTTGATGACGCTGTCGGTGGTGATGACGTTGCTTGTCGTCCGAATGATCTGGTTGCCGATGGCCAAAAAGGCCTTCATGCGGGCACGCCGAACCAGTTCTACCGTCAACGGGGCGCTGGCCGAGAACATCAACGGCGTGCGCACGGTTCAGGAAATGATCCGCGAACGCATCAATTTCGAACGCTTCGAAGCGAAGGCCGAGGACAACCTCAAGGCCCATCTCCGGGCGGCAAAGCTCTCGCAAGTCATGGTTCCCATCGTCGATACGCTGACCGGCTGCGCCATGGCTATCGTTGTGGTGATCGGCGGCAACATGGTTTTGGGCGGATCGCTCGAACTCGGCGTCATGGTTGCCTTCATCTTCTACGTCCAACGCTTCTTCGATCCGATCCGGTCATTGACCATTCAGTACAGCGTCATGCAGCGCGCCATGGCCTCGGGGCAACGCATCTTCGAGGTCATGGATGTGCCGGTCGATATCCGCGACGCGCCCGATGCGATTGAGCCTACCGATTTCGACGGTTCCATCGCCTTCAACAATGTCACTTTCGGCTATTTCCCAAACCAGCCGGTTCTCAATGACATTAACTTTCAGGTGGCGCCAGGCGAGACCGTCGCCCTTGTCGGCCCGACCGGTTCGGGCAAGACCAGCGTTACCGCGCTAATCCACCGCTTCTATGATGTCTGGGACGGCCAGGTCCTGCTCGGCGGCCACGACGTGCGTCACGTCACTCAACACTCGCTTGGCAAGCAAGTGGGCATGGTGCTGCAGGAACCTTTCCTATTTACCGGGACAATTTTCGAGAACATAAAATATTGCAAGGAAGAAGCCACGAGAGACGACGTTATTGAAGCAGCCAGGGCGGTCGGCGCGCATGACTTCATCATGCGCCTGCCCGGCGGTTACGAAACCATGCTAGAACAGCGCGGTGGCAATCTCTCCCTCGGTCAGCGCCAGCTTATCAGCTTTGCCCGCGCCATCGTGGCGGATACGCGGATCCTGGTGCTCGATGAGGCCACCGCGAGTATCGACAGCTACACCGAACGCCAGATTCAACGTGCGCTCAAACGCCTGTTGGAGGGCCGTACCGGCGTGGTAATCGCCCACCGCCTCGCCACCATTCGTGGTGCCGACCGGATCATTGTGCTGAACCAGGGCCGCATTATCGAAACCGGCACTCATCAAGAGCTTCTGGCGCAGCGCGGCCTTTATCATCGGCTTTACAGATTGAATTACGCGTCCTTTGACGACATCCCGCAGGAGCTTTTCGAGGAGGCGACTACGGGCTGTTGAATTATGGGTAAGGAAGACAGACCGACAAGCAGCGCAAGCACACGACAACGTCGCCTATGCCGACCCCGCAAATATCGAAAGCACGCCTAGCACCCAATTTCTCGCTTGCTCGCAAGTTTGGAGTCATAGGATGCCATGTCGTCATATTCGATAGTTCTTGTGGTCGTAATGTTGCTTCCTGGCTATAAGCGGACATTTCAGCGCTCGCGGTCGACGTCCGCTAATGACCCTGAGCAGCCGTGCCGTTAACAACCGCTGTTCCCTTGGGATTCTTGGAACAATGGCGGCAACGCGACAACACGCTTCGCCCTCATAGTTCACGCGGCTATGGGCCACCGGTCAATATCATCCCTGGCGATGAAAGACTATTGGCAGTAAAAACGCGTCAACGTGACAACTCCGTTGGGCGTCCCAGAAAGGTGATCCTTCTTGCCAGAGACCACGCGTGGAGGCAGAAGGCGAATGTCCCGGCGCCGGGCGTTCACGGGCGCGATTGTACTTTCCTTTACCGCCTATCTGATTCCTCTGTTCAATATTCATGCCGGCCTGGTTCCGCTCGGCGTTGCTCTGGTTGGGCTGGCCGAGCCGTCGACATATTCCCTTGCCACATTGGCGGCAGCACTTGCGATCCAGGCGATTTTGTTCGCCCTGTTCTATTGGTTGTTGCGGGGTCGTCGCTGGCGGAATTGGCTGGTGCTGATTGCCGCCGCTCCGCTCCTTGTTTACGGCGCCAATTTGAGCGTCCTCTACATTGTACCGCTCATGGTGCTGGTTGAGCGTGACGCGCAGCCGGAAACCGGAGACCTTGCAAAGGTTTGCAGTGTGCCCGGCGTAATCCTCGCGCAAGTGAATTCAGGCGCGGATCTCAGCCTTGAGCGGGCTGGAGAGGCGTGGGTCATACGCCAAGAGGAACGCCTTCGCGCCCGCCTGACGATGCCCGACTGCCGGATCGCAAATGTGGCGGCGCCGCGGGTCGGATCGACCATGGATCATGTCGCGCCAAGAGGGTACATGCTGTTTCGCCGGGACGATGGCAATCTTGCCCATGTCGGACCAGACCACACCGCCCCACTTGCCGTGCCAGCGCCGTCGTCGGGAAAATACTGGAGCCCAATCCTCTCCGATGATGGCCGGACGCTGGCCTGGCTTGACCGGCAGCCCGCGCAAACAGGGCCACGACCCTATCGTCTCCACCTCCGACGTATGAACAGCGACCATACGAATGGTGATGAGGACGAGACGATTGTGTTGGATTTACCGCCACGCGATCAATTTGAACTGATCGGCGCCGATACTGAAAGAGGCCGATTTACGCTTGCCCGTTTCCGCAATGGGATTTTGGCAATTGACAGACAAGGGCGCACGATCACGGGGCTGGTTTCACCGGATGGCATCTATGATGCACGCTGGGGTTTCCGCTGGCTGGACGGTGGTTGGGTGGCTTGGGACGGCTATCGTGAGGAAGGCCGTTCGCGTGTGGTTTGGTTGCTGCCGGCGGGAAGCGGCGAAGTCATTATCCCGAAAGGCCGCAATATCGAGTCGCTCTCCGTTGATCCCAAAGGCCGGTATATTGCCGTGTCTGTTGCGACAAGCCTGCGCATTGGCAACACGAAAAGCTCTGTTTTCCTAATTCGCACGGCCGACGGACAGGAACTCTTCCGCCGCTATCACCCGACATTCAGCCGCAACCGCCTGGCGTTTCTAGGCGCGGACTATCTGGCAATGACTCGAACCGAAAACGGCCAAAGCTTCATTGACGTCTATCGCGTTCCGTAAAATGCTTGCGTCTCGCTGGTCACATCCGCGATGCGCATTTCGAGCCGTCACCAATCTCCGCTAATGACCCGCATGCGACATTGGCCATTGAACAGTTTATAATTTTTTCAGCAAGCAATTCCCTATTTCGGGTGTTCGGCCCTCACGTAACAAGAGTGAGGCACATGCCTCGAAAGCGTCGCAAAGAAGGTAAGAGTTGGTTCCAATTTTGGATGTCCTTGTGGCCTCTCATGCTGGCCGCGGTAGTTCTGGCCGCTCTGCTCTTCATGGCATCTTAGAAAGCAGTTTTTAGGTCAGACACTCCACATTTTTCGGGTAATACGCCTGTAGCGCTCTCTTCAGTCGACATTGCTGCATATAGGCCGCCTGGAAACCTTCATCAGAAGTGATTTCTCGTATGGCGGAGTCCCTCAGGGAACTTTCCGGCAGCCATGCGTGCCGGCATGACCATGACCTTAGCCGCGCATAAATATGGGGGCCTCCAGACAAGGGGATTTAATATTATGCAAACCAATTTGCAAACGAACTGCGCATAACCAGACGATATGTTTCAGCACCAACTGGCACGGCTTTGTTTGAAAACCCGCACTTATCAACACGATTAGGCACAGCCAAACATTCCGAAACACTGCGACCGTCAATCTCGAAAACCGTTGTGCGCGCGAGCGTGCCCAGGGTTCGAACCCCTGTCTCTCCCTCGGGTGAACTGTTGAAATAACGGAAGGGATTCCGCATCGTCGGACGCTAATGAACGCCCTTGCCCGGCTCAAGCCAATTTGGTCTGACACTGCCAATTAAACTGTTGAGGCCGCTGGGAGCGTGATCGTAACGACCGGTCGCTTGCTAGCAACTAGTCGGCTCGGTTTTTACCCGTACACACCGAGCCATCCGGTTGGTGCCAACCATTAGGGGGGGTGGCACCGCGCCCACACAGCGGTCTTCGACATAGGCGCAGCGCGGTGCAAAGCTGCAGCCCGGCGGCAGAGATTCAAGATTCGGCGGCGACCCCGGGATGGCGTTCAGGCGTTTGCCGCGCATGCTTCCATGTACGGTCGAGTTCAACAAACCTTCCGCATAAGGGTGCAGAGGCTTGCGGATCACGTCGACCGTCGGACCGGTTTCGATGAACCGTCCCGCGTACATGACCGCCAGCCGGTCGGCAATCTCTCCCGCGACGCCGACATCATGGGTCACGAATATTACGCCCATCCCCATTTCGCGTTGCAACGACCTCAAGAGCAGCAAGATCTGAATCTGGACTGTCGCGTCCAGCGCGGTCGTCGGCTCGTCGGCCAACAGGACACGCGGCCGACACGATAGGGCAAGTGCGATCATCGCCCGCTGCCGCAACCCCCCCGACAATTCGTGCGGATAACTCTTGAGCCGTCGTTTGGCTGATGGAATCTGAACCATCTCTAGAAGTTCCAACGCGCGCGCCGCCGCCGTGTTTCTATCGACGCCCTCATGACGAACGATGGTCTCGGCAATCTGTTGCCCGATCGTATAAACCGGGTCGAGCGCCGTCATTGGTTCCTGAAAAATCATCGCAACCTTGGTGCCACGCATCGCGGTAAGTTCCGGTTTCGACATGGTAAGAACGTCCGTGCCGTCGATGCGGATGGAGCCTTCGATCTCGGCCCGGTTCTCAGGCAGCAATCTTTGAAGTGCACGCAATGTAACACTCTTGCCCGAACCGGATTCACCTAGGATGCACAACACCTCGCCTGGATGGAGTGAAAAATCGACACCGTTGACTGCATAGACGGTGGCCTCGGGTGTGACAAACCGCACCCGAAGGTCCTGCACCTCGACAATTGGTGCGGTGCCGGATTCGATATTGGGCGATCGTCCATCCGCAGAAGCCGCTAGTATCGAATTACTCATTAGGTATCTCCGCTGCGAGGCTGTGCCTTACTGTGCCCCGAACTGGCTTCTTCTATGTGACACGCGACCGCGTGATCGGCCACGTCCACACCGCTCTTTGTGTACAGTGGCGGTTCCTTGGTCGCGCAAACGTCCTCTGCGAACGGACACCTTGTGTGAAAGCGGCAACCGGATGGCGGATTGATCGGGTTCGGTGGATCACCGGTAATCGGCGCCTCGTGGATCCGTTGTTCGGGATCCATCGAAGGTCGTGATTGCAGGAGAGCTTGGGTATAGGGGTGCCGGGGGTTGTCGTAGATTTCGTCAACTGTACCAAGCTCGACGACCTTCCCAAGATACATCACCAAAACCCGATCGCTCATGTATTGCACCACGTTCAGGTCGTGCGAGATGAAGATGTAGGTGAGATCGAATTCGGTCTTAAGGTCGACCAGCAGGTTTAGGACCTGTGCTTCGACCGACTTGTCCAACGCCGACACCGCTTCATCGAGGATGATGACACGCGGTTGCAAGGCAAGCGCCCGCGCCACGTTGATGCGCTGACGCTGTCCGCCGGAGAGTTCGTGCGGATAACGCCGGCCGAACTGATCCGGCTGCAGTCCCACACTTTCAAGTAGGCTGAGCGCCCGCTGCCGCGCCTCCTGCTGCGACACACCGTGCACGGTGGGACCGAATGCGATCGTGTCTTGGATCGGCAGTCGAGGATTCAGCGATGAATACGAATCCTGAAACACCATTTGAACCTGGCGGCGCAATTCATTGACGGCGAGCCCTTCCTTGCCGCCGACAGCTTGGCCATCCAGCAAAATATTACCCGAATCCAATTCGATGAGGTGCATCAAGAGTCGCGCTGTCGTCGACTTGCCGCAACCCGACTCGCCAACGATGCCAAGCGTCTCGCCCTTCTTCAGCGAAAAAGAAATATCGTCTACCGCCTTCACCACCAGACCGCCATGTTGAAAGATGCCGAGCTTGACGGGGAAATGCTTTGTGAGGTTGCACACATCGATCAACGGCCGGTCGCCGTCGCCGGCTTGATCGCGCGGTGTGCTCGTCTGTTGATCCGTCATTGCCCGGTACTCCTCATAATCTGACGTCCATCGCGCTGCGCAACCCGTCGCTCATCAGGTTGAAGCACAGCGACGTGATGAAGATCATTACGCCCGGCAGGGCACAGACAATTGGGTTGACGTAGATCGACTGGCGCAGCGTGCTCAGCATCAGTCCCCAATCCGCTGCCGGCGGACTGACGCCAAGTCCGAGAAAGCTCAGTCCCGACGCGATGATAATGCCGACGCTAACCAGGCTCGTCGCATAGATGAATACGGGTCCAAGCACATTGCTCAAGACGTGAACTCGGATGATCGTCCACGATCCGGCACCGCTGGCGCGCGCGGCCTCAACGAAATCGAAACTACGCACTTGCGTGGTCACGCTTTCGGCGATTCGAGTGATTGGCGGGATAAAGACCAAAGTAAGCGCCATCAAGCCGTTACCGATACCGGCGCCAAGCGCACCGGAGATAGCAATCGCAAGCATGATCGACGGAAATGCATAAAACACGTCCATCAACCGCATAATGAGCATGTTGGTTCGGCCGCCGACGAATCCCGCGATGACGCCCATCGTGCCACCGAAAAGCAGTGCGACGAAAACCGGAATTATTCCCATTAAAAGCGAGATCCGGCCGCCATAAATCAGTCGCGATAACATGTCCCGTCCCAGCTCGTCGGCGCCAAGCGGATAGCCAGCCGTGCCGATCGCGGTCAGTCGCTTCAGCATATTCGCTTTGTAGGGGTCGGCCGGAGCCAAGAACGGTGCGAAGATCGCCATTAGGACGATCAGCAGGACGATCACGAGGCAGGTCACGGTGACCGGATCACGCCGCAATCGCTGAAAGACATTTTGCCAATAGCTTCGCACCTCAAGAGCACCGGTCGGGATCTCTACCCCGTCGGGCAAACTAATGGTGCTGTGCGCGGTCTCACTCGACGTGTTCATCTCCGCGCCCTCTCAGTCTCGTCTAATTCTTGGATCGACCGATGTCTGCATCACGTCAACAATGAGGTTGACGGTAACGAAGAACATGGCCAGCACCAAAATCGTTCCCTGCAGTACCGGCAGGTCTCGTCGGAAAATTGCTTCGTTAAGCAGAAACCCTGTGCCAGGCCAGGCAAATATCGTTTCGATCAGAATTGAGCCACCCATGAGATTACCGATCTGCAGACCGGTCACCGCCATCACCGTCGGCGCCGCATTCTTCACCACATGGCGCAACACCTGTCGCTCCATAAGCCCTTTCGATCGTAGGGTCTGTACGAATTCTTGGTTTAGTATCTCGGCCACGGCCGCCCGCATGCTGCGGGCAATGATCCCCATCGAAATGATTGAGACCGCGATCATCGGCAGGATCATGTGTCGCATATGCGCCCAGTCGAGCGTCCATGCCGCCGATTCCCCTGGCCCCATGCCGAGCGACGGCAACCAATTCAGTTCCACGGAAAATATGATGATCAAAACAATGGCAAGCCAGTAATTCGGAACGCTGACGCCCGTAATGGCCAGCGCGGAAACCACTTTATCGGCCCATCTCCCATGATGGTAACCGGCCAGGATGCCGAGCACACTCGCGATGCTAAAACCAAAGACCGAGGCGAAGAATGCCAGGATCAGAGTATTAACGACGGCCCTTTTCAGACCCTCGGTGACCGGCTGCCCCGTGCCGATCGACGTACCGAGGTCACCGGTAACGGCGCGGCCCAGCCAAATCGCGTATTGCACCGGCAACGGTTTATCGAACCCATAAAGCTCCTTAATTTCCTGAACGTCCGCCGCCGTCGCATCGTCCGGCAGCACGGCATCCAGCGGATCGCCGGGTCCAAGGTAAACCAGAGAGAAGACGATCACCGTGACCCCAAGCGCAATCGGGATCGAATAAATAATTCTTTGAATGATATATCGAAACATTAGCGATCAATCCGACCTCCGGGGATCACCCAACATTGGATGATCCCCGGAAGGTGTTGGTTGGTCTTTACCGTTTCGGCTTAGTTAACTTTGTGGACCGGCGTGATGTCCAAATACCATGACTGTGCCGGTACCATCCCACGCACCTTGGGGCCGAGCGCGCGCGGATTGAGGTCCTTAACAATCCAAAGCCAAGCCGCTTCGTCGACGAGCCTAGTGTGGAGCTGCGCCGCCAACTTGTTTTGCTTTTCGATGTCGAAGGTCGTGACGATCTCATCGATCATCTTGTCGGCCCAAGGCGCTTTGAAGTGGCCCCAGTTCCGTCCCTTCGGCGCGATACTATTGGAATGGAAAAAGCGCACGAAGGCGTTGAAGGGTTGTGCCGTGCTGTAACTGTTGTTTATCGCATGAAAACCCTTTTGATCCGATGCGGTCGCCCCGGCTCGGGAGATGGTGCGCATGGCCGACCACTCGACGACTTCTAGCTGCAAGTCGATGCCAACTTCTTTCATATTCTGTTGGATGAATTCGTTCATCGGCAACGGCTGCATCTGGCCCGAGCCGCCGGTCGAAATGACCAGCTTGGCCTTAAGCGGCTTGTTCGGCCCATAACCGGCTTCCTTCAAGAGTCGCCGCGCCTCAGCCGGGTCGTGGCGGATCTTAAATTTCGGTGAGCCACGCCAAGGGTGTCCTTTCTCGACCTGTCCGGTGGACGGTTCCGCCAACCCTCCAAGCAGCTTCACAAGCCCTTCGCGATCGATCGCCAAGTTCGCGGCCTTGCGAACACGAACGTCGAGCCAAGGTGAGTCCGGCAAATAGCTTAGCGTGTAAGGCCAGATATGCGGATACGTATTGGTGACAATCTGCATGCCAGACTTGCGCAGCCTCGGAATTGCGTCTGGCGACGGCGCTTCAATCCAATCCACCTGACCCGAAAGCAATGCTGCCGTGCGCGACGTAGCCTCGGGAATTGGCCTCAGTACGAGCTTCGACTTGGCAATACGCTTCTTATCCCAGTATCCCTTGAACGGCTTCATTTCGGCACGTTCCCGGGGGACCAGCTTGGTGAGTTCAAATGGCCCGGTTCCCGAAGGTTTGAAGGCGAACTTTTTCCAGTCCTTGCCGACCTTTTCCCACTGAGCCGGACTGGAGATCAGGAACCAAGTAAGCTGATAAACCAACATGGCATCCGGTGTCGGCGTGGAGACCTCTACCGTATAGTCGTCGATCTTACGGTAGCCCTTCACGCTGGGAATACGAGCTCGGATCTGCGCCGCGCCCTTCGGGTCGAATTGCGCCGATTTCTTGTCGAGGATCTTGCGGAAGTTGAACATAACCGCATCGGCATTAAAGTCCGATCCGTCGTGGAACTTCACGCCTTTACGGAGTTTGAATATCCATTTGGTCTTGTCCTTGGGATTGACCGTCCATTCGGTCGCAAGGCCAGGAACGATGGACGCCGATACATCGGACCGAGACAAATCCCAGTTCACCAAGCCATCGTACATCGTGAAACCAGTAAAGCGCAGCCCCTCGCCACCTTGGCTCGGCGCCCCGGTCGTGACCGGAATGTCCGCCGCGGTCATGCCGATCCGGATAACGGATTCAGCATGAACCGGAGCCGCGAAACCGATTGCAGTTGCCCCGGCAAAAGCAATCGACATCGCTAACATTCGTGTTCTACTTAACATGATGCTCTCCTTCTTTATTGAACCAGGTTGCTCCTGAGTCTTTCAGAGCCAACAACAATTCTTCCTATCGACCGAGCGAACCATTGTGGCAAATCGCCGTAATTCTTTGATTGGTCAAACTCGTATCAGCAATATCGGTGCCACATTACGGGCGATTGCTTTACTGCCCTGAGCCAAGAAAGAGGGCACAGCGCTTCCGCTGTTCTCGCCCAATTATTCAGCAAGAGTGGTCCGATTCTAGGCATCCGGCCGCGATATTCGCCGGTACCGGTTTGCGAAACCTGAGCGCCGCGGCGATCTCGGTAATCGTCAAAAAATTTCGTTTTACGACCCATGTTGGCTCCCCGATTTGCCTCAAGTGTTGGGAACGGACATGCAACTCAAAAAAGAAATGCGCTTGGGCAACTCGCATTTCATTGTGGCGCAGAGCCCAATTCGTGTCCAATCGGTAGCGAAACGATCGATCACGGCCTGACCGAAACGAAGCGGAGGTCAGTGACAACCGATGGCGCTGCGCATGGTGTGGGCACTCGGTGACGCGTTCGCCGATATGTGTAATGGTGACGGTAAGTACGCGTTCTACGTGCGCACAAGAGAACACGGCAGGGACATCATGGCGGACCCCAACACACTTTCGGCAATCGACGCGGCAACGGCGATTCGAACCGGACAGCTTACCAGCGAACGGTTGGTCGAGGCTTGCCTGGCGCGGATTGATGAGCGCGAAAACACGGTCGGCGCCTGGGCCTATATCAATCCGGATCAGGCGTTGACCGAAGCACGCGCCCGCGACAAGCAGGAGCCGAAGGGTCTGCTGCACGGCGTTCCGGTTGGCATAAAAGACGTTATCGACACCGCAGACATGCCGACCGAATATGGCTCGCCAATTTACAAGGACCATCAGCCGGCCTGCGATGCAGCCTGCGTCGCCCAAGTCAGAGAGTCCGGCGGCGTAATCTTGGGCAAGACGGTATCCACCGAATTCGCGACCCGCTATGCGGGCAAGACCCGTAACCCGCATAATACCGATCACACGCCCGGCGGATCGTCGAGCGGTTCCGGTGCGGCCGTGGCCGACTGCATGGTGCCGCTCGCCTTTGGGACACAGACCACCGGATCGCACATCCGGCCCGCGTCCTATTGCGGCATCGTCGGCTACAAACCGAGCTTCAACATGATCGACCGGGCCGGCCTAAAGCAGTTGTCGCAATCCTTCGATACGCTTGGCGTCCATGGCCGGACGGTGAAAGACACGGCCTTGGTGGTGGCCGCGTTGTCCGATTTTCACGTGCCGGAAAGTGCTTGGGAGATTGCCGGCAGGCCGAAGATTGCATTCTGCCGCACTCCGGTCTGGGACGAGGCCGATGCCAAGACCCAGGCCTTGGTCGAGGAAGCGGCAAGCCGCCTCGGCGGGCACGGCGCAGAAGTTGTTGAGGTGACCTTGCCCGCAGCGTTCGACGAATTGGCCGAAGCGCACACGACGATCAGCGAATTCGAGTTTTGTCGCGCACTCTCTTATGAGCGCACCAATTTTCTGGAAATGCTCAGCGAGCACCTGCGAGGCCGCCTGGAACACGGAATGGGCTGGACCCGGACGGAGTACGAAGCCGCCTGGCAGAAGGTTGCACATTGCGCCGGACTCATGGAGGACGTTTTTAACGGTTACGACGTCATCCTGGCGCCGAGCGTTCCCGGCGAAGCGCCGCGGTTCGAGGAAGGCACCGGCAGTCCCATCTTCAGTCAATTTTGGACACCGCTCGGCCTACCTTGCGTCAATGTGCCTGTCCTCGAAGGTCCGACTGACCTGCCGATCGGCATCCAGCTTCTGGCGCCACTCGGTGAAGATGCCCGCGCGTTAACTCACGCCGACTGGGTCCACAGGAAACTTAGCGGTTGATCATAAAGGGGAACGTTCGCCTACAAAATCGAGCGTCCTAATGGAGCATGATATGAAACATTCGGATTTGCATTACTTGAGTATTGCCGAGGCGGGCGCTCTGATACGGGATAAGGAGCTGTCCCCTGTCGAGTACGTAAAGACACTGATCGAAAGGGCGGAGGCTATCAATCCGCTGCTCGACGCCTATGTGCTCGCCACCCCCGAAGTCGCGCTGCGTCAGGCGGAAAAAGCGGAAGCGGAAATCACCGCGGGCAACTGGCGCGGTCCCCTGCACGGCATTCCGTTCGCGCTCAAGGATATCTACGATACCGCAGGAATCCGCACGACGGCGCACTCGAGGCAGCTGCTCAAAAATATTCCCAAACATGACGCCGCGACGGTTCGAAACCTTTTCGACGCAGGCGCGGTGCTGATGGGAAAATTGGCTACTCATGAGTTCGCACATGGCGGGCCGACTTTTGATCTGGCATTTCCGCCTGCGCGCAACCCGTGGAATTTGGAATACATTCCCGGCGGATCTTCCAGCGGCTCCGGCGCCGCCGTCGCCGCAGGCTTGGTTCCTGTCGCACTCGGATCGGATACCGGCGGATCCATTCGGAATCCGGCCGGCCTATGCGGCCTTGTCGGTCTTAAACCCACATTCGGACTCGTCAGCAAGCGCGGCGTGATAGCGAATTCGTTTACCTTCGATCACGCGGGCCCACTGACGTGGACTGTGGAGGATTGCGCGATCGTATTGCAGGCACTCGCCGGATTCGATCCAGCGGACCCATGCAGCGTTGACGTACCGGTGCCTCACTACCGGTCCGCCCTCCGCACCGACCTGAAGGGACTTCGGATCGGTCATGTCGGGCATTTCTACGAGGAAGACACACACGCTAGCCCCGAGCAGAAAAGCGCGATGGCAGAAGCTCTCGAGGTGCTGCGAAGTCTGGGCGCGATCGTAGAGGACGTTAAGCTGCGGCCGCTTGAGACATATTATGACGTGAAAATCATCATCGCCGAAGCCGAGTTGCTAAGCGTTCATCATTCTGACTTTGCTGAAAAGCCATATGATTTTAGCAGCGATCTTCGACGCAGGATCCTGCCGGCCTGTGTCTTTACGGCATTGGATTATATGAGCGCCATGCGCATGCGGCGGCAGCTCGTCGATGAAGCAAAACCGGTTTTCGAAAAATACGATGCGCTCCTAACTCTTGGAAATGGGCCCGCTACGAAACTCGAAGATCACCGCACGGTGTCTTCCTGGGAATCGCCGAAGATTACGACCGCTTTCAATGTAATCGGTGGTGGCGCAGTTTCGATCTGCAATGGATTCACAGACGCTGGACTCCCGTTGTCGATGCAGATTGCCAGCCGGCCATTCGAAGATGCAACGGCCCTCGCGATAGCCCATGCATACGAGAAGGCAACGAATTGGCGCGACCGGCGGCCGCCGGTAGAGGCCGGCATGGAAAAGCCGACAATCACGCCCAAATACGAGGCGCCGGAGTTGGCTGATATCGATGCGGAAACGCGTCGAATTGCGGAAGTAGCGGTTGCACGGAACGGCCTGGAACTCGACGAGACCCTTTTCACAGAACTTTGCGAAGGTTTGCCGTATGCGCTTGCCATGTCCCGGCGGCTCGAAACGAGCTTCCGGCGGGACGAGGAACCTGCAAATGTATTTACGATGCCGCGTTGATCGTATCGCGGAAGGTCGGTAAGCGCCGGCCCCCTGTCCGGGCGACATGCTTCCAAGTGTAGGTGACCCGACGATGCCGTTCGTGGAGATCGCAGGCGACCAATTGTATTTTGAAGAGGCGGGTTCAGGCCGGCCGTTATTCCTTCTGCATGGCAACGCGGGGTCCGTCGGCGTGTGGAAGAAAGTGACCCCGCGTTTGGCTGATTGCTATCGCGTTATTGCGCATGATCGCCGAGGTTTCGGTTCTTCGACAAAACGGGAAGATGGTGATGTCAGCCCGCGCGGCTACGCGACCGAGTTGGTCCGCTTGTTGGATGCGCTCAACATTGAACGCGCTCATATAGCGGGGCTTTCGTTCGGCGGCATGGTGGCACAGTGCTTTGCTCTCGACTTCCCGGATCGGTTGGACAGCTTGGTCCTTGTCGGGACAACGGCGGATCGAACCGGGCGAAATGTCGAGGAAACCTTGGCGGAACATGAACGCAACGGTTGGCCCTCGGCGGCGCGCCGCCTGGCGAGTGGTTGGTTCCGTGCGGATGCCGATCCCGCGGACATTGACGAGGCTCACGCCATCGCGCTGAAAACCACATTGCAGATGTATGCACGAACGGTGAAGGCCCTTGGCGGTTTCGACATTCGCCTGGAAATCGAAAATATCCGCGCGCCGACATTGGTCGTCATCGGCGAAGACGACATGACCCTTCCGATGCCCTTCTCAGAATTTCTCAAACACAAAATCCCCGGCGCAGGGCTATCGGTAATATCAAATTGCGCCCACTTGGTACCTGTCGAACAACCGGATGCCTTTTGTGATGCGGTCATGCCATTCCTGGCGATCCGAAACGCCGATGACTCTCATCGCCGCCCGGTATGATCGAAGCCGATCCCTAACGATCGAATGTGGACTACCATAGCGCTTCATCGCACGCTTCAGAAACTTCAGTGCAGCCTTGCGATCCCGGCCTTTCGTCGCGAAAACCGCGAGCGCCTCGCCTCCGTGATCAACAGCGCGCCATAGGTAATGCGTCTCGCTGTGAATGCGGCGCTTCCGGATCTCAGCGGCGAAAATCGGACCGAACCGGTTCCACCAGATCCGCACCGTCTCGTGGCAGATATCGATCCCGCGCTCGAACAACAGATCCTCCACCTGCCTTAGCGACAGCGGATAACGGACGTACATCATCACCGTCAGGCGAATCACCTCGGGTGAGTTGTGAAATAACGAAACGGGTTTCGCATTTACCGACGCTACGAGGCGCCGATGCGGGCCTCAATCCATTTTGCTCTGACAGTGACGGTCACGGTCATACCGCGGTTATCCGCAGACAGAGACCGTCTCCGCTGACATGAACGTCGGCAAAGGCCCGGGAAATCCGGGGTATTCAAAGAATTGTTTGGGGAGACGGCAAAAGCCGGGACTAAATGGCGGTGCAGGGAGTCTGGAGCGAACCCGTCTCTGCCGAATTCCCTGTTAAACAGGGAAAATACAGGGAATTTTCTCGAATTCGGGTATTTTGAACGTCTTGATCGCTCGTAATGTACTGGAATTACGCCAAGTTTTGAGCAATTTCCCTACTCATAAAAACAGGGAATTTAATTCGGTGAACAGGGAAATATTCTGAATGAACAGGGAAACTCAATCGAGTTTCAGGGAATCCCAATATCGGTGTTCTGCAGATTCAAATCCTGGGCCTGCATCCACCGAGAATTGACTCTTATTGTCGCTGTCTGATGGCAGTTGACGGACATGATGCATGGGCCTGCTTTCCGCTCAAAAGCAACCTTCACACACTGATGTCCGCTTTCGCGCAGATTATGTCCGGTCTTCCCCCAGGAGCGGACATTCCGGCGACTGCACGCTACTTCCGCTAATGACCCAAAGCGGACCTGTTTCCAAAAAGGAAGAGACCGTGCGAAGAAAATCAGCACGGTCTTGGAGGCATTTGAGGCGGATGCGTAGTGAGCCTTTGGTCCGTTTTGCGAATCATGCTGCTACGTGCACGGGCGTCCCTAGTAACTTAATAACGTTGATGTCTTTAAGAGATGATGATGCCGCAGGTGCATGTCGGTGAAATGAAGGATGCGGGTCATACCATGCCCTTCGTCACAAGCTGCGAATGGCGCCGCCGTCGATGGCGAGGCATTGGCCGGTGATATAGGCTGAGCGCGGGGTAGCCAAGAAATAGATTGCCTCGGCCATTTCCTCGACCGTGCCCATGCGCTTGAACGGGACGCCAACGCAGCGCCAGGCCTCGAACTCCGCCATGGTCATTTCCGGCGCCCAGCGGGCACGCGACTTCTCGGTTTGCGAGGTGAGCGCACGGTCGACGCCCAACACGTTGACGCGAATACCGTCGTCCGCGAGTTCATAGGACAGGCATTTGCTGAAATTCAAGGCGGCGGCCCAGGCGACGCCGGAGGTGACTACGCGCACCGGCGCCTGCAGCCCCTTGCTGGACACGACGTTAACGATGGCGGCCTCGTCGGCTTTGCGCAGCAACGGCAGGGCGCTGCGGCTCACGCGGACCATGCCCAGGACCTTTTGCTCGAAGGCGTTGCGGAATTCGTCGTCGGTCATGGATTCGAACCGGCCCGGCGGAAGCTCCGGGTCGTCCGGCGCTTGCGAGACCTGGATTTGTGCGGTCACGCCCTTGGCGGCCCGTTGCGACGACTGGCCCGCGTTGTTGATCAGCATGTGGATGCAGTCGAAACGGTCGCCGATCGTCGCCATGGCGGCGTCGACGGATTCGCTATCGAGGACGTTCGTCACCAGGCCGACCGCCTCAGTGCCATGGCGGCC
>JAJFJD010000044.1 GCA_021774335.1 Alphaproteobacteria bacterium
GCCGGGAGGTAGCCTTGGGGATCGAAGCGCATCATCAAGTGTTTGCGCGACTGTGGCTATTACTGGTCCCCCATCGCGAGCCTCGAAGCCACGTTTAACCCACGGATGCCAAGCTTTTCCCCAAGTCTTTAGTTTCTCCACATAGGCTAGTTTATCGGGATGATCGCTTATGTAATCCGCACGCCAATTGCTTTCGGACGAGCGTATACTCTTACTGGGAGCAATCCCATCCAGTTCAGGATTGCGATAGTAATACACGGACATTCGATCATTAAATGTTGAAAAACTATAAAATAGACTAACAAAAATCTTAGGGTAATTTTTATCATTACTTAAAAGATAAGCGTTTGTTTCTTTCCAATGCCCATATTTACTATCTCTCTTAATAGGTGAATGGTGAGCAATGCCCCAGCAATCTTGATTTCCTTGCTTTTCATTTTCGAGTGTTTCGCTGAATATCACATTTGGTTTGCTGCATCTCTTCGATTTCACGTATCCTTCGCGTCCGGGTGAAAAGCCTGGTTCAAGGTTCGTATTAAAGTACACCATTCCCTTTACTGAATTGCGGTCCAAGCTAACAAGTACGGTCCTCAAGAACGGATTATCCAAATTGCTGTATTTAATCGCACTACCCGTGACGATCCATTTGCCGGCAGGTAGAGGAACTGATTTTCCACCGGCACTAAAGCTCCCCTCATAGACCTTACCAAGCGGCGTTTCCGCCACCTTTGTTGTCTCGCAGGCGAATAGAGCTAGGGAGAAAATTGCTAAAACTGCACGCCACATTTTATCGCCCCCCTCATTTCACCCACGAAAGCATATCATTTTTGGATCAGCGTCCATTTTGACGTGTGTCAACGTGACGATGGGGTGACCTGCCCCTAATCAGTGGTCCAGTTTCATAGTTAGCGGAAGGCGGTATCTAAGGTGTATGCCGTTATTAATGGCAGTGAACTATGCCGGTACGTGTTTCCATGTGACAGCAGCTTCCAGGAGGTGAACTCTTTCGGCAACCGCCACCATGCTCAACTACCTCTTGTTCAAATATTGGGGTCGGAGCGACTTTCGCTATTGCAGATGGAACACTCACGCTAATGGCCAACGCCAAGATTGCGACTAGGAAACGGTCGATGTGTTGCATCATCTCTACTCCCCTTCGGATCCTCGGTTAGGCCTTGCTACTACTATTAATCTAGACCGGCGTGGTTGATTTATCTCACGGCGGCAGTGGTCGGAGAAGACGATCCGGCGGCTCTACGACAGGCGGCGGTATGACGGGCGCTTACGCCAAACCACGCGACTGCCTACGAGCAGGTCTCTCAATTAACCCTGTCGCAAAGAGAGAAAAATTAGCAACGCTATCGCCAAGACGACCAAGTAAAGGAACCAGAGTAGCGGCTGGTGGTCTCTTTCCCAGTCTTTTACCCGGTAATAGTCGTGAAGCTCTTCAATCAAAGCTTGATCGTGATAATCGGTCCAAGATGCAAGGGTTCCTTTCTTCAGTTCCATATCCCAAATTTTTTTCGCCCTCATTCTTACCGCAGCATTATTTCTTCTATATCCCCTTTCGTCCCGTACCGCTCGATTTAGATATTTTTCTTCTGCGGGGGTGAAATCACCCCTCAACCACCGTTTCTCTCTCACCGCAGGCTGATCTTCGATTGATGGCATTGTCAGGAAATTCTTCGATGTTGGCTGCCAAATTCATAGAACCGAACTCTACCACATCACGTCCCACCGGCTCAGAGCCTCACAGAGCGCCGTTAGGGTCGGCGGATAGGTCGGCCTATCCCGAACCTAGGAATTGCTCAACAGCGGTCACTTAGGCGGCGTGGCGCACCGAATAAATGGCACACCATGCGGCACACCAAAACAAATGGAGAAAGCCACCGGCTTGATGACTTTTCCCAACTAACTGTTTTCTTTGGAAAAAATGGTGAGCCCGACAGGGGTCGAACCTGTGACAACCTGATTAAAAGTCAGGTGCTCTACCAACTGAGCTACGGGCCCATCCGGGCGGCCGGCGTGATTTCCGGCACGGCCGCCAATTCAGGCAAGTGAACCTAAGACGGCATCGGGGCGGTTGGTACGCCGTTGGGTCCCCGCATAAGGCAGTGGGCACCCGACCCCGACTTGCGGCGGAAAATAGGGCCGGATTCGCGCTGGGTCAACCGTTAGCCGCCATAATCGCTTCTGCCCCGCCGCCGCCCGCTGTATCATCGGGCATGGATCATCTCTGGGATTACGACGCCACGCCGGGATCGCTGTTCGATCCGGGCAATGCGGACGATTTCTTCCGCCTTGCGCCGCGCTATCAACCGCCAGCCCTGGCCGCCGAAATGGCGCGGCTGGTCTACTGCAGCGACCTCAACCGGGTCAGCCTGGCGCTGCGGCGCGCGGGGTATGGTGACCCGATTTGGTTCCGGGAGAAGGGGACCGACGCCTTCCTCACCCGCAGCGCCGATATGGCGGTGCTCGCCTTTCGCGGCACGGAGGGCCCCAAGCTCCGTCACCTGACCGACCCGGCCCGGCTGCAGCGCGCCTTTGCCCAAAGCGGCTTCGACTGGACACAGGCGGCACAGAATCTCATGGCCGGGCTGCGGCCCGACATGCAGGAGGTCTCGGCCCATCTGATGACCGAGCTGCAGGACCTGCTGACCGATCTGGATTTCGTGCCGACCGATTGGGTCGTCGACGGCAAACCCGGCGGAAAAGTGCATCGCGGTTTCGCGCAAGCGCTCGACCGGGTATGGGAGCCGATCGCCAACCAGCTTGCCGGGCTCGACCTGCCGGTCATCTTCACCGGACATAGCCTGGGCGCGGCGTTGGCCACCCTGGCGGCGAGCCGGCATGCGCCCGAAACGCTCTATACCTTCGGATCGCCGACCGTCGGCAACGAAGGCTTCGCGGAAACGCTGCAGGGGACGGTGATCCATCGCCACATGAACTGCGCCGATCTGGTCTGCCGGATCCCGCCCGCGCTATACGCCCATGTGGGTACCTTGCGCTATATCGACTCCACGGGCCGTCTGACCGATGCGGAGGAGAGCGACGCCGACAAGCTCGCCGCCTGGACCGAGCATTTCCAGTCGACGATGGGGCAGTGGGATAAGCTGTGGCTGCGCGGCCTGATCGACCATGCGCCGGTCAACTATGTCCGGGCACTCCTCAAGGGACAGACGTAGGCGGCGCGTCTAGACCTGCTGGACCGACAGCATGTCGTCGCGTTCCGCGATCCATTCCGCGGCATAGCCGCAGTCGCGGTAGTCGTCGAAATACGGACCGCCCGACGTGTAATGCAGGTTGGAAATCTCGGTTGCCGGCAGCGCCGGGTCGTAGTCCACGAGATGGTTCCAGCCGCGCGGAATCTCCCCGATCAGGTGATCGCCGTCGAGCCATTGGAATCTGTGCAACGCCAGTCCGGTGGCCGTGTTGACGTAATCCGGCGTCAGCGCCGGACATTTGGCGCAGTTCATCAGCATGACGCTGGACCAGTTCTTCTTCTCGAACTTGGTCTGCGGTTGGCCGAGGAACTTGGTGTCTTCCTTCGGCACGTGGTCGTGATGCACGCACATCACCGCGTATTTATCGTCGCGCAGGTCCCAAAGCTTCGCGATGTCGTCGAGCACGAGCATGTCGCAATCCATGAAGATCGCCCAGCCTTCGAAGTCGCAGAGATAGGGCGTCAGGAAGCGCGAGAAGGAGAAGTCCGTGGACTGCAGCGGATGCCGTTCGCGCCACATCACGTCGCCCAGTTGGGATAGGCGCAGCGGCGTGACGGCGACCGGCCGGCTGGCGCGCCGCTGGATCGAATGCTCCAACACGCTGTAGGCGACGGCCTCGCGCGGGTCGTATCCGACGAACACGCGGATAAGGTCTTGAGGCATGTGGGAAATGCCTTTCTCGGTGATTATCGGTTTTGAATACACGCTCACCCCGGTCCGAACAAGAACACCGGGGTGCGGCTATTCCGCACTGTCGCGGAAATCGACCAGGGCGCCGGCGACCCGGGCGAGCAGGTCGTCCCAGCGGTGCGGTGCGGTCTGCCGGAACAATCGCATGGCCGGATACCACGGCGTGTCATCCCGGTCGCGTTGATAGCGCCAGTCGGGCATGAACGGCAGCATGGTCCATACCGGTTTGCCAAGGGCGCCGGCCATATGCACCGTCGTGTTGGTGATCGAGACGACGATATCCACGGCGGCGACCTGTCCCGCGAAATCCTCCAGGCTGGCGAACTGATCTATCTCGGGGTCGGTGAATATCTCCACGCCCGTGCGCGCCTGCGTTTCGGCAATTTCAGCCGTGTGATCACCGTATTGCAGCGACACGAATTGAAGACCCGGCATCGTCAGGATCGGGTCCCACAGGGTGAGGGGCGCATTCCGCTCCGGACGGCGACGGTTGCCGCTGGCCCAGGCGATGCCCACGATCAATCCATCACCCCGCGCTCGATAGCGGGCGCGGCAGACCGCTGTGATGTCCAGATCGGCGGTTAGATAGGCGGCGCTCGGCGTCGGCGCGTCGGCAAGGCTTGGCTTGAGCCAGCGGGTCATTTCGCTGAACGGCGTCTGGTAATCGATGTCGCCGCCCGAAAGACCCCGGGCCGGTTTCGACCGACGTGGATGCACAGCAATATCCGGAAAAGCCCGGCTGAAGAGTCGGGCAAGGCGGGGATCGCATTCGACGATGCAACGCCCGGCCTTTTCCGACAGTTCGGACAGCATGCTGGCAAAAAGGATCTCGTCGCCCGCGCCTTCATCGGCCCAGGCGAGGATGGTCCGGCCGGCCAAGTCTTCGCCCTGCCATCGTGGCTGCGGGAAGGGGCGAGGTGTCCGCCCGTCACGGCGCCAGCGCCAATCGTATTCGCGCCAGCCTTCCTCATACTGCCGGTCCAACAACAGCAGCAGCCCAAGATTGGTATGCGCCTCGGCCGAATCCGGAAGGCGGGCAATGGCCTCGCGGTAGGCGGCAATTGCCGCGTCCACCTTCCCTTGATCTTCGAGGATATTCCCGTAATTGATCGACAGGTCGCCGCGGTCAGGCGCCAGCGCCAATGCTTGTTCCATCGTCCGTTGCGCGGCGGCGGTGTGACCTTGTCCCTGCAGCACGCGGGCGAGATTGTTATGCGCTTCCATCGATTGGGGATCGATCTCAAGCGCCGCACGCAGGTGCGTCTCCGCCTCGCCGTACTGCATTTGCATCAGCAACGCCTTGCCGAGCCCGACCATCGCATCCGTATCGCCCGGCGCATGGTCGAGCGCCTCGCGGTAGGCCGCTTCCGCGTCTTCGAAGCGTTCCAACGCGTTCAGCGTCAAGCCATGGTTGAAATGTGCGTCGGCAAAGGCCGGCTCCAGCGCGACCGCGGCCGCATAATGTGCTGCGGCTTCGTCTAACCGGTTCAGATCGCGATAGGTGTTGCCGAGGTTGAAATGCGCATCGGTGAAATTTTCATCGCGAGCGATTGCCTTCGTATAGACATCCACCGCGCGCTCGAAATCGCCGATGGCGCGGAGTGCGCCGCCCAGCACGTTATAGGCGGCCGGATCGCGCGGCACGGCTTTGATCGTCGCTTCCAAAAGAGGAACCGCATCGCCCGGTCGCTCGGTCTGCAGCAGGATCAAGCCGTAGAGATGGCATACTTCCGCCAATCCAGGAGCGGCTGTCTCTATTTCCCGAAGCGCTGTTTCCGCGGCCGCCAAATCGCCCGCCTGGTATAGATTGACCGCGTTCTGGAAACGGCCCTGCAACTCGAGGGACGCGGCGGAGATGCTGGCCGCCGATCCTTTCTTGCGCGCATCGCGCGCTGCTTGCCGTCGCTGTTGGCGATTCATGCCGTAACCGATCTTCCCACGAATATCGCGGCTACCCTGGGAGAGGGCTACGGTGCTGTCAAGACGATGGAGGAAGGCGGGGCAGAACCCCCGGCGAGGTTAGGTGCCGCGGAATTCCTCGACCATGTCGGTCAGGAGTTCAATATCGTGAATGATCAGGCGATCATCCTCGCGCGTCACCAGATCGGTCCGCGCCAGATCGCCGAGCACGCGGGCAACCGTCTCACGCGTGGTGGAAACGCGGCTGGCAATATCGCCGTGGATGGGGATCGGTTTGATGATCCCCATGTTCTCGTCGTCATTGGTGCTGGATTTCGCGAGGCGCAGCAATTCTGCTTGGACCCGGTTATTCGCGCCGAGGGTGCTGAGGTCCATGATGCGCTCGGTCGAGGTGCGGATGATCCGCGCCATATGCACCATGATCCGGACCGCCAACTCGGCATGCTCCAGGAGCAACTCACGGAATGTCTCGTGCGTCATGGTCGCGACGGTGGTCGGCTCCAGTGCGACCACGTTGGCCGAGCGGGGCTGGCTGTCGAGCGCCGCCAATTCGCCGAAGTAGATGCCGGATTCCAGATCGTCGAAGGTGACTTCGCGGCCGGACAACGAGTAGTTGACCACGCGCACCCGGCCCGACGTGATGAAGTACACGTCGCGGCTATCGGCCTGCCGGTCGATAATCAACTCCTGCTTATTGAATTTCTTCCAACTGCAACGTTGTTCCAGCCGCGAAATATTCTCCGCCGCCAGATCGCTGAATAACTCGACATTCGCGAGTGTATCGGTCTGTCCGTTGCTCATCCCAACCCCATTGCCTTGGCACGCTGTAGCATAACGAAGGCAAACCCTAACGCAGTGAACCGTATACTACCGAAATTCGCTTAATTTTGGTTTAAGGAACTAGATAGCTAGAATTTGTTCCTTTTATGACCATTTAGCCGGTCACGTCTACACGCTCATCAAGTGCAGCATTTTCAATGCGCAACCGCCACGCGAGTACGGCGAAATTCGCGACGGAAAAGGCCAGGGCGATTTCCCAGGCGCCGAAGGCCAACGGCAGCAGTGCCACCTCAAGCACAACCACGATGTAATTCGGATGCCGCACCCAGCGGTAAGGGCCGTGCGTGATCAACGGCGTGTCGGGCATGTGGATGACCCGCGTCGTCCAGTATCGGCCGAGTGTCGCGATGACCCAGACGCGACCAAGCTGAACCACGAGATAGAGCCCGATCACCGTCCAATAGATCGGCGCGTCCGCGGGGATTAGAAACGCCATTGCGGCAAGCCAGCCCACATGAATGGCGATCATCACGGGATAGTGCCCTGCGCCTATTTCCCGGCCGCCGTTGGCGATGAGCCAGGCGCCGTTGCGGCGCGACAGCACCAGTTCGCCCAACCGCTGGAGTGCCACCAGCAACACGATAATTTGGATGATGGTCATCCGTCGGCGTCCATCAGCAGAAAGCCTGCCGTGAATCCGGGGCCGAGCGCGCCCGCTAGCATCTTGCCGTTGACGCCCTTGGCCAACGCCTGTTCGAGCACGAACATCACGGTCGCGGCCGACATGTTGCCGAAGTCGCGCAACACCGACCGGGCATGACCAAATCCACCGCGCGGAATATCAAATCCATCCTCCAAGGCGTCGAGCACCTTAACGCCACCGGGATGGAAGAGCCACTTCGCGATATCCTCGACGGCCAAACCATTGCGCTTCAGGAAAACCTCTACCTCAGGCCGCAGTTTTTCGCGGACTAGTGTGGGGATATCCCGGCTGAACAAGACGCCCAACCCGTCGTCCTCGACCCGCCACCCCATCACATCCAATGAGTCGGGCCAGGTATGCTCCCCCCATCCTGTCAGTTTGATGCCTTCACCGCCGCAGGTGACCAGTGCCGCAGCGGCACCATCTCCGAAGAGCGCCGTCGCGATGATGTTGCTTTTCGAATGATCGCCGGGCCGGAAGGTGAGGGAGCACAGCTCGACGACGAGGAACAACCATTTCTCGCCCGGCGCGGCCTTGCTGAGGGCGGCCGCCCGCGCCAACCCCAGCACACCGCCGGCACAGCCCAAACCAAATACCGGCAACCGTTGCAGGTCGCGGCGGAACGGCATGCGCTCCATTAACAGAGCGTCGAGGCTTGGTGTCGCAATCCCGGTGGTGGAGGCCACGACAATGCCGTCGACATCCTCCGGGCACAGGCCCGCTTCATCGAGGCATTTTCCGGCAGCGTGTTCGAGAAGATCGACCGATGTGTCGATATAGAGGCGGTCCCGGTCCTTCCATCCCTTGTGGTCGCCGAGCCATTCCAGCGGCGCGCAGGAGTACCGTGTCTCGATACCGGCATTGTCATAGACCGGCAGCAGGCGCTCGAACCCGCTGCCGCGGTCGGCGAAAATGAACTTACCGAACGCCTTTACGTCGTCCTGAGCGATCCGATAGCGCGGGACGGCGGTCGCCAGCGACAGAAGCCGGGGCGTTCGCGACGGGGAGGAAGACTCTGTCATTTAACCGGCTACCGCTACCATGTATTCCAATATTGAAGGGTTGGACCGAAAACCAAGCTCCCGCTTCTCACGTTTTCGTCATGCACCCCTTGAGGAAAGCCATGTAATTAACGCTTTCTTAAGGAGAATTATTCATCAGTCTTTTGTGTTTGAATTTGGCGCTTCTGTGCTCATATTAGCGGCATACCCGGCGAGGTACCTCGCCGGGAGCAGATAACTGTAAGGATAGGGATGCCGGATAAGCCATCGAAAGAGCCGGAGACTGTCTTGTCAGCGGCATTGCCGAAGCCGCGGCATCCAATTCTGACGCGGCTGCGCGCCTATTTTCTGGCCGGTATTCTGATTACGGCACCCATCGCGATCACACTCGCGGTGGCATTTTGGTTGATCGATTTCGTAGACAGCCGTGTCGTCCCGCTCATCCCAGTGCAGTGGAATCCGGATACCTATCTACACAAGTATTTCGGTGTCGAGTTCAGCCTGCCCGGCATCGGCGTGGTGATCCTATTCATCGCCATTACGCTGATCGGATGGCTGACAGCTAATTTTCTCGGCCGTTTTCTGGTCCGAACCGGCGAGAACATCGTCGCCCGCATGCCGGTGGTGCGCAGCGTCTATGGCGCGGTAAAGCAGATTATGGAGACTGTCTTCCGTAATCAGTCGGAAGCGTTCCGCCAAGCCGTGCTGGTCGAATATCCACGGCGCGGCCTGTGGACCATCGCCTTCATCACCGGCGAAACGGAGGGTGAGGTTCAGAACCTCACCGAAGAAGACATCGTCAACATTTACGTCCCGACGACGCCCAATCCGACTTCAGGATTCTTGCTTTTCGTACCGCGTAAAGACGTCGTGGTCCTCGACATGTCAGTAGATGATGCTTTCAAGATGGTCGTTTCTGTTGGACTTGTGGTGCCCGAGGATGGACGGTCGGAATCGGAACAGCGGTCACCGAAGGTTTCCGCGCGGACCTATGATTCGCCGGCCCTAACCAGCGAAAGCGAACGGCCACGGCGCGCCGGCTAACCCGAGCGTAGATTTGCGACGGCGCTATCGCGCTCGAACAGATACAACAAAACCCGCAACGCCTGACCGCGCGCATCGGCAAGTTCCGGGTCCCGCGACAGAATAAGCTTCGTATCGTCGCGGGCCGCTTCCAGCAACTCCTGATGAACCGCAAGGTCGGCAAGCCTGAATTCCGGGAAACCGCTCTGCCGGGTGCCGAGGATTTCACCGCCGCCGCGAAGTTTCAGATCCTCCTCCGCGATCCTGAACCCATCATCGCTCTCGCGCAGAATACTGAGCCGCGCCCGCGCGGTTTCAGTCAATGGCGGGGCATAAAGCAAAAGACAGGACGAAGCGCGCTCGCCGCGACCAATGCGGCCGCGTAATTGATGCAATTGCGCCAACCCGAACCGTTCGGCGTGTTCGATCACCATGACCGCCGCCGCCGGGACATCGACGCCTACTTCAATGACAGTGGTGGCCACGAGAAGGTTCGCCGGCCCATCGGCGAACCGAGCCATAGCGGCGTCCTTCTCCTTGCCTTTCATTCGGCCATGCACCAGTTCGACGGTGTCGCCGAACCGATGCTGCAGATCGGCGTAGCGTGCTTCCGCATCGGCGAGGTCGCTGACTTCGGATTCTTCAACAAGCGGACAGACCCAATACACCTTTGCACCGGTCTTGAGCGCGCGATCCACGCCGGCGATCACATCCTCGATCCGCGAGAGCGGTAGGGTGCGGGTATCTATGGGTTTCCGTCCTGCCGGCTTCTCGGTGAGTTGCGATGCCTCCATGTCGCCGAAGCTGGTCAGCAGCAGGGTGCGCGGAATGGGGGTCGCGGTCATCACCAGGGTGTCGACCGCGCGGCCCTTCGCCGCCAAGGTCAGGCGCTGATGCACGCCGAACCGGTGTTGTTCGTCGATGACCGCCAGCATCAAGTCTTGAAACGCCACGTCGTTCTGGAAAAGCGCATGCGTGCCTACCGCGATCGATACCGTGCCGTTGACCAGATCTTCCAAGACCGCGGCGCGCGCGCGGCCCTTTTCGCGCCCGGTGAGGACCGCGATGTTCAACCCGGCGGCGGCGGCGAGGGGCTTGATCGTTGCAAAATGCTGGCGTGCCAAGATTTCGGTCGGCGCCATGAGAACCGCCTGGCCGCCGGCTTCGACCGCGTTCAACATCGCAAACAGCGCGACAACGGTCTTGCCGCTGCCGACATCACCCTGCAACAACCGCAGCATCCGCGCATCGGATGACATGTCGGCGAATATCTCGGCCAGCGCATTTTCCTGTGAACCGGTCAATTTGAACGGTAGTGCGGCCTGAACGCGGCTTTTCAGGCGGCCGTCGCCGGTAATCTCCCGGCCCGGCAGTTTCTTCATCTTGTGGCGCACCAGACCCAAGGCCAGCTGATTGGCCAGCAACTCGTCATAGGCAAGCCGGCAACGGGGTGGGGAGGTCGGCTCGATATCCTTGTAGCCCTGCGGCGTATGGAGGGCTTTCACCGCGTCTTGCCAACTCGGCCAGCCTTGCCGGTCGATATAGGCTGCATCCTGCCATTCCGGCAGCTCTGGGGCGCGAGAGATCGATTCTCGGATCGCCTTGCCCAGGGTTTTCAACGTCAGCCCTGCTGTCAGCCCGTAAACCGGCTCGAAACGGGGCATCTGGTCGGCGTCGTCCTCGGCGAGGATATAGTCGGGATGGGTGATCTGGAATTCACCGTTCCATTCCTCGATGACACCACTGATCAGGCGTTTCTGCCCTTCCGGGAGCGACCGTTGCAGATAATCCTTTCTCGGATGAAAGAAGATCAGGGTGACGAAACCGCTGTCATCGGCACATCGGATCCGGTACGGCCGCTTTCCATGCCCGGGCATATGGCTGTCGACAATGAGCGAAAGGGTAGCGATCTGTCCCTTTGGCGCCTCGGCAATGGAAGGCGACAGGGTCCGGTCGATCAAATCGCGGGGCAGTTGCCACAGAAGATCCACGACATTCGTACCGCCGAGTTTTCCGATAAGCGCGGCCATGCGCGGACCGACCCCCGGTAGCGAGGTTACCGGCGCAAATAACGGAAACAGGACCTCGGGGCGCACAAATGTACTCGTTTTGACGGCGGTTTCAACGCGGCTCTCAGGGACGAAGTCTAGACTACAAACCGACGCGCAACCATACGAGAGCGCAAATTCCCGATTTACCTTCACCCCGCAACGGCCTATATGCATCCGATGACATCCGACACGGCGGCACAGGGTACCGATGCGGCTTCGATCCGACTTAAGCGGCTCAAATATCGCAGTTGGCACCGTGGAACCCAGGAAATGGATCTGTTGCTCGGCCGGTTTGCGGACGTGCGACTCCACACACTTTCGGAACAGGAACTCGATCTCTATGAAGCCGTATTGGGCGAAGCCGACCAGGATCTATACGGTTGGGTCACGGGTGAGCAGCCATGGCCGACGTCTCTGAGAAACCCTCTGACGCAGCAAATAACCGACTTCTCGCAGAAGCCGCGGACCTGCTGAGCACGCTGTGGCATGCCCTTCCGGCAAGCGGGAAGGGCACGATCTGCGGCGTTCCGGAAGGGTATGATGCTTGCCTGCTGGCCGCTGGACTGCGCGTGCATGACGCGCCGATCATCCACATTTGCCGCGACGATGCACGGATGTCTCGGATGGCCGAGGCGCTCGAATTCTTCGATCCCGACGTCCAAGTATTTAGCCTTCCGGCATGGGACTGTCTGCCGTATGACCGGGTTTCGCCGAACCCCGAACTTGCCGCAGGACGGCTTGAAACGATCGCCTATTTGGCCGACAAACCGTCGGGTCCCTATGTCGTCTTGACGACGGTCAGCGCGGCGCTGCAGCTGATGCCACCACAGGACGCCTTTCAGGGCGTCGCGATCGCGGGGCGTCCGGGCAGCCAAATGCCGCAGGAAAAGCTGCTCACCTTCTTTTCGCACAACGGCTATCGCCGGGCGGGCACCGTCCGCGAACCTGGCGAATATGCCCTGCGCGGCGGAATCGTCGACGTCTTCCCGCCTGGAGAGGAGTCGCCCCTCCGCATGGATTTCTTTGGCGATGAACTTGAATCCATTCGCCGTTTCGATGCGATGACGCAACGGACGCTTGGCGACGAGCAGGAAGTCAAACTCATTCCGGTCAGTGAGGTCATCCTGGATGACCGGAGCATCGCCGATTTCCGCGACCGGTATCGAAAGATGTTCGGCGTGCCGGCCGCCAACGACGTCATTTACGAAAGTGTCAGCGCCGGACAGCGGCATCCTGGCGTAGAGCATTGGTTGCCGCTGTTCTGGGGCGGGTTGGAAAGCATCTTCGACTATCTTCCCGATGCGGTCCTTTCCTTCGATCATCGGACGGAAGAGGCGGTGGCCGCGCGATTGGACCTGATAGCGGATTATTTTCAGGCCCGGCAAGAGATGTTGCCGTCGACCCAACGCGACGCCGCAGCAGAAGCAACGCCGGTCTATCACCCGGTCCCGCCGGAAACCTTGTTCCTGGATGACAAGCAATGGCGCGCGGTACTTGCAAAGCGACGCGCGGTCGAATTCACGCCCTTCGACGCACCAGAGGATATGGACGGCGTCGTCAACGCCGGAGGCCGTCCGCCGCCCGATTTTTCCGTCGCCCGAACCAATCCCGACCTCAACCCCTTCGATACCGCCAAGGCGCTGATCGATAAGGAAACCGAGCGTCCTGTCGTCATTACCGCGCATAGCGAAGGGTCGCGCGACCGCTTGGCCTCGATGCTGACGGAGCATGGCGCATCGACACCGGTCCTGATCGATAGCTGGAGCGATGTGGATACCCACGAAGCGGGGAAGACTCTGTTGGGGATTCTTGACATCGACCATGGCTTCGCCGCGCCGGACCGGATCGTCGTCAGCGAGCAGGATATCCTCGGTGAACGGCTTATTCGCGCCGCGCGCAAACGCCGCCAGGCCGAACACTTCATCACCGAAGTCTCCAGCCTCAACGCCGGCGACATCGTCGTCCACGTCGATAACGGCATCGGCCGCTATGAAGGTCTAGAGACGCTGACGGTCGGCCGCGCGCCACATGACTGTCTGCGTGTCCTTTACGCCGGCGATGACCGTTTGTATGTCCCGGTAGAGAATATTGACGTGCTGTCGCGATATGGCGCCGAGGATTCGGCGATGCAGCTCGACCGGCTCGGCGCGACCGCCTGGCAGGCGCGAAAGGCGCGGGTCAAGGAACGCATCCGCGAGATCGCCGATCAATTGCTCAAGGTAGCCGCCGAACGCACCATGCAGGCTGGCGAAGAGATGCAACCGCAGTCCGCCGAATTCGAAGAGTTCTGCGCTCGATTTTCCTTCTCCGAAACCGACGACCAGCAACAGGCGATCGACGACGTTGTCGAGGATTTGGGATCCGGCCGCGCGATGGACCGGCTGGTCTGCGGCGATGTCGGTTTCGGCAAGACGGAAGTAGCCCTGCGCGCGGCCTTTGTGGCCGCAATGACCGGGACTCAGGTCGCATTGGTGGTGCCGACGACATTACTCGCGGCACAGCATTACAAGACCTTCAGTGAACGCTTCACCGGCCTGCCCATTCGGATTGAACAGCTTTCGCGGCTCGTTCCCTCCGGCAAGGCCGCGACAGTGCGCGAAGAACTATCCGCCGGGATGATCAACATCGTGATCGGCACGCAGTCGCTGCTCGCGAAATCCATCGAATTCGACAATCTCGGTCTGTTGATCGTGGACGAGGAACAGCATTTCGGCGTTGCTCAGAAAGAACGGCTGAAGCAGCTCAAAGCCAATGTTCACGTCCTGACCCTGACGGCGACACCGATCCCGCGGACCCTGCAAATGGCGCTCGCGGGCGTCCGGGAAATGAGCATCATCGCAACCCCGCCCGTGGACCGGCTCGCCGTGCGCACCTTTGTGCTGCCTTACGATCCGGTCATGATCCGTGAAGCGATCCGTCGGGAAACCTACCGGGGCGGGCAAACCTTCTACGTCTGCCCACGCGTGTCGGATATCAGCCGGGTGCATGACCGCCTCAAGGACCTCGTCCCGGAGGCGAAGGTGGGCATCGCCCATGGCCAGATGCCGACGATCGAACTCGAAAACGTCATGACGGGGTTCAGCGACGCCGAATACGACATCCTGCTGACCACCAACATCATCGAAGCGGGGCTCGATATTCCGAGCGCCAATACCATGATCGTGCATCGGGCCGACCGCTTCGGATTGGCGCAGCTCTATCAGCTTCGGGGACGGATCGGCCGCTCGAAAACCCGCGCCTATGCCTACCTGACGCTGCCGCCGGGTCAGAAGATTACCGAAACCGCCTCGAAACGGCTGGCGGTCATGCAATCGCTGGACACATTGGGCGCGGGCTTCACGCTGGCCAGCCATGACCTGGATATTCGCGGCGCAGGCAACCTGCTCGGCGACGAACAATCCGGCCATATCAAGGAAGTCGGCGTCGAGCTCTACCAGCAGCTCCTGGAGGAGGCGATTACCAAGCTGCGCGACGGCGAGAGCGATGAGATCATGGAAGAGGGGTGGTCACCGCAGATTTCTGTCGGCACGTCAGTGCTGATTCCCGACACCTATGTCTCGGACCTCTCTGTCCGGCTTGGTCTCTATCGCCGTTTGTCCGTCCTCTCCACACGTGACGACATCGACGGCTTGGCCGCGGAAATGATCGACCGCTTCGGACCGCTTCCGGATGAAGTGAAAAATCTGATGGAAATCATGGAGATCAAACAGTTTTGCAAGACGGCAAGTATCGAAAAAATTGATGCCGGACCGAAGGGTGCGGTGCTGTCCTTCCGAAACAACGAGTTTGCGAATCCCGAAGGGCTGATCGGTTTCATCCATAAGGAAGCGGGCCGGGTGCGCCTGCGTCCGGATCACAGCTTGCTGTGCATGCGTCGCTGGGACCGTCAGCAGGAGCGGTTGGATGGTGTCCGTGACTTAGTGAGCACGCTCGCCCGGATTTCCGCCGCGGGCGGATAGCGGCGCTAGAGCGTTGCCTGCCGTGCTTCTTCCTGCACCATATCAAACAACGAGAAGAACGCTTCCGGCTCTTGCGCACCCGATAGCGCGTATCGCCTATTCACGATGAAGCAAGGCACGCCTTCAATCCCGATCTGGCGCGCATGCATGTCCTCATTCCGGACAGCCTCGACATCCTCGGTAGACGACAGGTAACGGTCGATAAGGTCTGTATCCAGACCGACATCCTCGCCGATCTCCAGCAGGATCGCTCGCTCGCCGATATCCAATCCTCGCAGAAAATAGGCGCTGAAGAGATTTTCCGCAACGGCATCCTGACAATCATGCAGGCCAGCGAATCGGATTAGGCGGTGTGCGTCGACGGTGCTCGGCGTAACCGTGATCGCATCGAAGCGGAACCCGATTCCTTCCAGCGCACCGACTTGCCCGATATGCCGATAGAGCCGGTCGGCTTCGGTCGCACTCCCGAACTTCGTTGTCAGGTAGGCACCACGATCCATGCCCGCCGCCGGCATCGCCGGATTTAGTTGAAAGGCCCGCCAATTGATCGTCGATGGGATGGACGGCCGCGCAGCGAGGGCGCGCTCAAGACGGCGCTTGCCAATAAAGCACCACGGGCAAATCGGATCGGAGAAGACATCAATTTGCATGCCTATTACCTTCGAGTGCGCCGACAGGGGCGGTATCGGAAAGTTTAGGACATAATCTTTTGGACTGCGATCTCCAGCCCTTTGGCAATCTCGCGGCCCACAGGCCCGCCGTCACCGCTGATCTTGTTCATCATCACGGCTTTCAGGGCGTCGATGTGCACGCCGATAACCAGCAATGCCTTGTCATCGGAACCGTTGAGGTTTTCGGTAAAGGTGCAAAGCGAGGAGCCGATACGGGTCAGCAGGGGATAGTCAAACGTAGCGCCCTGGCCGCGCAAGTCGTGCACAACCATGAAGATACTCCGGATGATGTCAGGCCGCTTGTCGGGATTGGCCGTCGCCTCTTTGTGCAGCGTGCCCAGCCGGTTGATTTCCTCTAACGCCAAATTGGTAAATTGATCGCTGAGACGTTTGACCGCCGCATCGGCGCGAGACAGCATCTTTTCGCTGATATCGCCGCCGCCAGACACGCGTTCGGAAATTTGATGTGGCGGCTGGATAAACTGGGCCGTTGAACTGTTCGGCGTCATCCTAAGATTCCCATCCCATACATTTGCGCTTTTGGTGCGCTTACACCGCCTTGGCAGGGCGGATATCGTCCTATGCAACCATCGTTTGCGGGGTCATTCGGCCAGCATTGTAAAATTCAAAGCTGGCTAATTGCCCGCGGTCCCTCATTACCGGAGTATTTCATAACTCGGCAATGAACGGGAAGATTGAATTGCAATTCCATTACACACAAGCTGCGTTAAGAAATTGTCAACGGCAGGGGCACGTTAACATGATGGAATTAAACACTTTAATGGTGAAGACCGATGTGCCTTGATACCTAAACCCGCAACATTCATGGACCCCAACGCCGCGCCGGCTTGACGTATGTCGCGCCGCGAAGAACGATACGGCCAAAGGGTCGGAGCAACCGCGTCCAACCCGAAAAGGAGGACACCGCCGTTGCCGTCGCCATTTGACGCACATCTCGATCCAGTCGACGCGAACTACCAGCCTCTTACGCCGCTGACATTCCTTCGCCGTTCCGCCGCGGTCTTTCCGGACAAGACGGCGATCATCCATGGTGACTGGCGGTGCAACTACCGGGATTTCTATGCGCGGTCGCGACAGCTCGCCTCCGCTCTGAAACAACGCGGCGTCGGGAAGGGGGACACGGTGTCCGTGATGGCCGCCAACATCCCGCCACTACTCGAAGCCCACTACGGCGTTCCCATGATCGGCGCGGTGCTCAATGCGTTGAATACGCGGCTCGATCCAGCGGCCATCGCCTTCATTCTGGAGCACGCCGACACGAAGATCTTGTTCACGGACAAGGGTTTTTCGGCGGCGATGAAAGAAGCCCTTGCCTTGACCAAGGCCACGCCGACGGTGATCGACATCGACGACCCCTTGGCGGAGTCCGGCGAGCTGTTGGGCGATGAGGACTACGAAGCCTTCATCGCTGCCGGCGATCCGAAGTTCGACTGGCAGTATCCCGACGACGAGTGGGAGGCGTTGGCGCTCAACTACACCTCGGGTACGACCGGCAACCCGAAGGGCGTTGTGTTCCATCACCGCGGCGCATACTTGAACGCGCTCGGCTCGGTGCTGAGCTTTCGCTACGACGCCGATACGACCTATCTCTGGACCCTGCCGATGTTCCATTGCAACGGCTGGACCCATACCTGGGGCCTGTCGGTGGTCGGCGGCACGCATGTCTGCCTGCGCCAGATCGACCCGCCGCTGATATTCGACCTGATCGACCGCCATAAGGTGACGCATATGAGCGGCGCACCGATCGTCCTCAACATGCTGATTCACGCCCCGGAGGGTGCCAAACGCAGCTTCGCGCACGGTCCGGTCGATATCGCGACGGGCGGCGCGGCGCCGCCGAGTGCCGTCATCGCCGGCATGGAGAATATGGGGTTCAAGGTAAAGCACCTCTACGGCCTTACCGAATCCTACGGACCGTCGACCGAATGCGTCTGGCAGGACGACTGGGACGATCTCAGCTTCGACGAGCAGGTCGGCAAGGTCGCACGGCAAGGCGTGAATGTCGTGACCATGCATGAGCAACGCGTGGTCAATCCGGATACGCTGGAAGAGGTGCCGGCCGACGCCGAAACGGTGGGCGAAATCGTACTTCGCGGCAACACGATCATGAAGGGCTATCTCAAGAACAAATCGGCGACACAAGAGGCGTTCGATGGCGGATGGTTCCATACCGGCGATCTCGCGGTTCTGCATCCGGACGGCTATGCGGAAATCAAGGACCGGGCAAAGGACATCATCATCTCAGGCGGCGAGAACATCTCCAGCCTCGAAGTCGAAGAGGTGCTGTTCCGGCATCCTGACATTATGGAAGCGGCGGTGGTCGCCATGCCGCATGACAAATGGGGCGAGACGCCCTGTGCGTTCGTCACCACGGTGTCCAAGGGCGCGGATTTGTCAGCCGCCGATGTCATTGCGTATTGTCGCGACAACCTGGCCCATTACAAATGCCCGACGAAGATCGTCTTCGGTGAGTTGCCGAAGACCTCGACCGGCAAAATCCAGAAATTCGTCCTGCGCGACCGCGCAAAGGAGAGCTGAATGACTGAGGGTTCGCTGACGGGCCGTACCGCGCTCATCACCGGCGCGTCGAGTGGCCTCGGCCGTCATTTCGCGGCTGTCCTGGCACGGAATGGCGCGAAGGTCGCGATCGCCGCGCGGCGCATGGAAAATTTGGAGGCATTGGCCGGGGAAATTGGAAAGAACGGCGGTCAAGCCGTGCCGATTTCCCTCGATGTCGCCGATCCGGCCGCGATACGCGCCGCTGTCGAGAAAACCGAACAGGACCTTGGGCCCATCGGCATTCTCATCAACAACTCCGGGATTGCACCGTCGGAAAGCGCGCTGGATGTGGATGAGGAATTGTGGGATCGCGTGATGGACGTCAATCTGAAAGGCGCTTGGATTATGGCGCAGGAGGCCGCGCGCAGCATGATCGGCGCGGGGCAGGGCGGCAGCATCATCAATATCGCCTCGGTCCTATCGCTCCGCGTGCAGAAAGGGACAGCGCCGTATGCGGTATCCAAAGCGGGGCTGCTGCAGATGACCAAAGCATTGGCGCTCGAATGGGCACGGTTCAACATACGGGTAAACGCAATCGCACCCGGTTACTTCGAGACCGACATCAGCCGCGCCTTCCTGCAAAGCGAGGCGGGGCAACGCATGGCCAAGGCTATTCCACAGCGCCGCTTCGGCGAGCCGGAAGACCTGGATGGTGCGTTGCTGTTCCTGGCGGGAGATAGTTCGAAATACGTCACGGGCGTGCTGATCCCCGTCGATGGCGGTCACAACATGGTGCTCGCCTGACCGCGGGCCAACAATCGGAAGGATAATTCCATGTTCGTAGAGAAACGCGTCTACACGCTGAAGCCGGGCGGCGCGCCCATCTATATGAAGATATACGAGGAATTCGGCCTAGCGCCGCAGAGCAAGCATCTCGGCCAACCGGTTGGCTGGTATTTTTCCGAGTTCGGTAGCCTGAACCAAATCACGCATATGTGGCAATATAAGGACCTCAATGACCGGGCATCCCGTCGCGCGGCAATGCAGGCCGACCCGGACTGGCACGTCTATCTCGGCAAGATCAAAGAGGCCGATATTCTACTGTCGCAGCAGAATGAAATCCTCGTGCCCGCGCCTTGGTCGCCGGAAAATCGAGACGCCTGATATGGATTTCACGCTCAGCCCGCATGTCGAGGAAACGCGTCAGCGAATTCGCCGCTTCGTCGACGATCATATTCTGCCGGTCGAGGCCGATCCGGCGAATTACGACGATCACGAGAACATCGCGACCGGACCGCTGGAGAAACTGAAAGCCGCGGCGAAGGCCGAAGGTCTGTGGTCACTTTCGCTGCCGGAAGAATGGGGCGGGCTCGGCTTCAGCATGACGGAAATCGCGCCCTGCTACGAAGAGATGAACCGATCCATCTTCGGTCCGGTCTGTTTCAACGCGTCGGCCCCGGATGACGGTAACATGCGGGTCTTGAGCCAGGTGGCACGCGAAGATCAAAAGGAAAAATGGCTGCGGCCAATCGCCGACGGCACCATCCGATCCGCCTTCATCATGACCGAACCGCACCCGGGATCGGGATCGGATCCGTCCATGATGCTGACCGAGGCGAAAAAGGACGGCGGCAAGTGGATCATCAACGGTACGAAATGGTTCATCACCGGCGCCGGCGTCGCGGAACATTTCATTCTGATGGCTCGGACGTCCGACAACGCGCGGCGCGGCCTGACCGCCTTCTTGTTCCACAAGGACACGCCCGGTTGGCGCATCAAACGCCGCATCCCGATCATGGGACCGGAAGAACACGGCGGTCATTGCGAGCTCGTGTTCGAGGATATGGAGATTCCCGACGAGGACCGCCTGATGGAGGTCGGCGACGGGTTGAAGCTGACGCAGATCCGGCTCGGCCCGGCGCGGTTGACCCACTGCATGCGCTGGCTCGGTCTCGCCAAGCGATCCATGGAGATCGCGACCGAGTATGTCTCGAAACGGGAGAGTTTCGGGGTAAAGCTGGCCGACCGCGAAAGCGTGCAATGGCTGCTCGGAGAGGCGGCGATGGAAATTCAGATCGGCCGGATGCTTACCATGAACGCTGCATGGCAATTGGACCGCGGCGACTACGCCCGCAAGGAAGTCTCCATGGCCAAGATCCAAGTCGCCGATACACTGCACAAGGCGGTCGACACGGCGATCCAACTCAACGGCGCGCGCGGCTATTCGAAGGATACCGTGCTCGAGTGGATTTACCGCTATGCGCGGCAGGCGAGGCTCGTCGACGGCGCCTCCGAAGTCCATAAGATGGTGCTTGCGCGTAACCTGATGGCCGAAGGCAACGATTTCTGGCGCTGGGGTTAATCTCGGCCGCGACTACAGACTGGCGGTGTGGGCGGCGAACCATTCTTCACGCGGACAGAAGCCGGGAAGGTCGCGGATATGCGCTTCGGTTGCGGCAATCAAGTCCGCGTCGGACAAGCCGTAATCGACCTCGAACCGCAGCGGCTGTTCCACATGCCACGGCGTCGGGGTGAGGATTTCAATGCGGTTGTTCTCCGGATCGCGGAAGTAGATCGACCACGTGGTGCCGTGCGATACGGTTTCGACCGCGGTGCCCGGAAGCGGTGACAGGATATCCAGCATCTGGCGGAGATCCGTAAGGCTATCCACCCGGAAGGCGAGATGGTTGAATTCGTCGCGCGGTTTTCCGCCGGCCTGGAGCACCAATTGATGGTGTTCGTCGGGACTGCGGCTCATGAACACCAATTCGGATTTCTCGAACTTTCGGCGGTCGGTCACGACGAACCCAAGCGTCTCGGTGTAAAACCGCTCCATCGTCGGCATGTCCGCCACGGGTACGGCGAAATGGCTTAAGGTCATGATGGGTGTATCGGGCATGCCGGGTCCCTTTCATCGGAAGTAGATGCGGTACCCTAATACTATAGGCCGCGTCGGCGTTATGTCAGCCCCTCGGCGATCCGCTGAAGAACCGATAGGCACGCCGGCCGATGCCGAAGAACACGGTCAACAAACCGATCGATACCAGGACCGCCGATACCGGCTCGGTAAAGAAGCCGAGGAAATTGTAATCGAGCATGGTGAGCGCTTGCGACATGCTGTTCTCACCGATCTGGCCCAGGATCACGCCCATCACGATGGCTGGCACGGAGTAGTCGCTGCGGCGCAGGAAGTAGCCGGCGACGCCCGCGATGAACATGGTGTAGACGTCGAAGACATTGCCGCGCAACGCGTAAGCGCCGATGGTGGAGAACACCAGGATGCCGGGCGCCAGCATCGTGAAAGGAATGCGCAGCAAATGGACGATACCCTTCGACTCCACCATGCCCAGGATGAGGATCGCCAGGCTTGCCCAGAACATTGACGCGAACAGGATCCAGACGAGATCATGCGCCTCGACCATGATCAGCGGGCCGACTTCCATATCGTGCAGATTGAACACGCCGATCATCATCGCGGTCAGCGCACCGCCGGGCAGACCTAAGGCCAGCAGCGGGATCATTGCAGCACCGGTTGCCGCGTTGTTGGCGGTTTCGGGCGCCACGACGCCTTCCGGCTCGCCAGTGCCGAATTTCTCCGGCGTTTTCGACCAGCGCACCGCTTCGTTGTAGGACAGGAAGGCGGCGAGGGTCGCCCCGACGCCCGGCAGTATGCCGCTGAACCAGCCAATGATCGTGGAACGGACCACCGCCCATCTCATCGCCCAGAATTCCTGCAGCGACGGATAGCTGACCGAGATCTTCGGCGCAGTATAGCTGCCACGCACCATCCGCTGCCCCTGGAGGAAGACCTCACTGACCGCGAACAGCCCAAGGATCAGCGGAATGAACCCGATGCCACCGCGCAGATAAAGCGTGCCGAAGTCATAGCGCGGCGTCGCCCCGACAGGATCGCTGCCGATGGTGCCGATCATCAGGCCGAGACCAAGCGAGAGCCAGCCCTTGGCCAGCGACTTCGACCCGACGCCGGCGACCACTGTCAGGCCGAAAAAGATCAACGCGGTGATTTCGACCGGGCCGAATGTGGAGACAGCGAAATCCGCGATGGGTTCGGTGGCAATCATCATCAGGATTGCCGACAGTGTGCCACCGATGGCCGAACAAGTGACGGCATAACCGATTGCCTTGGACGGCTCGCCTTTGCGGGTCATCGGATATCCGTCGAAGGCCGTCGGCGCGTTTTCGACCGACCCCGGTATATTGAACAGGATCGCCGTGATCGCGCCGCCGTAGACGCCGGAAACGTAAATCACGCCATACAGCATGATCGCGTATTCGGCGGGGATCCATGCGGTGAAGGGCAGCAGCACAGCCGCCAGAGTCAGAGCGTTGAGCCCCGGGATCGCACCGAAGACGAGACCGCCGATCAATCCGCCGATAAAGATCCCAATCCCAATCGGATCGCTGAAGAGAAGGGCGGTGCCGGTGAGGAAGTCTCCCATGACCGCCGCCTATTGAATAACGGCGAGGATCTCGCCGTTGAGCGAATGAAAGAATCCCGCGCCCATCGGCAACGGCGTGAAGATCAATTTGTAGAAAACAACGACGAGCATGGCGTAGAAGCCAAAGCCGAACAGCAGCAAGGTCCGCCAGCGCGTCACGCCCATCAGCCACGTAAAGGCGATCAGAAAGAATGGCGTGACGAGCAGGAAGCCCATCTTGTGCATGGCGTAGACCCACACGATCGGCAGGACGAAGACGCCTACGGTGCGCCAGCTAACGCCCGACAGGTCTTCCGGGGCCTCTTCGATGTACTCAGGTGTTGCCTTGGCTTCGTCCCGGATAGTCTGCGGCATGAAGCGCGACACCAAGAGGACCGCAGCCGCGATCCCCATACCGGCCAGCACGATCCGCGGCCAAAGCGCGGCACCCGGCGGGTAATGGGGCAGAGGGCCGTCGAAATCGAACGAGAGCCAAAAGACCACCAGGATCACGCAGACCCAGCCGACCGCCTCCCAGGTCACGCGATCATGCCAACCGCCCGTCCGGGCCAATTTTTGAGACATAAGCCAGATATCCCCCCGACTGCGCGAACGGCAGCGCCGCGCCGATCCGCGATGAAGCGCGAATCATGCGCGGCGCTGGCTCACTAACAGAGATCGGCGACTATTTCAGGTCCTTGCGGACGCGTTGTCCTGTCGCCTTGAACACCTTGGCATAGGTGCCGATGGCTTCGTCGAAGATCTTCGCCATGTCTTTTCCGCTGTAATAGGAATTGACGATGTCGAGCGCTTTGCGCTTCAGGAACGCCTGGTGGACGTCGCTCTTATAGGCTTCGGCGAAGGCCGCATCGAGATAGTCCTTGATCGGCTGCGGCGTGTCGCTCTTGACCCAGAAGCTGCGGATACGCAGAAGCGGGTTCCACTTCATGCCGTAGTCCTTGCCCGTCGCCTTCGTGCTGGCGAAAACCTTGAAACGGTCCGGCCAAATTGCGATCACTGGCAGAAGTTTTCCGGCCTGCACATGCTTGATGACGTCGCCCGGCTGTTCCATCAGAACATCGAGCTTGCCGCCGATCACCGCGCCATACCGCTGGGCTGGCTTATCGAACAACACCTGCTTCGTCTTGATGCCGAAGTATTCCTCGATCTTGCCCATCGTCGCCAATTCCATGGCGACGTTGATGTTCGAGATGTTGAGCTTTCCGGGATTCGCCTTCGCAAAGGCGACGATCTTGTCCCAGTCCGCTTTGCCGTCCGAGACGAACCGCTTATCTTCCGGGTTCACGAACATCGCGGTCGGCGCGACGTTGGTGATCGCAATCGGCGTCAGATCACGAGTTGGGTGCAGGTCCATGTCGCCTGACACGTATTTCGACGCCATGCCGTCGCCATGCTGCAAAATCGTATAGCCGTCTGCCGGCGACTGCTGGAAATCAGGCAGGCAGTTCACGCCGCCGCCGCCGGGCTTGTTCACCTTGTTGACCTTTACGCCCAGGATCTTCGACAGAGGGGCCTGCAGGGCCGCGACCGCTTGATCCGACCCGCCGCCCTTGCCGAAGCAGACCATGATCGTGATCGGACGTTTCGGATACGCGCCGGGTTTTTTGAGATCGGCCGACGACGCGGTCGATGCCGTACTTGCCATGGCAAAGGCGACCGCGACCGCCATAAACACATTCTTCGTGAAATACCGCATTGGTTTCCTCCCAAATTGCCTAGTCCTTCGATCATGCCTTAATGCCGCCTTCGTCTGTGGCAATGGCAGATCGTTTATCGTCATCCGTGTTAGATCCGGACGATTTGCAACACTAGTTTGTTTCGACGATTTTCCACGGGACGTCGGAAGCCGTCAAGTTGGGTCACCCGGCGATACCGAGCCGCAGAAGGTTCAGCGCCATCAGCGTGAGGATAAGGAGGATACCCCGCCGAAACCCCAGTGACGTTAGTCGTGCGCGCAACCGGATGCCGACCCAGGTTCCGAGCAAAATGGGAGCGAGCGCCACAACGGCGTAGAACAGCCGGGTCTCGGTATAGAGATCGAGGTAGAGAATTCCGGCGAACTGCCCGGCGTTGATCGCGATGAAAATGACGCTGGTGAGGAAGACGAACTCCCGCGGCGTCAGTTTTAAGCTCAGCATGTAGATCGCAATGGTCGGGCCGGCCGCACCGGTCAAACCCTGCGACACGCCACTTACGAGACCGGCAATCGGCGCCCAATACCTTTCCTGGCCTGGCGGTATCGCAATTGCGCGGCCGGCATAGTCCAGGGCCACGAAAACAAGGATGACCCCACCCAATAAGACAAACAGGATGTCGCGATCCAAATGCGCGAGCAGCGCCGTGCCACCGACCGCACCGGCGCACCCGAGTAGAAGGAACGGCAGGACGCGGCGGCTTTCGGTCAGGGCATCCTCGGCGCGGGATTCATAAACCAAAACGAAATCGCTCAGGGCCTTACCGATGAATATGGTCAGGACGGCGGTCGGCACCCCGACCAAGGGCGCCATCGCCGGGACCGCAAGGAGGTTCAGTCCGAGATTGACCGCGCCTTTGGCGATTGCACCGAGAAAGGTCGCACCGGCGATCACCAATAGGATGAGGCCGGCCTCGTCACTCATCCGAGTGGCGGCATCTGCCGTTCTTGACGCGCTTCGTTCATCTGCTCGAGGATGCGCTGCCGCAGCGGGGGCAGACTGTACCCAATGGCCCGTTCGATGCGGCTGCAGTCCATATTCTGGATCACCGTGTAGGGGACCGCGCCCGGCTCAAAACCTATCTCGGCCGCCGGCGCATATTCTTTAACGGTTTCCACGACGTCACGCACCGATGCCTTGACGTTACCGCCCACATAGACCGGCAAATCGAGTGCCTCGGCGAAGCAGAGCCGCACCATGCTGGCCGCCACGTCATCAACGTGGACGACCGGTGTTACTTGATCTTCAGGCAGTGCCGACGTTACCGGCTCGCCGACTGCCGCAAATGAGATTATTTTTGATATCGCGCCGCTGCGCCCCGTGACGCGCCCATGGCCAAAAACCGATGCGATCCGCAACCCTCTGGTATCGAGATCGAAATTGCGCGTATAGGCTTTCGCAACCTCTTCGTTCATGAGCTTTGCGTAGCCGTACAGGCTATAGGGGCTTCGGAGCGAGGTTTCGTCGACCGCATCGTCGCCGTATTCACTTTGATCGCCATAGACTGACATGGACGTGGGGTAGACCACCCGCGTGATGCCCGAGTGGCGCGCGGCCTCAAAGATGTTGTTGGTGCCACCGACATTCACCGAGAGGCCGAGCGCCGGTTCTTCTTCGGTCAAAGGGACAAGCAGTGCCGCCATATGGATGACATGGGTCACCGCTTGGCTCTTCATCACGTCCAGGATGTCTTCATACTCTCGGACGTCGCAACCAATGCAAACCAGTTTCGGATTGTCCGAATACACCTCCAACCGGGGCTGGCTCGCTGCGGTGTCCATCGACACGACTTGTTCACCTTGATCGAGGAGATGCCGCGCGATACGCGCACCGATCATGCCGCCACCGCCGGTTACCAACACTGTCATTTCTTTTACCGCGCCTAGTGTTTTTCATCGGGGCCTTAAGAGCCTATTTGGTGAAAGTATACCGCGGCATCCGGCTTTCCGAAGAATCGACAATGGCTGTCCGGTGACGCCCGCGTGGAAATTTAACTGACAAGCATAGCGTTGCCCAACTCGACACTAAGCGCGAGTACAATTCACACTCCCTGCGTAGGATGTCAGTGGACCGGTGGCGTTCGCCCCGATTAACATAGTAAGTGGTTATTTACTTATACGCGGCATCCGCGCACAAAATATGGGCTTTTTGAGATTCAGTGACCTTTTTTTGTTCACCGATTCCGAGTTTCTGCCGTAGAGTGACAGAGTCCACCGGTGGCGCGAGTCTTGCTTTGCTCGATGAAGTACCGGGACGTGTACGACACAAAGAACACGCCGCGGCAGATTTCCTGTTCGACGAGTCACTTGCCAGGGAGGCAATACGATGAAACGCAGATCGTTCATGAAAAAAGGATCGGTAGGGGTCGCGGCAACAGCCGCAGCCACGATCGCAGCGCCGGCAGTCATTGCCGCCGAGAAGAAATTCTCCTGGAAACTCACCACGGCCTTTCCGCCGGGCGTTCCCTTCTACTCGACCGGGCCGGGATCGCTGGCCGATCTGGTAAAACGGATCAACGTCATGTCGGGTGGCCGCCTGACCATCAAACATTATCACGCCGGCGAACTCGTTCCGGCCTTCGAAGGCTTCGACGCGGCATCGTCCGGGGCGGTCGAGGTCAACGCCTGGGTATCCTATTTCGGCGCGGGCAAGGTTCCTGCAGCTCAGTTCTTCGGCGCGGTTCCCTTTGGCATGAGCTTCCAGGGCCAAAACGCCTGGTTCTACAACGGCGGCGGCATCGACCTCTGGCATGAAGTCTACAAGCCTTACAACCTGGTCGCATTCCCGTGCGGCAATACCGGCATTCAGATGACCGGCTGGTTCAAGAAGGAGATCAAGTCGGTTGCCGACCTGAAGGGGTTGCGGTTGCGCATTCCGGGACTTGCCGGCAAAGGCTATGCAAAGCTCGGCGTCGACGTGAAACTGCTGCCCGGCGGCGAAATCTTTCCCGCGCTGGAACGCGGCGTCATCGACGCGGCGGAATGGGTCGGCCCGGCACAGGACAAGATCCTCGGCCTCAACAAGGCGGCCAAATACTACTACACCACGGGCTGGCATGAGCCGACCACGGTGACCGAGTTCGCCATCAACAAGAACAAGTGGGAAGAGCTGCCAGACGATTTGAAGATGATCGTCCGGAACGCTTGCGCCGCGTGCAACATCGAAGCGCATAGCTGGTCGGAAGCGAACAATGCAAAGGCGTTCGAGGAGTTCCTCAACACCGGCACCGAAGCGCGCACTCTGCCCGACGACGTGATCAAGGCGTTGGCCAAGGCGATGGACGAGGTCTATTCGGAACTCGCCGCCAAGGACCCGGTATTCAAGAAGGTCATGGACTCCTACTTCACCTTCAAGAAAACCCACGATAAGTGGGCGCGCATGAGCGAAGGCGTGTGGCACGCGAAACTGCGGAACGCACGCGGTTGACCGAGAAGCACTCTTTGCTGACATGGTTCGATGCGGTGGTCGACCGGATGGGTCGGCTGGCCGCATGGACCATGGTGGCGCTGGTTCTGCTCGTCTCGACCAACGTCCTGGTGCGCTACTTCCTCCACGAGGGGTCGGTCTGGAGCCAGGAATTGGAATGGCATCTGTTGATGCCGATTGCCCTGTTCGGCATTCCCTATGCATTGGCCAACGACGAGCACGTCCGGGTCGATATCCTGTATGAACGGTTCCCGGACCGCGGCCGGGATATGATCGATCTGTTCGCGGCAATAGTCGGCGTCTGCGTCGCGTTGCTGCTGATCAAATTTTCGGTTCCTTACGTGGAACAGTCATGGCGCAACGGGGAGGGATCGCCCGACCCCGGCGGCCTGCCGGCGCGTTATGCGCTCAAGGCGCTGCTGCCGCTCGGATTTCTGATCCTTTTCATCCAACAATTCGCCAGTGCGGTTCGCGCGGTTCTGCGCTTGACCGGCAAAGCATCGAACACGCCAGAATAAGAATGCGACCCATCATGCCTGAGGCCCCGCAATGACGCCGAACGAATGGCTCGCCATCGCCATGATCGCGTCCTTCTTCGTGCTGACGTCCGTCGGCGTACCGGTTGCCATCGGGATATCGCTGGTCGGCTTCGTGTTCGGGTTCCTCGGTTTCGGCGAATTGCTGTTCAACCTGTTGCCGGCGCGGATTTATGGTGTCGTCAGCAACTACACATTGATGGCGATTCCACTGTTCGTGTTCATGGGCGTGATGCTCGAACGCTCGAAGATCGCCGAGCAGCTTATCGATGTCATAGGACATTTGGCTGGCGGCATGCGGGGCGGCATGGCTCTCGCCATCATCATCGTCGGCGTGTTGCTGGGCGCCTCCACCGGGATCGTCGGTGCGACCGTCGTCACATTGGGATTGCTGACACTGCCGGTGCTAATCCGCCGCGGCTACGACAAGTCACTGGCCGCCGGCAGTATTTGTGCGTCCGGCACGTTGGGACAGATCATCCCGCCCAGCCTCGTACTGATCCTGTTGGCGGATATCACCGGACAATCGGTCGGCACGCTGTTCGCCGCCGCAATGATCCCCGGCCTCGTGCTCTCGGCAGTCTACTGCATCTACGTGCTGGTGCTGGGCTATATGAAGCCCGAGATGGCCCCGCCAATCCCCGCAGAAGAGCGGGCGAAGCTCCAGGGCATGGCGCTGTTCAAACGCGCGGTCTATGTGATCGTACCACCATTATCGCTCGTCGCCGCCGTGTTGGGCTCGATCATCGGCGGCGTCGCGGCACCGACCGAGGCGGCCTCCATGGGCGCCATTGGCAGTATCGTAGTCGCGATGATCTACAAGCGGTTTACCTTCGATCTGTTGAAGGACGCGTCACGGGCGGCGGTCCGTATCACCGCGATGATCTTCTTCATCCTGGTCGCGGCGCAGGTCTTCTCGCTCGCCTTCCGTGGCCTGCAGGGCGAGAATCTGGTCCAGGATATGTTCCAGATGGTCCCGGGGGGCACCACGTCGGCGCTGGTCTTCATGATGGTGCTGCTGTTCGTCCTGGGGTTCTTCCTCGAATGGATCGAGATTTCCTACATCGCGCTGCCGCTGTTCTTCCCGTTCTTCAAGCTCGCCGGGGTCGATCCGGTATGGCTCGCCATCCTGGTGGCGATCAACCTGCAGACCTCCTTCCTGACACCGCCTTTCGGCTGGGCGCTGTTCTTCCTGAAGGGCGTAGCACCGCCCGGCGTGACGACGGCGGATATCTATAAGGGTGTCATGCCGTTCATCGCCATGCAGGTGTTGATGCTGTTCATCCTCTTCATGTTCCCGGCCTTGGCGACCTGGCTGCCCAAGGCGATCGGCTGGTAGCCCACGATACTTTGCCCGGTTTGGGCCGATAGACTATTCTTCCTGCGATGCATAGCCTTTCGGGAGGAAGCCCTTTATGGCCATCGATATCACCCCGTGTTCGCCCGCGCTCGGTGCCGAAATCCGCGGTGTCGACCTATCCCAACCGCTGGATGACGGAACGCTGCAGGCCCTCAAGGACGCCTGGTTCGAGCACCTTGTCCTGCTGTTCCGGGACCAGGACCTGACCGACCACGATCTGGTGCGGTTCAGCGGTTATTTCGGCACTTGCGACAAGGCCCCGCCGAACGAGGCGGCGAATAAGCTGAGCGACGGCTACAGCCCCGATCTGCCGGAAGTCACAATCATCTCGAACGTGGTCGTGGACGGCGTGGAAATCGGATCGCTGGGCGCGTCGGAATGCGCATGGCATACCGACATGTCCTACAACCCGGAACCGGCGGACGCGAGCGCCCTCTACGCGCTGGAAGTGCCGGAGGCGGGCGGCGACACCGCCTTCCTGAACATGTACAAGGCGCATGACGCGCTACCGGACAGCCTGAAAGAGCGGATCGGCGGGCGCAAGGCGATCCACGATGCGACCTTTACCAGCGCGGGCGGCCTTCGCAAAGGGCTGGAGCCGCCAACCGATGTCAGCAAGGCGCCGGGTGCCCATCACCCGATCCTGCGCACGCATCCCGAAACGGGAAAGACGATGCTGTTCCTGGGCCGGCGCACCAACGCCTATATCGTCGGCATGGACGTGGCCGAGAGCGAAGCCCTGCTCGACGAAATCTGGGGCTACACGACCAATGACGATTTCGTCTGGACGCATCAGTGGCGCAAGGGCGACGTTCTGCTCTGGGATAATCGCTCGGTCATGCACCGGCGCGACGATTTCGACCCGTCGGTCCGCCGCCTGATGCACCGCACGCAGCTCAAGGGAGAAGTGCCGTTCTACACCGGCTGACCGCCGGTACGAGAGTCGGCACGGCCATAGCATGAAGATCGACAGCATCGCCCTCTGGCGCGTCCGCGTGCCGCTGTACAAGCCCTACAACACGACACTCGCGGCACTGGCGGAACTCGACAGCATCGTCGCCGAGGTGAAGGACGCCGACGGCAATATCGGCATCGGCGAGACCACCATCATTCCCGGCTACACGCATGAGAATGGCGATGGCGGCTGGGAATTTTGCCGAACGCAGGGCAAGGCGCTTGCCGGTATGGAGACGGACGCGGCCAAGACTGCCCTCGATCCCCACCGCAAGAGCGATCCGCACGCCGTCAGCGTGTTGCAGGTCGCAATCGAGATGCTGGAAGGCAACCCGATCTTCGACGCACCGGACGCGCCGCTGCCGGTGCCGATCCTGACCCCGGTGAACAGCAAGGACCTCGGTGAAATTCCCGACGAGATCGAAAACCATATCGCCGACGGCTTCCGTACGCTCAAGGTCAAGGTCGGCTGGGACGTGGACAAGGACCTGGAGCGGGTCGCGCTGATCCAGAAGGTCAACGCCGGGCGCGCCACGCTGCGGCTTGACGCCAATCAGGGCTTCTCCGAGGAAGACGGCAAGCGCTTCGCCGCCGCCTTAAACCCGGATTCCATCACTCTGTTCGAACAACCGTGTCACTGCGATGACTGGCCCGCCAACGCCGCCGTCGCCACGGTCTCGACCGTACCGGTGATGATGGATGAATCGATCTACGGCGTGGAAGATATCGACCGTGCCGCCGACATGCCCGGATGCGGCTTCGTGAAACTCAAGATTTCGAAGCTGACCGGCGTCGACATGCTGACCGACGGCCTGAACCGCATCAAGACCAGAGGCCTCGGCGCGGTCCTCGGTAATGGCGCGGCCACCGACATCGAATGCTGGATCGAAGCCTGCGTCGCCCGCAGCACCATCGAAAACGCCGGCGAGAACTGCGGCTTCCTGAAGAACCGCGAACAGCTCTTGGAGACGCCGCTCACCTTCGAGGACGGCGCGATTGTCCTGCAACCCGGCTATGTGGCGCGCCTGAACCACGAGGTGGTGGAGCGGCTGGCGATTGCGAAGGAACAGTTCCGAGCGGAAAGAGCGGCGGCGGAGTAATCAAACCCGTCAGGCCAACCCGGGCACCCTCTTGTGCCAATCCGTAACACCCTGATACGCAGCCCCCATCGCGAACAACTGATGCTCGCCGAGCGGCCGTCCTACCAATTGGAATGACACCGGCAAATCGCCCTCGGTGAAACCGCAAGGCACGGCGAGGGACGGCAGGCCGAGATAGTTGATCGGCCGGGTGAAGCTGGTCAGCTTCGCGACCATATCGGCGACCGTGTCGTTGCCGTGGAAATCGGTCTCTTCGATGGTCGGCACCGGTATGGGGATGACCGGGCAATGCAGCATGTCCGCTTCCGCGAAGGCGGCGGTGCAGAACTCGGTCATGTATTTGCCGCGCAGGCTTAGCGCTTCGATATAGCGGGTCGCGGGCAGGTGGAAACCAGCCTCGACGCGGGCGGCGGTATGGCGGCCGTAATCCTGCGGACGTTGGCGCATCCATTTGGCGTGGATCGTCGCCGCCTCGGATTTCGAGATCGCATCGCCGAGCCGGAAGAGGGGGCGCAGGTCCGGTATCTCGACTTCGACCACCTGGATATCCAAGCCACGCAGCGCTTCGACGCTGGCCTCCAGCACCTCGCGCACACTGTCTTCGACCGTGTCGTAGAAGAAGTTCTTCGGCACTGCGACGCGCAGGTCTTTGACCCCGGCGTCGATGGCCGCGAGATAATCGGGAACCGGCTCATCCAGGGTCGTTGAATCGTTGGGATCGAGTCCGGCAATTGCGCCGGTCATCATCGCGCAGTCTCGCACCGTGCGCGTCAACGGTCCCATCGTGTCGACCGACCACGCGCGCGGCATCGAACCGTAGCGGCTGATCCGGCCATAGGTCGGCTTCAGGCCGACCACGCCACAGAGTGCGGCGGGCAGGCGGATCGACCCGCCGGTGTCCGAGCCCATCGCACCGTAGATGAATCGCGCCGCCGTGGCCGCGCCCGATCCACTGGACGATCCGCCGGTCACATGATCCGGGTTCCAAGGGTTGTGGCAGTTGCCGAAATGCTCGTTATGGCCGGTTGGCCCAGCGGCGAATTCCGACATGTTAAGCCCGCCGAGATGCAGCGCGCCGGCATCCTCCAGCTTTTCCAGCACCGTCGCGGTCACGTCAGGGACGTAGTTGCGGCGGATCGTCGAGCCGCAGGTCGTCGTGTGGCCCTTGCGATAATACATGTCCTTGTGGGCGAGGGGCACGCCGTGCAGCGGACCGCGGATGTCACCCTTTGCCATTTCTGCGTCGGCCTTCTGCGCGGCCTTCAACGCCGCCGCCCGGTCGAGCGAGATGAAGCTGTTCACCGTGCCTTCATAGGCTTCGATGCGCGAGAGGCAGGCTTCGGTAGCCTCGACCGAGGTCAGGCGGCCTTCGCGGATGGCGGTGGCGGTTTCCTCCAAGGAGAGTAGGGCGGGATCATTCATTGGTCGCCTCCGTCGGCTGGTTTTTGCAGCCGCAGGGCACGAAAGAATCCGACCGGCTCGTCGTCGAATTCCAGGTCGAAGGCAGCCTCGGAGACCGCGTGGTTGATGGCTTGGACCTCCGGGGCAAGCTGCTCGGCCCGCTCGTCGGTGATTTCTAGGTCCAGCAATTCGGCGGCCTGACGCAGGATCAGTTTCGGCGTCACGGTTTCAGTCATCTCAGCCCTCCCATGGCCATCAATGGCGTTAACCTTCTTTTTAGCGGGATTCCGGGCTTTCAACAAAACCCGCGCCGAAGACCCGCGGCCCGGTTCCCCCTAAAGGCCTAGCCCCTTCCGCCGAGGCATCTTCTCTCAACGGACTAGTCCGGCGGATAGCCCGGACATCTCGTTCGGACCAACACGGAAGGTCCGTTGCTGGCGTCCGGTCCCTGCGGTTTCCTGGTCATGCCGAAGAATAAAAAAAGAACTCGGCATCGCCTCGGAGGAGAGGCAGAGGAGGTATCTCATGGCCAAAGTTATTGGCCGGGCACTCGCCGGCGGGCGTCGTATCCCGTCAATGGAATACGCGCTCGTCGGCATTCTGCTTGCGATCAGCGTTGTCGGTAGTGTCACCGAACTCGACTTCCAGGTGCGCATGGCGCTTGGCGGCATCGTTTCCGATCTCTACAGCACCGCCGTTCCCATCCCAAAATAACGTCCGTCAGGACGGAATGAACCCGTAGAGCTTCGCCGCGTTCTCGCAGGTGACCTTGTGGCGCGTCTCGGCGGAAACACCGGCGAATTCCTCGTCGATGAAGGACTGTGAGTCCGGCCAGACGCCGTCGGGATGCGGGAAGTCCGACCCCCACATGACATTCTCCTCGCCCAACAGGTCGAGCAACCGCACGCCCACCTTGTCGCTCTGATAGGTCGCCTTGCATTGCCGATGCCAGTAATCGGACGGCTTCATGGTGAGGGTGAGGTCCTTGAACTGGTCTTCCCACTCCAGGTCCATGTGCTCCAACACGTAGGGGATCCAGCCGATCCCGCTTTCCCCGATCACCACTTTCACGTTCGGATGCGCCTCCAGTACGCCGCCATACAGCACCTCCATCAACGTCCATGCCATGGCGAGCTGAAATCCGGTGATGTGGACGGCGAAGGCCTGCCGCGCCTGCAGCGGCGGCATGTCTTCAAAATTCGGCCGTTTGCCGCCGATGGTGTGAAAATGCACCGGGAGGTTGGCTTCCGCCGCGGTCGCCCAAAGCGCATTCCAGGACGGATCGAAAAGCTGCTTCATATCGTGCGTCTTCGACACTTCAATGCCGCGCACGCCGCCGCGCTCGGCGACCTTGGCCACTTCCTTCACGGCCGCGTCCATGTCGTGGTTCGGGATAGACGCGATACCGGCGTAACGGTCTGGATGCGCCTTGCAGAACCCGTCGAGCCATTCGTTATAGATGCGCATGACTTCGGTGGTCGCTTCCGGGTCGTTCAAGCGCTGCGCCGCACCGAGGATGCCGTACAGCACTTCGGCCTGCACGCCGTCGCGGTCCTGGTCCTTCAGGCGCAAATCCGGATCAGTCAGCCGGCGGATGCCTTTCTCGCCATCCGAATACAGGCCGGTTTCGGCCATCCGATCGGAGCGATGAATCTGACCCGGCACATATTTGCGCCCGCCCGATCCCATGCCGTTCATCAAACCGAAGCGTGCACCCTGTTTGGTCACCCAGGTCGGGCCGTCCTCCGTATCCGTGACATACGGCATACGATCCTTCATCGCCGCCGAGGCATTCGACGTGAACAGGTCGGGCGGCATCCAGATCAGATCGATATGGCAGTCCGCCGAGATACATTTGTATTCCATGATGTCCTCCGGGTACGACACAGGTTCGTCCACACGAATTGTCTCAGTCAATCCGACGACAGGCAAATTTGCGGTGCACCGCTTGCACCGAGGGAAGGCGGCGGCTACCGTCGCTGCCAAACTGGAACAGCAGGATAGATGCCGTGATCGATCTCTATTACTGGCCCACGCCGAACGGCTGGAAAATCACCATCATGCTTGAGGAGTGCGGCCTGGAATATGAGGCAATCCCCGTCGATATCCGCAACGGCGATCAGTTCAAGCCGGAATTTCTGGCGATCAGCCCAAACAACCGCATGCCCGCGATCGTCGACAAACGCGATCCGGACAACGAGATCACGATCTTCGAGTCCGGGGCAATCCTGAGCTATCTCGCCGAAACCACCGGCAAGTTCATGCCGCAGGACTTGAAGAGCCGGTACGACGTCCAGCAATGGGTCTTCTGGCAGGTCGGCGGGCTCGGTCCGATGGCGGGGCAACTCAGCCATTTCGTGAACTATGCCGAAGAGGAAAATCCCTACGCCAAGGGACGGTATGCCAACGAATACGACCGCTTGCTGGGTGTCTTGGACCGTCAACTGGAAGGCAGGGATTTCATCTGCGGCGACTATAGCATCGCCGATATGGCGTCCTGGCCATGGTTGATCCCTTACAAGCGCTTCGGGCAGTCGCTTGAGCATCTTCCGAACGTGCAGGCGTGGCACGACCGCATGAAAACGCGACCGGCAGTACGTAAAGGTGTCGATGTCGGTAAGGAATGGCGCGACTACGGGCGGCCGCATACGGAAGAATCGCGGAAGCTTTTGTTTGGTCAGACGTCGCAGAGCACAGCGTCTAAATAGGTCAAAGCCCGATCTTCAAGGCCGCCAATGTCGCCGGCCCGACGATCCCGTCCGCCGCCAGACCGTATTTCTTTTGGAAGCGCGTAACCGCGTCTTCCGTCTTACGGCCGAACACACCGTCGGCTCGGATCGCCTTGTCAAACGTGGATAACGCTTCCTGCACTGCACGGACATCGTCGCCGCGCATCGGCGATTTACGGAGACGGAGGAGGCGGGGCGGCGTTTCGTCGGCGGAAACCCGGACCGCCGGGCCGCCGGTCAGCACCGACCGGTCGATCGTGATACCGCGAACCGAGAAGGGCAGGCTGAGATCCCACTTTTCCGATCCCATCAGCGTCTGCATCGAGTCCATTCGATAGACGGTCTTGCGGAGCAGGGTGTTGCTATGCGTCGCCAGCCAATCCTTACGATACGCCACATAGCGCCACATCCAGGTCTTTTCGCCCAACTTCGATAGAGAGCCATATTCCGTGATGACCCGATCCCGGATCGCATGCCACGAACCGTGGATGCGGCTGTCGTAGATAACCGCCATGCCGAGCGGCATGGCGCTGTCGATATAAGCCGCGGACCGCACCGCCGGCGCCCAGAAAACCCGATCGAAAAAGGCGTCTTGGGCGCGCTGCATCACCGGGTCATCTCCGGCTGACCGCAGCTTTGCGTGAAAATCGGAGTCCTCGTCAAGCGACAGGTCTATAGCGTCAAGCCGGGACAGATAAGACCGCAACGCCGTGGCAAAGGCTGCGTCGTCTGTGTCGACGTAGTCCTTGATCAACAGATATAGGTTGCCGCTGGCCAGCGTCGTTTGCGATCTGCCATAAGTAAGGTGACCGGTATCGCCCTTGAGAAGGGTAACGCTCGCGTAATCGCCGAGTGGCGCACCGGTCTCGAAGACATTGACGATGGCCTGAACGGCTCCCTTTTGTAGATCAGTAAACATGCTGGTTTCTTTTTGCATGGTCTCCTCTCTGCAACATCCAGGGTTACCGCCGATCAAGGCGAAATTCGGGTGTCTTCAAGGACTAATCGTGATCGTACCGAGCCATTCGATACTCATCCAATTCAACTGAAAATTGTGACGAGGGCTTCATATGGGCAACCGTATTCGTCGCGAAATCCAGATCTTGTAGGAATTGACGGCCCGCGACCTTGACGCGGGCGACCCGCCTCACAAAATGGCGCCCAACACGATTGGGCATGGCAGAGCGCGGGTACACACAGGCATGAACGATACGACCAACCAGGACGGCAACTTACGGCGCATCCCGCCGGAACAATCCGGCCCACTAGGCAAGGTCCAACGGTTCCTTGAATCGGCGAGATTCCAAAAGGCGATTACCGTTCTGATCGCCATCAATGCCGTGACGCTGGGGATCGAGACGAGCAAAGCGGCGATGGCGGCCGCTGGCCCGTTGTTGTCGATGATCGACAAGACGATCTTGTCAGTCTTCGTCATTGAATTACTGGCGAAACTGATCGTCTATCGCAGCCGTTTCCATAAGGATCCCTGGAACGTCTTCGATTTCGTCATTGTCGGAATCGCGCTCATGCCCGCCACCGGCAATCTTTCGGTTCTCCGGGCACTTCGTATCCTGAGGGTGCTGCGGCTTGTTTCCGCCGTGCCGTCGATGCGCCGGGTGGTCAGCGCGCTGCTGGCCGCCATCCCCGGCATGGGATCCATCGTGATGCTGCTGACGCTGATCTTCTACGTCTTTTCGGTAATGGCGACGAAATTCTTCAGCGAGACCTTTCCACAATGGTTCGGCACGATAGGTGAGTCCGCTTATTCGCTATTTCAGATCATGACGCTGGAAAGCTGGTCGATGGGAATCGTGCGGCCGGTCATGGAGAGCTATCCGCTCGCCTGGGCATTCTTCCTGCCATTCATCCTGATCACGTCCTTCACGGTCTTGAACCTGTTCATCGGCATCGTGGTCGACGCGATGCAGCGCCAGCATGATATGGAGGACGCGGAGGACATCGCCGCCGAACACGCAATGGCCGAAGAAGGGCAGGCCGACCGACGCGCGATCCTGGTGGAGTTGAAAGCGATGCGCCTGGAAATCGCCGAGTTGAAAGGCCTCGTCCGCCCGGATTGAGCCTATCGCCCCTTGATGCACGTCAACGCATCCTGCTCCGTCGAATGACATGCTTCCGGTCCAACGCTCTCATGAATGGAGGACGCGATGCACCGGATCATTCTTTCGCTCGTCGCTTGCACGGCCGCGGGCATGGTTGGATTTCAATCGCCTGCCTCGGCGGACGACCGGGCAGGCTCGAATCAGCCCTACGGATATCACATGCACAATCCCGGATGGCACATGGGACCCAGTTACGGTATGGGCCCCGGCCAGGGATACGGAATGGGACAAGGTTACGGCATGCCACCGGGCTATGGCATGCCGGGACAGCAGTCCGGCATGCGCCAGTTCAGAAACCGCGCGTCGGTCGATACGAATGACGACGGGATCGTTAGCAACGCCGAGGCGGCCCGCCATTTCGAGGATGCGTTCACGACAATGGACGCCGACGATGACGGGCAACTGACAAAAGAAGAATTCTTCTCTGTTCGTTTCGGATCGGGGCCACCGCAATCCCGGGCATCCGGCGCAAACGATCGATGGAAAGTACGGAAACAAAAACGCTTCGCGGAAATGGACGGGAACAAGGACGGCAAGATCACGCAGGCCGAGTTCTTAGCGCACGGCAAGCGGCGTTTCGATGACGCAGACCGGGACAAGGACGGCAAGGTCACCGCGTGGGAGTTTCGCGCCAGACGTCATTTCTGAGGACGTGCGGTTAGCGTCGGCGCTCGTTCATCCGCGCTTGCCGTTGCTGGATCTCTTCTGGCCATTGCGACTTGATATAGGCGAGGACAGCCCAGATTTGGCGATCTGAAAGACGGTCGCCAAACGCCGCCATATCGGTTTTGTAGCCGCCGCCGACAAGCGCCGCCGTGCCATACTTCGTGATGTCGAATAGATGCTGGTCCGGATGGTGCCAGGTGTGCCCGGTGGCGTCATGCGGCGGTGCCGGCAGGCGGCCATCCGGAAAGCGAGTGCGCCAGTTCGGCTGCCCTTCGAGCCGTTGCCCATGACAGGCAGCGCAGTGTTCCCGATACACTGCCGCACCGAGCGTCACCGCCGAACGATCGCTGATATCCGCATGACCGGTTGGTCCGTCATCCGAGGCAGTTGCGAAGAGCCAGAGCAATGCGCTGCCGGACAGCCCAACCACAATCGAAATGATCACGACCATCTGTCTGGGCATCTTTGTCAGTCTCCGAATTGACATCGGCATATTAAGGCGATTCCGGCTGCTGGAAGGTCAAGTGTCACACCGGATTAGTCTTGCCTTTACCTTCTAGTGACTGGAAAGTTTATATCTCACACCCTACATAGTGGGGGTGCCCTCGATTAGGGCGGATGCAATCAGAAACCGGGACAGGATTACGATATGAACATCGGCGAAGCGGCGGATCATTCCGGGGTTCCCACGAAAACGATCCGGTACTACGAGGAAATCGGGCTTATCCAGCCAGCGTTGCGGGCCGCCAACAATTATCGTCATTACGATGAAACGCGGATTCGCACGCTACAATTCCTGAAACGCGCCCGTTCGCTGGGTTTCACGATCGAAGAATGCCGGGAGCTGTCGTCCTTGTACCAGGACCGGTCCCGGTCCAGCGCCGACGTAAAGCGCATTGCCCAAACCCGCGTTGATCACATCAACCAAAAGATCACCGAGCTTGAGAGCATGCGGAACACCCTTGAGCATCTGATCGCCGATTGTCATGGCGACGACCTCCCGGATTGTCCGATCCTGGACGATCTTGCGAAACTGTAGACGTTCCGAAAACGGGATCGGGTACTGGCGATGGCATTTTGCCTGGGTGTATGACACGATGGCCCGCATGATTCACTTAATACAGCGAAGTGCTTTCCTCTTCGCGGCAATCCTCGCCGGCACGGCAGTATCATCCCCGGCGACGAGCCAATCCAAGTCAGAGACGGTAGCGGGTGACGCCAAACGCGGCGCTTATATTGCACGTCTCGGCGGCTGTAAATCCTGCCATACCGACACGAAGAATCGCGGTCCGGATCTGGCTGGCGGCGTGGCTCTGAAATCGCCGTTCGGCACATTCTATGTACCGAACATCACGCCGGACAAAGAAACCGGAATCGGCGGGTGGAGCACCGAGAGCTTCATCCAGGCAATGACCGACGGTCGGGCGCCGGACGGATCGCATTATTTTCCGTCCTTTCCCTACACCTCCTATACCCGGATGAAACGCCAGGACCTCGTCGATCTGAAGGCCTATCTCGACACGGTGAAGCCCGTGAAACAGCAGGCTCGCGATCACGAAATGCAGTTTCCGTACAATCTGCGCGTCATGCTGGGCCCGTGGAAATGGCTATTCTTCCAACGCGGCACCTATGAACCCGACCCGAAAAAGAGCGCTTCCTGGAATCGCGGCGCCTATATCGTCACCGGCCCGGCGCATTGCGGGGAATGTCACACGGCCCGCAACTTCTTCGGCGCAACCGGCGCCGATTTCGCACTCGCCGGAACACGGAAAGGGGCGGACGGGAAACCGGTGCCGAACATCACGCCCCATCCGAAGGACGGGATCGGCGGCTGGTCGGAAAGCGACGTCGAGTTCGCGCTCAAGAGCGGCATGATGCCGGACGGCGATTTCCTCGGATCCTCCATGGCGGAAGTGATCGAGAACTCGTCCTCGCATTGGACCGAAAGCGACCTAAAGGCGGTGACCGAGTACCTCCGGTCGCTGCCGAAGCGCAAGACGCCCTAAGCGGTGCGACGGCCGGTCGTTTTCGCCGAATCAACCTTGCCCTGGGGGTTCCATTCGGCAGATTTCATCCAATCGATGAAGTCCGGCGCCGGCATCGGGCGGGCGAACAGGTAACCTTGGCCTACATCACAGCTTAGTTGATCGAGCACGTCCAACGCTTCAAGCGATTCAATGCCTTCAGCCACCACCTTCAGCCCAAGATCGTGCGCCAACCCGATAACCGATTTTACGATTGTGCGATCCGATTGATCTTCGGTCAGGTTCAGAACGAAGCTCTTGTCGATCTTGAGTTCCTGCACTTTCAGCGACTTCAAGTATTCAAGCGACGAGTATCCAGTGCCGAAATCGTCGATCGAAACGCGAATGCCCATCTGCGAGAACCGTTCCACCGCGGCCATCGCTGCCTTCGGATTCGCGACCAGGGCGTTCTCCGTGATTTCCAGCGTCAGACGGTTCGGCGGATAGTCCCATTTTTCAAGCAACGACACGACAGCCGGCAAAACTGCCGGGTTGTTTATCAGCCGCGCCGACAAGTTGATCGCGACATTCAGATCGATTCCCATCAGACGCCATGCGGAGACCTCCTCAAGCGCCTTGTCCATGACCCATTCGGTCATTGGAAAGATCAAGCCCGTCTGTTCGGCGTGCGAAACGAATTCATCCGGCGACACCGGCCCGTGTTCCGGCCGAATCCAGCGCGATAGAACCTCAACGCCGATGACCTGACGTTTGGAAACGTTGACTTTTGGCTGAAACACGAGATCCAGCTCACTGGTCTCGATGGCGTGCCGCAGATCACCCGTCAATGTCAGATTCTGGACGCTGTTGACGTCGGCTTCCGGCGCGTAGATCGAGTAGCCCGTTTGCTCCTGCTTCGCGACATACATGGCGATATCGGCGCGCTGTATAAGTTCTTCCGCGCTGCCGCCGTGTTCCGGAAATACTGTCGCGCCGATACTGCCGCCAACTTCGAGGCGAAGGTCATCGAGCTCGTAGGGGGCGCCAATTGTTTCGAGCATGGTTTTAGCGAATTCGCTGACCACTTCCACATTCTCGGCCTGCGGCAGCATGACCGCGAATTCGTCTCCGCCAAACCGCGCGAACAACGCCTGTTCTGGTGATTCTTCGGTAAACCGGGATGCAGCCAGTTGCAGCAGCTTATCGCCGGTACGATGCCCCAGCGTGTCGTTCACTTCCTTGAACCGATCGAGATCCAACAGGAAAACCGCAACGCGCCCGCCACTATCACCGGCCTCGAGGATTTGCTTGTCGACTTCCTGGGAGAAGGCGTCGCGATTCAGCAAGCCGGTCAATAAATCATGCGTCGCCCTGTATTGCAGAGATTCTTCCTGCTGTTTCCGTAGCGTGATGTCATTCACGAAACCGGTCATGACGATGTCGTCCTCGACATCGACCTTGCTGAATGTGATTTCCGCGGGGAAGTCGTGGCGCCCTTCGCGGTGGCCGACGACCTCCTGCGTGCCGGTGATCGGCAAATGAATTAGATAGTCGGAGATCTTTCCTTCAGAATGATCATGCCGGCTTATGAGCCCGTCTATGTTCGTTCCGACGATTTCATCTTGTTGTCTTCCGAACATGGCCGCTGCCGATTTGTTGATCGTCTCAATCTCACCGCTCACATCCATTGCGATGATCCCGACGGTGCTGTTCTCGACCAGATTATGGATCATGGTCTCTTTGCGGCGTATGTCGGAGGACTGAAACAATAGCCGCATCGCCTGTACGTTGATTTGACGAAAGATAGTGATGTAATACGTGAAAACGATCGCCGCGATCATCGGTGCAATGTCGATAATCAACGGGACCGTATCTTGGACGATCACGGAACACACGGCGATCAATGCTACCAATCCGACGCATGCCATATGACCGCGAAGCAGGGATAGGCCTTGCGTCCATGTCGCGACAATGACAACGAGGATCAGCAATAAACCAAAAGTCTCGATAATCCCGAACGGTTGGAGGGCCCGCCCTTGGGCAAGCGATTCATATCCCAACGCATGGACGTATACGCCAGGCATCACCAGATGCAACGGGACGCCGAGTTGATCGCCCAATGAAACCGCAGTCGCCCCAATAATCACCTGCTTTCCGGCAACCACGGAAGGATCGAAGCGCCCGCGGACAACATCCGCCATTGAGAGGTGGGGGAACGTCGCTGGATTTATCCCGTAATCAATCTGGTACGCGTTGCGCCGATAGAACCGGGCACCCTTTTCCTTCGCCATTTCCGTCGCCAACATCGGGAAGACGTCCCCATCGACGACTTGATGATAGGACATTTCTCGGACCATCCCGTCGGGCGTGGGGAAGATATTGATTGCGGCGAGCGTTGCGTTCTCTTCAAACTGTGACAATGGCCGTGAGGTAAGCAATTCGGCGCTACTGCCGGAACTCGACGTGAGTTGCTCAAATATGGGTAGGACGACTTTGTCCTTCGCCCTCAGAATGGCGGCGGCCAGAAGTTGATCATTCTCGTAGTCCGAGTAGGAACTGAAGTCGACGTCGAGATGGACGCGTTTTGCCCCGGCCGCGGAGAGGTTGTCGATTGCTTCCGCAAAATGCCTGCGAGGCCATGGCCAGCCGTTGAATTTCGTCAGGCTCCAGGCATCGATCTCAACCACGACGATATCGCCCGTCGCGGTACGGTCATTCGCAATAAATCGAATGTCCTGGATTTTGCGATCGAGAAACTCGAAAATCCCAAATGTGTATGCGACGCACACGATCAGCCAAACTGCGGCGTAGACCCACAAACCACGACGGCGGCTCGTTGCGTCTGACTGTTTCGGAGCCTTACTCATTGCTTATCGGATTGACGCCCGGTCAGCGACGTTGGTTGCGTCTACGGCGTTTGCCTTCTTCCGCGAATAGACAATGAATGCGATGAGGCAGAGTCCGAGCACCAAGGAGACAACCGCAGTGATCATTGCGTAGGTCGCGACTGCTCCACCGGTGCTGGTGGCCACACCGCTGGTCGCGATCGCCCCGCTGTTGCCGCTCACCATCGCGAACTGACCCGCGGAAACATCGATCGACTTACCGGATTTCTTATTCGTGACGCCGACGCTCCCATTGATGACGTTGAGGGTGCCGCCATTGGCGTCGATCTTGATCGAGAATTCGGTGCCTTTGACCGTCGCTACCAGGTGAGGGGTCAGCACCTCGAAATGCTTACGATTGCGCTTCTTGATGTTGAAGATTGCGCCGCCGAGTTTCTGGAAAATTCGCGTTACGCTGCCGTTTCCCGGTGGGAGAAACTCCAGCGTGCTCTCGGGTTCGACCGTAATCGTCTCCGAGCCGCGGGACAGAAGGACCTTGGCGTTCGGTCCGGTCCGGATTTCATATCCCGGAATTACAGTATCACCGCGGCGGAGAGGGCTCCATTCTGGGCCACTTCGCTTAAACTCAACGGTTCCTTCGACCTGGACCGCCACCCATTCCTGCAGATCGGCCGCCGTTGACGTTACGGTCGGAGATATGCTCATCGCTGTCGCAACGGCGACAAAGATAGCGACAAGACAGAAACGCGCCATCATGGACCTGTATCCTACTATTTAATGGCGAAACTCTTCGCCATACACTTCAACCCCATTGGCCATTTTTTAGGCTCTAAACCTTTAAAAAGGCTAAATTTTCCAAGTTGAAAAACTCGCTACTCGGTATATTAACGACTGAAAAAGAGAACAAAATTCAGACTGTTTGAGCCCCGATCCGAGCCTGTGGTCGGTATCCGCCAATGCGGAGCATCGATACCGTGCCGGATGATGAGGGAAATTCGATGATTCGAGCCAATTTTGGCGAAGGAAATCGCCCGTTCCGGCAATCTCTCATGCTCTCTTATCAAAACGTGACGGCGGCGCGCGGGGAGAGTACCCGGCGCGCCGCCGCTGAACATCAAATCACGGTTGGCAGGCTACTTTTTGCCGTTTCCATTACCGTTGCCATTCCCATTATTACCGTTGCCGTTGCCGTTGCCGTTGCCGTTATTCCCGTTCCCATTTCCGTTGTTGCCGTTTCCGTTGCCATGGCCGCCGCCGGCACCGCCGCCGTTTCCGCCGCCGTTTCCACCGCCGTTTCCGCCTCCATTGCCATTGCTGAGGCCGAAAGCGTTACCAAGGCCACTGCTGGCGCTCTTATCGAACGGATTGCCAAAAGCGTTGCCATTGCCACTCTTCGCAGCGCTACCGGACTTTCCGGCATCGCGGGAGGCAATCTGGCCTTCAACCGGATTATTGCGGCGTTTCAACAAGCCTTTCGTCCGCTTGTTGATGTTAACCTTTGCAATGCCGATGGCCTGCATCAGTTTCGGGGCACGCGACTGCTTCCCAAGGCCTTTCTTTCCACCAACGCCTTTCTTGCCCTTTGACGGCGGCGTTACGCCCAACTGGACCTTGCTGCCCTTCGTGGCGGCAATGCTGGCCGTCTTGCCCGGATGGACCATAACCTTGTTCTGTGAGCCGAAATCAGCAACCTCAACCAATCCTTCGGTGACATGAACCGCACCGCCCTTGTCATGGACCGTTACCGTGAACTGCGTTCCTTTGACCACAGCAACCAGATACGGGGTGCGCACTTCGAAATGCCTCTGGGCCTTCTTCCGCACCTTGAACATCATCGTGCCGGCCTTCTGATAGAGACGGGTAACCATGCCGCTTCCACCAGGCTGCACTTCCAGGACGCTGTTCGGCGTCATCGTGACGCGTTCTTCATTCCGCGCCAGGACCAGCTCACCGGCCCGCCCAGTGCGCAAGCGCTGACCGACCGAAACCATGTCGCCGGTCGACAATTTACGCCAATCTGCACCCGGCTTTTGAACGAGGACATCGCCCGCAATGTGAGCGGCTTTCCAAGGCGCCGATTCGGCCGAAATGGCCGGTAGGGCGGCAATGCAATGCAGAAATACGACGGAAAGCGTGATTTTCAGAAATCGTGAAATCTTTTCCATGATATTTATGTCCCGCAGCGCGGGCTCCCCCAAGTAGAAATCCGATAGCCGGGATTATCATCGAATATTATTTAAAATACTGTGATAGTTGTCACGGAATCGGCTCAAGAGTACGCCATAAGCATTTGAATATATTAATAAATCTGGTTAATGAATGTAGCTTTCTCCTAATATTCTCCCCTATATGGGTGGTAGGTTTTAAAACTCTACAATATGTTGTGATGAATTTAGGCGAATTGTGTTGAATGAAATTCTACCCTCAAAAGATGAAGTTTTTTTTCATCTATATACTTTTCCGTTTGCGGAATGATTTACTTTCGAATATTTAAATTAAAAATAGAGTAAGTTTTGCATTAATTTTATACACCCACGCATACGACCGGGTTACACATTGCGACTTCACGCTATGGCTGCGGTTTGCCTGTTCCCAAGCATCATCTTGATGGGAGCAGGCGAAGGGGCAGCGCAACAATCCACAGATTTGCCGAATATCGATCGGCGGTTTGAGACCGAACGAACGCCTAAACCGCCGAAAGAGCGGAGCCGGCTTAAAATACCGGCGTTGGGTGGCGCCCAGCCGGTCGGGCAGGCGACACGGCCTTTTATCCTGAGCGGCGTCATGATCGAAGGAGCGTCGGCCTTCGACGTATCGGCTTTCACTGGAACCTACGAAGAATTCTTGGCAAAATCGGTTGGCGGGGCGGAAATCCGCCAGATCGTCGAGCGCATTACCAAGACCTATACGGACGCCGGCTACTTCCTATCGCGCGCCATCGCGCCGGAGCAGGATATCGTCGGCGGCCTAGTCCGCATTCGCGTGGTTGAAGGACACTTCACGAAAGTGACCTTTACTGGTGATTACGCTGGTAAATCCGCATTACAGCGCTATGTCGCGCCGATCCGGGCCGCACGCCCTGCAAATATGGCAACACTCGAACGCGCACTCTTCCTCATGAACGGCATGGCTGGGTTGACCATCGATCCCAGCGTCGAAGCCCTCGACGAGGCATCCGGCGAATACGAACTCATCATCCAACTCAAGCAGAAGCGCGTGGACGCTTTTGCCCGTCTGGACAATCGCGGCACGCCCGAAGTCGGCAGGCTACAGGGATGGGTTGGCGTATCGGTAAATTCGCTCTTAGGCTTCGGCGAGCGCATAGGCGCCACGTTCATTACGGTGCCAAGCGAGCCCGAAGAGTTGCTATACGGCGCAATATCCGGTGACGTTCCAATCGGCCCCTATGGCACGTCCTTGTCGCTTTTTGGCGCCTACAGCACGATCGATGCTGGTAGCAGCAGCGAACCTTTCGATTCCGAGAGCCGATCGTACCAATTCATTGGCCGCCTATCGCATCCGCTGATCCGGTCGCGGGAGCAGAACCTTTGGATTAACGGCTCTTTCGACTTTCGAAATTTTCGGGAAAAGCAGTTCGGCTCCACCGTCATCAGCGACCGGCTTCGTACGCTGCGCCTGGGTGCGAGCTATCAATTGCAGGACCAGTTCAAGGGACAGACCCGTGTCAGCGTCGGTGTCAGTCAGGGGCTTGATATCTTCGATGCGTCGGATAACGGCGCGGCGGAGCGGTCGCGCACCAACGGGAAGAACGATTTCACGAAAGTCGCCGGCGATATAGTGCGGCGGCAAACGATCACCGACCTCTTCGCGGTACAGGCCGCGGTTTCCGGCCAATGGTCGGCCGATCCGTTGTTGTCCTACGAAGAGTTCGCCGTCGGCGGGGAACAGTTCGGCCGGGCGTATGATTTCTCCGAGATTTCCGGAGAACATGGCGTCGCGGGTTCCGTCGAGTTTCAACTCGGGCGAAAGAGTAAATGGAGTTGGCTCGACGAATACCAACTCTATGGCTTCTACGATATCGGCGCAGTGTGGAACAAGGTCAGCGGCAGCAGCGATGTGCGCAGTTCGTTGTCCTCGGCCGGGGCCGGTGTGCGCGTGAAAGTGTTCGACAAACTTCAAACCAATTTCGAAGCCGCCAAACCGCTCACCCGGGACGTCAATACCGAAGACGACAAGGACTGGCGGTTCTTCTTCAGCACGACCCTTAGCTACTAATCGAACGACATCCTTTAGCGACGGACGCACCATGCGCCGGTGATCTTTTCCGATGTTCGCAATTGCGGTAAAAATACTGCAGCGCACAAATGTTCTTGTCCGCTCGACCACCGTACGAACCCTAGAGGAAAGGATGTGCCATGACCGATGCCAATCAGGTCCTCGAACAAATTCTGGCGTTGGGGAACAATGACACGTCGTTGATGGACTCCGTTACGATCAAGGGGCCGGACCCGGTCTTACCGACCAACTTCCTGATCGGGGCGGCGGCTACGGCGAGCCTTGCGGCGGTGGGGCTTGCGGCGTCTGACATCTGGACTTTACGGGGCGGAACACAACAGAAGGTCACCATCGATACGCGGCTCGCGTCGGTGGCGCTGCGCAGCGAACGCTATCTGCGAACCGGGGACGACCCGCCGCCGGATCTATGGGCTCCAATTTCCGGCGTATACCAGACCAAGGATGACCGCTGGGTCCAGTTGCATTGTAATTTTGCGCATCACCGGGACGGCGTCTTGGCCGTCCTGCAATGCGACGACGAGCCCGAGGCCGTGAAACAGGCCGTAGGCAACTGGACAGGTCAGGATTTGGAAGACGCCCTGGCGGACGCCGGGATGTGCGCCAGCATGCTTCGCAGCACGGCGGAATGGGCCGCGCACCCGCAAGGCCAGGCCGTTGCGGCGTTGCCGTTGTTCGAGATCATCAAGATCGGCGACAGCGATCCTGAACCGATGCCGGCCGGCGACCGGCCGCTATCGGACATTCGAGTGCTCGACCTGACCCGCGTGCTCGCGGGGCCGGTCTGTGGCCGCACGCTGGCGGGATTCGGGGCCGATGTCATGCGCATCGCCGGACCGCATCTGCCCTATGTCGAACCGGCCGTGATCGATACCGGCGTCGGAAAACTGTCCGCCCATATCGACCTGCGTGAAGAGGCCGGCCGGGCGACATTGATGAATCTCGCACGCAACGCCGACGTCTTCACCCAGGCCTATCGCCCGGGCGCCATTGCCGGGCACGGCTTTTCGCCGGAGGCATTGGCCGAGGCGCGTCCCGGTATCGTTTGCGTCACGCTGTGTGCCTACAGTCACGCCGGCCCGTGGCACAACCGGCGCGGTTTCGACAGCCTGGTGCAGACCGCGAGCGGCATATCGCATGAAGGTGGTGAGAATGGTGCGCCGGGTCCCTTGCCGGCACAGGCGCTGGATCACATTACCGGCTATCTGGCGGCCTTTGGCGCGATGACGGCGTTGGCGCGGCGAGCGCGGGAAGGCGGCAGCTGGCTGGTTCGCCTCTCGCTGGCGCAGACCGGCCATTGGCTCAAAGGCCTGGGCCGGCTGGATGGCGATGTCGATGCACGTACCTTGCCCGATCCCGGTATGGACGACATTCGCGACCTTCTCATGCAAAGCGATTCACCTTTCGGACGGCTGACCCATGTCAAACCGCCGATCGGTCTTTCGGATACGCCGATGGTCTGGGATCGCCCGGCCGTGCCGCTCGGCACGCATCCCCCGCAATGGCCTGCCTGACCCGGATGTGAAGCCCAATGTGAAGCGAACGGCACTCTTTGCTATGCTGCAATCCGACCGGTCAAATCCGGCCTAGGCATAGAGGGAACGCCATGAGCGAAACAATCAAAGTCGGCGACCTGGTCGCGCAGTTTCTCAAGGGGATCGGGGTCGAAACGGCCTTCGGCGTCATTTCGGTTCACAACATTCCGGTCCTGGACGCGATCGGGCGCGGCAATCTGCTGCGTTTCGTCATGGCGCGCGGCGAATTGGGCGCTGGGCATATGGCCGACGCCTACGCGCGGGCCAGCGGCAGCCTCGGCGTGCTGTTCACCAGCACCGGACCGGGCGCGGCCAACGCCTGTGGTTCGATCGTCGAGGCGCGTTTCGCCGGCAGCCCCGTGTTGCACATCACCGGACAGACCGCGACCGGGAACCTGGATAAGGGGCAGGGGACCGTGCATGACGTGCCGGACCAGCTCGGCATGCTCAAATCCGTCTCGAAGTCCGCCTATCGGGTACGCTCCGCCGAAACCGCGCTTGGCACGCTCATCCAAGCGGCCACCGATGCGCTGACCCCACCGAGGGGCCCGGTCAGCGTCGAAATCCCCATCGATATCCAGCGCACCGAAATTCCCGTACCGGCCGGGCTGGACAACATCGTCCTGCCGATCCCGGTGCCGCGGCCGCCCGAGACCGCCAGCCTCGACACGCTGACGGATATGCTCAAATCGGCCAAACGGCCACTGCTCTGGACCGGCAATGGCGCCACCAACGCGACCGATGCGGTCAACAGGCTGATGGCACTCGGCATTCCGCATGTCAGCAGTTGGAACGGCCGTGGCGTGGTCGACGAGACGGACCCGATGACCCTAGGCGCACTGAATGCCACGCCCGAGGTTGTCGAGTATTACAAGTCCGTCGACCTGCTGATCGTCGCGGGCTGCCGGTTGCGCGGCCATGAAACGGCGGACATGTCGCTCGACCTGCCTGAGCGGCGCGTCCAAATCGATATCGATCCTGCCGCCGACGGCCGCACTTACAGCAGCGATCTGTTCGTTTGCGCCGATAGTGCGCTGACGCTGGGTGCCGTGGCGGACGCGGTGGAGGGCAAAACCCAGGTCGAGGCAGGTTACGGCAACGAGATCGCCGAGTTGAAGGCCCTGACGACCGAGAACTACCGGAAGGCCCAAGCGCCCTACGACACCTTCGCCGCGGACCTGCGCGCGGTGATGCCGGATGATGCGATCTGGGTGCGTGACATCACGCTCTCCAATAGCACCTGGGGAAACCGTATCTTTCCGCTGAACGATCCGACCCAGAACATCTATCCGATCGGAGCGGCGATCGGCCCGGGCATGCAGCTCGGCATCGGGGCCGCGATCGGCGGCGGCGGCCGCAAAGTCGTCTGCATGTGCGGTGACGGTGGCTTCAACCTGAACATGACCGAGTTGTGGACCGCGGTGCAGGAACGCGCCGACGTGGTCTTCCTGGTGATGAATGACAAAGGCTACGGCGTGATCCGCCACATCCAGGAGATCCTTTACGGCGGACGGAAGTTCTTCCACGACCTACAAGGGCCGGACTATGAAGGGCTCGCCGGGGTCGCCGGACTCCATTTCGCCCGCGTTTCCAAGGCATCGGAACTCGGCGACAAGGTCGCGAGTGCGCTTTCCGTCGGCGGCCCATCGCTGATCGAGGTCGACATGACGGCCATCGGCGCTTATCCGCCGTATTTCAAGGCGCCGCCCTATGCACAGAAGGACGAGGAGTAGCATCGTGAGCAGCGATACCGACGCCGTCATGGCGTTGTTGCGGCAGTTCGGCAAAGCCTTCAACAAAGGCGACGTGGACGGCATCCTCGTCTGCGTGACGGACGATTTCGAATGGCGGCTCGCCGCCGGACCGGACGCGCCGGACGGCAAGATCGTCCGCGGAAAGGACGCTGTCCGGGAAGCCCTGGAGGACCGCGACCGCGAGATCGAGGAGATGCGGTTTTCCGAAACTTCGGTCTCGATCGCCGACGGCAAGGTCTTCGGCAGCTTCCGCGCCACCGGCCGCACCCGCGACGGCGAGGCCATCGACAAGCGTGGCATCGATATCTACGAGATCCGCGACGGTAAGATCGCGGTGAAGGATAGTTATTGGAAGCAGGTGGGGTAGGGGGGGGTACCTTCAAGGCCACCCCTACGCAGCTAAAGGGGAATCTCGAATGACCCTAGTGGTGTGCGGTGTGGCTTCGCTTCGCCATTTTCGTAGTTCAAGCACAACACCTCGCTCTGATAGCGATAGGCGACGATCCGACGTTTATCCAGCATCTCAAAATCCCGCGCATACCAGGGCATCGAAAAGATATGGTGCGGAAACATGTTGTACTCGAACCGCCCATCATCGTCGATCATCGACAATACTTGCAGATGGTGGCGCCGCAGGTATTGTGCAATTTGCGCCTTCGGTACGCCAAAGGGCACGGCGTGGGCTTTCGTCATTGGTTTTGACCAATCACAGGCCAGTCCACGTTCCATAATTTCCCGATTCCTCGAGACACCCCACGTTTCAGTCGGAACTGCACCCTCCGTCGGCCAGATCATCCGATTCTGCGCGAACGTGATCGACATGCCGAGGAAATAGTTTGAAGGAACCGAATACTCTGTCCCATCCTCCGTGATGGCAAATACTTGCATTCGATTTGTCGAACGGGAGTCCAACCATGCGAAGGACGGCATGATATGGAATACAAGGGGCGAGAGGACGACCGCTGCACTCAAGGCGTACCCAAGTTGCCGTGGGACTCTCGTTATCTGCATCACACCCAACCCGGCAACGATTGCAAGGTTCAGGATTATGAACTTCCAGAAAAATATTCCGGTGGTGAAAAAGATGATGAGATGAAGCGCGTCATAGCACAACGTTATGATGATAGCCCAACGAATGCGTAGGATCGCGAACACGGCGAATAACTGAGTCATGATCGTCAGGAAGTTGGTCCAAATCCGCACGCTTTCGAGCATTTCGAACGTGAAGGACGTCAACCAGGGACTAAAGGATATTGGCAGGACTTTACTTTCCAGGGCCGCCAAAATCAGCAACTCGGTATGGTTCTCAAGCACCCAGAACGTCGGATCGCCGCCAAGTGCGGCTTTGATCAAACCCGCGTAGAGGTAGTTACCGAAATGAAATGCGATCGCGAAGAGAACCAGGACATCGACAGTCCGGAGCGTACCGCCGGATTGCTCGGCGATCTCGTCCTTACTACTGCCACCCATCGTGAACGAACCGTCGAACCCTTCGAACTTCCGGAATGCGCCGAACACCAAGTATCCCAGGATGAGGAAAATCCCGGTTTCGACCAAGGTGAAGAAATCCATCCAACCGAGGTGAAGGGCGAAAATATTTGTCAGCGCATGCTTCTGCCAAACGATATAAAGCAACGGCACGAGACCAAAACTCGGACGGAAGAAGGCTGCAATACCGCATGCCACTGCGATCATCCAAGCCGAATTGAGCTCAAAATCAGCAAGCCCATTATTGCCGATGAGGTGGCTTGTGATTTCGACGTGACTGAAGAGGATGTAGAAAAGGGCAAAGGATATGATCGACCGAACTAATATCCGAAATGCCCGGGTGGCCTCTCCATAACCGAGGCGAGCACCTGACAAAACCAGCAAGACTGTGAAAGCATAGGCGTAGATGAATTGATCATCGCTGGTATGACGCTCATAGAGCGTCGCCCCAACGCCAACGTAGGCGATGACAATACAGATCAGGTACAGAGCAGGCAGGTTGGCTCGATCCGTAAACGTCGGAAACAGGTCTCGGGTCGTTGATTTCTGGAGCATTTTACCGGTTCGCGCTGGTTGCCAGGATTCGCACAATGTCAGATACCGGCCCCAAACCCGTCAGGGTGACTTCCGGCGCGCCAACCGGATGCACTTGTGACTGAGAACAGTACAAGACAGTCAAAGAGACAATATTCGGGAAATCTTTCAGGTGTGTTAACCGTCTCAATTCACAGCCGGCTAAGCAGCATTACGGTGTAAACTTTTGCCTGTATTGGGAATTTGTTCATGGGGCTTCAGAAGAACCATTAACCTTCTCGAAACCCTCGGAGGCAGCAGAGCCCGCTCAACCCCAACTCAATGCGTCCGTCTGACGGACAAATTAGGATCCGGCCGCTTCGCCGTTGAGATGGAGCTTTCGCCGGCCGAGTAGGGCCAAGGCAGCGTTACGTCCTGCGCGGAGGATCGGATAGAGGAAGCGGGAACGCGCGGGTGACTTAAAAACCCATGCATTGAGTCGGTTGAAAAATGATTGATCGCCACTCATCAACGCAAGGGCATGGACACAGTCGTCGCCGTGGTACAGTCGGCCAGCCATTTTCAGAACCATTCCCTCGTCCAGATCCACCCCGGATTGAACCAGTTCGTCAACCAACGGGCCGCCTTCGCGCGCATCGATGAGATGGACGGTGCCGACAGCCTCCCGAAACCGGAACAACTGAACGTAGGCGGAGCAGAATGGGCATCCGCCGTCATATATCAGCCAGGCTTCGGTACTAACAGACATCGCATTTATCTTCCGCCAGATTCCTGACACGCTGGTTTCTCGCCGATTACGGTCCAACTGTAGCCATGGCGATGGTGAAGCTGGATATCCGTAAACCCTTGCTCGCCAAGCAATGCTTCGGCCTGGCTTCGGCTATAGTACCGTGCCACAGCCGGATTCAATTGGTCATATATGACCAAGAATCGCTTTGACCAGGAGAACCGACCAATCACTTCTGTCATGTAACCCCGAAGCGGCAGCGGAAAATAGCGGCATAGCGGGATATATGCGGCCAGGACCACGTTCAAGAGATGGCTGATCCCTGCCAAGAGCGGTTGCGGCAATCGCGTAGTCACATTGCGCAGTGGTTCAACGAAGCGAAGATATGCCTCGTTTCCTTCGCGCCCGTACAACCAGATCAAGGCCCGTCCGCCGGGCCGCAGCGCGTCAAAGGCGGCGCGAACAACCGGCTTCGGATCATATATGTGGTGCAGGACGCCAATCGAGAAAACGAAATCTAAGTCGCTTCCCGCGGGAATATCCTCGCCGCGCCCATGAACATAGTCGATCTTGCCAGCTACATCGGCGGTATTTGCAGTAAGCACGTCGAACGCATCCGACGGTTCGACCGCGATTACACGATCGACACCGGCGGCCAGCAGCATCTTCACAATGCGGCCGGTTCCGCTCCCGATATCGCCAACCCGCGCGCCTTTCAGTTCGTCGTGTTCCAGCAGTGGCCCACAGATATCCCGGAACAGATCGAGGGACGCGTAATATCCATCGTTCTCGGTGTACCGTGTCCATTGCTCACCAAAGTCGCTGATAGTGCGCTCGGTCTGTTCAAGCCCGTTCAGTGTTTTACTCAAACCCATGTGACCCTCGTGCGCTTCTTCGGGTTGTTAATTTGGAACTCCCTGAAGGGACCGGCGTTACGCGGTAGATGTCGAAGTAACTTCCTTGGCTGACCGCTTCTAGCCGGATCGGATAGGGGTTCGTCTTATTGTCGAACCGTATCGTCAGGACGTAGTCGAAATTTTCCGGCCAACCGATCCAGAAAAGCCAAGTGTACCGACTCAATTTATGCCCCAATGGATAAGTGCTATTGGCCGGTATTGCCGATGCTGCCAATACCGCTCGGTTTACCGGCGTCCCGACAGGCGAGTTAATCAAGATCCTATCCATCGACGCGTCGACCGTCGTGTGCCCGGTAAACAGGGTCGGATAAAATGCACTGCGTTCGATGATGGCAAGCGCCCCCATATGCCAGAACGTCATCCCGTAGAGCCCAGGTACCCCATCCGGCGTATCGTTTCGATCCTGACTTACCAGCAGGGATGCCCCAGGTTCCAAGGAGCGTGCGGCATTTCGAAATTCGCTGAATTTTGCATCGACGTCATGCCAATGGGACGCGATAGCTGCTGTGCGGACTAGGAAGAGTGCTACGGCGATCGAAACAATGGTTCGCGTTTGCCGCCAAGCAATCGGTCGTGTTTCTACGCCTGCCAAGAGAACGCATCCGACAATAGCCGGTAAACGAAAATCCGTTCCCCAAACGTCCGATAGAAAATTCGGCATCAACGCGGCTGCACTAGCCAGGAAAATTACCGGCAATTTTAAATTGTCCGCAAGAGTCACCCATCGTCGTGTGATGCATAGGATAACAACAACGATGAGAAACACCGCGGTCGGAAAATCGACCAAAGCCTGACCAAAATGCACCGGTGAAATCAAGGCGACTATCTTTGCGACCCAAGGGCCAAACCTATTGATCGTATCAGTGGCCAATTCTTTACGGGCAATCCATTCGAAAAATAATATTGCCGGTATGACGAACTGGCTGCTGGTAACAACCCAAGCCGCGATCGAAAAACCCTCTTCGTAACGGTCTCGCCAAGCCCGACCACATTCAAACCCAAACACCAACACGCCATAAATAAGCAAACCAAACAGATGACCATAAAAGAGGACGATCACGACCGTGGAGAATACGGCAATTCGAGCCAAATACGGTCGCTCGCGTAGTGCAATCCAAGCACTGAATGCGAATAGCGCTAGACCTGCGGTAAAAAGAAAATTAAGAAATCCCCAAAAGAAGGCGTGATTGTAAATTAAGAGAAATGAGAGAATTGGCCACAGCCCAACGTTACCGACCACGACACGGCGCAGCGTGATCGTACCCCCAATAATCAGCAACAACGTTGCCGCGACGAAGAGCCTACCAGCGTCATATATCGGCAATATTTTGGTAAGCATCGGTACAATGAGATCCATCGCCATATTTGGCCCAAGTGACCGATTGACGACATAGTTCCGTTGCAGATCAGGATCATCGTGCCAAGCACTAAGTATGTGCATTCGTGCAAGATGATTGGGGTAGTCCACCAGCGGCGGCACATCGACTGAAAGGACCGGGTAAAGCGCCACACCGGTCAATATCAAATAAGCGACGGCAATAAGCCACGAATGAACACCGCATGAGCTGACCTCGCACGGAGTTCGGCTACCAAGTCGTGTTGGTTCTGAGGAAGAGACCATGGAAATTCAATAAGTTTAAATGCTTAAAGGAACACTAAACAAACTTATTTAAACGCTAAATCGTGAACTATTCGGCAATGATTGCAACAAGAGTTAAGCAGGCGAATCTACAACTTTTAGTTCATATTTCATCACCTCTTAACTCTAAACGTGTTATCAGTTGCGCTCCGATTTGTTAGACAAAATTTCGGAATCAACGTTTCCGTCCTATTAACTATTTGTTGATCAAACTCCTCCTAAGTTTGCATGAAAGCATCATGGTCGACGGACCTAAGGAACTCACATAAGATGGCCTCAGCGTGAAGTGAGAATGGCGCAGGCGGCATCGAACTCCATAAAACTCAACGCTTTTCATATTCAACGTTCTTGTTCGACGATATCCAACCCTATAACCATCAATTGGTACCAATCGATATGATCGATAGCGTCAGCCAGGCGGCACATTTCGAGAATATCCATAGTCGATATGTCGAGCACTACTACGACCACTGGAGCATGCGGTACCGTCATGAGTTCATCTTTCCATTAGTCTGGAAAGACCTGGACTTGAATGGAAAGAAAGTTGCTGAACTTGCATGTGGGAGCGGCCATAATTCACTCGCAATACTGCAGCATTTTCCCAGCGCACAGATGCAGGGATTCGATATCTCACAATCCGCGTGTGCCGATTACCGCTCGAATGTCGGATACCCAGCCCAACAAGCAGACCTTACAAAACCAACAGATTTTAGTCCGGAGTACGACGCTGCGTTCGTTATCGGAGGTCTCCACCATTGTGTGGCCGATCTTGATCAAACATTGGAAAACGCCGCGCGACTCCTAAAGCCAGGTGGGGTTTTCATAATGCTGGAACCCAACTCGGAATTTTTCCTCGAGAGAATTCGAAAGATTTGGTACCAGTTTGATAAATCATTTGATTCTGAAACGGAGCATGCACTCCATCACGATTCATTGTTCCAGTTGGCCGATAATTACTTCGATCCACTCGATCTCCGTTACTTCGGCGGGCCAGGATATTTCGGAATTCTTAACAGTATGATTCTTCGAATTCCTGTCGGCATGAAACCTGTCATTTCGCCGCTATTGATGGCATCGGAAAGACTGTGGAATAAGATTCCAATGCGAAATTTTCAAAACGTATTTCTTGCACGATGGGTTCGCAATAACGCCCTGACTAGCTTGTAGTTAGACTCTCCGGCGGTCTCCTGCACAATCGGAGTCTAAGCTGCAATTGCGGGTACTTCCCGTTGTGTATTTTTGCCAAAGCGGAACAGGCAATAAAGCGACCATAGCCGTTTCCGATGGTCTTCCCGACGGTCCATATGCGCGGACAGCAAGCGGTCGATCTCGGTCCGGTCGAACAGACCCGCGATCGGATTGGTCGTATCCAGCAACACGTCGCTCACCCGGTCGCGCAGCGGCCCGCGCATCAAACCGGAAACCGGTATTGCGAAACCATGCTTGCGGCGGGCCACCACATCGTCTGGCAGATACCGCGCCGCCAAGCGCCGCAGCAGATACTTCGTCGTATAGCCGTTGACGCGCCATCGCTCAGGCATGGCAAAGGCGAAAGCAGCAACATCTTCGGACAGGTAGGGCGCGCGGACTTCCAGACTGTTGTACATCGATGCGCGGTCCACCTTGGTCAGGATGTCGTCCGGAAGATAGAAGGCCGAGAACAATCGTTGCAGCCGATCGACGGGGCCCCGGGAAGGGTGCTGTCTAACCCATTCGCTGATGGGATGGAGACTTTGCTGGATCGGGACGTCGTCACGGAGCAGCGCACGGCGGGCATCGGCGTCGAAGGGCGCCATCCAGAGGAAGGATTGCAGATACTCCGATTGCCCGAATCCCTGGCTCAATTGCGCGAGCTTGAAGGGAAGGGCCATGTACCGGTCGGAAGGGGGCAGCACGGATAACGCCTTGCGCAATGCCTTGCCGGTCAACGCCGGCAGATGCGCCATGATTGCCGCCGCCTTGCGGGCCTGGAAATTGATGTAGCCGGCGAACAACTCATCTCCACCGTCGCCGCCCAGCGCAACCTTCACGCCCTGCGCCGCAGTTTCGCTCAACAAATAGGTCGGAACTATCGATGGGTCCGCGAAGGGTTCGTCCTGTTTTGCTTCAACCCGGTCCAGCGCGTACAGGACATCCGCATCGGTCAGGGTCCGTACTTCATGGCGCAACCCAAATTGGTCGGCGACCCGTGCGGCGATGGGCGTCTCGTCATAGCCGTCGCCCGGCATCTTGATCGTATAGGCGCTGATGCCCGGGGCATAATCGGCGGCGATTGCCGCGATAAGGGCGGAGTCGATGCCGCCGGAAAGAAAAACGCCAACCGGCACATCGGCGACGAGCCGAGATTTGATCGACTCCCGCAACACCGTATCCAGCCGGTCGATCGCTTCGGTCTCAGTCTTAGGCATGTCAGCCGAGGGCTGCGTTGGATCGCCTGCAGGCAGATCCCAATACGCTTCGATCTCGATTTCACCGTCATCGAACGTCAGCGTATGGGCCGGCATTAGCTTTTCAATGCCAACGAAACCGGTTCGCGGCGCCGGCACGTAGTCGAACGCGAGATATTGACCGATCGCTTCGATGTCGAAATCAGCTGCGGTACAGACCGGATGTTTCCGTAACGCCTTGATCTCCGATGCAAAGACGAGCTGTCCCGCCATCACTGCATAGAATAGCGGTTTCTCGCCAAAGCGATCCCGCGCCAAGGTCACGACGCCGCTCGCCCCGTCGCGATAAGCGAAGGCAAACATGCCGTCGAGACGCCGTAGCGCCGGTCCGACGCCGTGCAACCGGATCATCTGGAACAGGACCTCGGTATCCGAGTCGTCCCGTAGCCGGACGCCCGCGTCGCGCAACGCCGCCGCGTGATCTTTGTAGTTGTAGATTTCACCGTTGAAGACGAGAAGGTCGCCGGTAACCGGGTCCAACCGCGGCTGATCGCCTCCTACAGGTTCTATGATCGTCAGCCGTTGGTGACCGACGGCGATCTGATCGTCGATCCAGACGCCGTCGTCGTCCGGCCCGCGATGTTCGATTTCCGCCATCATGCGGCGCAGGACGGTCGAGGCGTTTCGGTCCGGTCGCGTGAACCCGGCGATTCCACACATTAGGCCGCCGTCGCCTTTCGCGCCGCAGCGAATATGGAGACGCCGAACGGTAGTTTGATCATCGGCATCCAGAACCGTTCGACCGCGAAGATGGTCTTGAGCAACCAGTTTGCCGGGCCGGTGCTGGCAACGGCTTTGTCATTCTCGCCGCCTTCGACGCCAAACAACCGTTGGATCAGCCGGACACCGGCGATCGCCGGGAAAAGATGCGTGTTGAAATAGGAGGAATACGAAATCTCGAACCGCGAGCCGAGCAGGGCTTCCAGTTCCGATCGGGTGTAACGGCGGAAATGGTGCGCCAACTCGTCATGCCGCGACCACAGGAAGCGGAAGGCCGGGACCGTGATCAAGACCGTTCCGCCGGGCGCCAGATGATCGTCGATCCATTCCAGCGCACCGGCGTCATCCTCGATATGCTCCAACACATCGAAGAGACAGATGACGTCGTACCGGTCGCGCAGCGGATCGGGAATTCCACCGTCATAGACCCGGATACCGGGATTGCGGGATCGGCAAACCTTGGCCGCCGACTGTTCCAGCTCCATCGCATAGACCGAGCCGAAATCCTTCAACATAGGAAGGTTCGAGCCAGTGCTGCAGCCGACTTCGAGAATCTTTCGCTGATCTGCGGGGGTGAGCAGGCGGCCCATCAAATGCCGCAGGACACGGCGGCGGGCGACCCACCACCAATGCGTATCGGCCAATTCGGCGTCTAGTCCGTAGTGATCCGCATGCATAGCCGCACCATCACGCCGCGTCGGCGACCTTGAAGACATTCCGCGTCGCGCGCACCGAGTACGGCAGCTTTTCGCGCGTTTCGAAATAGACCCGGCTCTGAATTTCGGCGAGTAATCCCATCATCACGAACATCACGCCGACCAGGGCGAACATCGTGACCAGCATGGGCAGAGGCGTCTGGATGAAGGACACGCCGTCGAAGAATTTTAGATACAGCGCCCATAGGCCGGTCAGGAAGGCAAGGCCGAGGCTATAGATTCCGGCCCGCCCGAAGAATTGGATCGGCCGATCGAGGCTTCGGTCGAGAAACCGGATCACGACCAGGTCGAGCAATACGCGCGGCGCCCGGCCGAGACCGTATTTGGATTGTCCATGTTTTCGGGGGTGATGGGTCACCGGTATCTCGGTGACGTTGCCGCCCTCCCAGGCCGCGTAGATCGGGATGAACCGATGCATTTCGCCGTAAAGACGCACATTCTCGATAAACCGCCGGCGATAGGCCTTCAACGTGCAGCCGTAGTCATGCAGACTCACGCCGGAGACTTTCGAGATCAGCCAGTTGGCCATCCGCGAGGGAAGACGCCGTTCCATCCCTTCCTGACGGTCGACGCGCCAGCCGGACACCACGTCATAGCCGCTTTCCAGCGTTTCGATGAGCTTCGGGATGTCAGCCGGGTCGTTCTGCAGATCGCCGTCCATCGGAACGATGACGTCGCCGCTGCTGTGTTGGATCGCCGCCATCATCGCGGCGGTCTGGCCGTAGTTGCGGCGCAGGTGAACGACCTTGATCGACCGGTTGCGTTGCGCCAACGCGTCGAGCATGGCCGCGGAACCGTCGGTGCTGCCGTCATTGGCGAGTACGATTTCATACGCCCCGCCCATGCCTTCCAGGACCGGCACGAGACTGTCATAGAGAGCCTCGAGGCTGTCACGCTCGTTGTAGATCGGGACGATAACTGAAATCTTCATATGTCGATGGTCTTCCAGGCCAGGAATCCGGGCTAACTGCCGGAATACCGTACGATTTTCGCGATTAAGAATTGGTTAATCGGCCGGCGGGGACGTGTCACAGGACCGCGATTCCACAACGATCGCAATCCCCTGTTATCATGGAGAAATACGGCAGTACTGCGAGGGAACACGATGGAAGAGCCCGCGACGGTAAGACTGGCCGAGGACGCTTTCGGGAAGCGTGCCACCTTTGACGAAATCGAGATCGGCAGGGAACTCGAGCAGTTCGACTGGGTGGTGACCAACGAGGACATCGAAAAACAATGCCTGCTCGATGAGGACTTTCACCCCTGGTACGTCATCGAGTCACCGTGGGGTGGGCGCATCGCGCCGCCACAGATCCAGTATCGACCGCCACGCTGGCAGATTACCCGCACCTATAATATCCGGGGCGTCTTCTACAAATGGGAATTCGAGAACCTCAAACCCATCAAACCCGGGCAGACCATCACAATCACCGGGCGCATTCTCGACAAGTGGATCCACAACGAGCGTGAATTCGTCAAATTCGAATCCATCGGCACCGACGCGGCCGGTGACCGCGTCTTCGTAACGCAGCGGACCCATGTGCTGGACATGGTGGAACGCACCGCGCCAAGGGCCGGCGCCGGGATCGACAGCGGCCATAAACCAGAAAAGATTTAGGCCGGAAAAGACTTAGGGGAGGATGGTCGCCATGGCGGTTTTAAATGCAACGACACCAATCGGCCAGGAACTGCCGCGGATATCCCGGCGCTTCAGCGTCGACATGTTCGCCGCCGGCGGCGCGCAGACCATACACAACGATGTTGCGGCCGCGCGTGCCGAAGGATTGCCCGGCCCCATCGCGGTCGCGCCGGCCGTCGCGTCACTGATCTTCCGCATGATGCGTTTATGCTTTGAGGAGGGATGGATTGCCGGAGGTAAATCCTCAATCACCTTCCGCCGGCCGGTCGGCGTCGACGATTTCTGCGTCGCGAACGGGACCGTGGTCGCGAAGGAGCCCGAGAATGACGGGAAGCTACGCATCACCTGTGATGTCTGGATCGAAACCGAGCATGGCGTGAAAGCTATCATCGGCACCTGCAGCGGGCTCGTCGACGCGGCCTGACCGCGCAGCCTGTGATTAGGCGCTCTGATATGCCTCGACCGGCTGCTCGACGGTCGGCAGGGCTCCGGCAAGCGTTGTCCGGTGCATGACACGGCGGCCCGCCCGGAAATCCCAGGGACGGCCGCGATGGACCACCGCCCGGTTGTCCCACATGACGATTCCATTCTGCCGCCAGCGATGCCGGTACACGAACTTGTCCTGTGTCGCGTGATCCAGAAGTTCCCGGATCAACGCCCGCCCTTCGTCAACCGGCATGCCAACGATATGCGACGCGTGCGAGCCGACATAAAGCGCCTTTCGGCCATTCATCGGGTTTTGCACGACCAGGCGCTGAGGAACCGGCGGCACTTCGCCTCGCTGGGCATCGTCCAAGAGTGTCGGGTCCACCAAGCTGCGCGAATAATCGAAGCTGTGTTCCGCCACCAGACCATCGATTTTGCGCTTCATCGCTTCCGATAGCGTGTCATACGCCGCCCGCATGCTCGCATATTCAGTCTCGCCGCCGTCGTCCGGCACTTCGCGCCCGGACAGGATCGAGCCAAGCGCCGGTACCCTCTTGAAGGAACTATCGGAATGCCACAGCATGTTGCAGGCGTTCCGAATCATGCGTTTGTCGTCCGGCTCAATGAGCTCACCGGTTTCGCGGTCGACATTGGTCAGATAGGCGATCGGCGTGCCGGCACCCTGCGATCCCATCAGCATGCGCTCCAGCGGACCGAACCGCTCGCTGAAAGCGATCTGCTGGTCGTCGGTGACCTCTTGATCGCGGAAAACGAGAACCGAATGGGTCTCAAAAGCGTCCCGAATCTCGGAAAAGACACTGCCGTCCATTTCCGACGCAAGATCGACGCCCGTCACCTCGGCGCCGAATATCGGATGTAGTTCCTTGATTTTCAGGGGCATGGTGGTCTCCGCGGCAAACAAATCCGTTCACATCAGAACTTGCAACATTGGCGACGGCATCTGATTCGGTCAAACTCACGGACTGACCATACTTCGAATTTTGCGCAACAATTTGGCTCGCTGGATGATCAATCCCGTCCGCTATATCGCTGTCTTCGTTGCTTTTCTGACGCTCAATCTAGGATATTCGATTCCGGCGTCAGCGCAAGCCGCGGGCTGCACGGCGCCGAAACCCGTCTGTGCCGCCCGCGCCGCCGTGTTCGGTATCTCATCCTTCGAACCGCTTGGATCGGCAGTTCGGATAGGACCCGGCTTACTTGTCACGAACCGCCATGTTGTTGCCGATCAGCTGGGCGCGAAAGTCTTTCTGGCCGGTAGCAAGGAACTCAAAGCAACGGTGGTGCCCACGCGATACCGAGGCGACCTCGTCCTGCTCAAGGTCGAGAATCTCCCAGCAGGACCGATCCTGCAAACGGCAGAAGGGCCGAATGATGGCGCACTCTTCACCATCGGCGCGGATATTGGGCGCGGCACGGTCCGGGTCTATGCGCCGGGCGAGACGATCAAATCTCCGGCAGAAGGAAAGCCGCTCGCCCGGCTTCACCATTCGGCCTATAGCCAGCCCGGCAATAGCGGCGGCGCGTTGATCGACAGACGAGGCAACCTCATCGCAATCACCGCCGCGGGGGGAGAAGGCCGCAATGACGCCATCCCGGCGCGGGAAATCGCGGTCCTCCGGCAGGAAAGCGGTCCGGCCTTCAGTGCCGATAGTATGGCGATCGGACTTGCCTACCGTGATTGCTTCGAGGCCCTCGACGCACGTCAACAACCCGGCCGGCCGCCGCCTTTATCTGACGCTAAAGCGGGTCATATCGATGTTCGATGTCGTGCGAGCAACAATCGGCAATTAATTGATTCCGCCGGGCAATTGCTCGGAAGAGCACGGCGGTTCGACATGGCCGTCGCCCTTTTCGAAACTTCCCTCAACCAGGATCCGAACGCGATCAACACGCGGCTCGGACTGGCGGTGACGCTGCATCTGGCCCGCCGTTACAAAGACGAGATACCGCATATCAAGTGGCTGCTCGGTGTGATGCCGGAAGACGCGCAGGTCCTCCGCTTTGCGATCCAGGCGGGAAAATGGGGCGGCGACGCAGACCTGGCTCGGCAAGGAATGACGCTTCTGGAAAAATATCATCCGCGAATGGCACCGGCGGCCCGGCGTTTCCTCGATGCGCCCGCGCGCGGCATCCCGGCACCGCGCTAACCGGCTCAGCCGTCGTCCGCAGGATTTGGGATCCAGCCGTAGCGCACCGCCGGACGCCGCTGATACGGGGAGGGACGGGCACGGTCCAGGATTGCCTTCTTCAGGTCGGGTGCCCGCCACCGTGGATGGCGGCGCAACAGGCGTGCGGCGAGGGCGGCCACCTGTGGGACGGCGTAGCTGGATCCAGACGCCTTACCGGCAGCGCCCCGAAAATCGATCACATCGACATTCTCCGCCGGCACCATGATGTCCACCGACCGCGGGCCCCAATTCGATCCTTGGGCGAGGCGGCCGAACGCCGTGCTCGACGTCACGACGATCATATTGTCCAACGAGGCCGAAGCGGGAAAAACAGGTACGTCATCGATATTGCGGCCGTCGTTGCCCGCCGACACGATAAACAGCATATGCGGCCGTTCCCGGGCAGCGGCCAGAAAGGTTTCCCAGTGCTGCCGCCGGTTGCTGCCCATCGGCATCGATACGATCCGCGCACCGTTCGCGTCGGCCGCCCGCACCATGTTGCCCATGCGCTGCATGTCGGGCCGCGGGTAACGATAGGGCAACAACCGTATGTCGGGCGCTTCGCGAACCAGCACGCTCGCCACCGGTGTGCCATGGCGAATGGGGTAGAAGGGCGACCGCGCCGGATTGCCGTCATACGGGCGCGCATCCATTTCCCAAAAATCGAAGCCCAGCGGCCGGCCGTTCGGCGCGCGAGCAAGCCGTGTTGAGAATTCCGGCAGCGTGTAATTGAGGCCTGCATCGAACAACGCGACCAAAACGCCGGCTCGGCCACGGCCTGCTGGCATCGGCGGATTCAGCGGTTCGATTCGCTCGACATTGGCGAGGTCAGGACCGTAATGCTCGAGCATGTCACGTCGGCCGCTCGCGTCATACCGAAGACGACGGCCATTCACGATACGGCAGTCGCGATCGGCCCGTGCGGTCATTTCCGGCCGCAACGCATCCTTGCCCAAGTCGCGGTAGAACTCGACGGCAAATGTCCGTCCGCTCTGCTGACGAATGCGTAATTCGCCGCCGACCACCCGCAGGGTGGCGCGCCATCCGATCGCCTTGCCACCGATTATCATGGCTTTGACCGAACCGACCGACGCCACCGGCAAGCGCCCTGCGATCTCGGCCGGGTCGGGATCGGCGACCGGGCATAACCGCTGCGTCACCGTCCGCAGAAATGCGGGCGTTTCTTCGACAGAATCCGGTAATCCGGTGGCAACCGCAGCCGTTACACCGGTCAGCGACAAGACCATCGCGAACATCAGGGGAACTATGAGAGTCTTGCAATTCATCGAACCGTAGAATTGGGATGGAACGTCCGCCGGTCAACCGGTTTGGTTTGGGGTTTTCATCATGCAGCCCCATTGATTTGCAGGAACTGTCTTCGCCCCCCTAAACTCGAAGCCATAGGTTCATAAAGGGAAAATAACGTATGGAACTCGGCTACTTCGCCATGCCGCTGCATCCCCCGACCCGGGATTGGAAAACGGTGCTTGAAGAGGACCGGCAGGCGGTCATCCTCGCCGACAAGCTTGGGTATTCCGAAGCATGGATCGGCGAGCATCTCACCACCACCGCCGAGCCCATCGTCTCGCCCTTAATGTTCCTCGCCACGGTGATTCCCGAGACATCCAACATCAAGCTCGGCACGGCCGTCGTAAACATTCCGCATCACCACCCCGCGCACCTGGCGGCGCAGGTCGCCATGTTCGATCAGATGAGCAACGGCCGTTGCTTGTTCGGAATCGGACCGGGCGGCATGGCCAGCGACGCTGAGCTATTCAAGTCGACGTCCGAGAAACGCGGCCGCATGATGCTCGAAGCCATCGACACCATGACCGCGATCTGGACCCAGGACCCGCCCTATGAATTTAAGGGCGAATTCTGGGACATCAGCGTCAAGGATTTCGTGATGCCCGAATACGGCGTTGGCATCATGGCGAAACCGCTGCAGAAGCCGCATCCACCGATCGCTTTGGCTCTGCGCAGTCCGAAATCGGGCAGCGCCTTGCTCTGCGCCGAACGCGACTGGATTCCGATCTCCGGCAACTTCATCCCGACCGCCTTCGTGAAAGGGCATTGGGACGACTACGCCGCCGCCCGCGACTCCGTCGGCAAGCCCGCCGACCGGAATATTTGGCGCGTCGCCCGCAGCATCCTGGTCGGCGAAACCAATTTGCAGGCCCAGGACTACGTGCAGAATCCCGAAAAAGGGATGAGCTTCTATTTCCGCTACCTGCGCACGCTCGCCGCCATGCGGGCGACGCCGGGTGAGCCGAGCGACGAGGTCCGCGCCGAAGTCGATGTCCAAGTGAACGAGGCCTTGGAGGATCAGGTGATTGCAGGCGACCCGCAAGCGGTGCTCGATCAACTGGTCGCTTTTCGCGATGTAACCGGCCATTTCGGCACGCTGCTGGCCACGGGCCACGACTGGGATGAGGAAGGGCTCTGGCGCAACTCGATGACCCTGCTCGCCGAAGATGTGATGCCGAAATTCCGGCAGCATTGCGAGGCGACCCCGTCGGCGTCGTGACCCGCGCGGCCAATTCGGCTACGGTTCTGCTTTCAATCGGAGGGCCTTCCGATGGGAATGCGAACGACCGTCTGCGGCTATGTCTTTGCCGACTCCAAGGACGACAGCCACAATATTCAGGTAATTGACAGCTACCCGTACGATCCCGTCTATCCGTTTCCCGCGGCGTTCGCGCATCCGCGCGTGGGATACGAAGGATCGACGATCGCCTTCGCCACAAGCATAAAAGCGACACGCGCGGAGTGGGATGAATGGCGTGACGCTTTCGAACGCTATCTCGGCCAACTGAAATTCACCTCCGCCCGCGTCACCTTTGACGAGGAAGATGCCGGTACGCCAATAAGCTACGCCTATGTCGTAACCGGATCGGTGTCCCAAGGAACACGCGTATCACGATTGCGCGCCGATGAAGGACCGGAGGAAGATGAAACCGCACTTGTCTTGTGACCGGCCGCCACGGCGCGAAGCGAAAATGAGGATACTGTCATGCACGATCTGGTCGACCGAATCGTGACCCAAGACATCGGCCAGCGTGGGGTGACCGGGCTCCACGAACCCGTCCGGCCCCTTGCATCCGGACCGGTCTGTCAGGCGCACTTTGGTTTGACGCGCTATTGGCCCGGCGGGTCCATTCGTTGACGGTAGATCGAACCAGAGAAGGACGGCGTAATGGAATGGCTTATCCCGGCACTCTCCGCGATATTGGCGCTTTCGGTTCCCATCGTACTGATTGGCGGATTGCACAATCGCAACAAAGGCAAGGAGCCCAAGGGAATTGGATGGCAATTCATTCGATACACGGTGCTGACAATCTCCATCCCGATCATAGCCCTCCTGGCATTGAACAAGGCGCTGTCGCCTGAAGTTGCAACGCTTATCGGGACCGCGATGGGATTTGCGTTCGGCAAAAAGGATGAGAAAAACGAATAGCTGGACGACGGATCGTACCAGAGGGGTCAGGTCCGAATGTTATGTAGAACGCAGATTCCACAGTAAATAGCGGCTTGTGTTACCGTTGCGCGGAGCAAAATTCCGACCCACAACGACCAAAAAAGCCTGGAACCCATGTCCATCGATTTCGACGTCGACGGTGACGGCGTAGCCCTGATCACCATGAACCGGCCGGAGCGCATGAACGCGCTCGACGCCGAGCATTACGCGGCCCTTTCCCAATGCTGGACGACGGTCCGCGACGATCCGCAAATTCGCGTCGCCGTCGTGACCGGTGCAGGGGAGAAATCCTTCACCGCCGGGGCCGACCTCAAGAGCTTCGTGAACAAGCAGTCACCAATATCCGAGAACTGGCTGACCCAGAAGGATCAGATCCTCAACCGGGGTCTCGAAGTCTGGAAACCGATCATCTCGGCGATCAACGGCTACTGCCTCGGCGGCGGCATGACGCTGATGATGGCGACCGATATCCGCATTGCGGTCGACGAGGCGACCTTCGGCCTGTCCGAGGTCAAACGCGGCCTGGTGCCCGGCAACGGCGGCACACAGCGGGTGATGCAGCAATTCCCCTATGCCATCGCGATGGAAATCCTGCTCTCCGGCGACCGGTTCGGCACCGATCTCGCCGAGCGCTGGGGTCTTGTGAATGCGGTGGTGCCGCGCGACAAGCTGATGGACACAGCGATGGAACACGCCAAGCGGATCGCCGCGAACGCGCCGCTCGCCGTGCAGGCGGCCAAGGAACTGGCGATCCGATCCTACGACATGGACTTGCAGACCGGCCTGCGCTGGGAGGCGGCGACCAATCGCATGCTGCGCTTCACCAAGGATTTGGACGAAGGCACCAAGGCCTTCGCCGAGAAGCGTCGGCCCAACTTCAAGGGAGAATAGACCGCATGCGCGGCAAGACCGTTATCGCCGGGATCGGCCACACCAAGTTCGGCGCGCTGCCCGGCCGTTCGACCATCTCGATGAACGTGGAAGCGTGCCGCAAGGCGCTCGTCGACGCGGGGATCGAGAAATCGATGGTCGACGCGCTCTACGTCAAATATCCGACCTCCGCCTACGAGAGCAAGTACGGCCAGACCCTGGCCGAGGCGATGGGCCTGCACCCGCGCATAGGCGGCGTCTGGGATCAGGCGGGGGCCTCGAACGCGGCGATGATCGGCTTCGCCGCCATGGCGATCGAGGCGGGACAGTGCGAAGTCGCGCTGGTCGCGGCTTCAGACAACCCCAAAACCGGCACGCGGCAGGCTTATCAACGGGTCCGCAACGGCGACGGCGTGGCGAGCTACGGTTGGTTCGGCGTGGCGCCCGGCTACGCGATGATCGCCCGCCGCCATATGGAGGAATACGGCACAACCCATGCGCAGTTGGGCGCGGTTGCCGTCACCTGCCGCGACAACGGGGCGGCGAACCCGAATGCGCAGCTTCGGAAGGCGATCACGCTGGACGACTATTTCGACTCCCGCTGGATCGTCGATCCGCTGCGCCGCGACGACTGCTGCCTGGTATCGGATTCCGGCGGCGCGGTCGTCGTGATGAGCGCCAAGCGCGCGCAGGAACTGAACGTGCCAACGCCGGTGCCGATCTTGGGCTTTGGACAGGGCCAGACGTCCTGGGAAGTGGCGCAGCGCCCGGACATGACGACCACCGAAGCCGTGATCTCGGGCAAGACCGCCTTCGACATGGCCGGGATGACGCCGAAAGACATCGACGTGGCGCAGATCTACGACTGTTTCACGATCACGCCGATCATGACGCTGGAAGACTACGGCTTCTGCCAGAAAGGCGAGGGCGGTCCGTTCGTGGAAAGCGGCGCCATCGCGCCCGACGGCGACCTGCCGATGAACACCAGCGGCGGATTGCTGTCGGAGACCGGCATGCCGGGCATGCAGCTCATCATCGAAGGCGTGCGGCAGATGCGCGGCACCGCCAACCGGCAGGTCAAGAACGCACAATCCTGCATCGTCAGCAATCAAGGCGGGGTCATGCACACGCATTCCACGCTGATCCTGGGGCAATAGAGCTATGGCCGAACAAGAGACCAAACCCGCCATTCCCGAGCCCGACATCAGCCCGGTGAACGAGCCGCACTGGACCGCACTGAAAGACGGCGTGCTGAAGATTCAGAAATGCCGCGACTGCGGCCACGCCTGGCTGCCTGCGCGCGAGGACTGCCCGAACTGCCTCAGCCCCGACAACGACTGGGTGGAGCCATCCGGCAAAGGCAAACTGATCAGCTGGGTCATCTACCACGTCGCCTTCAACAAGGCCTTCGCCGACAAGCTGCCGTATAACGTCGCCGTCGTGGAGTTAGAAGAGGGCGCCCGCGCGATCACCAACATCGTCAACCCGGAAGACGGGATGGCAGCGGACAGGCCGGTCGAAGCGGTGATCGAGGAAGAGGACGGCGTCGCGTTGGCGCGATTCCGGGTGGTGTAGCGGCCTTAGTGCCGCACCATGTCCCACGACGTTTTGCGGAACACCATCATCGTCAGCAGCGCACCGAGCGCCGCCAGGAAGAACGGCAACGCCGGCGGGATCGGCACGGCCGAGACGCGGGTGAAGGTGAAGGTCCCGAGGCTGCCGCCGCCGATGATCTGTCCGGTATCGTCGGTGATGCGGCTGATCGGTTCCTGCGGATCGTTAGGATCGCCGGTGAACAGTCTGAATTCGTTGCCGGTCAGTGTCCCGCCGTCAAACGGGAAGAGTTCGATGACCACATTGTCCAGCCACATGCCGCCCTGAAACAGTTCGAGACTATCGACGCCGATAAACCAGTCCGGCGTCGGCCCCAGCATGCTGGCGAGCGTCACAAGCGGGTTGGCCTCGTCGATCTCGAAGGACACGGTATTCGGTCCGCAATTCGGATGCGACACTGCCGCGGGGCAGAACCATTGTTCGTATCCGAGGAAACTGCCTGCAAGATTGGCATCGATAGCCGCCTGTACCTCGGGCTGAAGCTGGTCGATCGCCCCGGTTTCCGCCATCCGCTTGATCCCCGGCGTCGCCAAGCTGCCGACCGACCAGAAGGACGTGCCCACCTTATGCGTCGCCCCGCCGAGGAAGGAAAAATGACCCAACGCCGGAAAATTCGGGTGCGTCGCGACGCTCCAGCTGTTGTTGACGGTGAGGTTGTAGCGGACGGTCGCCGCCGTCGCGGATGACGCGAATACAATCAACGTCAGTGCTGCAATGAAACTGGCTCGGAAGGACATTGGCAGTCCTCACATCAGTTATACTATCGGTTATTCGCGGCGGCTATCGGCGCAGACTATCACACTCTCCGATTGCAGACGATCTATCTCGTCCTCCGACATGCCCAGATCCGACCCCAACACGTCGCGCGTATCCGCACCGCAGGCGCGGCCGGCCCAGCGCAGTTCGCCGGGCGTCTTGGTCATCTTCGGCACGATCCCGGCCAGGGTGAGGGGACCGACCTCCGCATCCGGCGTCTCGACCAGCATGTCGCGCGCCTGCACATGCGGGTCGGCGAACACGTCCTCGATGGTGTAGATCGGCGCACTCGGCACCGCGTGCTCGCGCAAAATGCCGTCCAGCTCGGTAATGTCGTGTTGGATCGTCCACTCGGCGACCAGATCGTCGACCGTATCCTCATTGCTGCGCCGCCACGTGTCATCGCCGAACTCGGCATCCTCAGCCAGTTCGGACCGGCCCATTGCGCCCAGCAGCCGGACAAAGATCGAATCGTTCGACGCGGTGATATGGATGAATTTGCCGTCCTTCGTCGGGTACAGGTTGTTCGGTGCGGATCCCGGCAGTTTCGGGCCGGTTCTTTCCGGCACCACGCCCAGCTTGTCGAA
>JAJFJD010000045.1 GCA_021774335.1 Alphaproteobacteria bacterium
CGGCCTCGATGCGCTTTGCAGCAAAGAAGGTATTGCTGCCGCCGACATCGGCCGCCTGGGCCATGGGACGACGGTTGCCACGAATGCGCTGATCCAACGCCGCGGTGCGGCGGTCGCCCTGGTGACGACCGACGGGTTCCGGGACTTGCTGGAGATCGGCCGTCAGACCCGACCAAAGATGTATGACCTGAAGGCCGACTACCCGCCGCCGCTCGTCCCGCGCGAGCGCCGGTTCGAGGTGGTCGAGCGCGTGGGCCCGCGCGGTGAGGTGTTGACCGCGCTCTCCGATGCCGCCGTGCAGTCGGTGGTCGGTGACGTGGCGGCGGCGGACGTCGAGGGCTGTGCCGTTTGTTTCCTTTTCGCCTTTCTCAATCCGGACCATGAACGACGCATTGGCGATGCCCTTCGCGCGGCGCTGCCGGATATCCACATCTCACTGTCATCCGACGTGCAGCCGGAAATTCGCGAATACGAGCGGTTCTCCACGACCGTCCAGAACGCGTATCTGCAACCCGTAGTCACGCGATACATGGCGAACCTGCGGGATGGCCTGGCAGCCCGCGCGCCGCAGGCCGCCATCGGGATCAATCAGTCGAGCGGCGGGTTGATGTCGGTAGAGCGTGCCGGCGATTATCCGATCCGGACGGCCTTGTCCGGCCCGGCGGCGGGCGCGGTCGGCGCTGTCCATATCGGGCGACTGGCCGCCCGCCCGAATGTCATCACCCTGGACATGGGCGGGACTAGCGCCGACGTCTGTTTGATCCGCGAGCACGAAACCGAAATCAGCAACGAGCAGGAAGTCGCCGGCTTTCCGGTGCGTCTGCCGATGGTGGACATCAACACAGTGGGCGCTGGCGGCGGATCGATCGCCTGGTTCGACCGCGACGGGCTCCTAAAGGTCGGGCCGGAAAGTGCGGGCGCCGTGCCGGGGCCGGCTTGTTACGGCAATGGCGGCGACCGGCCGACCGTATCGGACGCTAACCTGCTGCTTGGCCGCTTGTCACCGAAGGGGTTGCTCGGCGGGACCATGGCGCTCGATCGAGCCGCCGCTGCGGCAGCGATCCAGCCGGTCGCTGATCAGTTGGACTTTACCGTCGAGAAGACGGCGCACGGCATCCTTGGCATCGTGGTCGCCAATATGGTTCGGGCCATCCGCGCGATATCGGTCGAGCGGGGACACGATCCGCGCGATTTCAGTTTGATGCCGATGGGCGGCGCGGGTGCACTTCATGCGCCGGACGTGGCGCGGTCGCTTGGCATGCGGGAGATCGTGGTGCCGCCGTCGCCCGGTATTTTGTGTGCGCAGGGATTGGTGGTCTCGGACCTGAAAGAGGATTTCGTCGTCAGTGGCCGGTACCCGGTTCAGGACGCTGCGCTTCGCGATGTCGCGCGCTCGGTCGACGGCTTGGCCGCGGAAGCGCGACGATGGGCGGAGACCAGCGCCACCGACGCGGTCCGCCATTCGCTCGAACTGAGCTTCGACATGCGGTATGTCGGCCAAAATTTCGAACTGCGTGTATCTTCTGGGACCGCCGAAGGCGCCTTGGACGGTCCCGCCGTGCCGGATGCGGATGTCTTGTGCCGGATGTTCTTTGCCGTTCACGACCGCAACTACGGTTTTCACAATCCTGACGACGCGGTCGAGATCGTCAACATCCGGCTGACGGCACGGGGCGACCTGCCGAAGCCGCAACCCGTCGCGGAAGATGGCGGCTCGACCGACGATCCCGTGGCGACGGAAATCCGGTCCGTCTGGTTTGACGGGGATACGGCGGTGGACAGCCAGGTGTTCGACCGGTCGGCTCTGCGACCCGGACAGACGGTCCCCGGCCCGGCAGTGATCGACCAGTTGGACGCTACGGTGCTGGTCTTCCCGGAGGATACCGCCCGGGTCGATGGACAGCGCAATCTGATCATGGAGTTGGCGCAATGAGCGGGCATCGCGGCGGACTGGGCGACGGACTGGGCGACGGGCTGGACCCGGTGACCTTGGAAATCCTGTTCAACGCGTTGCGGTCGGTGACGGACGAGACATTCGTCGCCCTCATGCGCAGCGCCTACTCGACGAACATCAAGGAACGCCGCGATCACTCGACGGCGATTTGCGATCCGGAGGGCCGGCTGATCGTGCAGGCGGACAGCTCGCTGCCGATCCATCTGGCGTCGATGGTCGGCATGATGGATGTGCTCCGGGCCAAGTTTCCGCTCGAGAGCATCGCGGAAGGCGATCTGTTCGTGGCCAACGATCCGCATGTCGCCGGCGGGACCCATCTGCCGGATATCAATATGGCGATGCCGGTCTTCGTTGGCGGTCGTCTGCTGGCCTTCGTTTGTAACATCGCGCATCACGCAGATGTCGGCGGCATGGCGCCAGGGTCGATGGCGGGCGGCATGTCCGAAATCTATCAGGAAGGGCTCCGTATTCCGGTGGTGCGCCTGATCCGGGCCGGCGAGATGCAACAGGACCTCTTCGATCTGCTGCTGCTGAATGTACGGCTGCCTGAAGAGCGGCAGGGCGACTACTACGCACAAATCTCCGCCTGCCGCCTCGGCGCGCGCCGGCTCGGCGAAATAGCCGAGCGGTATTCGGCAGATGTCCTGAGCGGCGCTTTCAGTGAAATCATCGACCGGACCGAGCGCCGCATGCGCGCCGCCATCGCCGATGTTCCCGACGGCGTCTACGCGTTCGAGGATGTGATGGATGACGACGGCCTCGGCGCGGTCGATATTCCGATCAAGTTGCGGGTCGAGGTGTCGGGTGATCGGGTTCATTTCGATTTCACCGGCACCGCGCCCCAGGTGCGCGGCAACGTGAACGTCACGCTGAATGCGACGCAGGCATCGGTCTGTTACTCGCTGAAGGCGTTGCTCGATCCCGAAGTGCCGAACAACCAGGGCGTCCTGAATGTGTGTGAGATCACGACGGAGCGCGGCACGCTGCTGGATTGCGAGGCGCCGTCGCCGGTGGCCGCGCGCGCCAATACTTGTCAGCGGATCGTCGACGTGGTGATCGGCGCATTGAAAGAGGCGTTGCCGGACGCGGCGGTCGGCGCGGCGAATGGCGCGAATACGACCGCAGTCTTTTCGGGGCGCGATCCGGAATCCGGGCGTGACTATCTTTATCTGGAAACGCTGGGCGGTGGGTTTGGTGGCCGCAACGACCGCGACGGTAAGGACGGCGTGCAGGTGCACATCACGAATACGTCCAACCTGCCGGTCGAAGCCATTGAGATGGAGTATCCCCTGCGGGTCGTTAGCTACAGCCTTGTGCCGGACTCCGGCGGCGCCGGTGAGTATCGCGGTGGCATGGGATTACGGCGCGTGGTGACGCCGGTCGGTCATGAGTGCGTGTTCAATGGCGCAGGCGAACGCTTCCGGAATCCGCCATGGGGCGTGTTCGGCGGCGGCGAGGGGGCCATGGGCCGGTTCGTGCACATTCACGAGGACGGGACCGAGCACGGCCTCGAGATCAAGCCGAGCGGGATTGTCGTGCGGCCCGGCGAGCAGGTCGTCGTCGAAACCCCGGGGGCAGGCGGATACGGTGATCCTGGCAAACGCGACAAGGTGGCGTTGCGGACCGACCGCCGAAGCGGCAAGTTCAGCGACGCCTACATGGCCGAGCGCTATGGCGTCTCGGTAGCCGACGAAGAATAGGCGGGAGCCATGAACGAGCAGGCAGACATCTCCGCACAGCCGGTCAGGATCGCCGTCGATATCGGCGGGACATTCACCGACCTGCAGATATTCGACAGCCGCAGCCAGGACGCCTGGGCGTTCAAGGTGCCGACGACGCCGGGCGATCCCTCGGTCGGATTTATGAACGGAATTTTGGGGGCTTCCGAGCGGTATGGCTTCGCGCTGTCGGATGTGGCCTTGGTAATGCACGGTACGACGATTGCCACGAACGCGGTCCTGGAACGGAAGCTGGCGGCGGGTGCGCTGATTACGACGCAAGGCTTCGAGGATGTGTTGGAAATCGGCCGGCATGTTCGCAAGGAAATTTATGGTCTGAAGGCCGAAGATCGGTCGGTCCTGATCCCCCGGCGGCGGCGCTTCGGTGTTGGCGAGCGGTTGAGGGCAGACGGCAGCGTCGAAACCCCACTGGATGCGAAGACGCTTTCGTTGGTGATCGACCGGGCCCGGTCCGGCGGTGATGACGATGTGGTCGAGGCAATCGCGATCTGTCTATTACACGCCTATGCCAATCCAGCGCATGAACGGGCGGTCGCGGAGGCGGTCCGCGCCGAATGGCCCGAGGTTGCGGTGTCGCTGTCGAGCGATGTCAGTCCCGAAATTCGCGAGTTCGAGCGCAGTTCCACCACTGTCCTAAATGCCGTGCTCATGCCGGTCGTCGCGCGCTATCTGGAGAAGCTGGCTGGGCGCATGCGCGACGGTGCCTTCGATGCAGCGCTGTATCTCGTCCAGTCGAACGGTGGCGTGACGACGCCTGCGGTCGCCGCTGACCAGCCGGTCCGCCTGCTTTTGTCCGGTCCGTCCGGTGGTGCGCTTGCGGTGACCCGGCTCGCCGAGAGTCTGGATGAACCGAACCTTGTAGGGATCGACATGGGCGGCACCAGTTTCGATGTTTGTGTCGTGCGCGACGGCCGCAGCGCGGTTGTGACCGAAGGCGACATCGATGGCCTACCGGTTCGCGTGCCGATGGTTGAAATTCGCACGATCGGTGCCGGCGGCGGCTCGATTGCCTGGATCGATCCGGGCGGCGGGCTTCGGGTCGGGCCGCAAAGTGCTGGCGCCGATCCGGGGCCGGTCAGCTATGGGCACGGCGGCAAGGAACCCGCGGTCACCGACGCCAATGTCACGCTTGGCCGCATCGATCCCGACTTCTTTCTCGGTGGCGGCATGGCGCTCGATCAACCGGCGGCGCAGGCAGCGATCGACAAACGCATCGGCACGCCGCTCGGCATGGATGTGGAAACCGCGGCCGAAGGTATTCTGGCTGTCGCGAATGCTTCGATGGCGTCGGCGATCAAATTGAGTCTATTCGAGAAGGGGCTCGACCCACGGGATTTCGCGCTGGCATCCTTCGGCGGCGCGGGCGGGCTGCACGCCATCGATTTGGCCGAGGAATTGAGCGTCTCGCGGGTCGTCTTCCCCAAGAATCCGGGCACGTTGTCGGCCTACGGTATTCTTTATTCGGACATTACGCATGATTTGGCGCGGTCGCGGCTTCTGATCGCAACGCCGGATGCCTGCGCCGATCTTCGGGACATGTTGGCCGATCTGCGGACCGACGGTGAGCGTGTGCTGGAGCGCGACGGTATCGCGGCCGAAGATCGTCAGTTCCAGATCGCCGCGGACATGCGCTATCGGGGACAGGCCTTCGAATTGTTGGTGTCATGGCCGGATGCCGCCGCAACCGGCGAAAGCCTCGACACGTTGATCGAAGCGTTTCATGGGCAGCACCTCGAGCGATTTGCCTATGACGAGCGGGAGACGCCGGTCGAGATCGTGACGCTGCGCATGACGGCGATCGGCCAATTGGCGAAACCCCAGCTTCGGTCGGAAGAGAGGGCAGGCGGTTCGGATGCAAAATCGGTGCGGAAGGTCTTCATCGATGGCGCGTGGCACGATACGCCGGTTTATGATCGCGCGACGTTGTCGGCTGACATGCCGATTGCCGGTCCCGCAATCATTGATGAGGAATATACGACGATCCTTTTGAAAACCGGCTGGACGCTCATTCCAGAGACGACAGGCGATCTCATTGCGCGGCGTCAGGAATGAAGGTGCGGAGGACGAATCCATGACCAGCATTGACCCGATTCAGCTTGAGGTCATCCGCAATGCGCTTGTCGCGACCTGCGAGCAGATGAGCGTTACGATCTGGCGAACAAGCCGGTCCGCCGTCGTCCGTGAGATGCTGGATTACTCCACCGCGCTGTTCGACGCGTCAGGGCAGAACGTGGCGCAAGCCACGCGAATTCCGGTCCACCTCAATTCCATGGCGACCTGTCTTGAGGATTTGCTGGCCGACCATGTTCCTCTGGTGGAATGGCGGGACGGCGACATTATCGTCACCAACGATCCGTATTGCGGTGCTCAACACCTGCCGGACATTCTCGCCTTCCGGCCAGTCTTCATCGACGGTGAGGTCGTCTCCATCGTCGGCACGTTGTGCCATCATATCGATGTGGGCGGCCGGTCCGCCGGAAGCTACGATCCGCTGGCTACCGAGATTTTTCAGGAAGGGCTCCGGATTCCGCCGCTGAAGCTTTACGACGGCGGCGTCCGCAATGACGCTGTCTACAGGCTTATTCTCAACAACAGCCGGGAGCCCGAGAAACTCGCGGGCGACCTGTCATCGCAGATGGCGGCGCTTGATGTCGGGGCGACGGAAGTCCTTCGCATCGCCACGCGCTATGGCACGGGCGCCTTACAGAGCGCAACCCGGCGGATTCTCGAGCAGTCGGAACAGTCGATGCGGGCGGCGATTTCCACCATGCCGGACGGAACATATACCTTCGAGGATTTCGTCGACGACGACGGGATCACGGAGACAGCCATCCGGGTCGCCGTATCGGTGACGATATCCGGCGATACAGTCACGGTTGATTTTACCGGGTCCAGTCCGCAGGCCGACGGATCGGTCAACTGCACGCTCAATATGTCGAAATCCGCGGTTTATTTCGCGGTGATGAGCGGCGCCGGTGGAAATTTCGCGGCGAACTCGGGATGCTACCGGCCGGTTTCGGTGGTTGCGCCGGAAGGGACGGTGGTCAATTGCCGACACCCGGCACCGGTCGTCAATCGCATGCTCACCGGTCATCGGATCGTCACCACGGTGTTGGGGGCGCTGGCGCAGGCTCTGCCGGGCAAGATCCCGGCGGCGTATTACGGCGTCAGCTATGTTTATTCTTTAGGGTCGAAGAAGTCGGACGGATCGCCCGATGTTTATCTCGAGATCGAGGTCGGCGGCTGGGGCGCCCATCCGGAGGTCGATGGCGCGAGTGCCTTCTCGGCCGGCTTCCATAATCTCGCCAATTCGCCATTGGAAATGGTCGAGGCAAGCCATCCGGTGACCTTCTTGAGCTATGGGCTCACCCCGGATTCCGGCGGACCGGGTCGGACGCGCGGCGGACTGGGGCTGCACCGGGAATGGCGACTCGATGCGGATCGCGGCGTGTTGTCGACGAGTTTCGAGCGTTTCCGAATTCCGCCTTACGGTCTCGACGGTGGCAAGCCGGGCGCGCTGGGGCGTCTTTTGATCCGTCGTGGCGGCCAGGTTTTCGAGGAGGCGTCGAAACTGTCCGGGTATGAATTGCGGCAAGGTGATGTGGTGCGCCTGGAGACGTCGGGCGGGGGTGGTTATGGCTCCGCGACGGACCGGCTGGCTGACGCAATCGAAGCTGATTTGAAGGACGGTTACGTCACGCCGGATGCAGCCCGCCGCCATTACGGCGGCGTTTAGCCCGGTAATTGGCCGATTTTTGATGGATTCAAACGATGAACCGGAAATCACGACTATCGATGGTATGTCGGGAGTGTGTTGTTTTAGGCTAAGGCTTCGTTAACCATTCATAACTAGTATCCGTACATGGCGGACGGCCGATTTGGAACGGCGTTTCGACATTGCGTGGGCAGGCGTTTAATGCGTTTTGCCGGTTCCAGTTTGGTCGTCCGCCAATTTCCGCGACAATTTGCCCTAAGGCGCTACCGCATTTCCCGAATTGAAGACGGGGTGTGCGTATCCCATTCTATAGACTATAGGGTGGTGTTCGAGCCGGTGCGGGCTCGAGCGGAAAACAAAAGGGCGTAAGCCAATGCATCGTGGGACGATACTCGACCTGCCTAAACGGCATCCCGGCGAAGTGCAATCGCCCTGCGCGGCCTGCACGGTTCGGGACCTCAGCATTTGCAGCGCCCTTAAGCCAGCGCAACTGACAAGCCTGACGGAAATCGTTACCGATATTTCGATATCGCCTGGTCAGGCGGTCTTTTTCGAAGGCGACCCGGCTGAACACCTGTTCGTCTTGCGGGATGGCTGCGCGCGTGTCTGCAAGGTATTGGCCGACGGCCGACGCATGATCACCGGCTTTTTCTTCCCGTCGGACATTGTCGGGTTGGCGGAAGACGTGACTTACGCCTATTCCTGTGAAGCAGTTACTCGGATCAGCCTGTGTAGATTCCCACGCAAGTCGCTGCAGAGTTTGTTCGTGAAGTTTCCGGCGCTGGAACAGCGCGTTCTCAGTGTCGCGACGAACGAGTTGGCTGCGGCGCAGGATCAGATGGTGTTGCTGGGCCGCAAAACGGCGAGTGAAAAATTAGCGTCGTTTCTTTTGTTGCTGTCGTCCCGCGCCGGACGGCGCAATGCCCGCCGAGACGAACTGTTCCTGCCGATGAGTCGAAATGATATCGGCGATCATTTGGGTCTAACGACCGAGTCCGTGAGCCGATGCTTCACTCGGTTGCGCAAGCAGGAGATCATCCGTTTGGATGCGGCGCACACAATTACCATTCTGGATCGTGATCGTCTCATGGCGCTCAGCGGGTCGGGTGATTACTGTATCGAGCCGAGCGCGGCCGTCCTGTAAGCACCACGCCAACTCTGGCCGGTCTCCTTTGGCCCGCCGGAGCTTGAGACAGATCAATGTGCGGTGAAAGCCGCTCCCCGATAGTGACATCACCGAATACCTAAAGGGCCGGGCACCGGTCTGCCGAGAAAGGGTGAATGATGTCATTTCGCACGATCCTTACCGTTTTAAACGGACGCAATGGCGATTCAGCCAGTCTCGAAACCGCTTATGCGGTGGCGAGCATGACTGACAGTCATATCGACGTGATGCACGTGCGGCCGGATCCGCGCGGATATGTCGATTTCACCGGCGACGCCATGACCGGCAATGCCTATGTCCAGCTGATCGAGTCGCTGGAGGAAGAGATCGCGGGAAATGCGAAGGCGGCGCGCGCGAGCTTCGACGCATGGGTGGCCGATGCGGGTATCACCGTTGTCGATGGCCCAGGCGGGTCGGGACAGGTCACCGCGACGTGGCGCGAGCGAACCGGGGCCGAGGACAAGGCAATCGCCGGAGAGGCGCGGCTGCGTGATCTCGTTATCTTGTCCGCTACCAGCGATGATGGGGATTCGGCGCGCGACGGCGCGATTGAAAAAGCAATTTTCGATAGCGGCCGTCCTCTTTTGTTGACGCCGCGCGATACCGCGCTAAAGAAAGTGGGGCGCGTCGCCGTCTTCTGGAACGGCGGAACGCAGGCCGCACGGGCGGTCGCCGCGGCGCTTCCGCTCTTGCATGAGGCGGATGCGGTCGATGTCATGTGGGTCGATGAGGATGTCGAGGATGATTTCATCCTGACCGGCCTGATCGACTACCTCGCATGGCATGGCATTTCCGCGAGCGTACAGCGCTTCAAGCCTGACGAAAGGCTGATCGGCGAACTGTTGATGGACGAAGCAGTCGCCAGCGGTGCGGACGTTGTTGTGATGGGCGGTTATTCCCATAGCCGCCTCCGCGAATTCATCCTAGGCGGTGTTACCCAGCATATGCTGGACGAGTCGCCGTTGCCGGCGCTGATCGCCCACTAACGAAATCAAAAAGGAGAGCGCAAATGGCGATGCGACATATTCGACTGGAACTTGCCCGGACGCCGGACCATCCGGCCGGTAGCATCAAATGCGGCTACGAGTTGAACCTGCCGCTCACGTCGGAAGGCGGTTTCGATATGGCTGCGTGGCCTGATCGGCAGGCTGAGTGCACCGTGCGCCGGTTCTGGGAAGGCGAAGATGATGAGATGGGGGAATTGATCCAGGTCGAGAACGGCTGGGCTCTATCCTACGATCCGGATACTGACGACGATGACGAGCCGTTGTTCAAGTTGGAGAACCACTCATTCAAACAGGGCGAGTACCTATCGATCACCGAACATGACGGTGTCCAGCGCACCTTCCGGGTCGTGTATGTTCGCTGACGCTGCCGGACGATAGCCAATCAGCGCTCGTCGACGTAATGCGGGTCGGGGTGGCGGTACAAATCATCGTAATGAACCAGTGCCGGATCGCCCAGGGTGCTGGGTTTCCCCTCCCGGAACGTCCACTCACCACGATCGCAGTCCGTGGCTGAAACGTAGCCATTCAGATAGAAGCGCCGGTCGCCGGTACTCCGGTTGATGCCCGAACCGTGAACCGTGTACAGGCTCCAGATCGCAACGTCGCCCGGATTCATATCGAGGGTGATGGTGGCGTCTTCGGATAGTCCGAATTGGGCAAGGTCTGCGGCCTTCATATCCCGGTCCATGACCCGGCCGTGATCGTCGATCGATAGCTCGCCGAGAAGGTGGCTACCGGGGCAGAAGGTCATGGCGCCGTTGGCTGCTGATTGCGGGTCTATTGCTATTCCGCTTTGAACGAATGCCGTTGCCGGATTTCGATAGGCCTGGCGGGGCCGCCGGAACCATATGTCCTGATGATATCCGAAGCTCGACTGCGCCGCGCCGGGCGGTTTCCAATGCATTTGGTTGATGATTTGCTTGACGTCATCGCCGATCAACGGCTCGACGATGTCGAGCATCCGCCGGTCGAGGCGATATCGGTTCAGGACGTCGTTGAAGTAGGATGGCCATTGGACGAGGCGAAGCGTCTTGCCGAGATTGGCGTCCTGCGACAAGCGGAAAAGAACGTTTTGATGGCGGTAGCTGGCCCGGAGCTGCATGCCTTCGGCCTGCACGGCCTCGAAAGCGGATTTCAGGGCCGAAACATCGTCGTCGCCGAAGACGTTTCGGATCACGGCGACACCGTCGCGTCGGTAGTGCTCCAGATACTCCTGATTCATGGTCCCTGCATCTTGCGCAGCTTCGCGAATAGGGCTGTCCTCCTTGCTTTTACCGTATTCTTTGGGCGTTTCGAATTGTGCTTCGGGACTAGACAGTTCACCCTTAGGGACGAGACATTGTGGCGCATCGCTGGAGACCGGAGGAGATCGGGGGCAGCGTTGCCGGCCCATAGCCTTTCAGCAATGTGGCTACCCCAATAGGATTGCTTGAGAGAGTTTGATCCTCTCTGTATTAGTCCATGGAGGGCGGTCTCTGGATCGTCCGGGGACGGCGTTATGCCGTTGGACGGCGGAATCCGCCAATAACGCGTGGAGGCATGATGCGGATCGCATCGGAATCGCTTGGAAGTGTCACCGACCTCATTTCTGGTGAGCGTTGCACGCAGGACGACCTGCGGGCGGCAGCCGACCGGACGGCGGCGCTTGTCGGCAGTGTCCGAGGCTCGGCGGTTGATCATGTGATAATCGCCCACGGCGGTACAGCGGATTTCTTCGGCGATCTATTCGGTGTTTGGCAGGCCGGCGCCTGTGCGGTTTGCATCGCCCCCGACCTGACGGCCAATGAACTCGGCGTCATATGCGATTTCGTTTCGCCGGCGGCCATCCTGATGGGCCGGTCCGGCGGGCCGGATCTGAGCGGGGTGACGACACCGGTGTTCCAAAGCGCGGTCGACCGGCCGGTGGGGCAGGGCGATGCGACGTCACCGGTCACCAACGCCTTGGACCGACCGGCGGTGATGCTGTTCACTTCGGGGACCACGGGCCAGCCGAAAGGCGTCGTTCACAGCTTTCGGTCGCTTCTGTCGCGGGTAGCGCTGAACCGGGCGTTTATCGGCGCCGACACGTTGCGGCGCTCGCTCTGCGTGCTGCCGACTCATTTCGGCCATGGCCTGATCGGTAACTGTCTGACGCCGCTGTTGGGTGGAGACGATCTCTACCTCTATCCGGACACGAGTCTTCGCGGTATTCAGGGGATCGGCGCCGCGGTCGCGCAGAACGACATCAGCTTCATGAGCTCGGTGCCGACGTTTTGGCGCATGGCGCTGCGGGTGCTGCCGCCATTGGAAAAGGAAACATTGAAACGCGTCCATATCGGCTCGGCACCGTTGTCCGCCGATCTGTGGCAAGGCGTCATCGATTGGTGTGGCACCGATGAGGTGGCGAATCTGTACGGAATTACCGAAACCGCGAATTGGGCGGCAGGGGCAATTGCCAGCCAGTACGCGCCGGAAGATGGCCTGATCGGCCGCATGCTGGGTGGTACGGCCGCGGTTCTCGATGAATCCGGCGACATCAGGGGGCATGGTCAGGGTGAAATCATGCTCCAGACGCCGTCGCTGATGAGCGGGTATCATGGCCGGCCGGACCTCAGCGCGGAGGTATTGCGCGATGGTTGGTATTTAACCGGCGATATCGGCGAGATCGCCGCGGATGGGACCATGCGGTTGACGGGGCGGCAGAAAGCGATGATCAACAAGGCTGGGATGAAGGTTCACCCGGAAGAAGTCGACCTGCTATTGGAACAGAACCCGCATGTTGCAGAGGCTTGCTGCTTCGCCGTGCCCGATCCGGTTCAAGGCGAGACGGTCGGCGCGGCGGTCGTCTTTGCCGATGCCGATAGTGAAATATCGGCAAAGGATTTGCGGGGTTGGTGTCAGTCCCGTATCAAGCCGCAGGCAGTTCCGGAAAAATGGTTTTTTGTCTCATCGATTCCGAAGACCGATCGCGGCAAGATCAATCGCGACGCGGTGCGGGATCACTGTATGAAAGACGGAGGGTAACGATGGCGTGGGCACCCGGCAAAGCCCTGCGGCTGGCAACGGACAAGTATGTCATGCGGTCGATGCGGCCGTTCCAGATCGACGACTATGTTTTCAACTGGATGATGGATCGGGAACTGACGAACTATTCCGGGCTGCCGAGGTTTCCGAGCCGCCAAGCGGTCGAACTATGGTTGAAACGATTTGATAACAAATATCGGTTTCTCTTAAACATCACATGCCTGGAAACCGACCGAGTCATCGGCCTCCAGAAGCTTGAGTATTACCCTGGCACGGAGTCCGCAAAAGCCGACGTCGTGATCGGCGACCGGGAGTATTGGGGGCGTAATGTCGTGCTGGAGACACGGCACAAGGTCCTCGACTTTGCCTTCTACCGGCTGCGCTGCCACAAGGTTTATGGGACGGTGATGGCGCGGAATGTTCCGGCCATTTTCAATTACAAGGCCCTCGGGTTTCGTTGCGAGGGCGTTCTGAAAGAACATGATATCTCCATGCTCGGCGAGCGAACCGACATCATAATGTTCGGGATGCTGCGCCGCGAATGGGACGAAATCCGCGAGGAAAAACAACTATGACCGATACTGTGGCCAAGGCGCGTGAAATCATCGCCGATGCGCTGGAAATCTCCACCGACGAGGTTGATGGCGACGCATCGATTGAAACGTTGGACGCGTGGACAAGTCTCGGCCATATGCGGTTGATCCTGGCCCTGGAAGAAACGCTGGGGAAACAGCTCGATCCGGCGGCAATCGTCGAAATCGCCAATCTCAGCGACGTTGCCGCTATCCTGAACGAATAGCGGCAAAACGCCTGGACTTCCCGGGAGAGCAGCCTATTTCTTGCGGCCGCGGCGTGTATGACGCCATAAGGCGAGCATTGTACTGCGCAACTCGATGGGATGTACCGGTCGCCGGATGACCTTCATCCCCACCGACTCAGCGAATAGTTCCGTTTCCGGCGCGATGTCGTCCGCTACCAGGGCGGCGGGGACGCCCGGTCCATACCGGTCCCAAATGGCGCGGACGACGCTGTCGCCGCTGGCGCCGATCGCGGCGTCGAGATCGACAATGACCATATCGGGCAGGCGCCCGGATTCCTGCAGCGCCGGCACCGTTTCGCCGGGCCGCTCGACGGCCACCGTATGGCAGCCCCAGCTCTGCAGGAGGTCGCTCAGACTGGCTCGAAGGATAGAAACCGGCTCGACCACGGCGATCACTAAACCCTGTAGGGGGGTGGTTTCCTCGTAATAGCTTGACGCGGTGGACAGCGGCCGGCGTTCGCTGCCCAGGAGACGCAAGGCGTCATCCAGCGCCTGATCCGCCTTGTCCACAATCTCTGCTTCGTCGCCTTCCGGATGATTATGGGACAGGATCGAAAGCCAGACCCGCGCAGCGTGGAGCGTTTCCTTTAAAAGGCGCGGCGTTGACGGGCCGGTCGGTGACGGCGCCATCGACGCATCCGGGTCAATGCTTTGGGGCGGCGGGCGATCCGGCGTTGTTGTCGTTGAATCGTCTTCGGCGGCATCGGAGTCGAGACCGGAAATCGGCGCCACTACCGAGATGAGGCCGGTGATCGCACCCCCCGGACTACGATCGTAGGACCAGTCCAGGCGCAGCGGAATAGGTGTGCCATCCTTGCGCCGGTACGTGGTGAAGATCGGCGTCGATTTCGGCTGGTTTGCAATTATGTGGCGGACATAGGATTCCAGCGCCCGTGCATGGGTTGGATCTTGCAGGCGCTCGAACACGTTCTCGCCAATCAGCTCGTTCTCGTCGTATCCAAGAAAGTCGTGATAGATCGGATTGGCGTAGAGGATGCGGCCCGACGTATCGATGCGCTCGACCCCGAATGGACAGGATTCTAGTTGGTGCTGAAACGAGAGTTGAGCATCCACGAGCTCTTCGGCGAGACGTTGGTTCTCGTCACCCTGACCCCCGTTCGGGCGGCCAAAGGACAAGATATTGCCCCGGCCTGGACGCCGCCAATTTCTAAATTCGGCACTGAGGGAGGCATCATCGATTCCGGCAATTGCCGCAAGAAGATATTCCTCACCTTCCTTTGCGATGCGGACCGGCCAGATGCGGATTCGAATGCTCAGCGGATTGTTGTTCTTGCGCGGACAGGTGAAGGCGCCGCTATAGGGAACTCCTTGCTTTACCGTATCCCGGACAGCATCGAATTCCACCGCGTCGCTCTCGACTGCAAACAGGATCGTATGGGCCGGGCGCCCCAATACTTCGGCAGCGGTATAACCGCTTAATTCTGTCCAGGCCGGATTGATATGCAGGATGACGCCAGCATCACCGCGCCAGTTGCCGATGACCACAAGCGGTCCGGGCAACTGGTCTAGTCCAGACGTCAGCTGTTGCCACCGCTCTGGATTTCGGCCCGCGCGTGGAATCACCAAACAGCTCCCGTTCGCCCGTCCGATTAATGCGGGCGACGTGATGGGCCGGTTTGCTTGCGCCGCCGACCCTTAATTGTGCGATGCCGGAGTTAATCGGGTGTCCGACAAGTGCTGCCACCGGGACAGCGCCCGACAGTATGGGTGGTCTGCCCTTGCGTTGAAAGTAGTCCGAAGGGTGTAGGCTGATTGGAATACCGCAACGGTGCACGGCTATGCGCCGGACTATACGGCGGCCTGATTCCCACCATGAGGTTAGCCCGTCTGCTCCGTCGCTGCCTCTCTTGAAATTTTGTGAAAATTCGTGAGGTTAGAGTAGGTTAAGGGGATCGTGGCGACGAATGGCGGGGCGCAATGGCGGATCGGGAAAGTCAGAAGAACCATCGGTTGACGGCAGACGACGTACAACTCTTCGAGCGTGTGGCGGATGGCATGATCAAACATTCGGAATGGGCTCAGGTTACGCGCAATCATGACGAGCAGACGGATTACTTCCAGGTCCGCCCGGTAGGCGCCGAAGATATAGCCTTTAGCGTCGGGCGATGTGCGACCGGGAGCTATATATTCTTGAACCACCGAACCGGCGACGTCCGGTTTGCCGGAGAGTTTTCGGCGTTGCTTGAGAAAGTCGATAGATTGCAGCAAGCGTAGGTACTAGGACGGGATAGTCGAACAGGGTATGCATTCTGCATGTGTACTCTATGCCTTTTGTTCTTGGGGCGGGCCCGCTGTTGGCGCAGCATTGTTAGGGTTCATAATATAGGCTGGGATTTTGAGGCGGAGGCTGAGATTGATGGTTAGTTCACCAATAATTCGTCGCATCGTGTCGCTCTTTGGACATGGCGCCGTGGTAGCGGTTGTAGCGTTGGCCGGGTTGGCGTTGGCGCCGCAGTCAGCGTCCGCGCAAGGCGGTGTCAGCACAAAATCGAAGGCCTTCAATCAATGGCGCCTGTTGTGCCGGGAAAAGGCCTGCGCGGCGGCTCACCGGGGCACGCGGGCGGTTCTGATTTTCGGGTACAACACATCGGACGGCAAGCTGGTCATGCAGGTCCGGCTGCCTCCGGATTCGGCTGCAAATAAGCCGATGGTGTTGCGGCTGCACAAGAGTGGCGCGTTGCTGCATTTAACTGTCGATGCGTGCGGCGAGGCCTATTGCACCGCGGCGGCTGCTGCGGATCGGACGAGCCAAGTGGTCAAGATGTTTAAGAAGGAAGTGAGCGGCAGCATGGCCTATCAGCTCGGCCAGCAGCTCCAGATCGAGGTTTTCTCGCTGCGGGGCCTCTCAAAGGCCCTGGACGAATTGGCCAAACACAAGCCCTGATACCTAATCATACGGTCTAGAAACGATTAACCCGGCGCGGTAAGCGCCGGGTTAATCGTTTTAGACTGCACTAAAACCGGTGCCGCCCTTATCGTCGTCGGCTAGCCGGTTGGCGTCTCCGTCCCGACCGGATCGCCGAATCCCGCTCCCATGCCCCATATGGCGGCCTGTGTGCGGTTGGCGGCGTTTATCTTCCGCAGCAGGCTCTTCATGTGGACCTTTACCGTGGATTCGGTAATTTCCAGCCGGCGAGCGATCGCCTTGTTGGAACTGCCGTCGACGAGGCAGTGCAGGATCTCGCTTTCGCGGTTCGACAGCTTGTCGGCAATGGCTTTCGAGGCCGATGCGCTCGGCCGTGTCGGCGTCTGCGTCCAGAAGGTTGCCATCTGCGTCGGGAAGACCTTTTCGCCCAGCATCACGAGCTGTAGCGAGTAGGACAATGCATCAGTGGAGATATCACTCAGCAGGTATCCGCCGACACCGGATGCCAGGCACCGCGTCACGTCCTCGAGCGCTAGGCTCTCGGCGATCACGACGACCGGCGTGTCGGGGAAGGTTACCCCAAGGGTCTTGATCGATGCCTCATAGTCATCCTGACCATGGGACAATGCAAAGAGGATCAGCGCCGGGGGCACTTCACCCTCAGTACGGCTCTTAGCGTCGCTTGCGTGCTCAATTTCACGTACTGCCTCAAAGGGTGTGCCTTCAAGGTAAACCCGCAATCCCTGCCGAAAGAGCTTCGATCCCCCCACCAAATATACAGGTGATGGAGTCATTTTTTATACTTCCTCTTCTTTGTATTTTTTATTTGATTGAGTCGTGCTTGTTATTTTCAAATGATAATAAACTGAAGAATTAGTCTTGATTATAGTACTTAGGGTCTATCTAAAATGCCCCTAAGTACTAGTATTCCTTTAGAAATTAGCAGTCGGGCAGGTGAGGCCTTGTGACGGTGTCCGGCCGGATTGTGAAGGGGTTAGATCTAGTCAAAAAGGAGTACTTCGGATTTTCTCTTTATTCGACGAATGGATAGGACTAAATCTTCTCGAACATGATTTATCCCGGTTTTCCATAATGTTAACCAATATTAATAAAGTCAGATATACAGTTGGTTAGCGGCGAATCGGGCGGGGGAGGACAACACGGAAGTGGCAACAGAGAGGGAGCCATGACCAAGAAAGTCTCAGTAGCTGATTTTCTATCCAATCCGGTAGTTGGCCGAGACGCGGTGCAGATCGATACCGCCGTCATGACCGACAGCTGGGATAACGTCCAAGAATGCATCCTCGTTGCTCAGGTCCTGGTCGACCAATACGGCAACGACGCCCCCCTGAAAGCTGAAGCCAGCGCCAGCAAGCTTTTGTTGGACTGGGCCGACCTTGAAGCGTGGGCCTATTGGAAGCGTGCCGGGCGGGCTGCGCAGCAATTGTTGCAGACCGAGCCCCTGGGAACGATCCATTAGACGCCCAGCCTCCGTCACGGCATAGTTATGGGATGACCTTTAAGGCATTCTCCATGGCGGCCTTGGTGCTTTTGGCCGGCGCTATGCCGGCTGTCGCGCAGGATTTCTCGGTGAAATTCGGGCGGGGCAGCGGCGAGCGTCTGGATGTTCGGTTCGACGATACTCAAGCGACGGAATCCTGGTATTTGCGCCGGTGTCAGAACCAGGTTACGCCCGATTACCATGTGTTGATCCGGGAGTATGGTGAGGCGCTTAGCGTCGAGTTGGTGAATTCGGCGCTCGAAGCCGACAAGACCGTTTGCGTGATCGGTCATATTCCCGATTTGCTCAAACGGTATATGCGTTGATGTGGCATAACCCTATTGGCGACGCATCAGAGATCCATATCAAAGAACTAGCCCTTAATCGCGAAAAATCGGCCGTATGCACAGCGGCGCAAATGCCGTGTTCGCGATAATCTCATCATGTTGTGGCAATAGTCCCTCAACACACCCCCCTCGGGGGCGGCAGTCTTTTGGCTGCCGCCCCACCCTCACGCAGGGGACCTATATAAGATCCTGATATTGCTATATAATGCCCCGTATACTACGACCGGGCTACACCGATTGCGTCGTTCCCTTAGGGAGCCACTTGGCGCAAGTTGGGGCCATGTCAGGGTTTCGGACAATTCTCGTTGCGACCGCGCTCTCTATGAGCCTGAGCGGCTGCATAACTGCTGGCGTCATGCTGGCGTCAACGGCGATGAGTCTCGTCAGCGGCGGCGGCGCCCAACCCAGCGGCCGGGGGATGCGTAACCCGATCGACAAACCGATGACCGGGCGGGAAATCCGCGAATCGCTCAGTCGGATGAACGACAAAGTCGATCCGGCGTGCCAGCAGATTTTGGATGAACGCCAACAGTCCCAGAGCGGCGGGCAGACCCCCATGCCGGCGAAGGCATCGGACAGCACAGACAACACCACGGAGTATGGCCCCCCGGCTAAGGCGCCGGGCAATGAAAGCCCGGATGGCGCGGTCCAGCAGGCGTCTGCGGCGGCTGACCATGGGCCGGGCGGATGTCGTCACCAGCTCGTATGTCTTCCAGGGACGCCGAAGCCCACGCTGATGCTCATGTGCGGCGGCGGGAAGCAGCAGGTCAAGACGTCGTCGGAAGCGGGAGTTGCCGTCATTGACCCGAGCGTCGGCGCGGCCGACACGAATGACGTTGGCCCGGTTATCGTTCCTGCCAAGCCGACGGGCGGTGCAGCGGATTGGAACTGGGAACAGGATCCGTCAAAGCAACTCTGACACTGCAACCGCAGAACGCTTTTATTCACCTTAAGGATGACAAAATTCACCGGCTGCCTTAAGCAGTCGTTTAGCTTCACGGTATATTTTCGTTGGGAATGTCGTTAAGCCCGAAAGGGAGAAAAATATGATTAGACAGAAACTATTTTCGATCGCGTGTGCCGCCGCCATCTGTGTTGGGGCCGCCTCCGCGGACGCGCAGAAAAAATCGGTGCCCAAGAAGAAGTTGAAGACGGCAAAGATCGTTGGGCTTGTCTGCACATGGTCGGCCTATGGCGTGAACAAAGAGACGATCATCGTCGATACGGTTAACAAGGGCGCCTATTGGGTAAACGAGAACCAGAACCTCAAGGTCCTGCAGTTCAATCCCGGTCGCGTGGTCATGGCTGGGGTTCGGGCCAAGCTTCAAGTGTCGCAGAGCCAGGTCGAGAAGAAGGTTCCGATGCGCATGACGATCAATCGAATCAGCGGCGAATTCATCGTGGGTCAAAAGGTTCACCCGTATCAGGGACCAGGCACCTGCCGTAAGCAGCGTTTGTTCTAGCGGAACAGAGTTCCCTCCGTCGCGGTCCGTCGCGGGGGCATGAAAAAGGCCCGGCAGGCGGTGCGCCTCGGCCGGGCCTAATCGTGTGTGGAGACCATCAAGGTGATGGCTTCGTTGTTCCCCGGGTCTTCGCAACCAGGTATCGCATCTCAGTGCTGGGACTAGAGGCGTCGACCTCCGCCGTTTGCGGCGATGGCGTCTCGCTTCCGCCCGGTCCTGCAATCCCCTCCGCTACTTTGTCGTTTGGGTATTCAGGATGTTGCTGACCTCGTCCGCGGTCGTCGTCGTGGTTGTCGACTCGGAGGTTGCGTCCGCATCCTGATCACCATTGGATTCCTGACCGATTAGGGCCGAGGCGTCCGAGTTGTTCAGGATGAGGCAGGACGAGTTTGCCGTCGCGGTCGATTGGCCACCGCTGCCGCCGCAGACCAAGATCGTTGAGTCGCCGCCGGCGGTCGCGCTGGTGTTTGTGCCTTGCAGGCTGCGCATGAATACGGCGAGTCCGGCGCCGTCGCGCGCCTTGAATTGCCGCGGTTGCTCGAACATCTGCGCCGAGGCTGCGCCGGCGATCAGGCTAATGCCGGCTGCTGCGGCCGCCATCAAGCTGGCTTTTCGAATGAGTTTGGCCTGAAACATCTCTTCTTGCTCCTGACAGGGTTGATGCGAATAAAGGAACTAACGAATAAATTTAAGTTTCAATAGGATAGGTAACATTTTTAAAGTTTTGAGCGGGGCCGGGGAGCGGATAAATCCGCTCCCCTTTCCCAGTCGTGCCATCGCTGGCACACGCTTTACGTATCGGTCGACAAACCCTACGGCTCGCCGCCTCCGCCGTTATTCTGGCCGGAGTTGACCGTGATGTTCAGCGAGTTACCGATTGCCGTGGCAGTCGATCGTGCGATTGCGCGATCCAGTCCGCCAAGGTTCGTGTAGTTCACAACGTCAATGTTATATGCATGTGCATTGGCACTGACATTTGCGACCGACAACTGCGTGACGTCCGCAAGGACGACGCCGTTGTTCGGGTTGTTCGTGTCAACATTGATCGACTTCAAGTTGCCAATCGCCGTTGCCGCGGCCGACCCGGTCGCATTGTAGATGTTGTAAACTTCAGACTTCGCCGAGATTTCGGCTTGATCGATCAGGCCAGCACCCGCGGCCAGGCCAAACAGAAGGGCCAGGTCGTGGAAGTGGTTGTTCGTGTGCAGGTCTTTCTCGATGTCGTTCAGGCTCAGGTCCGCGTCGAGGTCGAAATCGGCTTCCTCGAAGTTGACCTTGGCGAGCGGTCCGGGTTCGCAAATCTGCTCGTTCTTGCAGGTCTTGCGGCCGAACTCACGCGTGTCAAACAGTATCTGAGCACTGTGCTCCTGCACCATGACATCACTGTTGATCGTGACCAAGTTGCCGATTGCGGTCGCCTGGTCGACGACTTCCGGAAGCTCTAGAAGAGCGTCCTGAACAGCTTCCTGAATCGCGTAGACCGTGATGATCTCTTTCTTGGAGATCTGCTCTACGTACTTCTCAGTCTTCGACGAAGCCTGCTCGATTGACATGGACTTGCTGGACGAGCCTTCTTCGCTGTAGAGGAGCGATCCGTCAATGTCGACGTTG
>JAJFJD010000046.1 GCA_021774335.1 Alphaproteobacteria bacterium
ACAGAACGTAAAAACTACAAGAATACAGAGCGTATACGCAGAACGCATACACCAAGAACCCTCGCAGCCAGTGATCCGTGCAAAAAACAGCACAAACCGCCGCCCGCGCATCCCTTCCAAAATTTACTTGTCAAACAACAGAACGCGCCGAACCGGCGCATATAAAAAGGCGTGGCCACGCATGGCCAACGCCAAGGACGCGGCTTATACGCGTCGTGACGCATAGTGTCAAATGCTTTGTGGCATTTTTCTTAAAAACCCATCGACAAGAAAAACCGTTCCAGTTCATACCGATACAAACCATCCCCGGATCTGCCAACGGACCGATTGGAGAAAAAAAGCGACCGCTCTCGAATGAAATTGGTGCGATGCAATAACGTCAGCCAAAGCGGCCCCACAAGGGGCCTGAATCCCGCCCTTGAATCCCGCGGGATTAAGCATAAATGCATCCAATCGGCAGCACAAAAATGCACATTGGAACAATCGTTTACTTCGCCGCCGACATCCGATAAGTAAGTCCTTCGGATTAACCTTAACGCGCAGGCGGCCCAGCAATCCATGCGATCGGTTTTGGCCACGATTACGGTAGCTTTGTTGGCCGTTACGCCGTTAACCGGCGAAACGGCGCCGCAGGAGCAGAACGGCTGGAACTGGAAAGACGCCCTGACCGGCGCAGAGAAGAAGTCAACCGAACAAGGACCGGCACCGTCCCCCTACAAGACCTGGTTTCCTACCGTAAATCCGGGATCCAGCCCCGACGAGTCGGACGACGGTCAGGTTCCGCCCGACGGGTCAGCCCCGATCCCGCCCATCGACAAGGAACTAAAAGTACGGCGCGGCGATACCTTCGAAAAAGTTCTAATCCGCGGCGGCGTTCCGTCACCCGATACCGCCGGCGCCATCCGGGCGCTCAAAAAGGTATACGACCTGCGGCGGCTGCAGCCGGGTACTGAAATCTTCCTGCAACTGCAACCGCCGATCGCCGAGAAAGGCGCTGCGACGCTGTTGTCGATCGATTTCATCGCCCATGGCGACGTGGAGATTTCGGTCCTGCGCAACGGGCCGCAATCCTTCGCAGCAAAGCGGTTCGACCGGACACTGGTGCCCACGGTCAGCTACGGACGGGGTGTCGTCCGCTCGAGCCTGTATGTCGCCGGCAAGGATGCGAAAATTCCCTCCGCCATTCTAGCCAATCTGGTCGGCCTCTATAGTTTCGACGTCGATTTTCAGCGCGACGTCCAGCCCGGCGATAGTTTCGAGGTACTGTACGAGCGGCTTACCGATGAAGCAGGCGAGCCCGTCCGCGAAGGCGATATCGTCGTCGCGTCGATGACCTTGAGCGGATCAACCACGACGCTGTACCGTTTCAAGACGAAAACCGGGTTCAGCGACTATTTCGACGAGAACGGCCAGAGCGCACAAAAAAGCTTGTTGCGGACGCCGACCGATGCAGCCCGGATCAGTTCGGGCTTTGGGCGGCGCAAACATCCGATCCTCGGATACAACAGGATGCATCGCGGCATCGACTTCGCAGCACCGCCCGGCACACCGGTCTATGCCGCGGGCGACGGCGTGATCGAGAAAGCCGGCTGGGCCGGCGCCTACGGCCGTTACATCCGCATCCGTCACAACGGCAACTACAAGACCGCCTATGCACATCTCCGCCGCATCGCCGCCGGCGTGAAGGTGGGCGCGCGGATCAAGCAACGTCAGGTCATCGGCTATATCGGCGCCAGCGGCCGCGTCACCGGCCCGCATCTGCACTACGAAGTGCTGTTCAACGGGCGGCATATCAATCCGCGGAAAATCCGCCTCGCCGCGGGCTACAAATTGAAGGGCAAGGATCTGGCCCGGTTCAAGACCGGGGTTGCGGACGCCAAACACAAGATGCTGACCTTCCGCACCCAGCGGAAACGCCAAGCGACCATGCTGGACCGCTAACGCCCCGGGACCGCTACTGACCACCCCTTCTCAGCGAAGGTCGTTCACCACCGCGTACAGCGCCGTCAGCGCATCTCGGCCGAGCTGCCTGCACCGTTCCGGCGACCAGCCGTTGCGGGCGTCGGGCGCGTCGGCATTGTCCTTGAACGGCATCTCCAGCGTCATCGTGAGCGCCTTGAACTCCTCCGCCAGATTAGACGAGCAGATCGCCAAATTCGCCTTGGCCGGCGCCGAATAGCCATGCTCGGTCTGGAAGTCCGGATTGGCTTGCTGATAGGCTTGTTTAAAGGCCGGCAGCAGGGATTTCATCCGGTCGTCCGCCGACGGCACATGGGCCGAACCAATGACGAAGTTATAGGGCATCGCCTCGTCGCCATGCACGTCGAGGGAAAAGTCCAGCCCGGTCTCGACCATGCGCTGGCGGACGAGGAACACTTCCGGGCTCTTCTCCATCGACGGCTCGGCCCATACGCGGTTGAGGTTGGCGCCGGTGGCGTTGGTGCGGAGGTGTCCGCGCCGGCTACCGTCCGGGTTCATATTCGGCACCACGTAGAGCACGGCCCGATCCAAAACCGCACGCGCGACCGCATCGTCGGGATCGAGCGCACGCTCGAGAAATCCCTCCATCCACCATTCGGCCATGCTTTCACCCGGATGCTGTCGGGCGATCAGCCAGCACGCCTTGCGGTCCTGTGCCGCATCGTCGCCGATCACCAACAGGTCGAGATCATCCCCATCGAGCGTTTCACCGAGGACCTCGAGCCGCGCACGCGGTGACATCTGGCTGCGCGCAATCAAGTCGCGATGCCGTTCCCGAGAATAGGGCGCGAAATACGCGTAGTAGACCGCCTCCTGCGTCGGCACATGCGCGAAGCGAAGCTGCTTTCCGTCATAGGTCGTCGGTACCCGGAACCAGTCCTCCCGGTCGTAGGAAGCGCAGGCCTGATACCCCTCCCACCCCTTGGAATAGGCTGCCTCGCCTGCATTCACGATCGTGAAGGCGCGTTCGGCGTCGGCCGGTCCGGTCGCCTGGAAATGGAACCATTGGAAAAAGTCGGATTCGTTGTCTTTGCGGATTCGAAGTTTGATGTTGGTCGGGTCGGCGGCGTCGGCCACCTCGATGTTGCCGGAGTCGAAATTGCTGCTGATCTTCATTCCAGTTTCCATAGTGGCCAGGGCCCAGATTGGCGTGGGTGGGGCGGGCCATGCTACACAGTTGCAGCATAATTGGCTGCCCAAATCCGACGGGCGCCCCAAGCCAGGACGACCGATCCCGTGATCGACAAACGTGTTGCCACCATCGCAGAGGCCATCGCCGACATCGGCGACGGCGCGCGGATCATGTTGAGCGGGTTCGGAAGGATCGGCGTCGCGAATGCGTTGATCCGCGCGGTGGCGGAATCCGGCGCGAAGGATTTGACGATCATTGCGAACGGTTCGGGACATCACGGGTCGACGCAGGCCGAATTGATGGACACCGGCCGCGTGGCCCGCCTGATCTGCAGCAGCGCGCGCGGACGCGGCAAGGAGTCGACACCCTTCGAGAAGCTCTACCACAGCGGCAAGATCGAATTGGAACTGGTGCCGCAAGGTACCCTGGCACACCGCATCCGTGCGGGCGGCTCGGGCGTTCCCGCCTTCTATACGCCGGTCGGTGCCGGCACCGACCTCGCGAAAGGCAAGGAGACCCGGGTATTCGACGGACGCGACTGTGTCCTGCAGACCGCGCTGACCGCCGATTTCGCGCTTTTGCGCGCCGACTGCGGCGACCGCTGGGGTAACCTCACCTATCGGGGCACGCAGGCAAATTTCGGCCCGGCCATGGCCGCTGCCGCAAATGTCACGATTGCCGAGGTACGGCAGGTCCTTCCCGACGGCGCGATAGAGCCGCATATGGTTCGGACGCCCGGTATCTATGTCAACCGGTTGGTCACCGAGCCGGAGGAAAGCTGATGGGGGTCCTGACGCGGCAACAGATGGCTTGGCGCGCGGCGCAGGACATCCACGATGGCGCCTATGTCAATCTTGGGATCGGCATTCCAGTCCTCGTTGGCGACTACTTGCCGGAAGACCGCGAGATCATCCTCCAGTCGGAGAACGGCATTCTCGGCATCGGCCCCACCGCATCCGACAACGCCATCGATATCGATCTGGTCGACGCCGGTAGCCAGCACGTCACCTTGCAATCGGGTGCCGCCCTAACCGATTCCGCTGGCGCCTTCGACATGATCATCGGCGGCCATATCGACATCACCATGCTGGGGGCCTTCCAAGTCGCCCCCAACGGCGACTTCGCGAATTGGGATGCCAAGCTTCCGCACAAGGGACCCTTGGTCGGCGGCGCGATGGACCTGGCAAGCGGCGCCCGCGAGGTGCGCGTGATTATGGCCCACACCACCAAACAGGGCGAGCCGCGGCTCGTAGTTGAGTGCAGCTACCCGCTTACGGCCCCGAGGGTCGTGACCAAGATCTATACCGATATCGCGGTCGTCGAGATAACACCTAACGGCTTCGTCGCGCGCGAAATACTCGATGGCGTTAGCGCCGACGACCTACGGGAAAAGACCGGGGCGCCGATCGACATCGCGCCTGACTGCGCGACCCTCACGGCGCCCGAGCTTTAGCGTTACGCCGCCTCGGCGACCTCACCGTTGATGGTCAGGCTGCCGTCGCCGGCGGAGACATGCACCGTATCGCCATCGGCGACCTTACCGGCAAGCAGCAACGAAGCGAGCGGGTTCTGCAGTTCCTGCTGGATGATCCGTTTCAACGGACGCGCGCCGTAGACCGGATCGTACCCTTTGTCGCCGAGCCAGTTGCGCGCCGCCGCATCGATGTCGAGGACGATCTTGCGGTCCACCAGCAGGGCGTCCAGCCGCAGCAACTGAATGTCGACGATGCCGGTCATGTCGTCCCGCGACAGGCGGTGGAACAACAGCGTCTCGTCGATCCGATTGATGAACTCGGGCCGGAAGTTGGCCCGTACAACCTCCATCACCTGATCGCGTACGGCCGACGAATCCTGCCCGGCCGGCTGGTTGGCGAGAATATCCGCGCCCATATTGGACGTCATCACGATCAACACGTTGCGGAAGTCGACCGTTCGGCCTTGGCCATCGGTCAACCGGCCGTCATCCAAGACCTGCAACAGCACATTGAATACATCGGGATGCGCCTTTTCGACCTCGTCGAACAGGACGACCTGATAGGGCCGACGCCGCACGGCTTCGGTCAGTGCACCGCCCTCATCGTAGCCGACATAGCCCGGCGGCGCGCCGATCAATCGGCTGACCGCATGCTTCTCCATGTATTCGGACATGTCGATACGGACCATCGCCTGGTCGTCGTCGAACAGGAAGGCGGCGAGCGCCTTCGTCAGTTCGGTCTTGCCGACGCCGGTCGGCCCCAAGAACAGGAAGGAGCCGATCGGCCGGTTCGGGTCCTGCAACCCGGCGCGCGCGCGGCGTACCGCGTTTGAGATCGAGACGATTGCCTCGCTCTGCCCGATGACGCGCTTGCCCAGCGCCTCTTCCATGGCGAGCAGTTTCTCACGCTCACCCTGCAGCATTTTGTCGACGGGGATACCGGTCCAGCGCGACACGATGGCGGCGATATGCTCGTCGGTCACTTCCTCGTCGAGCATGCGGCTGCCGTCGTCCTCGTCGTCCTGCGAGAGCCGCTTTTCCAAGTCGGGAATCGTACCGTAGCGCAGCTCGGCGGCGCGTTCGAGATTGCCCTCGCGTTCCGCCCGTTCCTGCTCGAGGCGCGCATTCTCCAGCGCTTCCTGAACCTGATGCACGTCCTGCAGCTTGACCTTTTCCGACTGCCATTGACTGGTCAGGCGGGCAGACTCGGCTTCAAACTCCTGCAACTCGGCCTCGAGTTTCGACAGCCGGTCCTTGGATGCGTCGTCGTTTTCCTTCTTGAGCGCCTCGCGCTCGATCTTCAGCTGAATGATCCGGCGATCGAGCTCGTCGATCTCTTCCGGCTTGGAATCGATCTCCATCCGCAGCCGGCTCGCCGCCTCGTCCATCAGATCAATCGCTTTGTCCGGCAAAAACCGGTCGGTGATGTAGCGGTTGGACAAGGTCGTCGCCGATACGATGGCGCTGTCGGTGATCCGCACGCCGTGGTGCAGCTCGTATTTCTCCTTCAGGCCGCGCAAGATCGAGATCGTATCCTCGGTCGTCGGCTCCGGCACGAAGACCGGCTGGAACCGCCGGGCGAGCGCCGCGTCCTTCTCGATATGCTTGCGGAATTCGTCGAGTGTAGTCGCACCGACGCAATGCAATTCGCCGCGTGCAAGCGCTGGCTTCAGCATGTTGGACGCGTCCATCGCGCCCTCGGCCGCACCGGCGCCGACAAGGGTATGCAATTCGTCAATGAACAGGATGACCTGTCCTTCCTGCGAAGAGACTTCCTGCAGCACGCCTTTCAGGCGCTCTTCGAATTCGCCACGGAACTTCGCCCCGGCGATCAACGCGCCAAGATCAAGCACCAGCAACTTCTTGTCGGCCAACCCCTCCGGCACATCGCCGCGGGCAATCCGCTGCGCCAGGCCTTCGACGATCGCGGTCTTGCCGACGCCCGGCTCGCCGATCAGCACCGGATTGTTCTTGGTCCGGCGCGACAGCACCTGCATGGTGCGGCGAATTTCCTCGTCGCGGCCGACGACGGGATCGATCTTGCCGTCGAGCGCGGCCTGGGTCAGGTCGCGCGTGTATTTCTTCAGCGCTTCATACTGATTCTCCGCGCTGGCGCTGTCCGCCGTGCGGCCCTGGCGCAGGTCGTTGATCGCCGAGTTCAAGCCCTGCGCAGTGACCCCGGCATCTCCAAGGATCTTCGCCGTCGCTGTTTCCTGAGCAAGGGCCAATGCCAGCAGCAGACGTTCGGCGGTGACGAAGCTATCACCCGCGCGGTCGGCCAGTTCCTGCGCCTGATCGAATAGACGGGCCATCGCAGGAGAGAGGTAAATCTGTCCTGCGCCGGAGCCCTCCACACTGGGAATTTTTGCAAGCTCGGCTTCGACATCGCGCAACGCCTTCGCGGCATCGCCGCCCGCCGCGCCGATCAACCCGGCGGCAAGGCCTTCCTTGTCGTCCAGCAGAACTTTAAGGAGATGTTCGGGCTGGAACTGCTGGTGATTCGACCGCAGAGCCAGCGATTGCGCCGCTTGGACGAAGCCGCGCGACCGTTCGGTGTATTTCTCGAATTCCATAGACTCGACCCCTCTGATGGCCTCCCTCTGCGAGGCAAGGCGGTAAAGGTTCTTGAAACATCATATGGACCCTGAAAGGCGCCCACTCACGATATATGGGCATTCCACGCCGCCGCTCAAGACCCTTTTTATGTCATCGGAAGTTAAACAATTCATGTCTTGTTGCGCTGCAGCATAAACACTAGATTCATTGTTGCGGCGCAAAATCACATGGATTAAACGCGACCTTCATGCATATATCCGACCCGTTAAACCGCCCTTGGCGGTGGGCGCAACGCCTCATTTCCACCGGCGAATCCCCGCCGGATGCTGAGCAAACCGACCGCCCGGCGATTCCGCCGAAAAGGCGGCGCGTACGGGCGAAAGCGGGAAACGCGGTCAGCCTGGCGCTGCAAGGAGGTGGCGCGCATGGCGCATTTACATGGGGCGTGCTCGACCGATTGCTTGAGGATGGCAGCTTGCGGATCGAAGCACTCAGTGGTGCTAGCGCCGGGGCGCTGAACGCGGTGATCGTGGCCAACGGCCTGATCAACGGCGGACCGGAAGCCGCCCGGGAGGAATTGGCGCAATTCTGGCGGCGGATCAGCACTCAATCCATTTTCATGCCCTATCGCGCGACTTTCGTAGACCGAATCTTCAACGGCTGGAATCTGGATGGCACCGGACAGCATTTCGGTCTGGATATGGCAACCCGGCTGATGTCGCCGTATCAATTCAATCCGTTCGACCACAACCCGCTCCGCACTCTGTTGGAGCAATCCGTTGATTTCGAACGCTTGCAGCGAAACCGCCAAATCAAGCTCTTTATCGCAGCCACCGAGGTCAGCACGGGTCAGGCGCGGATCTTTCGAACTGCCGAGATAACCGCGGACAGCGTCTTGGCATCGGCAGCGCTCCCAGCCATCCATCACGCGGTGGAAATCGACGACCTGCATTACTGGGATGGCGGATACAGCGCCAACCCGCCCTTGATCCCACTGATCGAGCACGGCAGCGCCGACGATATCTTGCTGATTCAGATCGACCCGGCGCATGAACAGAATCTGCCCGTGACGGCGACGGAAATTCGCAACCGGATGGCGCGGCTGACCTTCTCCGCGCCGCTCACCCGGGAACTGGAGACGATCCAGTGGATGGCCAAGCTGGCGCGACGCACGGTGGCGTCGCCCCTCGCCAAACGCTTTCTTGCGGCGCGCCTGCACCGGATCGACGCCGGTGACGCGCTGGTATCGCTGGGCCAAGTCAGCAAACTCAATCCGGAATGGGGTTTGTTGCAACATGCCCACGACATCGGCCGGGATCGCACCGATGCTTGGCTTGCCGACAACGCCGTGCATGTCGGCAAACGCGCCAGCTTTGAATTCCCGGCCGTACCCGACGCCTAACGGAGGGCCATCTAAACGCCGGTCGCGCGTTCCTTCAGGATGACGTCGAACGCTTCCAGTTGCTCCATCACGCGGGCGTAAACCGTGCCCGGTTGATAGCTGCCGTCCTGACGCTGGCGTCCCGCCTTGACGCCGGTAAACAACTCGATCGCTTCTTCGATGTTTTTAACGCTCCAGATATGGAAGCGGCCCTTTTCGATCTCCTCGACGACCGGATCGCGGAGAATGATATTCGCCGCATTCGTCGAGGGGATGACGACGCCCTGGTCCCCGGTCAACGCACCGGCATCGGTGCAGGCCCGGAAGAATCCTTCAATCTTGAACGGCGCGCCGCCGATGGCCTGCGTCTCGCCACGCTGGTTGACCGACCCGGTAATCGCAAGGTCCTGACGCAGCGGAATACCCGAAAGATCAGACAACACGGCCAGCAATTCGGCCATCGAGGCGCTGTCGCCCTCAACGCCGCCATAGTTCTGTTCGAATGTGATCGAAGAATTGAAAGAGAGCGGGAAGCGTCGCGCGAAATGCCCGGCGATGAATCCCTGCAACACCATTACACCCTTTTGCTGGATCGGGCCGGACATACTGACATAGCGCTCGATGTTGACGACGCCTTCGCGGCCCGGCGTCGCGCGGGCCGTGATGCGGCTGGGCGAGCCATATTGATGATCACCAAGATCGCGCACGGTCAATCCGTTGATCTGTCCCACCGCGGTGCCCCGCGTATCGATCATCAGCGTGCCGTCCGAGATACTCTCATGCATGCGGTCTTCGATACGCGCATTCCGACGCCGCCGTTGCCGCAGCGCCTCGCCAATCACCGTATTGTCGATTTTCTTGGCCCCGTTGTTCCGAGCGAGTTCGGCAGCCTCGGTCAGCACATCCTCGACAAACTCGAACTGCGCCGTGAGCTTCTTCCGATGGCCCGCCCAGCGCGCCGCCATCCCCAGCATGCGCGCAACCCCACTATTGTCGCAGGGAATGCCGTGCAGCTCCTTCGCGCGGGCGCGGATCAGTCCGGCATACACCGACAGATTGCGCGCCGTTGCATCCATATCGTTGTCGATATCCGCCTTGACCTTGAAATAGGTTTGGAACTCGGGATCGACCGAATAGAACGTGTAGTACCAGTGCGGCGACCCGACGACGACGACCTTGAGGTCGAGCGGGATTGCTTTCGGCCGCGGCGCCCCGGCCACCGGCACCGCATTTGCGCGGTGCGGTTCATCCACCTGGATTTGGCTGTCGCGCAGTGCGCCTTTCAGGAATGACCAACTGCCGGGGTGTCTCGCCAGATCATCGGCACGAAGGACAAGGATACCACCGTTCGCGCGGTGCAACGCGCCGGCCCGGATCATACTGAAATCCGTATCCATGCCCCCTTGGACCGATCGGTATTCGATCCGGCCAAAGAGATTCTCGTATGTCGGATTGGCTTCGAGCACGACGCCCGGCGTCTCGTTGTCGCTGTGATCGACCAACAGATTGACGGCATAGCGCCGCTCCGGCGGCTCGACCGCCTGCATCGGGCTGTCCGGCGGACGCGGCAGAAACCCGATCAGGTTGTCGACAATGTCTTCTCTTAATTCGACAAGCCACCGCGCCAACCCGCGATACCCGGAATATTCCTTCTGCAAATCGTCGAGTAGTGCGCCGACTGCAGTGTCAGCCACCTGTCGATTCAGATCGACCAGACTTTTCGCCAAATCACCCTGCGCCATCGCCGCCCGGCGGTTGATATCCTGCAACCGTTGCGCAATTTCCGCAGCCTTGGATGCGACTAGCTGACGTTGCGCCGGCGGCAGGCTATCCAACGAAGCCGGATTACCGTCGGGCCCTCGGGCCACCACCATCAAACCCTGTTCTGTCTGCGCCACATCCAATCCGTGCTGTTGCGCCTCGGCTTGCAGCGCCTCGAGTTCGGCGCGGATGCCGGATTGCGCCTCTTCCCCTTGTGCGCGGATTTCGGTCTGGTATTTCTCGCCACCGAATGCGCCGGCCAACGCTTCCCGCAATTGCGGAATTAAGGCCGTCATCCGGTCGCGGAACACTCGACCGACCCCCGCGGGAAGCCGATACGGTTTGGGTCGATGCGTGCGGCGGAAATTGTTGAGGTAGATCCAATCGTAGGGCCGCGGCATGCACGCCAGATGATCGCGCATGTAATCGAGCGTCGCCGTCATGCGGCCACTGCGATCGGGGCCCAACACGAAGATATTGAAGCCGGGGTCCTTCATGCACAGGCCGAATTCGAGTGCTTCGCGGGCACGCTTATGGCTTGAGAGCGCGAAGATATCGCCGTCGCGCCGCATTCCGAGCTTGAACGCCGGTCGCGAAACATCTTTCGCCTTGAGAGCCTTTGCGGCCATGCTTTACCCCTGAGAGTTTGAAATCCGGTGGCGTTAGACAAAACAATCCGAACGACCCGGTCAACCCTACAGCGTCAGACAGTGCGCGACAAAATCACACGCCCGCGAGCGGCTCACTAATGTACTGATTGAAACGATAGCATGGGGGCGGCGGATGCACCGTTGCATCGCCGCATTTCGACCAACCCGCCGCTTATTCGCTTGCGGCGGGTTTCCGGCGGGTCCGCCGTTTTGCCGGCGCGGGCTTGTCCGGCACCGCTTGTTCTTCCGGTGCGCTGTCTGCCACGGTGGCATCGATCTCGACAGGCGCGTCACTCGTTGCCGGCAGCGCATCGACCTCAATCGGACGATCTTCGCTATTGGTCTTGTTAGCACCGTTCGTGCTTTTCGCGCCGTTGGATTGCCCCGTCTCGTGAACGGTGGCTTCGGCACCGTTCGCACCATTGGCTACACCATCGCCATTAGCGGTCGTCGCACCATTCGCGCCGTTCGCATCATTGCTATTACCGCGATTGCCGCGTCCACCCTGGCGGCGTTGCCCATCATTTGGACGTTGCGCCTCGTTCGGCCGCTGTCCATCACCCTGACGCTGTGCGTCATTCGATGGGCCATTCGCCGCCTGCCGTTCGTTCCGCTGTTCCTGATCGATGGAATAGATACGGAAGTAATGTTCGGCATGCTGAAAATAATTTTCCGCAGCAATACGATCACCTGCGGACGCTGCGTCGCGCGCCAATCCCAGGTATTTTTCGTGTACCTGGAACGCGTTGCCGCGAATCCTGACGCTTGGTCCGTTGCTGTCGAATGACTGCTGACGATTTGCGCTCCTACGCCCACCATTTCGGCCGCGCGCGCGCTTAGAGCCTTGGCCTTGTTTCATATTTCCTTACACATCGAAGCTGGTTTCTGCTTTCGCTGAAAAAATCTGACCCTTTTTCAACGCGCCGCAACCCTGCGGCAGGCCGCTTTCAGCGGACCTCCCCAAAAGACACGCTTTCGAAGATTAGTTCGACCTCGGATGCTCCAGCGTAGCCCTGCGGGCCCGGTTCAACGAGGTGCTGACAAGAAACTAGACGGTTCGCTCCGACGTTCCAACCATTTTTTTTGGTTAATGCTTTCACGCTATTTGCGCTGCAACGCAGCGCGAAATACCGGCTAGGTCGCGGATCGGTTCGGAAACCCTCAATCCCACGGTTTCCAGCAATTCGGCTACTGTCTCCCACTGTCCCGCGCCGACCTCCAGGAATACGGTGCCCCCCGGCCGCAGCAGGCGCGGCAGCTCACCGGCGAGCGCGCGATAGCAGGTCAGGCCGTCAACACCGCCGTCCAGGGCCAGTTTCGGTTCATGCTGCGCGACCTCCGGTTGGAGACCTTCGATCTCGCTGCTCGCGATATAGGGAGGATTGGAGACCACCAGATCGAATTGGCCCGCCAGCGGCGCCGCCCAATCCGACACCAAGAAATGCGCCCGGCCGGCGAGCCCGAGCCGCTCGGCGTTGTCGCGGGCGACCGCGGCGGCGGCGGCGGACCGATCGATGCCGACCCCCATCGCGCCATGGCTCTCCGATAACAGCGACAGGAGGAGACATCCCGTGCCGGTCCCCAGATCCAGAATCGCGGGCGCGGCCAACTTCCTTTCTGTCAGTGCCGCCAGCGCCGCTTCGACAAGCGTTTCGGTCTCCGGCCGGGGAATCAGTGTGTCCGGTGTGACGCGAAACGGCAGACTCCAGAATTCACGCCGTTCGAGAAGTTGCGCCGTCGGTACGCCTTGGGCGCGCCGCTCTACCAACGCGAGATAGGCATCCGAATCGGATACGGCGCGTTCGGGATAACCGATGATCGCCGCTTGATCGACATCCAGCGCATGCGCCAACAAGACCCGTGCCTCACGATGCGGCTGGTCAATTTCCGCCACCTTGAGACGCGCCGCACCCTCCGCCAGACAAGAGCCGACGGTCGGCTGGCTCATTGCAACTCGGCGAGGCGTTCCGCCCGATCCTCTGCGAGCAGGGCATCGAAGATGTGGTCCAACTCTTCCCCGTTCATGATGCGCTCGAGCTTATGCACCGTAAGATTGATGCGATGATCGGTGACCCGGCCTTGCGGATAATTGTAGGTCCGGATGCGTTCCGAGCGGTCGCCGGACCCGACCTGACTGCGCCGGTTCTCGGACCGCTCGTCCTGCTGGCGCTGTCGCTCGGCCTCGTAGAGACGCGAGCGCAGGACCTTCATAGCCTTCGCGCGGTTCTTGTGTTGCGATTTCTCATCCTGGCATTGGACGACGACGCCGGTCGGAATATGAGTGATCCGGATCGCGCTGTCGGTCTTGTTGACATGCTGCCCGCCGGCGCCCGACGCACGGTAGGTATCGATCCGCAAGTCCTTCTCGTCGACCGAAATATCGACTTCCTCGGCTTCCGGCAGCACCGCCACGGTCGCCGCCGAGGTATGGATCCGCCCGCCACTTTCGGTGGCCGGCACACGTTGTACCCGGTGTACGCCGGATTCGAACTTGAGTTTGGCGAAGACGCCCGCCCCACCGATCGACGCGATCGCCTCCTTGAATCCGCCGAGCTCCGTATCGTTGACCTCGATCGGTTCGAACCGCCAGCCGTGATTTTCCGCATAACGCTGATACATCCGAAACAAGTCGGCCGCGAACAGCGAGGCTTCGTCACCGCCGGTACCCGCCCGCACTTCCAGTATCGCACTGCGGTCATCCGCGGCGTCCTTCGGCAGCAGCAGGATCTGAACCTCTCGCTCCAGCGCCGGCAGGCTGGCCGCCAACGCCCGATGCTCCTCGCCGGCCATACTACGCATTTCCGCGTCGGTATCGGCATCGCTCATCAGTTCTTCCAGATCGGATAACTCCGACAATATGCCGTGCACCTCCCGTGCTTTCTCCGCGATCGGCGACAGTTCGGCATATTCCTTGGATAAGGCCGCAAAATCCGGAGCACTCAAGTTCTCCGATGACATCAACGCCGTCAGTTCTTCCTGCCGGGTGATGACCCCCGACAGCTTGTCCGACATACTCATGGGATCAGCGTTCCTCTTCCTTCGATGGATCGGCGAACAGCAATCCGAGCAGCTGCTCCACCTGGGTCCTATTCAATTTGGTGCCGGCCTCATCGGAGGCGGCAAGGTCGCGCAACGCCGTGGACGGACGATGCAGCAACCGGTTTATCAACAAGCGCGTCACCTCTTCCGGATCGGCATTGGGATGCTCGGCGAGCACCTCCTGGCGCACCTGCTCGAAATGATCGCGCAAGGCCACGACGGACGGCACCGCATCGCGCTCGGCCTGCCGTCGTTGCCAGGCGGCGACACCGTCCTCAACCAGACGCCAGGCATCCGCCGATGCTTCCTGGCGCTGTGTCCGCCCTTCCAGGGCGACCTGTTCAAGGTCATCCAGCGTATAGAGATACGCGCCGTCATGACGTTCGAGTGCCGCATCCATGTCCGACGGCACGCCCCCGTCCAGGAACAAGATAGGCCGCCGCCGCCGTTCGCGTAGCGCGCCCTCGACCAACTCCGCCGTAATAATCCGCCGGCCCGTCCCGGCCGCAGATACCACGATATCCGACAACGCCAACTCCGCCGCCAAATCCACGTAGGGAACGAAATGCAATCCCGCGCGCCGCGCAGCACTTTCCATTCGTTGCGATGGCCCGGTCAAGGCGGTATTGCGCAGCCCCGCCTGCCGCATATGGTCATGGATGAGTTCGCCAATCTCGCCGAGCCCAACGATGAGCGCGCGGCAACGCGACAGGTCACCGTGCAAATCCTGTGCGACCTGCGCCGCCGCCGACGCGATCGATACCGGTCGGCGGGTAATCTGCGTTTCGGTCCGGACACGCTTCGCCACACCGTAGGCTGCCTGCAGCACCGCTTCGAACTCCGGGCCCATCATGCCGGAGTCGGCAGATAGGCGGTGGGCAGCACGGACCTGCCCCAAGACCTGCGGCTCGCCGATGACCTGACTATCGAGCGACGCGGCAACCGCGAAGATGTGGCGCAGCGCAGCGTCGTCGTAATGAGCGTAACTTTGATCGGCGATTTCGTCGCCGCCGACGTTGCTGGTCGCGCAGAAATCGTCCCGGATCACCGTCGCCATCCGTTCCGCCTCGGGATGAATGCCTTGGATTTCGATCCTGTCGCAGGTCGATAGGATTATCGCCTGACCCAACCCGGCATTGCGCAACCGATCGAGGGTTCGCGGCACCATGGCGTCGTCGATGAAAAGACGGTCGCGCAAGAGCGCGCCGCTGGACCGATGATTGGCCCCGACGGCAAAAATCCGGGCATCGCCCTGCGCAGACATCGCACAGCTACCGGTAGACGGCGAGGTGTTCCTCAAGCGACGCGAGCGCCACCTCGTCCTGTGAGCCCGACTCCATGTTGCGCACCGTCGCCGTGCCGCGGGCCAATTCGTCGTCGCCAACGATGACCGCGGCGACGGCGTTGACCCGGTTGGCGCGCTTCATTCGCCGTCCCAAGTTACCGGAATAGCCGAGTTCGATGCGGAACCCCGTGCCCCGCAACTGCTCGGCAATCTTGAATACTTCCTGCTCCGCAGCGGGACCCAACGGGATCAGCGCAACTGGGCGCCGCGCATCCGGCACGTCGCCACACAACATCGACAGCCGTTCGACGCCTGCTGCCCACCCCACGCCCGGCGTGTCGGGACCGCCCATCATCTTGATCAGGCCATCGTAGCGGCCACCGGCGAGCACGGTTCCCTGGGCGCCAAGCGCCGTGGTCACGAATTCGAACGCAGTGTGACAGTAATAGTCCAGACCCCGCACAAGCCGGGGGTTCACCGTGTACGCGATGCCCAGTGCGTCGAGACCGGCCTTCACAGTATCGAAAAAGGCCGTGCTGTCCTCATTCAGAAAATCGCCGAAGAGCGGCGCATCAGCGACGATGCCGCGATCCGTTTCATCCTTAGAATCGAGAATGCGCAACGGGTTTCGCTCCAACCGGGCCCGACTGTCCTCTGACAGCGCCTCGCGATGCTTCTCGAAATAGGTGACCAGCGCCTCGCGATAGGCGGTCCGGCTTTCGGTGTCGCCCAATGTGTTGAGCTGCAAGACGGTCTCGCTGAGAACGCCAAGGGCCTCCAGGAGGCGGACCCCGGCGGCGATGACTTCGACATCCGCCTGCGGCTGCGGCAGACCGATGAGTTCGACGCCGATCTGATGGAACTGCCGCTGCCGGCCTTTCTGTGGCCGCTCGTAGCGGAACATCGGGCCGGCATAGAAATATCGAACAGGAACCTGCTGGGCGAGCCCCTCGGAAATGAAGGCGCGTGCCACGCCGGCGGTATTCTCCGGCCGCAAGGTGATTTCTTCATCACCCTTATCGGTGAAGGAATACATCTCCTTGGTGACGACGTCGGACGCCTCGCCGAGCGTGCGTTTGAACACCTGGCTGAATTCGAAGATTGGCGTCGCGACTTCATCGAAGCCATAGCGTTCGACGATGCGACGCGCGGTGTCGACGACATGCCGGTACCCGCGCATCGCCTCGGGCAGCAGGTCGTGGGTTCCGCGAACAGGTTGAAGTGAGGCCATGTCGTTACGTGTCTTTGAGATTGCCAAAATGCCGTAAAAGCCGCCGCGACCATAGCAAACCGCCGGCGCGCGCGACAGTGTCCGCACAAACCAACAGTGTCAAGCAGGTAAGCAAGCGGCGGCGGGAAGGAGATACGCCAGCGGAAATGCGTGTCGGGAGCACGGGCGCCCGGTTACTCCGACGTGGTGCTGATCGGTGGCGCGGCGGCGCCGACGGCATTGCCGGACTTCAACGGCTCCGGTTCGAGCGCAACATCGCGGCGGACCGCCCCCGGCGGACCGATCGTGGGCACCGGCGCGCCGTCGACCGTAATGCGTAATCCCCCGGCATTGCCCGTCAGCAGGGTCAGACCGCTTCGATTGGGCACTTGATAGGAATCGCCCTTGAACAGCACCCGGGTCAACAAAAGCTCGGCACTTTCGCTATCGCGGATTTCGACCCAACTGTCCGACAGCGCCTGCACGATGATCCGGGCATCGGCATTTTGATTGCCGTAAATTTTGCCGCCCGACATCGCGTCGGCGGATTCGACAGTTTGTGTATCTTCGGACGCCGGCGTCGGCAGCGCCGCAATCTGTTGCCCAGGACCGGCGCTAACGGACGCGGCGGGGACTGGCGGCGTATCCGACAACGGCGGCGCGGGTGGCGCGGCATCCGCCGGCGACTGAACTGCAGACTCAGTTGCCGGTTCCACAGGCGTTGCCGGCGGCGCAACAGCGGCCACGGCCGGGGTGGATGGTGGCTCGGCGGGCTGCGCGGCCTCGGGTTTCGGCGCGGGAGCATCCGCCGATTTCTTCGATACTTGTGGCGGCGGTGTGTCGGCAGGCTTTGCAGATGTGTCGGGCTTTGCGTCGGCAGCGGACGAGGTCACTGTTTCTGACGGGGCCGCTTTGACCACATCCGACGGCTTGCCCTTGATGATTTCGCTAATGCGGCTGGGCAATTGCGGCACGATCTCCGCGACCTGCTGATCCTTGGACGAAAGATAAATCCAGGCCCCATACACAAGGCCGGCCAACAGCACCGCGACCAGTAAGACCGCTCCGCTGGGAATTTTGCCCTCGGGAAGCGGCGCCGGAAAATGCAGATCGGTCCGGCTATTGAGGTCTTTGACTTCCTCCTTGAACCGGGCAACCAAGGCCTCGGCGTTCAGGTCGAGATGATCGGCATAGGTGCGCACGAACCCGACCGCATAAGTCGGCCCCGGCAGATCGTCGATCAGACCGTCTTCGAGCGCCTTAAGATACGGAAAGCGTATGCGTAAAACCTGGGAGACATATCGTAAGTCTTCTCCACGTTCTTCGCGCCGCGAGCGTAGAGTCGCCCCTACGGTCTGCAGGCTGCCTTCCGCAGCCTGGGACGACGTCTCGCCGGTTTCAACGGATTCCTGCTTGGCGCTCCGGTCAAGCTTCCAAAGATTCTTCGCCATGTGCGGAACTGGTCCCCTTAAAGCACCGAAACTAAAGGCAATCCAATCTAATTCCTAAGTGTTGTTATTGGATTACCAAACGCGACTTCCGCTGATGCAATTCCCCAATCGCCGCGACTATACTACAGGACACACTGAAAATGCAGCTACCATTCGCCAACCCTCCCTACGGGGGTGCAGGACGAGAACCATAAAATGGGAAAAAATTCCCAATTCCACAGATTTAGAGCAGGATCCCATGATTTTCGGCGTAGGTGCGCAGGGCCTCGCGTAGGCTGTGATCAGGTGCGCCCAATAACGATCCCACGTATCCCTCGAGTTCGGTCACATCGAGATTTTGCATCATGTGGCGCACCGCCCCGATGGCGCCCGACGGCATCGACAAGATCCGGAATCCCACCCCGATCAGCGCCATCGCTTCCAACGGCTGCCCCGCCATCTCACCGCAGAGGCTTACCGGAACACCAGCGCCGCGGCACTGACCGACGACGCCGTGCAAGAATTTCAACACCGCCGGCGCCAACACATCGTAGCGGTCGCTGACTCGCGGATTGCCCCGGTCGCAAGCGAACAAGAACTGCACCAGATCGTTCGAACCGACGGACAGGAAATCGACCCGTTCAAGAAGCTGCGGCAATTGGAAATACAAAGACGGCACTTCCATCATGGCACCGACGCGGATCTGGTCGGGCAACGGATTGTCCCGCGACTTTGCTCGCTCCACCTCGTGTTCGAGCAACGCTTTCGCATCGTCGAACTCCGCGACTTCCGCGACCAAGGGAAACATGACGCGCAATTCACGACCGGCCGACGCCCGCAACAAGGCCCGTATTTGCAGCCGAAGGATCGCTGGGCGGTCAAGCGCAATGCGCAACGCCCGCCAGCCCATCGCCGGATTCTGGTCTTCCCCGATCCGCAGATATGGCAATAGCTTGTCGCCGCCGATGTCGAGCGTTCGGAAGACGACTGGACGATCCTCCGCCTTATCGTAGATGTCACGATAGAGCTCGGTCTGTTTCGTCAGGCGTGGAAACTGCGCGTGGATCATGAACGGGATTTCGGTCCGATACAGACCAACGCCATCTGCACCGCTCTCTTCCAGGTGATCCAAATCGATATCGAGACCAGCGTTGATCATCAACGATACCGGCTGCCCGTCCCGTGTCACCGCCGGCAGGTCTCGCGTGGCGGCATATTCCGCGCGTTTCTTTTCCCAGCTCTGCAGACTGTCGGTGAAGCTTTTCTGCAAATCCTCCGACGGTCGCACATAGGCAACCCCATTGTCGCCGTCGACAAATACAGCGTCGCCCGGCTCGACCTTACCGATGACGCCACGCACGTTGCCGACGACCGGAATGTCGAGCGCCTTCGCCACGATGGCCACATGCGATGCCGCCGTCCCCTCGTCGAGGATCAGGGCGCGAAGCCGCGTACGGTCGTAGTCTAGCAGTTCGACCGGCCCCATCGACCGCGCCACCAGCACCACATCCTCCGGGAGCGGCAAGACACCGTTGCCGCCCTGGGCGCCATGGGTCAGATGCTGCAGCAGCCGGTAAGCAAGGTCGTCGAGATCGAGCAGGCGCTCACGAAGATACGGGTCGCGGACCTGGCTCATGCGTGCCCGAGTATCGTTCTGCACCTTCGCGACCGCGGCTTCGGCGGTCAGGCCGCTCTGAATTGCCTCGCGGATCCGTCGGATCCACCCGTGATCGTCCGCGATCATCCGGAATGCACGGAGAATATCGAGGGGTTCGCCGGATCGCGTCGCCTGGGCGTCGCCGGACATACGGTCCACCATACTGTCGAGCGCCAATTGCATGCCGCTCATCGCTTCCGCAATCCGCTCCAATTCAGAATCGGGGTCTTCCGCGATGGTCTGCGAGATCGGTGCGCCCCGTTCGTGCAGAACCGCAACGCCCCGCGCCAACCCGCCGTTGATCCGGGTGCCTTCGAGACGAACTGGTGTCGAATTCCCTGGCCCCGCCAATTCATCGGGCACCGAGAGATCACCGCCCGCAACAAGTTCGGCGACCACCATAGCGACAGTCTCGAGGGTTTCGACTTCTTCCTCGGTGTAGTTGCGCTGGGTCATGTTCTGAATAGTCAGCACGCCCAAAACCCGGCCACTGCGCACCACCGGCACGCCCAAGAAGGAATGATAGATTTCTTCGCCGGTTTCCGGCCGATAGGCGAATTGCGGATGGCTCTGGGCGTCGGCCAGAGCAAGCGGGCTGGCATGGGCGGCGATCGTACCGACCAGACCTTCGTTTACGCCAAGCTGCGTGCGGTACACGGCATCCTTGCGCAGTCCTTCGGTACTGCACAGCACAAGCCGCTCGCCCGGCTGCATGACATAGACGGAGCATACTTCCGCCACCATGCCGCGGGCGATGATTTCGGCGATCCGGTCCAGACGTTCCTGCGTCGTGCCGCCGCGCGCCATAGCGTCGCGCAGACGGCGCAGCAGTTGCCGCGACCCGACCCAATGCGTGACATCGGTCATCCGCTAAACCTGTTCTACGTCGCTAACGCCGCCGCGCGCCCACCACCAATGGCGGGCGTCCTCATCAATCGGTGTCCAACCCATACGCGGTATGCAACGCGCGCAGCGCCAGTTCCGTGTATTCCTCGGCCACCAAGACACTAATCTTGATCTCCGAGGTGGAAATTACTTGGATGTTTATACCCTTCTCGGCGAGCGTACGGAACATCACCTGTGCCACGCCCGCGTGACTGCGCATGCCGACACCGATCACCGAAATCTTAACGACATTCTGATCGGACAGGACGTCGTTGCAGCCGACATCGTCCTTGACGCCGTTCAGCACTTCCATCGCCCGGTCGAAATCGGCTTTCCCGACGGTAAATGTCATATCCGTCCGCTGGCCGTCGGCGGCCATGCTTTGGACGATCATGTCGACATTTACATTCGCCTCGGAGAGCGGTCCGAAAATTCCGGCCGCCACGCCGGGCTTATCCGAAACGCCGGAGAGGCTGATTTTCGCCTCGTCCCGGCTGTAGGCAATTCCACTGACGATCTGATGTTCCACAATCTCGTCCTCATCAACAACCAGGGTTCCGGGTTCTTCCCGGAAACTCGACAATACCTGCAGGCGTACGCCTGCTTTCATGGCCAGTTCGACCGACCGGGTCTGCAGGACCTTCGCCCCCTGCGACGCCATTTCGAGCATCTCTTCATAGGTGATGCGATCGAGCTTGCGCGCCTTCGTCACGATACGGGGATCGGAGGTATAGACCCCGTCCACGTCGGTGTAGATATCGCATCGATCCGCTTCCAGCGCAGCGGCGAGCGCCACGGCGCTGGTATCCGAACCGCCTCGGCCCAGCGTGGTCACGCGCCGGTCCGGCGAGATGCCCTGGAACCCGGCGACCACGGCAATCTGACGGTCGGCGAACCGCTCAATCATGTTTTCGGTCTCAATCGCCTGAATCCGCGCCTTGCCGTGCACGTCATCGGTCTGGATCGGTATCTGCCACGCCAGCCAGGATCGAGCCGGCAGCCCCATTTCCTGCAGCGTCAAGGCCATCAGGCCACTCGTCACCTGCTCGCCCGACGATACGACGACATCGTATTCCCGCGCATCGTGCAGCTTGTTCGCGTTTGTCACGAAGTCGACCAGGCGGTTGGTCTCGCCCGCCATTGCGGAGACCGCCACGGCAATTTCATGGCCCTGGTCATACTCGGCCTTGACCCGCTTCGCCGCATTGCGAATTCGGTCCAGGTCGGCCACCGAGGTGCCGCCGAATTTCATAACGATCCGCGCCATAATCTCGACCCTAATGCGGAATTTACCGCCCCTGGCCCGTGCCAGAGGTTGCCCCGCGAAGGCGGCGTATCCATACTCTTTGGATAGCGGCCATGCAAGGCCCCCACATCCTCACGGACCCGGCTAATACCATGATGGAAAAGCAAACGCCCCGCGCGTTGGACCGCACCGTCGACGATGCCGAATTGGCCAAATTCGCCGCAATCGCGGATGAGTGGTGGGACCCCGATGGCAAATTCCGGCCGCTACACAAGTTCAACCCGATCCGCCTCGAATTGTTGCGAGACCGTATCGCGGATCATTTCGGGCGCGATCCCAAGTCCGCCCGGCCGCTCGACGGGCTCTCCGTGGTCGACGTGGGCTGCGGCGGCGGCCTGCTCGCCGAGCCGATGACACGCCTCGGCGCATCGGTCACCGGAATCGACGCCACTGAACGCAATATCGAAGTGGCGCGCGTCCATGCCGAACAACTGGGGCTAACCATCGACTACCGCTTCGCGACCGCCGCAGACATCGCCGAAGACGGCCGCCAATTCGACGTGGTGCTGAACATGGAGGTGATCGAGCATGTCGCCGACCGCGACGCCTTCATCGCCGACTGCGCCCAATTGGTTCGGCCGGGCGGCTTGATGATGCTCGCGACGCTGAACCGCACGCCGAAGTCCTATCTGTTCGCCATCGTCGGAGCGGAATACGTCATGCGCTGGCTGCCGCGCGGCACGCACGACTGGCGCCGCTTCGTCCGACCGTCCGAACTTGCGGCGCCACTGCGCCGATCCGGCATGTCGATGACCAACGTAACGGGCGTCGTCTTCAATCCAATTAAGGATCAATGGTCGCTGTCGGCGCGCGACCTCGACGTAAACTACATCGCGATCGCCGAAAAACCCGAGACCGCAACGACAGGGAGCCAATAATGACCCGGATCGCCCTCCTGGACGACTATCAGAACATCGCGCTCAAATCCGCGAATTGGGACTCGCTGCCGGCCGAGTGTTCGGTCAATGCCTTCCAAGACCATCTGACCGATATGGCGGCGCTGGCGGACCGCCTGCAGCCCTATGACGTGCTGGTCATCATGCGCGAGCGCACACCGTTTCCCCGCGCGTTGCTTGAAACCCTGCCCAATTTGAAACTGCTGATCACGACCAGCGGCCGCAACAAATCGATCGACCTTGCCGCCTGCGCTGACCATGACGTGCTGGTCTGTCATACCGAGCTGGGCCACACGCCCACGGCGGAACTGACCTGGGGCCTCATCCTCTCGCTTGCGAAACGCATTCCCGCCGAAGACCGCGGCACCCGCGAAGGGCATTGGGGCGTCGAGGTCGCCGACGGCCTCGCAGGCAAGGTGCTGGGCGTCATCGGGCTCGGTAAGCTCGGTACGAAGGTGGCGCAGATCGGCAAGATGTTCGACATGGAGATCATCGCCTGGAGCCCCAACTTAACCGACGAGCGCGCGCAGGAGATCGGCGCCCAGCGCGTCGAGAAGGACGAACTGTTCGCCCGATCCGATTACGTTTCGGTCCACGTGGTGTTGAGCGACCGCAGCCGGGGCCTGGTGGGCGAAGAAGACCTGGCGCGCATGAAGCCGACCGCTTTTCTGGTCAACACGGCGCGCGGCCCAATCGTCGATGAAGCAGCCCTGGTGCGCGCCGTGCAGAGCGGCGTAATCGCCGGTGCCGGCGTCGACGTATTCGGCACGGAGCCGCTGCCACAGGGCGATCCATTGCGGACGCTGCCGAACAGCGTCATCACCCCGCATATCGGCGGATTCACCCGCGAGAATTACGATCTGTGGTATGGCGGCGCGCTGGAGGACATCACGGCCTGGCTCGACGGCAACCCGATCCGCATCCTGACGCCGGACAAAAACTAAACCTGACCGGGTCTAGTCGCCGTTCCCGACCACGGATGCCGCGTCGACATCCAGACGCCATGACGATTCCGCGTGTTCTTTCGACGCGACGTCGAAGACCACGCCATTGGGGTCGCGATACTTCCGCTCATACTGTCGGCCTGCGCCGACATTCTTGACCTGACCGTGATAGTCACCGCCGGCCTTTTCGACCGCCGCGCACGCCTCGTCCATGTCATCGACGAGGAATCCCAGGTGGTGGATGCCGATGAAATCCGACCCGCGCTCATCCGGCGCATTGTCGTTGGATTGCAGGTGCAGCAAGGCGAGGCTGACCACGCCGTCGGACATCATCACCGCGACGTCGGATTGGCGCACACGCTCCATCCCGAAGGCCTTCTCGTAGAAATTCGCCGCCTCTTCCAGATCGCGAACGCTCAACGCGATGTGCCGCAGTTTACCCATGACCTGATTCCTTCCTAAACTATCGTTGCGGCAATCTTGTCAGACATTCCCGAGAAACGCCAAATCGCGACACCCCCGCCACGCCCAGCAACACGCCCTCAAGGGGCCGAGGAAACATCTCATGACCGACGCGACCTATGTGACCGTCAACGGCAAAGTCATTCCGAGCGCCGAGGCGCAAATCAATATCGCATCGCCGGCCGCGAAATACGGCATCGGCGTCTTCGAGGGTCTCCGCGGATATTGGAACGCGGATGACGAACAACTCTATGTTTTTCGTCTGCGCGAGCATCTCGCCCGCCTCAAACAGTCGATGAAGCTGTTGCGGCTGGACGACGAGTACACGATCGAACAACTGGAAGCCTGCGTCCTCGACATGATCCGCGCCAACGATTTCAAGACCACGATCCAGATGCGCATCACGGCCCTGCTCGACGACCCGGACAGCTCGCGCACCGATAATGGACCGGTCGGCGTATACGCGGAGGGCAGTCCCTGCCCGCCGCATCCGTTCATGCGCAGCGGCCTGACGGCGGGAACCAGTTCCTGGGCACGGACAGCGGACAACGCGCTGCCGGTCCGGATTAAGTGCAACGCCAATTACGTGAACGCCCGCCTGGCGGAGTTGGAAGCACGCGCCGGCGGCTTCGACCGGGCGATCTTCCTGAACAACCGGGGCAAGGTGTCCGAAGGACCGGGCGCGACGCTCTTCCTGATCCGAAACGGCCAACCCGCCACGCCGTCGCCCTCGAACGACCTGTTGGAAAGCATCACGCGGGACACGCTAATGCATTTGCTGCGGGAAACGCAGGACATGGATACGCGGGAACGCGATGTCGATCGCACCGAAATCTACGCAGCGGACGAAGCCTTCCTCTGCGGCACCCTGGCGGAAGTCACGCCGATCATCAGCCTTGACGGGATCCCCGTCGGCGACGGCACGGTAGGCCCCATCACGCGGGCATTACAGAAAAGCTATCTCGACACGGTGACTGGCGCATCAGCCGATCACGCCGAGTGGCGCACGCCGGTTTACGTTTGACGCGGCCTATGACTCGCGTGGCCTAGGTCTGCCGACGATTGATCAGGCCATCGGGCGTCGCCGAATACCCTGTCAACGTCCGGTCCGCATTTCGCATGCGCCAGGACAGCATTCTTTGCGCATAGTCGAGCATGATCGGCGCGCAGGCCGGATCGTTTGCGCGGTTCTGCATCTGATCCGGATCCGCCTCCAAATCAAAGAAGAGCGGCGGCAAGGCGTCGAAATGGACGTATTTGTATTTCTCGTCCTGAATCACACAGAGACCGCATTGGTCGAGCGATAGGCCAAACGGCGGCGGCTTCGTCGCGTTGTTGAAGTAAGGCCGGAAATCGAATTCGTAATGCACTTCCGTGCGCCAATCCGCGGGCAGCGGCCCCTGGCAAAGCGGCAACAAGGACGCGCCGTCGCAGGTATGCGGAACCACACCGCCAACCCAATCCAGGATCGTCGGCATAATGTCGATGGTTTCGGTGAAGGCATCGACGATTTGGCCGCGCGTGGAGTCTGCGTCCGGCGACGGATCATGCACGATCAACGGAATGTGGAAGGATTGGTCGAAATAACCGATCTTGCCAAGCAGATAATGGTCGCCCAGCATCTCGGCATGATCCGACGTGAATACGATCAGCGTGTTGTCGTATTGCCCGCTTTCCTTCAGATACGCGACGATGCGGCCGATATGGTCGTCGATCTCATTTATCATGCCGTAATAGGCGGCGCGCATGACCCGCACATCGGTCTCACTCATGTCGCTGGAGAGGCCGGTCCCATCGCGGAAGAATTTCGATTGCTTCTCCGTCCGAATGTAGTGATCGAGCAGCGGATGCTGTTCCGCCTCCATCTCGCGCGTCGCCGCCCGTACCGGCCCCGGTGCATCGTCAGGATCGTGAGTTTCATTGTAAGGCGCCGGCGCGATGAAGGGTGGATGTGGCCGGTAGTATCCCAAATGCATAAACCAGTTCTGCTGCTCAACCCCGCGCAGATAGGCGAGGCCATGTTTGGTAGTCCAGCTGGTATCCGACAACTCGGCGGGAATGCGGGACGGCGCCCGCGTGGCACCGCCCGGCGCATCGTGGCCATCGGCGGGCAACCAGATATCTTCGGGCGACTCCGGCAACTCCATCCCGTGCTGGCGCAACCAGCTGAAATAAGGCCGGCGCGCCGGGTCCATCGGCGCAATCGGCGTCCATCCCGGCATCAAGGCCCCGCGGAACTTGTAGCGCGGGTCATCCGCCGGCGTCTGCCGCGGATCGGGTGAGGTCGTAGTATAGCCGACCAGGGCCGAATCATAGCCGGACTTCCGCATCTCCATCGGCAATGTGGCGTGACGGGTATCCATCGGAATGCCGTTCTGCACCACGCGATGGTTCATCATGTACAGGCTGGTAAGGAGCGAAGCGCGCGCCGGGCCGCAGGGCGCGCATTGCGTGTAGTGATTGCGGAACACGACGCTGTCCCGGCACAGCGCGTCGAGATGCGGCGTCTGGACTGACGGATGGCCGATATAGGACAGGGTATCACCCCGCCATTGATCGACCACGATGAGAAGGACATTTTTTTTCTTTTCCGCCATGACGTGGCCCTCGCTGCAATGCCGGCGCGCCGCCGGCCCTTCGGAATTTCAATCGGGAACAAGGTCCACAGGATAGCGGACCCGTGCCAGTACGTCAGGAATGGTACACCCGCAACGTTACGGGTATGTGCAAGAAATCGCCGGTACGGAGATCTCCGCGGCGTTAACTGTTGGTTCGCGGCAACCAGGGAACGCGCGCGAACTCGATGCCTTCTTCTTCCAGCGATTGGGCATCTTCATCGGATGCCTCGCCGTAGATATTGCGCTCGTCGGATTCTTTGTAATGAATCTTGCGCGCTTCGTCGGCGAACTTGTCACCGACATAATCGCAATTCTCAGTGACTTCATTGCGCAGCTTTTCCAGGTTCTTACGCAACTTCGCGGCCTGGACATGCGCCTTGCCTGCGGCCCCGCGCGACGCACCCTTCGCGATGTTGGGCGCCATCGGAGCTTTCACGACCTTCACACCGCCGCATACGGGGCACGCGACCTTACCCTGCTTGGCTTGGCGGTCGTAGGTCTTGCCGTCCTTGAACCATGCTTCGAATACATGGTCTTTATCGCAACGAAGGTTGAACGAAATCATAGGGCCATATATCCAGACATCGCCTCGTTTTCCAAATCCACTTCAATCTATAAATTATGTCGTATTCCCCTTTACGCAAGATATCCAGGTATCAAAGCATGACCGACCGCCCCGAATCGACCCATGGCCCGACTGCGCCCTCCCCTTGGGTTCTGCGCTTTTCAGGGCAAATCCCAGACGGTGGAGAGGTCATCGATATCGCTTGCGGCGCCGGCCGCCACGGCAGGCTGTTGCTGGAAAACGGGCATCCGGTGACATTCGTCGATATCGACACGTCGAACCTTGACGATCTCGGCGGGCGCAGCGACGTCGCGATCATCGAGACGGACCTCGAAACGGAAGGCTTCTGGCCTTTCGCGGGGCATGCCTATTCGGGCGTCATCGTGACCAACTACCTGTGGCGGCCGATCCTGCCTGCGATCATCGAGCTGGTCGGCCCCGGCGGACTGCTTATTTACGAGACCTTCGCGGTCGGGAACGAAGCCTTCGGCAAGCCGAGCAATCCGCACTACCTGTTGAAATCCGATGAATTGCTCGACGCGGTTGGCGATAAACTCGAGGTGCTGGAGTTCGAACAGGTCGAAATCGAGGCGCCCAAGCCGGCCGTGATTCAGCACATCGCGGCCCGGAACGTCCAAGCCAACTGATTACCGCGTTCAGGAATTAGGTGCGTCGATGGTGACGTCGCGGTCATGTTCCAGCGACGGGATCATCGACCGCGCCTTGTCGACCGCGTCGAAATCAAGCTCCGCCGTGACGATACCCGGTTCGGTGCCGCCATCCGCCAGCACCTCGCCCCAGGGTGCGACGATCAAGGAATGCCCATAGGTCTTGCGGCCGTCGTCATGGTCACCGCATTGCGCCGGGGCGATGATGTAACAGCCGGTCTCGATCGCGCGCGACCGCATCAGGACATGCCAGTGGGCATCGCCAGTGCGCCGGTTGAAGGCGGACGGCACCGCCAGCATGCGGGCACCCGCATGCGCCAAGCGGCGGTAGAGATAGGGAAACCGAACGTCGTAACAAACGGTCATGCCGAGCGGACCCCACGGCGTGTCGGCGACGACCGCGCGGTCGCCGGGCCGGTAGGTTTCCGACTCCTTGAAGGTCCGACCATTCGCCAAATTGACGTCGAACATATGGATCTTGTCGTACCAGGCAACGATGTCGCCCGATCCATTGAGCAGATAAGATCGGTTGGCGAGCCGGCCATCGTCCTCAAGCCTGATCGCCAACGAGCCGACGAGCAACCACACGCCGAGTTCGGCGGCCAAGGCGCGATACTCCGCCAGTGCGGGATCGTTGTCCTCGGTAGACGCCGCTTCAAACGCGAGGTTGCCGCGTTGCTGCACCAGATTGACCACCTCGGGCAGCGTTACCAACGCCGCGCCGGCGGCCTGTGCCGCGCGGATCGCGTCGGTCGACAGGGCAATATTCGTTGCCACATCCGACGTCGCCGTCAGTTGGACACAGGCGACTTTCAGCGCATCGGCCACGTTAGCTCTCCAACAGAGGGTCGAGCCCGCCATTGGCATCGAGCGCGTGGAGTTCGTCACTGCCACCGATATGCCGGTCGTCGATGAAGACCTGCGGGACCGACGTTAGGCCGCCTGCCCGGCCGACCATCGTTTTCTTGAGCTTACCGTCCATGAAGACGTCATATTCGGTAAACTCCACACCCTTGGAGGTCAGCAACCTCTTCGCCCGGAAGCAGAAGCCGCAGAAAGGGCTCGTATAGATTTCAACCTTTGCCATGATCCGTTCTGAATTTTGCGCCAGATGTCCAAATACATACGGCGTGGCGAGCGAAGAGCAATCCCTTTTCTGCGGTACCGCGCGAATTCCGCCTAATCCGCCCGGATCACGCGGGCCAGGGTCAGGACATCGACCGCCCCCGCGCCGGCCCGGCGCAGCACCCGCGCGCATTCCTCGACCGTTGCCCCCGTGGTCAATACGTCATCGACCAAAATGACCCGTTTCCCCTGAATTCGGTCTTTCCACCGTCTCCGGACCGCAAACGCGCCCTGGACATTGCGCCGCCGGGCCGACGGCGACTTCTGCGCCTGCGATGCCGTATGCCGCCGCCGGCTCAACAGATCGACCGCAACCGGTTTTCCCGCGCGTCGCCCCGCCGCCTGCGCCAACAAGCCGGCCTGATTATAGCGCCGCCGCAACAACCGCCGGGGGTGCAACGGCACCGGCGCGATCAGGTCCGCCTCGTCCAGCAATACCGCCCCTGCCCGCGCAAGCCATTGGCCATACACCGCCGCGCCGTGAATTTCATCAGAATGCTTGAAGGCCAGGATCAAGGCCCGGCTCGCGTCGTCGTAGCGGAATACGGCCCGCGCGCGGTCGAAGGTCGGCAGCCGGCGGATGCAGGACGGACACAAGCTGTCCTCCGGCATCCGGTACGGAAAGGGATATCCGCAACGATAACAGCATGGCTCATCAAGCAGCGTGAGGCCTTTCCAGCACTCGGCGCAGAGCGTGCCTTGATCCTCGACACGGCCACGGCAGGACAAGCATCGCGGCGGCAGCACGAAGTTCAACGCGGCCCGGGCGCCACGCACCATGGCCACATGAGAGATGACATTGAGCGACATAATTCCGGTTCGGACCCTCTGCCGGATAGTGAACCCCGATAAAACTCTATGGCTCCGGCCGCCGCCGGACAACCAGCTTTCAATTGCACGCGTTGCCGAGCGCCCCCATATTCCGCCCATGGATGAGCCGATGCGTGTTTTCGACCGCCATGCCGTCCGGCGACATCGCGCCCGTGCCGCCGCCGGCCTGGCCGCGCATGATTTCCTGTTATGCGATGTTGCGGAGCGTTTGATCGACCGGCTGCAGGATATCAGCCGGACCTTCCCGCTCGCGCTAGATCTCGGGTGCCACACCGGCGAAATGGGCCGTATGCTTGGCCAACACGGCGGTATCGACACCTTGGTACAATGCGACCTATCGCCGGAGATGGCGCAGCGCGCGGGCAAGCACGCCGTGGCGGCGGACGAAGAAGCGCTGCCGTTCGCGCCGGCGGCCTTCGACCTCGCGCTCAGCAGTCTCTCGCTCCATTGGGTCAACGACCTGCCGGGCAGCCTGCTCCAGATTCGCCAGACGCTGAAACCGGACGGTCTGTTTCTTGCGGCCCTATTCGGTGGCGGCACGTTGGTGGAACTTCGGAATTGCCTGATGGAAGCCGAAAGCGAGATCGTCGGCGGCGTCAGTCCCCGCGTTTCCCCCTTCGCCGATCTGCGCGATGCCGCCGGTTTGCTGCAGCGCGCCGGGTTTTCCCTACCGGTCGCCGACCGGGATACCGTCACCGTCACCTATGAAAACGCGTTCAAGTTATTCGCCGACCTGCGCGGCATGGGCGAAAGCAATGCGATCCACGAGCGGCAACGCGGGTTCACCCGCCGTACCATCCTTCTTCGGGCGGCGGAATTGTATCAATCACGCCATGCCCAACCGGACGGCCGTATTGACGCCACATTCAATATTATCTTCATGCATGGATGGGCGCCGCATCCGTCGCAGCAGGCGCCGTTGCGGCCCGGCAGTGCGCAAAGCCGGCTTGCAACGGCCCTGGAAACCGAGGAAGTTCCTGCGGGCGATAAAGCGACACCGAAACCAACGACGGCGAAGGAGACCTGACTCGAATGAAGAAACTTGCCATTCGGGATTCGATCCTGGAGGTGCTTGGCTTTCTCTGGACCAATCGGCCGGACCTGTTCCGAATGATTGCGGCACCGGTCCTAGCATTGTCCGTCATCAATTCAGCGGTCACCGCGCTGCTGCCGAAGCCGGAGACACCGACCACCGAACTGCAAACCGCCGCCACGATTTCGACGGCCATGCTGATCGGCATATCGTTCATTTTCTATGTCATGTTCGCGGTCGCCTGGCATCGGCGATGCCTGAAGCCGGAGGAACAGACAACAATCTGGACCGCGCTTCGCTGGGACAAACGGAAGACCCAGTTCATGACGCGGTCATTGGTCATCGCGATTATTCTGATAGCCGTCGCCGTTTCGGTCGGGGTCCTCGTCACGATCGTGGGCGGCGGCATCGGCCTCGTGTCGACCGTCGGCACCGGCGCGGCAGGCAAAGCCATCCCGACGCTCCTTGGCGCGGTCGGGACGTTGATCATCGTCGTCTTTGTTTTTCTGATGAACAGCCGCTTAGCGTTATGGCTGCCGGCGGCCGCCGTCGATGACAATTTGACCCTGATGGAGACGTGGGTTCTGGCCCGCGGCAACACCTGGCGGATATTCGCCGTCGTTCTGCTGGCAAGCGCCCCGGGTATCTTGTTCTTCTTCGTCGTGGACATGGCGGTCAAGACCGCCACCCAATCGCTGGGAATGGGCGACACGCTGACCTTCCGGCTGATCGCGTCCCTGGCGCTCAACCTCGCGAATTACATCGTCATCGCAATCGGCGTCTCCGCCTTGTCGACGGTCTATCGGGAATTGCGCCACCCGAGATCACCCGGCATGCCGTATTACACGTAGCGCGCGCTCGCCGCGTCAGAGCAGATCCCGCAGCATGGCAACCAGGGGCGCGTCCGCCGGCGGCATAGGATAGTCGGCCAGGCGTGGCGCGCGCACCCAGGCTAGTTTCTGCCCTTCCAGTGGGGTCGGCGTACCCTGCCAGACCCGGCAGACATAAAGCGGCATCAACAGATGAAATTCGTCGTAGCGGTGGCTCGCGAAGGCGATCGGCGCGAGACAACTCTCTCGCGTGTCGATCCCGAGTTCCTCTTCGAATTCCCGGATCAAGGCCGATTCCGGGGTCTCCCCGTCGCGGACCTTGCCGCCCGGAAATTCCCATAGACCAGCCATCGCCTTCCCTTCCGGGCGTTCGGCGATAAGCACACGACCATCGGCATCGACCAAAGCACCCGCGGCGACAAACAGCATCGGGAGCGGCGCACCAGACTCGCGATCCTCCCAACAGCCGTCGCGCTGGGCGGGATCGGTCATGTCCGGTAGTCGGCGTTGATCGTGATATAGCCGTGCGTCAGATCGCAGGTCCAAACCCGGGCGGCGCCGTTGCCGACGCCCACATCGACAGACAGGTCGACATCCTGACCGGCTAGATGCCGTTCGATCGCCGCCTCGTCATAATCGGCGACTTGTTTACCGCGACGGGTAATGTCGATGCCTCCAAAGGAGATCGACATACGGTCACGGTCGGCCTTTTCGCCGGCCTTGCCGACCGCCATGACCACGCGGCCCCAGTTTGCATCGCTGCCTGCAATCGCTGTTTTCACCAACGGCGAATTGGCAACCGCCAATCCGATCCTGCGCGCGGCCCGGTCCGACGCCGCGCCCCTGATATCGATGGTGACGAATTTCTGTGCCCCTTCGCCGTCCTTCACGACCTGCGTTGCGAGATCAACCGCCAATTCTTCCAGCGCCGCCCGGAACTCCGCTGCGACGCGCCCGCCCGCCGACGTGACCGCCGGATGATCCGCCTGTCCGGTCGCTGCCAGCAGCAACGTATCGCTGGTCGAGGTGTCGCTGTCGACAGTGATGCAGTTGAAAGACCGATCGGCGGTCCGGCGCAGCATGGTCTGGAGCACCGGCGCCGGAATTTTGGCGTCGGTGAAGATGAAGGAGAGCATCGTCGCCATGTCGGGCGCGATCATGCCGGAACCTTTGGCAATGCCGGCGAGCGTAACTTCGGTGCCGCCGATCCGCGCGGTCCGGGTGGCCATCTTCGCAAACGTGTCCGTGGTTAGGATCGCCTCAGCCGCGTCGGGCCACGCGCTGGGATTGAGCCGCTTGTGAAGCTTCTTGAGCATGCGGCCGACATAGTCCTGCGGCACCGGCACACCGATCACCCCGGTCGACGCCACGAAGATTTCCTTCTGGCGGCAGCCAATCAGCTGTGCCGCGGTGCGGACGGTATGCGCGACCGTCTTGTCGCCGGCCTTGCCGGTAAACGCGTTGGCATTGCCCGAGTTGACCACGATGCCACGCGCGGCACCGCCGGCCAGCACCTTGCGGCACCATTCGACCGGCGCCGACGCGCAGGCCGATTGTGTGAACACGCCGGCGACCGTGGTCCCCGCCGCAAGATCCGCCATGAACAGATCCGGCCGGCCGCTTTCCTTCAGGCCCGCGGCCATGCCGGCAACGCGTACGCCGGGAATAGACGGCATATCCGGAACACCGACCGGCGCCAGAGGAGATTTCTCAAACATGGCGCAACTCTATTTTGGGACGGGACGCAACGGCGTCGCCGGCATTTTCGAGAGCTTTTTCTTGCCGTCCAGCGAATACCGCTCAACCTTGGCCTGCTCGCGGAACTGCCGGATGAAATCCTGGCCAAGCTTCTGGCCAACCTGGCGCGTCATCTGCTTTTTGACCTTCGCGTAGGGCGGCACTTTACGGGTCCGTCGATCCTCGACCTTGATGACATGCCAGCCGAACTGCGTCTTCACCGGCTTCTGAGATATCTTACCCTTCTTGAGCTTGAAGGCCACGTCGGAGAACGGCTTGACCATCTCCTTTGCGGTGAAATAGCCGAGATCGCCGCCGCGTTGAGCGGACGGTCCGACGGAATTCTTGGCCGCCAGCTTCGCGAAATCCTGACCGCCCTTCGCCTGTTTGATGATGTCTTTCGCCTTCGCCTCGTTCTCGACCAGGATGTGGCGTGCGCGCACTTCGGTCTTTGCCGGGTTCTTCTGCACGAACTCATCGTAATGCGCCTTGATGCGCTCTTCGGTCAGGTATTTCTTGATCAACTGACTGAGATAGACATCTCGGATGATCTGGTTTTCGGCCTGCCGGACCCGGCGTTTCACTTCGGGTTTTTTGTCGTACTTTTCCCGACGGCCGAAGATCGCCATCATCCGGCGCTCGATCAGCAGTTCGAGAACGCGCTCGTATATCTTGCCAATTCCTTGCTGCTGCACCTTTGGCGGCAATGACCGAAACGCCGCTAGCACGTCGCGGTCATAGATCGGCTCGCCTTCAACCTTGGCCACCACGACCGGCTTGCTCGCCTTGGCCTTGCCCTTCGGCGCGGCCTTCTGCGCCAAGGCCGGCGCCGCCGCCAGTGCGCCAAACAGGAGAACCGAGAAAGCCACCTTAACGAGGCGTGTCATGAAACCATCCCTTCAGAGAATTTGGACACCGGCATAATTTCGCCCGAAACAAGCGGGCATAATGCATATGTAGGCAATCAGTACAAGCACACCAGGGTCGCAGGAGCGGCCTCCGGCAGGCAAGGAAATTCCACAACGGTAGCCGGTTCCGATGACATGGAAACTTAACTATTTTGGCTTAATCACGCAGATGCGGCACGGCTCCCATCCGTGTCCGGGAAACAATAGCCGCCAGAGCCAGGTTTCTCAGGCCGCCCAGCGGCAGTGGCGCTTGTGGCGCATCGTTGACAGATAGGATAGGGATGCTTATGTCACACGCGTATCCCGCAGAAACCCCGGCGCTTCCAATTCGCGCCTCCACCCCGAGGTTCCCATGATCGGCGGATTGCTGAAAGCGCCTTCAATTGTCCTAAGATCGGTTTTCGGAACCGCCAACGACCGGACCGTCCGGCAGTTGCGCGCGAAGGTCGAGGCCATCAACGACCTTGAGGCCGAAATCGAAGCGCTGTCCGACGACGCGCTGCGGGCCCGCACCGATATGTTCCGCGAGCGGCTGCAGAACGGCGAGACACTTGACGATATTTTGATCGAGGCCTTCGCAACCGTGCGCGAAGCGTCCAAGCGTACGCTTGGCCAACGCCATTTCGACGTGCAGCTCCTGGGCGGCATGGTCCTGCATACCGGCAAGATCGCCGAAATGCGCACCGGTGAAGGTAAGACATTGGTCGCGACGCTACCGGTCTATTTGAATGCACTCGAAGGCAAAGGCGTCCATGTCGTGACCGTCAACGACTACCTCGCCCAGCGCGACGCCCGCTGGATGGGGCAGATCTATGAATTCCTGGGCCTGACCGTCGGCTGCATCGTGCACGACTTGGATGACGAGGAACGTCAGGGCCAATACGGCTGCGACGTGACCTACGGCACCAACAACGAATTCGGCTTCGACTATCTGCGCGACAACATGAAATTTCAGCTGGAGGAAATGGTCCAGCGCCCGTTCAACTACGCGATCGTCGATGAAGTGGACTCGATCCTAATCGACGAAGCGCGGACGCCGCTCATCATCTCGGGCCCGACCGAGGACTCCGCGGAAGAATACCGCAATGTGGACCGGTTGATTCCGAAGCTGAGTGAAAGCGACTACGAGAAGGACGAGAAGCAGCGCACGGTCACGCTGACCGAAGACGGGGCGCAAAATATCGAGACGCTGCTGATGGAAGCGGGCCTGCTGACCGAGGGCGGCATGTACGATATTCAGAACATCTCGCTGGTCCATCACGTCAACCAGGCGCTGCGAGCGCACTCCCTGTTCCAGCGCGACACCGACTACATCGTGAAGGACAACAAGGTCGTCATCATCGATGAGTTCACCGGCCGCATGATGGAAGGCCGGCGGTATTCCGAAGGTTTGCACCAGGCGCTCGAGGCCAAGGAGAACGTTCAGATCCAGAACGAGAACCAGACCCTCGCGTCGATCACCTTTCAGAATTACTTCCGGATGTACCCCACGCTGTCGGGTATGACCGGTACGGCCATGACCGAAGCCGCCGAATTCGGCGAGATTTACGGGCTCGAGGTGGTCGACATGCCGACCAACCGGGACATGGTCCGCGACGACATGGACGACGAGGTCTATCGGACCGGGAAAGAAAAATACAACGCCATCATCGATCAGATCGAAGATTGCCATGGCCGGGAACAGCCGGTCCTCGTGGGCACGATCAGCATCGAAAAATCCGAAGAACTGGCGGATTTGCTGAAGAAGCGCAAGATCAAACACCTGGTGCTGAACGCACGCCATCACGAACAGGAAGCACAGATCATCTCCGAGGCCGGTGCGCCCGGCGCGGTGACCATCGCCACCAACATGGCGGGCCGCGGCACCGATATTCAGCTTGGCGGCAACCTGGAAATGCGCCTCGACCGCGAGCTGGACGGCATCGACGACGAGAGCGCACGAACCAAGAAAACCAGCGAGATCGAAGCCGATATCGCGGCCAAGAGGGAACGGGTCCTGAAATCCGGCGGCCTGTTCGTGCTCGGCACCGAACGGCATGAATCGCGCCGCATCGACAACCAGCTCCGCGGCCGCGCGGGCAGGCAGGGCGATCCGGGCGCGTCGAAATTCTTCGTCAGCCTCGAAGACGACCTGATGCGCATCTTCGGATCCGACCGGATGGACGGAATGCTGCAGAAACTCGGCCTCCAAGAGGGCGAGGCCATCATCCACCCCTGGATCAACAAGGCGTTGGAAAAAGCGCAGGAAAAGGTCGAACAGCGCAACTTCGACATTCGGAAACACCTGCTGCAATACGACGACGTCATGAACGATCAGCGCAAGGTGATCTACGAACAGCGCAAGGACCTGATGCGCACGGACGACGTCAGCGGCGACGTGACCGACATGCGCCACGAAGTGATCGAGCAGTTGATCACACGCTGCATTCCCGAAGACGCGATGCCCGAGCAGTGGGAAATGGATTCGCTGCACGAGGAATGCCGGCGCCTGTTCGACCTCGACCTCCCGCTGTCCGACTGGGCGGCGGAAGAAGGAATCGCCGATCAGGAGATCAAGGAGCGCATCCTCAACGCCAGCGACACGAAAATGGCGGAGAAAGCCGCGAATTACGGCGCCGATCTAATGCGCCACGCGGAAAAGAGTCTGCTGCTGCACATTCTGGATCAGGCTTGGAAGGAACATCTCCTGCAGCTCGACCACCTGCGTCAAGGCATCGGATTGCGGGCCTACGGACAGCGTGATCCGTTGAACGAATACAAGCGGGAAGCATTCGATCTGTTCGAAGAGATGTTGATCCGCGTCCGCGAGACCGTGACCTCAACATTGGCTCATGTGGAATTCCAGATGGAGTCGGTGCCGGATGAATTGCTGTTGAACCAGCAGCAGGAAATGCATGAGACGCGGCTCGATCCCGCAGATCCGCTGGACCCCGGCATCGCCGAGGATGAGAACGGCGAACTGCTGGTGCGGACCGCGCCGGTGCGAAGCCGGGCGGCCGCCGAGGATATCGATCCCGACGATCCGTCGACCTGGGGCAAGATTCAGCGCAATGCGACCTGCCCCTGCGGATCGGGCAAAAAATACAAGCATTGCCACGGCAAGCTGTAGGACGACGGCCCTCAACCGCCCTGTTGCCTGCCGGCCGATGCATCGCGTGAGGATTCCTCATGACCGATGAAACCGAAGTTCCGATCAGTCACCTGCAACGGCGCAGGATCGAAAGCCGCGTCCTCATTCCCTTCATCGAAGCCTGCCGGGAAAAATTCGGCGACGCCGCGACCCGCACACTTGTCGCCGAAACCATCCGAACCCTTGCGGTGACGGACGGTGCATCCTGGGCAGAGGCCTACGGCAAGGACCTGGACGGCCTGAAGAAAGTTGCGGAAGAAGTCTGGGCGGGCGGCGGCAGCCTTGAGATCGACGTCCAGGACGGCGACGACGATCAATTCAATTTCAACGTCACAGGCTGCAAATATGCCGAATTCTACAAGGACCTCGGCATGCCGGAACTCGGTTTTCTGGTCCACTGCAGCCGCGATTTCGCGATGATCGACGGCTTCGACCCGGACCTAGAACTCACCCGTACGCAAACCGTCATGGAAGGCGCGAGCCACTGCGACTTCCGGTTCCGCCGGAAGCCAAATAGCAACTAATGTATTGTATTTGCTAAGCTATTGGATATCAGTGCAGGTGTTCGAAATATCGCGGACGATCATCGTGATGCCTTGCTTGCAGAACTGGTTTTCCGACCGGAAGCCACAGACACACACCGAATCGCCGCTGCCGAAGCCGCGCAAGGCACCGCCCAGGGTCAGCAATGCCCCGCCTTCGGTCCGCAGCGCCTGACAGGTTTCGCCTTCGTTGGTCAGCTTGCCGCGATAGCATCCGGCCGGCGGCGCGCCGACCGCTGCCTGTTTCTGGAAAACCTGGGAGTTACCGCGCACCCGGTCGGAGCTGACCGCCACATCGTCCCGCGGCGGTCCGAAATCGGGCGTCATAAATTTTTCCCACGTGTTGCCGCATCCGGCACACACCAGCGACAACAACAAAATGACGGCGATTCGCATCACGACAGTTCCTGACCACCCATATTTAAGAACTTCTCTCGCCGTCGATTATGAAGCGTCCCGCCATCCACGGCCAGTAGCTCTTTCAGCTGAGTCTCGAGAGCGTCCCCCAAGGCGTCGATCGCCGCTTCCCGGTCGCGATGGGCGCCGCCGAGCGGCTCTTCGACCACTTCGTCCACCACGCCAAGCTGAAGCAGATCCTGCGCCGTCAATCGCAGTGCTTCCGCGGCGGTCTGGTTCTTTTCGGCGCTGCGCCACAGGATCGATGCGCAGCCTTCCGGGGAAATGACCGAATAGATGCTGTGCTCCAGCATGATGACATGATCGCCCGCCGCAATTGCGATGGCGCCGCCCGATCCGCCCTCACCGATGATGGCGCTGATCAGCGGCACCCGGATCGACAGGCAAGTATTGATGCATTGCGCAATCGCCTCGGCCTGGCCGCGTTCTTCCGCTCCAACGCCCGGATAGGCGCCGGACGTATCGACCAGCGATAAAACCGGCAGACTGAAACGATTGGCCAAGTCCATCAAGCGGCGCGCTTTGCGGTAGCCTTCGGGGCGCGCCATGCCGAAATTGTGGGTCACGCGGGCCGTCGTATCGCCACCTTTTTCCTGGCCGATTACGACGCATGAATAGCCGCGAAACCGCCCGAGGCCGCCGATTATCGCCTTGTCTTCCGCATAGAAGCGATCGCCCGCGATAGGCGTGAAATCTTCGATCAGCCGCGCCAGATAGTCGCCGCAATGGGGCCGATCCGGATGCCGGGCGACCTGCACCTTCTGCCACGGTTCCAGCTTTTGATAGGTCTGCCGCAGCAAGCGCTCCGTCTTGTCCTGCAGCTTGGCAACCTCATCTGCAATGTTGAGGTCGCCTTCCCCCGCCAAATGCCGCAATTCCTCGATTTTTCCTTCGAGTTCGGCAATGGGTTTTTCGAAATCCAAAAATGTATTCATCGAGCCCGGTCTATCCCCGCAAACTGGCGCGAGTACCTAACACACCCAACGGCAAATTGAAATCGCTGCCTGCCGCTCACCGCACACCGGTAAACGGAACCGGTTGTGACAGGGGATGCTTGTCGCGTACCAGCGACCGCAGGCGCTCATCCAAAACATGGGTATAAATTTGCGTCGTCGAGATGTCCGCATGACCCAGCATCTGCTGAACCGACCGCAGGTCGGCGCCATTCGCCAGGAGATGACTGGCGAAGGCGTGGCGCAGCACATGTGGGCTGACCTTGCGCGCCTCGATCCCGCTTTCGACGGCCAAGGCCTTGAGCATCTGGCCAAAACGCTGACGCGTCAGATGCCCTTCCTTGGCGGTAGACGCAAACAGCCAAGGCGAGTCCTTCCGGCGTTTCAGGAAGGTTCCGCGAACTTCGCAATAATCCCGCATCGCGGACCGGGCCACATCCGTCAGCGGCACCATGCGCTCGCGCCCGCCCTTGCCCCGTACGATCAGGACCGACGGATCGCGGAGCGCCGCCGACAGCGGCAACGTTACCAGTTCGGAGACGCGTAACCCCGTCGCATACAGCAGTTCAAGCATCGCCGTAAGCCGCAGCCCGTCTGCGCCCGCAATCGCCCGTGCCGCCGCCAGCAACCGGTCCACCTCGTCTTCCGAAAGGACTTTCGGCAGAGGGCGGGCACGGCGCGGGCTGTCGATCACCGCCGTCGGATCATCGGTGCGTATCGCTTCGATGAAAAGAAAGCCGAAGAACTGCCGCAACGCGGAAAGCCGCCGCGAAGCGGTCGATGCCGCCAGCCCACTGTCGGAAAGATGGCTCATATAATCACGAACTGTTTCCGTGGTGACCGCCAGCGCGGCACGATCAAGATCACCATTGCCAGAGCCCGCTATGAACCGCAGGAAATCGTCCAAATCACGGCGATACGCGGCAAGCGTATTGACCGCTGCGCCCCGTTCGGCCGCCAGCATTTCAAGAAAACTGTCGAGATATCGGGAAATCGCCAGCTACTCCTTCCGGGGTGACAGTCAAAGTCCGTGGGCAAGCGCCGCTTCAAGCGCCAGCGATCGTGCTTCCGCTTCCAGGCCGATCGTCCGCAACGCCGAAATCGCGCCCTCCAGGAGACCCGCTTCATTCTCCGCCGGCATCGCCGATCCAGCCATTAGGACAAGCAGCAAGATCGTTTCAGCAACGCGACTGCCCTTGGCCGCCTGCTCAAGCGCCTGCGGATAGGCCGACTGCGGCATCGAAGCCTTGTGGCGTTGCGGTGGCTGCACCAGGTCCTGCCAATAGCGTTCCGGCACCACCGCACCCAAGGCTTTCAAGAGCGTCAGCGCGAGGCCCGCCCGATGCTCGGCGGTCTCCGGATCGAGCGCCCGTTGCACTGCCAGCCAAGCCGCCAACGCCTTGGCGTCGTCAATGCGATAGCGCTCCTCGCCGGCGATCAGGGCTAAGGCCCACATACCGTCCTGTGCGGCCCGGGCTTCGGGATCGCGATTCGCCCGCGCCCGCAGCAACGAAAGCCATGGCTCGGCCGATTCCGTATCGCCAAGAGCCAGCAGGCCGCGTGCGGCGTCGCCGGCGAACCAGGCCAATTCGGCGGACACCGGCACGCCGGTCAAGACTTTACGGTAAAGCCGTACGACCAAAGGTACCTGGCCATCCGATCGTGCCAGTTCAAATGCCTTTTGAATGACCGCCGCCTTCGCTGTCGGCACTGCCTGTTTGCCCGCAGCGCGATACAGCAACGCCCGTCCGCGCGGCGTCCGCTTCTTTTCGGCGATCGTCAGGGCGCTGGCGAGTTCATCGTCGTCGAACTCGACACTCGAATAAACTTCGCCCAACCGCTCCGGCGTGATCGCACCGACCAGCGCGGCGCGTTCTGCGGCCTCCAATTTGAGGTCCAGCGCCGTGTGCGGACTGGTCCCGATTGCCCGCAACACCGGCGGCGGCGCACTCGATACCGCATCAGTGGGGACGCCGATATTCGCGCTGCGCAACATCGCCAGATGCAGCGCCGTCGGTTTCGGTAGTGTCTTGATTTGAATATGATCCGCGCCGCCCAGCCGGTCTACCAGCGCAAGAAAGGCGTTATCGTCAAAATCCGGATTCTCCGCCAGAATGCTGGCGCCGAACCGCCCCGCCTCGGCATTACCGCCCAGCACCTGGCAAAAGACCGAAAGTTTTTGCCAATACGGCTGGACCAGACGATTCGGGTCCCGGCGCACCTCGTTGCAGGCGCCGCCGACGTCATGCGCCAACAGCATGTTCTCGACACTCAGCCGAACGATATCGGGATCACGCTGGCGGGTGGGCGACACGGCGATTAGCTGGTTGGCGTCACCAACCAGTCCCATTGCCTGCAATCGGGCGATCCGCTGGGACAAAATCGTCGGTTTGCGGCCGGCGGCCTTAGCGTCTTCGGGAGCCTCCGGCACAACCGATGCGGACAACAGCAACCGCCGGGCGAGCGACCGCAACACCGGCGATGTCATCGTCGCCGGGATGCTTTTCAACAATCTTTCGATCAGATCGCGGGGCGTGTCTTCCCACATCTCAGAGCCAAAGCCGCCGGATTCGTTGTCCAGCACGCCAACGGCTTCGGAATCGACTTCGCCCAAATCCTGCACCTGGATGTCCGGCGGCGGGGTATTTTGATCGGGCGCGTCGGGTTCACGTTCGGCCGGTGGCTTCGTCAAATCCCGCCGCGGCATAAGGCGAACCGGCCCCTGCTGCGCAAGGCGGGCCGGCGACTGCGCGGTATTGTCAACGATCGGACGCGCCTCGTGCCGCGGCGACCCCGCCGCTACGGCACTGGTCGACACTATCGAGAACGTCGCCACCAGAAATGCAGCGGTCCGTGCTTTATCGCGGAAAACGACCGTCATCAAGAACCCGCTCCACTGGTTTCGAAGGAGGCGGAATGTCCCACGTTGCCAAGAACACAACGCCCGTACCAACGAGCGCTACGAAAAACACCAATAATACGAGGGTTAGCCGTTTCATCCGGGTCTATTTTGATGGCGCCGCGAACGAGGTAGTCTGGAAATATGTTTCAATGCTTCGCAGGACCAGATTTCGGAACGCGTTCAGACTTTACGCTACCGTTCCACTATGGCAATTCTGCGGCAGTGTATAGGGCTGTTCTCCAGGATTCAACGACCGACAGACGCAAAAACCCGTGCCGGACAAAGAAACCAACACATATCGCACCCCGCTAACCAGGCTGCCGACCAAGCCGCTGGTCTTGGTCGGCATGATGGGAGCAGGCAAGACGGCCATCGGCCGGCGCTTGGCGGAACGGCTCGACTGCCCGTTCCTGGACGCCGACGACGAGATCGAAACCGCGGCCGGATGCTCAATCAGCGACATATTTGCACTACATGGCGAAGCGGCTTTCCGCGACGGTGAGCGCCGCGTCATCAAACGGCTGCTCGACTGCAACCCGACGGTGCTGGCGACCGGCGGCGGCGCGTTCATGGATGCCGACATTCGCCAGGCCGTGCGCGACAAGGGAATTTCGATCTGGCTCAAGGCCGATGTCGAAACGCTCTGGCAGCGCGTAAGGCGGCGCGACCACCGCCCACTGCTCGAAACCAAGAACCCTCGCGAAACCCTTGAACGCCTGATACAAGACCGCTATCCGACTTATGCGGAAGCGGACATCACCGTGGATAGCGACGTGGGGCCCCTGTGCAAGACGGTGGACCGCGTGATGGACGCTATCGAGGGTTTCTTGAAAACGGAAAGCGAATAATGAGCGCGCACGAAACGGTTACGGTCGCCCTGGGCGATAGGAGTTACGACATCATCGTGGGGCAGGACGTGATCGCGCGCGCCGGAGAGTTGATGGCGCCGGTGCTGCGCCAACCCCGCGTCACCGTGGTCACCGATGACAATGTAGCGCCGCTGCATCTGGAAACGCTGCAAACCGCGTTGACCGCCGCGTCGATAAGCCACGAAAGCATCGTCCTTCCGGCCGGCGAGCAAACGAAAAAATTCGAGCCGCTGGAAGGCCTGATCGACCAAATTCTCGAAAAAGGCATCGAGCGCAGCACAACCTTGGTTGCGCTCGGCGGTGGCGTAATCGGCGACATTACGGGGTTCGCCGCGGCCGTGACCCTACGGGGATTGGATTTCGTCCAAGTACCAACCTCGCTGCTGGCCCAGGTCGACAGCTCGGTCGGCGGCAAGACGGGCATCAACACGCGACAGGGCAAGAACCTGGTCGGCGCATTCCACCAGCCACGCCTCGTTCTCGCCGACACCGGCGTGCTCGACACACTGCCGCGCCGCGAGCTCTTGGCGGGCTACGCCGAGATCGTGAAATACGGCCTCATCAACAATCCGGCTTTCTTTGCGTGGCTGGAGGGCAACGGCGCCGCAGTCCGCGACGGCGACCCGGACGCTCGGCGGCACGCCATTGTCGAAAGCTGCCACGCGAAAGCGGACGTCGTGGCACAGGACGAACGCGAAGCAGGTCTGCGCGCGCTGCTGAACCTGGGCCACACCTTTGGCCATGCGCTGGAAGCGGAAACCGGATATTCGGACGCCCTGCTTCATGGCGAAGGGGTCGCCATCGGCATGGTGCTGGCGTTCGAATTGTCGACCCAACTCGGTCTTTGTCCGGCCAAGGACACCGACGAGGTGCGCCGCCATCTGGCCGCGATCGGCCTGCCGACGACGCCAGGACAGGCGCTCGGCAACGCCTGGAGCAACGACAATCTGCTTGCGCATATGGCGAAGGACAAGAAGGTCGCCGACGGCAAGATGACATTCATATTGGCCCGCGGCATCGGCAAGTCCTTCCTTAGTCAGGATATTTCGCGGGGTGATTTGATGACCCTGCTCGAAGGAGCAATGACCTCATGACCACCGAGTGGCTGCTTACCGGCGGCTCGATCCTCATACTGCTCGTCTTATCGGCTTTCTTCTCCGGATCCGAAACGGCGATGACCGCGTCGTCGGAACCGCGCATGTTCGAACTCGCGCGCCAAGGCAACCGCCGCGCGAAGATCGTCATCGCGATGCATGAAAAGAAACAACGCTTCATCGGCGCCATCCTTCTCGGCAACAATCTGGTCAACATTTTCGCGTCGGCGCTGGCGACGAGCCTGCTGCTCAATGTCTTCGGTGAAGCCGGCGTGGTCTACGCGACTCTCGGCATGACCCTGCTTGTCCTGATCTTTGCCGAGGTGATGCCGAAGAGCTACGCACTCGGCCATGCCGATAAGATGGCGCTTAAGGTCGCACCGGTGATGGAGCCGATTGTCGCTGTGCTTGCGCCGGTTACCGGGACGATAAACAAGATCGTAGAAGTTACGTTATCGATCTTCGGCGCCAGCCCTCACGGCGAGGCAATCCATATGCAGCGCGAGGAGGAGTTGCGCGGTGCAATCGCGCTGCACGAGAGCACCGAGCCCGGCAGCCGCCACGAACGGCAGATGCTGCACAGTATCCTCGATCTTGATGACGTCGAGGTCGAAGAGGTCATGACCCATCGCCGGAATGTGGAAATGCTCGATTGCACCGACTCAAGCGACGACATTTTGGATCACGTTCTGCGCAGCCGATTCACGCGCTTCCCGCTATACGATGGCGAACCCGACAACATCGTCGGGATCATTCACGCCAAGGCATTGCTCCGGGAAATCCGCGATCCGGACAGAGGTATCGCCGACGCCGACATTCGGACACTCGCCGCGGATCCCTGGTTCGTTCCCGAAACGACGAGCCTGCTGGATCAGCTTCTTGCCTTCCGGGAACGCCGCGAACATTTTGCGGTGGTGGTCGACGAATACGGGTCGCTCATGGGCGTCGTCACCCTGGAGGATATCCTCGAGGAAATCGTCGGGAATATCGATGACGAACACGACATCGCGGTCGCGGGCGTGCGGCCGCAGGCAGATGGCAGTTATATCGTCAATGGATCGGTGACGATTCGCGATCTCAATCGGGAATTCGACTGGTATTTGCCGGACGACGAGGCGACGACGATCGCAGGCTTGGTCCTCCACGAGGCGCGCATGATCCCGGAACCGGGCCAGGTTTTCATGTTTCACGACTTCCGATTCGAAATCCTGCGCCGACAGCGCAATCAGATTTCGCTCGTGCGGCTCCGTCCGCCCAGCACGCAAAACCCGCAAGACCCGGCCGCTTGACGCCCGCGTCGATTCCGCTATTTATTGCACTGCAGCAAACGACACTTCCACCATCCATCCAATGCCTACAGAAATGAGGCCTTATGCCCTTGTCACCTCCTATGCCCCGCGAACCGAGCCATACGCGCGCCGTACAGTGCCAAGGATTCCGGCGCACGGATGGCCTTTGGGACATCGAGGGGCATTTGGTCGATACCAAGGCCTACGACTTCCAAACCGAGCATTCGCCGACGCTGCCCGCCGGACAGGCCGTTCACGACATGTGGATTCGCATGACGGTCGACGACGATCTGCTGATCCACGGCTGCGAAGCGGCCATGGCGGCAAACCCGTACCCCATCTGCGCCGAAGTGACGCCAAATTTCCAGGCGCTGAAGGGAATTCGGATCGGCAAGGGCTGGATGAACGAAGTCAGCCAACGGGTCGGCGGAACCCATGGCTGCACGCATTTGCGCGAATTGCTGCGCCCGATGGCGACCACCGCATATCAGACGATCTATAGCGCTAAGATGAACGAGGCGCGTGCCGCCGGTTTGGGCCGTCCGACACCGACGGAAAACCCGCCGCGGCACCTCAATTCCTGTCACGCCTATAGCGAGGACAGCGATGTGGTGAAGGTGGCCTTTCCGGATTACTACAAGCCGCCGCAATCGCAGCGCAGGTCAGGCTAGGCGGCCTCGTCCGACGGACTCAGCGTTCGCAACGCCAAGGCATGCACCGGGCCGGCAAGTTCGTCCTGCAATATCTCGTAGACCATGCGTTGACGCTGGACCCGCGATACCCCTTCGAAGGCGGCGGAAACGATCTCAACCGAAAAATGGGTTTCCCCTTCCGGCCGCGCGCCCACGTGACCGGCATGTTTGTGGGAGTCGTCGGCGACATCCAATCGTGTCGGCGCCAGTTTTTCGGTTAATTTCTCCCGAATTCTGCTCGCGACCGTCATACGTCCACCCTTCTAATTCCCACCGACACGGACTGCGCCGTGGGGTAATTCCTATCGACAACAGGATAGCTTGTCACTCGGATTTCCAATCTTCATAGTTGTCCGATGCGCCGGATTGAGACCATCCCTTTGAGCGAACAGCGGCAAGCGACACGACGTTGCGATGCGCCCGGTTGCCATGCGGACGGCGAGCATCGCGCGCCACGGTCCAGGGACCGTCTCGGCGATTTCTACTGGTTCTGCCTGGATCATGTCCGCGACTATAATCGGCAGTGGAATTTCTGCGCCAACATGAACGAACGGGAGATCGAGGCCGCGATCCGCGAGGACACGGTTTGGCGCCGCCCGACCTGGCCGCTTGGCGGCGGTGATGCCGCAGCGCTGCATGCCTTCGAATCCGGCCGGATCGACGATGGATTTGGGATCGGCGACGAGCTGCGCGGTCAGTCCAACCGTCAAAAAAGGCCCAAATCCGCGAATACCCCCGAACAGCGCGCATTGCGGAAGCTCGACCTCGTACCGCCCGTAAACTTGACCCAGCTGAAGACGCGATATAAGGAACTGGTCAAGCAACTTCATCCAGATGCCAATGGCGGCGACAGGTCCGCGGAAGACCGGCTAAAGGACATCAACGAAGCCTATACGACGTTAAAGCGTTTTCTGACCGCGTGACGTAAGCATCCCGGTCGTGCCCGCTCTGGCCGACCGTCCCGATAATTCGACTGGAAATTGAGGCATGGCGACAGCAGACACACACGAGCGCAGCAGGGCCCACGAGCTTGACGCGCCCGATATAGAAGTTTCGGTCCAACAGACATTCGGCATCGACGTCGACATGAAGGTACCCGGGTTCTCGAAAGCCTCGGAATACGTACCGGATATCGACAATGCCTATGTATTCGATCATGACACGACGCTGGCGATCCTTGCCGGCTTTGCGCATAACCGGCGCGTCATGATCCAGGGCTACCACGGCACCGGTAAATCCACGCATGTGGAACAGGTCGCCGCCCGCCTGAACTGGCCGTGTATCCGCGTGAACCTGGACAGTCACATCAGCCGTATCGATCTGATCGGCAAAGATGCGATCGTCATCCGCGACGGCCAGCAGATCACCGAGTTTCGCGAAGGCATTCTGCCTTGGGCGCTGCAAAATCCTTGTGCGCTTTGCTTCGACGAATACGACGCCGGACGGCCGGACGTGATGTTCGTCATCCAGCGCATTCTTGAGGTCGACGGAAAGCTGACGCTGCTCGATCAAAGCCGGGTGGTGCGTCCGCACAACTATTTCCGCCTCTTCTCGACCGCGAATACGGTCGGTCTCGGCGATACGACGGGCCTGTATCACGGCACCCAGCAGATCAACCAGGGTCAGATGGACCGCTGGAACATCGTGACCACGCTGAATTATCTTCCGCATGATGAGGAAGTGAACATCATCCTGTCGAAGACGCCGACCTACGACAACGAAGAAGGCCGCGAGGTCATCAGCGCCATGGTCGCCTGTGCCGATCTGTCCCGGTCCGGCTTCATCAACGGCGATATCTCCACGGTCATGTCGCCGCGGACGGTCATCACCTGGGCCGAAAATTCACAAATCTTCAACGATGTCGGACTGGCCTTCAGGATGACCTTCCTGAACAAGTGCGACGAGACGGAACGGGCCATCGTCGCCGAGTACTATCAGCGCTGTTTCGGCACCGAACTTCCGGAAACGGGTATCGCCGCGACGATATCTTAAGCGTCATCCTAAGCGTCCGGGGACCCCGCGATGAGCGATAACGAATCGCCGCTGGAAAGGTTCAAGCAAGCAACCACGGCTACCGCACGCGCGATCGCTAAGCGCGACGACGTGGAAGTAAGCTTTTCCAACGAGCCGCCTGGTTTGAGCGGCGTGCGCGTCCGCGTGCCTATCCCAGGACGCGACCTGCCGCTCGAGGACGTGGCGCAGGTGCGCGGCGAATCGGACTCTCAATCGCTCAAGCTTCGGCATCATGATGCCCAGGTCCACGCGCGGCACATGCCTGGCGGCGACGTCGCCCCGGCGCTCTACGAAGCACTCGAACTGGCGCGCTGCGAGGCGCTCGGCGCCCGGCGAATGGTCGGTGTCAGCGAGAATCTCGCGGCCGCCCTAGAAGAACGCTACCGGCGTCAGGGTCTGCATCGAGTCTCCGACAAAACCGAGGCCACCATGCCGGAGGCGGTTCGCCTAATGGCGCGGGAACATCTGACCGGTGCGCCGCCGCCGCCCGCCGCGCGGAAGATGTGTGAACTCTGGGAACCGGAGCTCAAGGAAAAAATCGGTCACGCGCTTGAAACGCTGGAGAAGTGTATCGAGGATCAGGCGGCCTACGGCAACGCCGTGCGCGACCTGATCAGCGACCTAAACATCGACCTCGGTGACGATTCATCCGCGGATTCCAACGATCAAGACGGCGAGGACGATTCCGACGACAGCGACGCCCAGACCGAAGGCGAGCAGGACGGCGATGGCTCGGCCGATGCTTCGTCGGATGCCATGGCGGACGCGACCGACGCGGTCCCCGGTGACGATGAAATGGGCGACATGATGCCCGAGGACCAGGACGGCGACATGATGCCGTCCCCCGGCAGCGAGGACCCCGGCGAACCGGGCACCCCTTGGCGGCCGCAGAACGACCTGTCGAACCTGCCAAAAGAGCCGTTCTACCAGGCGTATGTCGAGAGTTTCGACGAAGTCGTTCCCGCCGAACTGTTGTGCGATCCGGAAGAACTGGCGCGGCTGCGCCAACTGCTCGATCAGCAGCTCGTCAACCTGCAAGGCATGATCGGCAAGCTCGCCAACCGCCTGCAGCGCCGCCTGATGGCCAAGCAAATGCGGTCTTGGGAGTTCGACCTCGAGGAAGGCCTGCTGGACACCAGCCGCCTCGACCGTATCGTCATCAATCCGCTGCATCCGCTGTCGTTCAAGGTCGAACACGACATGGAATTCCGCGATACCGTGGTGACGCTGCTGATCGACAACTCCGGCTCGATGCGCGGCCGGCCGATCACCATCGCGGCGATGAGCGCGGATATCCTCGCCCGCACCCTGGAGCGCTGCGGCGTGAAGGTCGAAATCCTCGGCTTCACGACACGCGCTTGGAAGGGTGGCCAAGCACGGGAACAGTGGATCGCCGACGGCAAGCCATCCAACCCGGGCCGGCTGAATGATCTTCGCCATATCGTCTACAAGGGCGCCGATTCCCCGTGGCGGCGCGCCCGCAAGAATCTCGGCCTGATGCTGCGCGAAGGCCTGCTGAAGGAAAATATCGACGGCGAAGCGCTGCTCTGGGCGCATGACCGGCTGCTTGGCCGGACCGAGCAACGCCGCATCCTCATGGTGATATCGGACGGCGCGCCGGTCGACGATTCAACGCTTTCGGTCAATCCCGGCAACTATCTGGAACGGCATCTGCGCGACGTCATCGAATTCATCGAGACGCGCTCCGAAGTCGAGTTGGTCGCCATCGGTATCGGTCATGACGTGACCCGCTACTACCGCCGTGCCGTGACGATCGTCGATGTGGATCAGTTGGGCGGCACGATGATGGACCAGCTCGCCGACCTGTTCGACGAGCAGGGCCCGCGCGAGCGCCAGGGCGCAAGAGGCCGCGGCCGCCGCCGGTCTGCCTAATCGCGTCGCCTATTCACGTCGTCGGGACATCGCCCGGCGTTTCCGACGCCATCCGAACAGCAACGAATAAGCCACACCGCCGGCGCCAAACCCGGCGCCACTGTAGACCGCCGATTCCGCGGTTAGCGGCATTGCCGGCTTATAGTCTCGCGCCGTCGCTTTGGCGATATCCATATCCACATGCTCCGCGAAGGCGCGGGCGCGCCAGAATTGCGATGCGTCCGACAGTGCCGAATAGGCCGTGGCCATCGCCGCCCGCCGTTGCACCAGAACCGCGAGGGCCCGCCCTTCCTGCTGCACATCGCGGTCGCGACTGACGAGAAACTGTTCCAGATAGGAATTCAGCGTTTTGCCGCTGGCCGACGCCCGTTGTTCGAGTGCTTCGACTTGCGTCCGCACTTCGTCGAGCCGCCCGCCTAGCCGCTGCGTATATTGCTGAAAGAATTCCGGGAACTGTGACAGCAACGCCGCGCCGACAAGACCAAAAATCAGGAAGGCGGCTTTTCGCATCGGACCCCCGGCTATTTCGTCCCGAACAGTCGGTCGCCCGCATCGCCCAGGCCGGGCACGATATACGCCTTCTCGTTCAGTTTCTCGTCCAACGCGGCGGCGTAGATATGCACGTTGGGATGGGCTTCCTGGAAGGTCCGTACCCCCTCCGGCGCCGCAACCAATGCCATGAAGCGAATGTTCTGGTCGGCATACCCGTTCTCGTTCAGAACATCGATCGCGCGAACCGCCGAGTTTCCGGTCGCAAGCATCGGGTCGACGAGAATGCAGAGCCGGCCCGCCGAGGTCGGTAGCTTGACGTAATAGTCGACAGGCTCATGGGTCTTGGGGTCACGGTACAATCCAATATGCCCCTCGCGGGCATTGGGCAGGAGTTCGTGCAATCCCTCGGCCATCCCCAAACCGGCGCGCAGGATCGACACGATGGCCGGTTTCCGGCCCGACAGGACGGGAGCCTGCATTTCCGCCACGGGCGTGGTGACGCTCTCCATGGTCAGCGGCAACGGCCGCGTCAATTCATACCCCATCAACAGCGCGATTTCCCGCAAGAGCTGACGGAACAATCCGGTCGGCGTATCGCTGCGCCGCATCAGCGTCAGTTTGTGCTGAATCAATGGATGATCGAGCACGAAGAGATTCTCAAAATTCGGAATTTTTCGCATATGTCCCCAAATACCCCGGCTGCATTCGGGCGCGATCATACCGGCGCGCCGGGAGCATTCCAAGCAGTGCAACACTGGACCGATATTTAGGAAAATACTCAAATTGCGATTCGACTCTGCGGCGCAAGAACCGCTACAAAATCAGAATTGCGGCTGCACAAGCCGTAGCGTTTGGCATAGGCTTAGGAATGGTCGCCAAGGTTACCCAACTACCGCGCGCCGGTCGGCACGCGGCCGGTCCCAACGAAGCGGATATCCAACAGGAAATGTCCCGCACGCGCACGATTGCGCGTCTGTTGTTGGTTGGCGCCGTCGCCGCTTCCGCCGTCTGGATTGGGCTTTGCCTGCTGTATGTCAACACGGTGCTGGGCTGGGATCTCGCGGCGCGCATGCTGCCGCACGAAATCGGCGCGATGATCGCTGGTGCTTCACTGCCCATCGCGATCCTATGGATCGTCGTCGCCTTCTTCCGGCGCAGCTACGAAATCCGCCAGTATACGGAGACGTTGCAGCGCCAGTATGAACTGCTGACCTATCCGTCCGAGGAAGCCGAAACCCGTATTCACGATATCTCTGAGTCCTTGAAGCGGCAGTCCGAGGAATTAACCCGCGCAAGCGATAAGGCCGCGGCGCAGCTCCAGAATCTTTCGGAATCAATGGAGCGTCAGGTTGGCGCGCTGGGTGACGCCTCGAATAAGGTTGCGGTGGAACTCTCGGAAATCGGCGGCTCGTTGACCGAACAGCTGGGCTCGATCGACGGCCTGGCCGAGCGTCTGGAAGAGAAACGCAAGGAAATCGGCGACGGCCTGGACACGGACGCCAATAAACTCGAAGAAGTCACCACACGGGCGTTGATGCATTCGGACGAAATCAACGCCGCGCTCCGGCTGCAGGCTGCCGATCTCACCAGCGCATCCGACCGCTCGGCCGATCAGGCGCGCGACATGGCCGACATGTTCAAGAAATATACCGAGTCCCTGGACGCCGCCACCGATGCCGCCGACACGCGGAGTCAGGAGATCCGGTCCCATTTACAGGACGGGATTGACGGCCTGAGTGGCATGGGTGAATCGGTCACGACCAAGGCCATCGAGGTCATCAACGCGATGCGCGAGCACAGCGGCAAGGTCTCGGAACGCCTGGAACACGCCTTCGACGATCACGCCAACGCCGTCAACACGATGACGGAACGGGCCGGCGAACGGGTCGAGCGCATGGCCGAAGGGCTGACCCGCCGGACCGTATCGGTGACGGAAACATTGGACGCGGGTTTGCAGAAACAGGCGATGGACCTGGAACGATTGCTCGATTCCGCGACGAACCATGCCAAGGACATCGAAGCGGCGATCGACAAACAGTCGGCCAACTTGGCGGACCGGCTCGATTCCGCGGTGATCTCGCAAAGCAACACGCTGAGCGGCGCAATCGATCAGACGATGGAACAGATCAACACGCTCACCTATGGCATGCGTGAACAGGCGGAGAACCTGTCCAATATCACCGAGCGAACCGGCCTGCATGCGGACAGCATCCGCCAGGCGCTGGTGGACCAGGGCAAGGAACTCTCGGATATCGCCGAAGAGGTCGCCCTCCAGGTTAACGCGGTCGAGGAAGTGTCCAGACGGCAATCCGGTGAGTTATCCGCAGCCTCGGCCAACGCGACCAAGCGGCTTGAACAGATGAGCCATACGCTACGCGAGCAGAGTGAACACCTCGGGAAATCGACCGACTTGGTCGCCGCGCGCACCGATGCGATCGGTGAAGCCTTGCGCCGTCAAACCGATCATCTGAATTCAGCGTCGGAGCGCGCGGAACACCAAGCCAAGGAAGTTGAAGGAATCCTGGCGGCGCGTACCGCCCAAATCCGCGCCTCTATGCAGGAAGGGACGCGTGAAATCAGCGAAGTCATCGATCCGGCCATCGAGAAAGCCCAGGCAATGGCCAACTCGCTTCATGCACAGGCCTCGGCGCTGCGCGAGGCCGCGGATTGGTCGGCCGCCAATGCCGATTCGATCGCCGAATTAATGGACAAGCAGAGCCGCAATCTGCACGACGCGTCCGATCATGCCGCCAAACAGGTCCGCGATATCCGCGGGTTGATTTCCGATCACACGGAAGGCCTGACCGAAGCAACGGAGAAAGCCAGCCAGGAAGCCAGCCGAATTCGCGAATTGCTGAGCGCCGATACGGCGACGATGCAGGAATTGGCGGACCTTCTGACACAGCGCGCCAGTGACGTGGAAACGCAGGTCGCGCGCCATGCAGAATCGCTGAAGCAATCGAGCGACGAATCGAGGCTCCGCACCGGCGAGATGGAATCGATCCTGAAGGCGCAGGTCGCAGCATTGCTTTCCGCGTCTGAAACGGTGAACGCCCGGATATCTTCCGCCGGCAGTGTCTTCGCGACCGAATCGAACGAAATGAAAGCCGCGATGCGCGAAGCATTGAAACTGATCGACGATCTCAATGAGAAGTTCGAACAACAAACCGAGCGGCTGACCAGCGCGTCGGTCCGCGCCGGCATGCAAATCAACGACAACCGCGACGCGCTCAACGCCGAATCCGAGGCCCTGACGACGGCGGCACGGGAAGCTGCGGAACGCCTGCAATTGATCGGCGGCGCCTTCGGACAGCAGGTCGGCAACCTTTCCGAATCCGCGGACAGCGTCGCCACGCGGATGAGCGCCCTATCCGAAGGGTTCCGCAATCAGACCAAGGAATTGGACAACGCCAGCGAGGCGGCGAACCACCGCATCCGCGACGTCGGCGATGCACTATCGCGCCAGGCCGACAAACTGCTCGGCACGACCGACGACGCCAAGCGCGAAATGGAAGCAATCAAACAAACCGTGACGCAGCATGGCCGCGAACTGAACGACACGATGGATGCGGTCTCCGCGAAGGCCAAAGACGCCAGCCGCGAGTTCGACCAGCAAGCCGTCATGTTAACGCAAGCGTCGGCGGACGCTGCCAAGCAGGCGGATAGTCTCAAGAAGAAAGACGAGGACGGTCGCCGCGACCTCTTCCTGCAGACCGCGCGTCATATCGTCGAGGATCTGCATTCCACCTCGATCGACCTCACCCGCCTACTGAACAGTGAGATTCCCGACGCTGACTGGAAACGGTATGTCCGCGGCGAGCGCGGCATCTTTACCCGCGCCCTGCTGCGCGGCCGGCAATCCAATCTGGTCTCGCAGATCACCGATAAGGTGCGAAACGAGGAAGATATGCGCCGGTATGTCATCCGCTATATCGACTATTTCGAGCGGTTGCTGAAGGAATCGCAGGCGGTTGACCCGGAGAATGTGCTGCATTCCACATTCATGACCGGCGACGTGGGCAAGCTCTACCTGCTGGTCTGCCGCGCGATCGGCCGCGACCCACTCGGCGACTGACCGCTGACGCCACACCGGCTGCAACCTTACACCTTTGCATTTGCAATTTGAGAACGGGATATTTATTCCGTTTGAAGCGTATTCATCAATGGTACCTATATTATCACTCTATAGTTTATTTTTTCTTTTCATTTGATTCATCTCTGTATAATTATCCTTTCATATGAAAGAAAAACTCGATTCGACCGACTGCAAACTGCTGACCTGCCTCCAAGAAGACGCTCGATTGTCCTTTCGCGCCCTCGGACGACGGGTTGACCTGTCTCAGCCGGCGGTGGCGGATCGCGTTCGCCGTTTGGAAAATGCCGGCGTCCTGACCGGGTATCGTGGCCAGATCGACCGGACCGCGGCGGGACTGCCGATCACCGCCTTTCTGCGCGTCCGCTGCACTACCGACAAATTCAAGGCGGTTCAGCGCCTTGCCCGCGACTTGCCAGCCGTGTTGGAATGCCATCACGTGACCGGGGCGGACTGCTTCCTGATCAAAGTAGCCGCCAACGGCATGTCGGGCCTGGAAGCGACGATTGAGCGCTTTCGCGAGCATGGTGAGACGGTGTCGTCGGTCGTGCTGTCGACGATCGCCGAGAACAAGCCGATCGCCCTGAACGCCCCCGACGTCTCAAAGGGCGCACCCTAGAAAGCGCTCTATCCACGATTCCACGGCCGGAGTCCGCGTCATGACGATCACATTGACCCATATCGCATTGCATGTGTGGGATCTCGACGCCTGCGTCGATTTCTACCGGCGATACTGCGGCATGTCCGTGACCCACGAACGTCGGGATCCCGCCGGATCCAGCGTCGTGTGGCTGGCCGAACCCGGCCGCGAGCAGGAGTTCATCTTCGTCCTGCTGTCCGGCGGACCGGACCGGGTACCGGCGGAGAACGACTTCAGCCATCTTGGGTTCGCGGTGGAAAGCCGGGAGGCAGTCGATCGGCTGGCCGACCGGGCGCGGATCGACGGCTGTCTGGAATGGGAACCCCGTCAGGAACCCTATCCGGTCGGCTATTATTGCGGCTTGAAGGATCCCGACGGCAGTTTCGTCGAATTCAGCTACGGCCAACCCCTCGGCCCCGGTGCCGAATCGATGAGTGCCGAACCAATGGGTGCCGACTCAATGAGCGCCGAGCCGATGGACGAGCAATTGGGTGCCGCGCCCCCCGAATAAGGGAGGATTCCGTCCGTTGCATCTTGACGTGCCGCCCGCTCTGCCATACAAAACCCGCCGGTCGGTACCGCATGAAGGGACCGGCGCTGAGCGTATTCGGCGTTCGGCATCAGAATTTATCGTATCAACCGTTTGGCAAAGTGGATCAGGCTCATGGCACGCCGCTGTATGATTTCGGGCACCGGCCCAATGTCCGGGAATAACGTCAGCCACGCGAAGAACCGGACGAAACGCCGGTTTCTACCGAATTTGCAGAATACCTCGCTGTTGAGCGACGCTCTGGGCGAAATGGTGCGCATGCGCATCACGCCGCGGACGATCCGGACGGTCGAATTCAAGGGCGGCCTGGACGCCTATCTGCTGGGCACGCCGAACCGCAAACTACCGCCCGAGGCGCTGCGCCTGAAGCGGCGGATTCAGCGGAAAATCGCCAAGGCCGCGTAACGATCCAAAGGATCGGCCGACGAACGAAAGCCCGCCCGACGGCGGGCTTTTTGACGCCAAATCGGCAAATTTCTGATACAGAGCGCGGACAGTCCGGAAACAGCGGACGGATCGACGGAACGGACCGGTACGCCGGATGACAGACTATCCCGGGTTCAACTTCGAGGTGCTTGCCGTAGATGCCGGCAGCCGCGCACGGCTGGGCCGCCTTCAAACGCCGCATGGCAGCCTTCTGACGCCCGCGTTCATCTTCTGCGCGACCAAGGGCGCCATCAAAGCCGCCGGTCCGCACGACCTGAAGGCAGCGAACGCGGACATTATTCTTGGCAACACCTATCATCTGATGATCCAGCCGGGCGCGGAGCGGATCGAACGGCTCGGCGGCCTGCACGCCTTCACCGGCTGGGACGGCCCAATGCTTACCGACAGCGGCGGCTTCCAGATCTTCAGCCTTGGTCAGGGCACGGATGCGGACGAGATCAAGGGCAGCCGGCATGAGAAGCGGACACCGCTGCTCACCAAACTATCCGAGGAGGGCGCAACCTTCCGCTCGCCCCGCGACGGCGCGTACCATACCCTGACGCCGGAATCGTCGATCCAGATCCAGCGTCAGCTCGGCGCCGATATGGTGGTCGTGCTCGACGAGTGCACCCCTTTCAACGTCGACCGCGACTATACCGCCCGCTCGCTGGAAATGACCCATCGCTGGGCCGACCGGAGCCTCGCCGCCTTCGACCGGCTGCATGACGGCAAACAGGCGCTCTACGGCGTGGTGCAGGGCGGTATCTATGAAGACCTGCGGCGCGAAGGGGCGGAGTTCCTGAACAGCCGCCCTTTCTTTGGCCACGCGGTCGGCGGATGCCTCGGCGCCCATAAGGATCAGATGTACGACATTGTCGACTACGCGACGCGGCCGCTCGCCCCGGCGAAACCTAAGCCGATCCATCTCCTTGGCATCGGCGGCATCAACGATATTTGGGAAGGAGTGGCGCTCGGCATCGACACGTTCGATTGCGTCACGCCGACACGAATCGCCCGGCACGGATGGGCCCTGGCGCGAACCGCCGACAACCATCGCCACAATCTCCGCAACGCGCGTTTCGCCGAGGACTCCGACCCGCTGGACCCGGAATGCGGCTGCCCCGCCTGCAGCGGGTTCACCCGCGCCTATGTCCATCATCTCTTGAAGGCGGGCGAGATTTTCGGAATTCAACTTCTGACCATGCATAACATGGCCTTCATGACGCGCCTGATGGCCACCATCCGCTCGGCGCTGCTGGCCGACCGTTTCGACGACGCCAAGAAAGTCTGGTTCGCGTAACGCCTCGTTCGCGTGATACCTGGCGCCGTTATTTCTTTAGCGTGTCCTTGACAATTCCCGCCCAAATACCGTCAAGCTCGGCCGCCAAGGCATCGAGGTCCTTGCTGCCGTATGGTTTGAACACGGCGCTCGGCTTGCGATAGGTCAGCGTTGCCGTCTTATCCGCATTCTCGGTGAGATAAAATCGTAGTGGCGCTTCGATACCGGCCGGCACGCTGGCCTTGAGCATCCGCACGGCGAAATCGTTCCGGTAGACGCCGATGACCAAGTTACCGGGGATCGTGATACCCCGCCCTTTCGCACCCGCGCTGGCGCTGGCCCGCGTCACCACAAAGACCTTGTTCTTCCCGACCGCCGCCTCCAACCGCTGATGAAGCGCCTTGAACCCGAACGGCGTCTTGATCACCTCAGTGCCGGGATAGGGCATCTCCGCGGCCCCAGTGGCGGGTGTAAAAACGCCGATGGTGATCGCCATCAGGCTTCCGAGGATGATGGGAAACAGCCGTTTTGCGAGGCTCATCGAATGCTCCTTATCGTTGCGCAACCATGCATTCGACAGTGTGCCGCCCCACCCGGATAGCGGGCAAGGAAGGAAGGTCGATTTACAAATACTTGTGAACGACCGATACGCTTGACGGCCTGCCGTCTCCGGCAGACACTATAAAAAATAGCAAGAATCCGTAGAAGGAGCAGGCCGGTGCGCAACCCGGTGCCGAGATACGGCCATACCCTGCGCGACCAATGGCAATTCGAGCCAGGCATCACCTATTTGAACCATGGCGCGTTCGGCGCACCGTCTATTCCGGTGGAGGAGGCCGCACGCCGCTGGCGCGATCAAACCGCAGCCAACCCGACAGCATTTTTCGAGCGCCAGTTGCCAGGTGTCTTGCGCGACAGTGCCCAGGAGCTTGCCAGCCATCTCGGCGGCGCGGGAGAAGACCTGGTCTTCGTCAACAACGTCACCGCCGGCATCAATGCAGTGTTGCGGTCGCTGGTGCTGATGCCCGGCGACGAGGTCGTGGTGACCAATCATCTATATATTTCAGCCCGTCGCACGCTCGACTTCGTCTGCGAACGCGCCGGTGCCCGGTTAATTTTCGCCGACGTGCCTTTTCCGGTGCGCAACGAGAATGACATCGTTTCGGCTATCGTAGGCGCGATGTCGCCGCGCACCCGGTTGGTGATGCTTGATCATGTCACGCATGAGACGGCGCTTGTCCTGCCGATCGAGCGGATTGCCGCCCGCTGCGCCGAGCGCGGCGTCGCCGTGCTCATCGACGGGACCCACGGACCCGGTAACATTCCCATCGCCCTGGGCCGGCTCGGCGATCAGGGCGTCGGCTGGTACGCCGGAAGCTGCCACAACTGGCTCGGCGCGCCGCAGGGATGCGGATTTCTCTGGGTCCACCCGGACCGGCAAGGGTTGATCCGCCCCACCGCAATCAGCAATCGCTTCGGCGACGGTTTCACGGAAGCCTTCGATTGGCCCGGGACCTCGGATTTCAGCGCTTGGCTCGCCGTTAACGAGGCACTGCGCCATCGCGGCACGCTGGGCGGAGATAAAATTCTGACCTATACACACGATCTCGCGCAGCGCGCCGCCGGTCTACTGCGAGACAGATGGAACACCCTGACCGGCGCACCGCTCGAGATGTTCACCGGCATGGCGACGGTCGCCCTGCCGGTCGATGGCCCCGCAACAGCAGCGGCTTCGGCCGACCTGCGCCACACGCTACGGGGCGATTACCGGATCGAAGTGCATATCATGCCATTCAATGGGCGGCTTTGGGTCCGGCTTTCGGCCTATCTGTACAATGAGATAACCGACTACGAACGCCTCGCGGACGCGGTACTCGAAATCACCGGCGGCAACCCGGTCGCTGCCAGCGGCTGACACCAACGAAACGCGATCCCGCTACCAGACGAACGACGGCATCGTGAAGGTCGGCGTCACGCCATACTCCCCGGCCACCCGCGCCACAGCTTCCGCATCCGGGCAGCCGCCATCGGCAACATCCAGCTCGAAACGATGAATGCCCGCAGTGACGAAGATGGAGTCGATGCCCATCCCCGCCGCTCCGGCGATGTCATGGTGCAGTGAATCGCCCACCGCGATCGGACGGACGGCGCTGGGCGCGGCCGCAAGGCAGGCTTCGTAGATATCGCGGCCCGGTTTCCCGTGATAGCGGACCTTGCCGCCGAAGCTTTCGTAACGCTGTGCGACCTTGCCCGAACAATCGACCAACCGGCCCTGCGGATCGACGCTCACCATATCGCGATTCAAACACAGCATCGGCAGGTTGCGGGCAGCAGCAGCCTGCAGCATCTCGTCGTAAATACTCGCATCGGCACCGCTAGTCCCCGACAGCAGGACGAACTCGGCGTCGTTCAATGAGTCCACCTCTTCGACGTCCTGGCCTTCGAGGAAGCTGTTGTCGCCGCCCCAAGTGGACATCAAGCAGCGTCGCCCGAGGCCGGCGTAATACGGGTCGTCCCCCGATTTCATCGCCTGCCAGGCGATCTCGCCCGATGTGATCACCGTGTCATAAAGCGACCGTTCGATCCCCATCTTCTCCAGATTCGTAACCGACGCGTCAGAGCGCTTCGATGAGTTCGAGATCAGGACGATATGCTTGCCCGCGTCGCGCAACGCCTGCATGGCCGCCCGCGCGCCGTCATGCAGCGTCTCGCCGTTGTGCAACACACCCCACTGATCGAGCAGGAACAAGTCATAGTCACCGGCAATCGAGCGGATGCCGTCCAAGAAACGCGTCGTCGTCATGGTGAAAAAGCTCCGAGGTCGTTGCGCGCCCTGTATACCCGGCGAGCTGCGGCGGCGTCACGCACCATCCGCGATAGTGCGGGCAACAGCGTCGTCGGATTCGGCATCGGCTCCCGGTTCCAGCCTTCGTGTCTCGCCGAACAGCGGCCCAAGACCGAAATCAATATTGAAGTCGAGCAACTCCACGAGTTTCTGCTCGGTGTCGATATTCTCGACGATCAGGTCGATCCCAGCCCGGTCCAGCGCACGCTTGAGCAGGCGCATCCGGTCCGCTTCGAGGTCGTGCGGTATCGCCGCCATCAGGACCGACGCATCGACCTTGATCATCCGAAAGCCATGTTCGAACAAGCGAGCCGAATCCATATCCAGTTTCTCCGGGCGGCACAGGCACAGCGGCACACCTTCCCGGGCAATCTGCCCCAGTGACTCCAGGCCGCTCCCGTCCAGACCGATGAGGTCATTTTCGGTTACCCCGATGGCGAGGCCGCCCGCCGATCCGTCGCCTTTGTGATAGGCAAGAAGATCGCCGATGAACTCACGGTCCGACAGATTGCGCGACGTCGCACGGCATAGGTAGCCGACCGTCGGATTCTCGGACCGCAAGGCGTGAACCCGCTGAACCGACCGGAACAGCAGCATGTTTTCGAATGCCGTCGCCAATCCATGCTCACGCACCGCATCGGCATATCGGTCCGGCGGAACGGGCACGCCCTCGGGTGAAAGTACATGCGGAACGCTGTCGTAGAACCGCCGCTTGCGCTGCGGCAGGGTGACGATCGGACGGCCGTAAAGGTCCAATCGGTTTTGACGCAATGCATCGCGGATGAGGTCGATCTTTGGGTCCTCGATCCTCCGTTGCATGCCGTCACCGGCAGCGGAGCCTTCGTACAGCCGCTGCACCAGGTCGTGCAGGATTTTCACTTCGACCGCGAGACCGTCGGATGTCTCATTGCGCGGCGGCATGTCGGCGGGACGGCGCGGCGCAGGCGCAGGCGTAGGTTCAGGCACGAAAGCCGGTGCGGGCGGCATTTGCTCGCCCGGTGTCGGTTCACGCAGTGTCCCTTCGCTCAGTGTCGGTTCGCTCAGTGTCGGCTTTGTCGACCTCGCAGCCACGACGTCATCTGTATCGGTCGCGGCGGCATAGTCCGAGACGACGGAAACGAGCTGTTCGAAATCGTCGCGCAGCCGCACATGGGCGCGATGCAGTAGGATCAACCGGTGCAGGTCTCGCGACGCATTGTGCCGCCGCACGGCAAATTCGTGCGCCAGCGCGCCCGCGAGAAACACCGCCGTGCCGCTCAACACCGCCAATAGAGTCCCGGCATCCGGAAAATACCGCGGCACGGCAAACGCGATGGCGATCGCCGCCACGGCATAACAAGCAAAGTAAAGGGTCTGCAGCATTCGCGACATTCAAGCCCCGGTCGCTTTTCCGGGCTGACTTAACCGGTTCCGCAGCCTACGCGTCCCACAAATGCCGCACAAGCCCGTCCACAGTCACGGATAGGCCACGGATACGCTCACCGGTGTGCCGCCCCGACTGCATCGGTCACGGACTCGAAACCATCGAGGGTCAGCAGATTTCCAAGCTCGTCCAGGATTTCCGGCAGAAGTGTCGGTCCTTGAAGCGCCAGTGCGGAATACAGTTGCACCAACGACGCCCCGGCCCGGATCTTAGCGTAGGCGTCCTGCGCCGTGCAGACACCGCCAACGCCAATGATCGGCAGGGTACCTTCGGTCATCCGGTACAGGCGCCCTAACAAAGCCGTCGATCGCTCGAACAATGGGCGGCCGCTCAACCCGCCCCCCTCGCCACAATGCGGCGACGCGAGGGAATCGGCTCGGTCGATCGTCGTGTTGCTGACGATCAATCCCTGCAGCCCAAGCGTCATCGCCACGTCGGCGATATCCCGCTCGTCATCCTCGGTTAGATCGGGCGCGATCTTGACCAGCATCGGCGGCGGCGTCGGGACAGAATCCCGCAGCGCCGTTTGCGTCCGGCGGATCAACCCTTGCAATGCCGCCTTATCCTGCAGTGCGCGCAGCCCCGGCGTGTTCGGCGACGACACGTTGATCACCAGATAATCCGCAAGCGGCGCCAACCGTCCGGCGGCGAGCGCATAGTCACGCTCCGCGTCGGTACAGTCCCGGTTGATGCCAATGTTGACACCGACGACCCCGCCATGCCGGTTCGACAACCGGGCGATCACCGGATCGAGCCCGTCGTTGTTGAAGCCCATGCGATTGATTAGGGCGCCGTCTTCCGGCAGCCGGAACAATCGCGGCTTCGGGTTGCCCAATTGCGGCCGCGGGGTCACGGTGCCGACCTCGACAAACCCGAAGCCGGCGCGCAGCAGCGGATCGAAGACTTCCGCATTCTTGTCGAATCCCGCGCTGATACCGATCGGGTTCGGGAATTTTAGTCCCCAAAGCGACTGGTGCAGCCGGGGATCGTCCGCGCCATTCCGCTCGGGACCGAATCCGTTGCGTAAAGCCCAAATCGTGAAGTTATGGGCACGCTCCGGGTCAAGCCGTTGCAGCAGCGGAAAAACGGCGCGCGACAAATCCATGCGTCAGTCCATTACCGGGAATTGATGCAGGCCGTCATCGCCCAACGGCAGGGGGCGCGTCCACGCTACTGCCGCCAACGGCAATGGGCCATAAAGATGCGGAAATACCTGACCGCCGCGCGACGCTTCCCACTTCAGCGCGTCCCCCAACTGGTCGCCGTCGACCGCAATCAGCAGCAAGTCGCGTTCGCCGCGGCGATGCTTGGCGGCGCTGTCGACAATTTGCGCGGCGGTCGAGAAATGCAGGAACCCGTCACGGGTATCCTCGGCGCTGCCGTGATAGGCATCGGCCGCCGCATCCCAATCCGCACTGCGCACAAGGTGATAGATTAGTGACATGGAGCAGACCCTATCCGATGGCTGCCGTACCGAACAAGTCATCTGCACATCCGCGTCTGGAATGGACGGGCGCGAACCGCTGTGATTTAGTTGTTTCCTACCAAGAATGCCGGGGTCCGAGGAATCCGGTCGATCCCTCGGCGAAATCCGCACCATATGCACCAAGGCGACTGCAGCAGAAGGGAGCAATGCTGTGACGGCGACGTCCGAATTGAGCGCACGATCCATCGAAGACCTGCAGGCAGACCTGCGCAACGGCAAAGTAACCGCCGTCGGGCTGGCCGAGCGCGCGATCGAAAACTACGCCGCGCACGGCGAAACGCTGAACATCTACAAGACCTGGGATCCGGAATCATTACGCGCGCAGGCCGAGGTCGCCGACGCCGCCTTCGCCGCCGACATGGACTTCGGCCCGATGCAGGGCCTGCCGATCTCAATCAAAGACCTCTATGGCGTCTCCGGCTATCCCACCTTCGCGGGCACGCCAAGCCAGATGCCGCCGAAATATGAGCGCGAGGGCCCGGTCGTGCGATCCTTGCGGCAAGGTCTCGCCACCGTCACCGGCAAGACGCATACGGTCGAATTCGCCTTCGGCGGCGTCGGATCCAATCCGCATTGGGGCACGCCGCGCAATCCGTGGGACGCCGACCGCCATCGCGCGCCCGGCGGGTCCAGTTCCGGCGCCGGGGTGAGCCTTTGGGCCGGCACCGCGGTCGCGGCACTCGGCAGCGATACGGCGGGTTCGGTCCGCGTACCCGCATCGGTGACCGGCACTGTCGGGATCAAGACGAGTTCCCATCGCTGGTCCACCGACGGCATCGTACCGCTCAGCCCGTCGCTCGACACCGCGGGCGTCCTGACGCGCAGCGCCGCCGACGCCGCGATCGTCTTTGCGGTGATCGATCCGCTGGTCGACGAGCATCCGCTGGCCTTTCTCGACCGCTTGCGCGACCTGGAAACGGCCGACATCCACGTCGGTGTCTGCGATTGGTTTTTCGACGACGCCGACCCGTCGGTGGCGCAAGCGGTTCGCGACACCATCGCGGAATTGGAAAAAGCCGGCATGACCGCGGTCAACCTCGACCTCCCGACCGTCGCAGCGTCGCATGAAATCTTCAAGCGCGGCGGTCTCGCCGCACCTGAATTCACCGCCTTCATCAACAGCGAGATGGCCGACCGAAAAGCCACGCTCGACCCGAATGTCGCGGCCCGCTTCGAACGAATGGAAGCGATCCTCGCCAGCGACTATCTCATCCGGAAACAAGAACTCGAAGTGCTCGCGGCCGAGACCACGGACCTGCTTGCGGCAGTCGATGTTGTGCTGACCCCGACCGTGGCGATTACCCCGCCCGATTTGGAAGATGCAAAACCGGGCGACCCTTATCTCAAAGCCAACATGGCGATGCTGCGCAATACCGCGCCGATGAACCTCCTGCGGCTTTGCGGCGTGTCGCTGCCCGCTGCGCTCGACGATGCGGGCATGCCGGTCGGGCTGCAAATCATCGCGCCGTACGGTGAGGACGAGCGCGCCATCGCAGTCGCCTGCGCCTTCGAGCGCACACTCGGCACCGCGCGGGAACGGCTCGGCACGCCACCGCTTTGCAGCAACTAATACGGAACGAGAGACATGGACGGCAAAAACACCAAGGCACGCATCGCACTCGGCGGATTCATGCACGAGACCAATTGTTTCATGCCGACCCGCACCGACTTCGACGGATTTGCGGATATCGGTGACCGGCCGAAATTGAACCGCGGCAGCGACACGCTTGAGATCATGCCAGGCAAAAGCGCCGCCATATCCGGCTTTCTCGACACAATTGATAGCGCCCATGAGATGGTCCCCCTGCTTTGGACCAGCGGCGGTGCCGGCGGCTACGTCACGCGCGACGCCTTCGAGCGGATCACCGGCGAGCTTGTCGGCCGCCTGTCGCAGGCCATGCCGGTCGATGCGGTCTATTTGGACCTGCACGGCGCCATGTGTTCCGAGGACTACGAGGATTCCGAAGGTGAAGTGCTGCGCCGCGTCCGGGCCGCCATCGGGCCCGACACTCCGTTGGTTATCAGCCTCGACTATCACGTGAATCTCACGCCGCAGATGGCCGAGTTGACCGATGGCATGGCGATCTACCTCACCTACCCGCATATCGACCGGCCGGAAACCGGCGCCCGCGCCGCGCGAATTCTCGAAACCGTCATCGAGCGGGGTCAGCCAACGGCGCGCGCTTTCCGGGACCTGCCGTTTCTAATTCCGTTGAATTTCCAATGCACGATGGTGGAACCTTCGAAAGGCATCGTCGACCGTTCAGTCGAAGGCGAAGGCGGCGACGTGCTGGACCTGTGCTACGGCGCGGGCTTCCCGCCATCGGATTTGCATCATTGCGGCCCCAGCGTGATTGCCCACGGCTACGACCAAGCGGCGGTCGACAAGGCTGCCGACGGATTGACCGACTATGTCGCCTCACTCGAGGAAGAGTTCGCCCAACCGATGCTGACCCCGGACGAGGGCGTGCAGCACGCTATGAAGGTCGCCGCCTCGGCGAGCCGACCGGTGGTGATCGCCGATACGCAGGATAATCCCGGCTGCGGCGGCAGTGCCGATACGACCGGCGTGTTGGACGCGCTGGTCCGGAACGAGGCCCAGGACGCCGTGATCGGCCTGATGACCGACGCGGAAGCCGCCGATGCCGCGCATGCAGCCGGCGAGGGTTCGACGATCACCATCGAACTCGGTGGGCGCACACCGATCCCGGGCGTCAAACCCTTCCCCGGCACCTTCGAGGTGGTGCGGCTCAGCGATGGCGCATTCACGTGCACCGGTCCCTGTGTCGGCGGGCGCGTCGCCGCCGTCGGGAAGACCGCGCTGCTGCGGATCGGCGGCGTATCCATCGTCGTCGCCAGCAAGCGCATGCAGGCGCACGATCAGGAAATTTTCCGCCATATCGGCATCGAGCCGTCCGAGCAAAAGATCGTCGTCGTGAAAAGCACCTGCCATTTCCGTGCCGATTTCGAGCCGATCGCCGAGGAAGTCATCGTGGTGATCGCGCCCGGCGGGCATATCGTCGATGCGCGGGAATATCCCTATCAATACCTGCGGGCCGGCGTCCGGCTGGAACCGCTTGGGCCAGCATTCGAACCGGCCTAGGCCAAGACCAAGTGAAGGAGTGAACCATGAAGGGTGTTGTCGTTTGTCCGCAACCGCGCGCCGCCGATGTCGGCGTCGAAATCCTGTCGCAGGGCGGCACCGCCTTCGACGCGGCGATCGCCACCGCCTTCGCGCAGATGGTCGCCGACCCGTTCATGTGCGGCCTCGGCGGCATGGGCTGCTTCCAATACTACCGGGCGGATACCGGCGAGCATGGCATGATCGATTTCCATGCCCGCGCCGGCGCAAAAGTCGTCCCCGACATGTGGGCCGCGGACAGCAAGGGCCGGACGGAAATCTCCGGCTATACCCTGTTCGACGATTACCGCAGCGAGCTGGGCTACACCGCGATCCTGACTCCGGGCACGGTCGCCGGGTTTGCCGAGGCGCATGACCGCCTGTGCAGCCGGCCGTGGCGCGACCTGCTCGCCCCGGCGGCGAAACTGGCACGGGACGGGCTGGCGATGACGCCCTTCGCCCATGAGTTCCTGTCGCGCCGGATGATGGCCGGCGTGCCCGATGGCATGATGCGCGTCTCGGCGACCGAGGCCTGCCGCGCCATTCACCTCCACCCGGAAGACCGGCTCTACGCGGTCGGTGAACTGCATCAAAACTCCGACATGGCCGATACGCTGGAGACGATCGGCGAAGGCGGCGCGGACGAATTCTACCGCGGCAAACTCGGGCAACGAATCGCCGCCGACCTGGAAGCCAACGGCTCCTTCGTCACCGCGCGCGATCTGGCGGATTACAAGCCGAAGGTCCACGAGCCGGTCACCGGCAGCTATCGCGGCTACACCATTTCCTCGAACCCGCCGCCCGGCAGCGGCGCCACCCTGATCGAAATGCTGCAGATCCTCGATCACTTCGATCTGGGCGCGCTCGACCACGGCTCGGCCGAACACCTGGACCTGGTGGCCCGGGCGATGGCGGCGGCGCATGTGGACCGCAACGAGCATCTCGGCGACCCCGACTTCAGCGACGTGCCAACCGACCTGCTGGTCTCCAAGGACCGCGCCGCCCATTGGGCCGAAGTCATCAAGTCCGGTAAGTTCCCAAGCACCGACAACGGCCAGCCGCCGTCCTGCACCACGCATTTGTCGGTATACGACGAGTTGGGCAACGCGGTGTCCTGCACCCATACGCTCGGCACCGGATCGGGTGTGATCACGCCCGGCCTCGGCTTCGTCTACAACAATTCGATGAAGCTGTTCGATCCTTTCCCGGGAACGCGCAATTCGATGGCGCCCGGCAAGGCGCGAACGACGGGGATGGTGCCGACCATCGTCTACCGCGACGGTAAGCCCGTGATCATCGTCGGCGCCCCCGGCGGCAGCGTCATCATCAGCGCCGTGCTGCAGACCATCCTCAACATCGTCGACTTCGGCATGTCGCCGGTGGAGGCCGTCACGGTGCCGCGAATCCACTGCGAAGGGGCCGCCCTGCACGCCGAAGCGCGGGTCCAAGGATCGGTCTGCCGGGACCTGGAATCGCTGGGCCATACGGTGAAACAAAGCGTCCTCAGCTTCGATCCGGTGATGTCCCGAGGCCATGTCATCACCGTCAAGGACGGTAAGTGGCAAGGCGGCGCAGATCCGCGCGGCGGAGGCGGCGTGGCCTACGCACGGTAATCCGGGCGATTCCCCGGATTCTATAGTTAATAGGTGGCATTTTCCTAAAATGTGATGTTTTTAGGTCTTTTATCCTAAAATTACCGGCATTATACTCCGCCAACGTCGAATAATAACAAACGGTGGAGTACGACTCTCATGCTTCGGCATCAGGATGTTTGGCGCGCAATCGACAGATTAGCGACTGAAAATGGGCTCTCGGCATCGGCGCTGGCCCGCCGTTCGGGACTCGATCCGACGAGCTTCAACAAGAGCAAACGGATCGCCCGCAACGGCAAGCCGCGGTGGCCGACGACCGAAAGTATTGCGAAGGTTCTGGAAGCCACGAATAAGAGCCTGGGTCATTTCGTGGCGTTGATGCACGAAGGCTCGGAAGGCGGCGTGATGCAGCGCATCCCCGTCATCGGCTATGCGCAGGCTGGCCGTAGCGGCTTCTTCGACGATGCGGGATATCCGGCCGGCGCGGGCTGGGACTCGGTGGACTTCCCAAACGTCGGGGACCCCAACGCCTATGCGCTGGAAATTTCCGGCGACAGCATGGAACCGGTGTTCCGCGACGGCGACGTGATCGTCGTGTCGCCGAGCGCCAGCATCCGGCGCGGCGACCGCGTGGTGGTGAAGACCAAGGCGGGTGAAATCCTGGCGAAGCAGCTCAGCCGCCAGACCGCCGAGCATGTCCATCTGGTGTCCTTCAACCCGCTGCACGGCGGGCTGGAGATTTCCGTGGAAGACATCGATTGGGTCGCGCGCATCATCTGGGCGAGCCAGTAGGCCCGGACGAGTTCCGACAGATTAGGCCGCCGACAGGTCCTCGCCCGCGAGGGCCCGGCGGATCAGGGCCGTGGTTTCCGGCACGCCGTAAAGCGCCACGAAGGAGCCCATACGAGGTCCCTGCTCCTGCCCGAGCAGAATTTCATACAACGCCTTGAACCAGTCGCGCAGCGGTTCGTACTCGAACCGCTTACCGATCTCATAGACCTGGGTCTGGATATCCTCGGCCGCGGCCCCCGCACCCAAGCCGTCGAGCGCGCCCGCCAGATCTTCCAGCGCCGCGCGTTCGGTGTCGCTCGGCGCGCGGTAATTCTTCGACGGCTTCACGAAGTCGGCGTAGTAGCGGATCGCGTAACCGACCAATTCGTCGAGCAGCGGCTGGCTTTCCGGCGTCGCCGACGGGACGTAGCGGCTGATGAAGCCCCACAGCACATCCTTGTCCTCGGTATTGCACACGCTCGCCAGGTTGAGCAGCACAGCAAAGCTCAGCGGTACGTCCGCCTCGGGCGCGGTGCCGTTGTGGATATGCCAGACCGGGTTCTCCAGCTTCTTCGCGTCTTCCTCGCCGTCGAACCGGGTCAGGAAGGACAGGTAATCGTCCACGTTGCGCGGGATGACATCGAAGTAGAGCCGCTTCGCCGCCTTCGGCTTGCCATACATGAACAGCGCCAGGCTTTGGTTCGGTGCATAGCGCAGCCATTCCTCGATGGTCAGGCCGTTGCCGCGCGACTTGGAAATCTTCTCGCCGTTCTCGTCGAGGAACAGTTCGTAGGTGTAGCTCTCCGGCGGCCGGCCGCCGAGAGCGCGGCAGATCTTGCTCGATTGCTGGACGGAATCGATCAGGTCCTTGCCTGACATCTCGTAGTCGACACCGAGCGCATACCAGCGCATTGCCCAGTCGGGCTTCCATTGCAGCTTGCAGGCCCCGCCCGTGACCGGCGTCTCGACCTTCTTGCCGTCTTCGCGTTCGTAGACAATCGTCCCCGCATCCGGGTTCGTCTCGACCACGGGCACCTGCAGTACATGCCCTGTTTCCGGACAGACCGGCAGGAAGGGGCTGTAGGTCTTGCGCCGTTCCTCGCCGAGCGTCGGCAGCATGATCGCCATGACGTCATCATAGACTTCGAGCATGCGGCGCAGCGCGTCGTCGAACCGGCCGGTCGTGTAGCACTCGGTCGCACTGACGAATTCATAGTCGAAGCCGAAATCGTCGAGGAAAGCGCAGAGCCGCGCATTGTTGTGCTGCGCGAAACCCTCATGCGTGCCGAACGGGTCGGGCACCCGGGTCAGCGGCTTGTGCATATGCGGTTCCAGCAACTCCTTGTTCGGGATGTTGTCGGGAATCTTGCGCATGCCGTCCATGTCGTCGGAAAAGGCGAACAGACGGGTCGGGATGTCCGAAATGCGCTGAAACGCCTGGCGCACCATCGTCGTGCGCTGCACCTCGCCGAAGGTGCCGATATGCGGCAGGCCCGACGGGCCGTAGCCAGTCTGGAACAGCACGTAGCCCTTCTCCGGCGTTTTGCCGCCGATGCGCTTGAGCACGCGGCGCGCCTCCTGGAAGGGCCAAGCCTTTGCGTTTTCCGCCAATTCTCGGATATCGGACACGTCGGACTCCACAGCCGGATCGGTGAATCTGCGGCAACCTAGGCGCGGCGGCCCGGGCCGTCAACAAAATGAGAAGGTGCGGAATCCGGCTAACGTCCCCGCCCCGCAAGGAAAGCGGCGATGGCGAGTCCCTGGATGCACGCTGCCGCGGCGAACAGGCCCGGCGCTGCGCCAGGGGCGATCGCGTCTGTTGCCGGCGTGATTTCCCGGATCAGGCTGAAGACGGCCGGCGCAAACGCGAAGCTGCCTTGTGCAACCGCCACGATCAGAGCGACGGCGCGCGACACATCTCGGCGATCGAATTCGACCTGGGCAATGAGCGGCGGCAGCGAGGTCGCATTGCCGAACCCTACGCCGAACAGAACAATGCCAAGCAACAGCAGCGGCACGTCGGTGCCAACGGCACAGAAGAAGACGACGGACCCGGCCAACTGCGCCGCATAGCCGCAAACGGCCGCGAGCCGCCGGTCGGTGCCGGGCTTCATAACCCGCCCCAGAAACATTCGCCCGGCGATCGCCATGGCGGTAATCGAACCCATCGCGAGTCCGGCTTCCTGCGCGCCAAGCGCCGGCACCAACAGCGAATAGAGATGCGCGATTAGACCGATCTGGGCAAACAGCCCCAGCGCCATCCCTGCGGCCAGCGTCAGAAATCGCCGGTCGCGCCACAGCAGCGATCCCTGCAACGGGCGGAGCGACGATTGCGGAGCGACCGTCGGCGGCACGCCGGGAAGGTCGCCATCCGGATGCAAGCCCAAGGACTCCGGCGTCTTGGACAACACCAGGTCGGTCAACACCCAGATCGTCACCGCCATGACCGCGCCAACCGCGAGCGCGGTTATCGGAAAACCAAGCAATCCGATAGCCGCCACCCAAAGCGGCGAAAAAACGATACCGCCGACACTGCCACCGTTATAGGCCATGCCCAGTGCGGCGGGGCGGGACCGCACGAACCAGGGTGACACGAAGGCGTTGAGAGCCGCGGCGCTCATCGTGCCCCAGCCGACGCCGCTGAACACCGCCACGGCGAACAATTGCCAGGGTTCCGCCGCCAAGGCCCAGCCGAGAAGTCCCGTGGCCATGCAAAGCACGCCGGCCTTCGTCACCGTCGCTGAGCCGAAACAGGCGTGAAGCCGCGGCAGGTTTCCTCCAACTATGGCGCCGATCAGAAAGTGCGCGGTCACTGCCGTTGAAATCAGCGGGATCGGCCAGCCGCGCGATTCCCGGATGACGCTCAGGAAAACCGGTGGACCGTAAAAGGCGACGCCCCAACCGAAGAAGCCCAACACGAAGGCCGCACCGACCACACGCCATCCGTAAAATCTGCCTGCCCGCGTCTGTGAATAGCTGACCATCGGTCCATCCGCCCTGCGCTGTTGAGGACGGAAGCCTGCCCGGTTACGGCAGGGAAATGGTACGGTCAGGACCGAAGCATCGGGCACAGGCGGGTGATACGCTGTTTCGACACATCAAGGAGATCGACGATGGCCAGCAACGCCAAATTCGCGGAAGTCGCCTCGCTCGCGGGTGACACGACCCGAGCGGCCATGCTGCATGCGCTGATGGACGGCCGGGCGTTGACCGCAACCGAACTGTCGCGGGCCGCCGGGGTCACGCCGCAGACGGCGAGCGGCCACTTGGCGCGCATGGCGGGGGGCGGACTTGTGGTGGTCGCGAAGCAGGGACGGCACCGATATCACCGCCTCGCCTCGCCCGAAGTCGCGCGAATGATGGAAAGCATCATGCAGGTCGCGTCGGACCTGGATGTCCTGCGCCCGCCGCCGCGAACCGGGCCGCGCGACGCCGCCTTGCGCGCCGGGCGCACCTGTTACGATCACCTCGCGGGGCGGCTTGGGGTTGCGCTGGCGGACGGTCTTTCCGCCAGCGGCCACGTGGAACTCGGCGACGACGGCGGACTGGTGACGAAGTCCGGGATCAACCTGTTCGAGAAGATCGGAATCGACGTGGCATCGCTTTCGGCGGCGCGCGGCCGGCGCGCCCGCGTCCTCTGCCGACCCTGCCTGGATTGGAGCGAACGCCGCCCGCACATCGCCGGCGCCATCGGCGCCGCCCTTTGCACACGCGGGCTTGAGGACGGCTGGATCCGCCGCGTCGACGGCTCGCGCGCCGTCACCGTCACGCGCAAGGGCGAGCGAATTTTCCGCGACATGTTCGATGTTCGGATAAGCGCGACTTAAGGCCCGGTCGTGCCTCAGCGGGATGTCTAGCCCTCGGGGGCGATGAATTCCATCCGGATGCCGCCTGGGATCGTACACATCATGTGCCGCGTCGGTCCGTCACGCAGCGGTTCTGGCGCAAACTCGATTTCCACCCCGGCCGCGTCCTTGATCCGGCCATGGATGTCGTCGAGCCCTTTGCCGTCCACCTTCAACGCCAGATGATGCAAGCCGACGACGCTTTTGCGATCGAACGGTGTGCAAGACTCCGGGTCGGCCGCCCGCCACAGCGTGATCATCAACGTGCCATCGCTGACAAAGGCGGCAGGATACTCCGGCACCTCACGGACGAGATCGAATCCCAACAGGTCGGTAAAAAATGTCTTGGCCGCGTCCAGATCGGGAACGGTAAGCCCGATGTGATGGGCGCCCTGTGTGACGGATGTCTGTGCCATAACGGAACGTCCTCGCCTCGAAATTCGGTTTCAGCGGGAAATTTGATCCATTTAAGGTCAAACGGAAACAGGCAAAATCCGCAAAAGACTATTCCGCGACAAGTAACAATCGATGCCTTATCCGTTCCCCTATACAGCCGTCCTGGATGGAGGCACACTCGGCCTCGCGTGATCGTTGAATTAGCGGTCAGGTTTGCACGAATTTTATAAAGCCGCTACACGGCTCAAAGTTAAATGCGTATTTGCAGGGACCGACAATAATGCCCTTTGCCCGATTTACCTGGATTGCCGCAGGCCTGATCGCCACGATTACTCTCGCCGGATGCGACGATGCGGCGCCCCCGGAAACCGCAGAGCGCATCCGCGCCATCAAACCCTATTACGTGACCGAGCCGGCGGGCGCGACGGTGCGCCGGTATTCCGGCACGGTCGCGGCATCGGACACGTCCGCGCTCAGCTTCGCGGTCTCGGGCACGGTACAAACCGTCACCGTTAAGCAAGGCGCTCGCGTGACGCCTGGTCAGGTCCTCGCGACGCTGGACCCGAAGCCTTTCGAACTCGACGTGCAGGCGGCCCAATCGCAGCTCGCCACTGCCAAGGCGGCCCGCGACAACAAGCGGGTCGACCTCGACCGGCAACGCCAACTCTACGCCAAGGGCTGGGTCGCAAAAGCGGCGCTCGATCAGGCCATTGCGGCACATGACGGGGCGGAAGGCGAGCTTAACCTGGCCCGGTCGCGGCTCGGAACGGCGGAACGGGACCTCGCCAACACCCGGCTGACGGCCCCGTTCGGCGGTCTCATCGCATCCCGCAACGTCGAACCGTTTACGGAAACCTCGCGGGGAACCGCCGTGTTCCAGATCAATTCGGAAGGGGCGCTCGAGGTCGATCTGTCGATCCCCGATTCCGCGGTTCGCCGGCTTACGATCGGCTTGCCCGTGACGATCGAGATTTCCACCATGCCCGCCTGTGGATGCAGCGGCCGGATTACCCAGATCGGCACGGCAGCGGGCGCGGCCAACGCGGTCGAGGTCACCGCATCGATCATTAACGGTCCAAGCGAGATCCTGCCGGGCATGGCGGTCGAGGTCGGCGTGCCCTTTCCCAGCAGCAACGGCAAGGGCGGCTTCCTCGTCCCGTTGGTGGCGATCGCACCCGGCGACGAAACCGCACGGGGCTACGTCTTCAAATTCGATATGGCGAGCGGGGCGGTACGCAAAACCGCCATCACCGGCATTAAAGGACGGGAAAACTTCATAGAGATCACGGACGGCGTGACGGCCGGTGATATCGTTGCCGCGGCGGGTGTCAGCTTCCTGCGTGATGGCCAAAAAGTGAAACTGCTGGGCCAATAGGCACAGCGGCAGCCGCACGCCGGAGACCAAATAATGAATCTCGCCCAAATTGCCATCAAAAACTCGCGGATTACCGCCGCCGCAATCTTGATCATCGTCGCCCTCGGGGTGACGACCTATCTGTCCTATCCGAGCGCGGAAGACCCCACAATCACCATCCGCAACGCCAGCGTGACCGCCTCCTATCCCGGGATGTCGGCGGAACGCGTCGAGGACTTGATCACCGAGCCCCTTGAGGCGGCGATGCGCGAAATCGCCGAGATCGACGAAATCAAGTCCACCTCGAAGACCGGCTCGGTCAAACTCGAATTGACGATCCACGATTCGGTGACCGATCTCGACGCCGTCTTTCAGGACATTCGCAACAAAGCGGATGACGTCAAGACCGAACTGCCCGCCGGCACGCAAGGCCCCTATGTCGACGACGAGGTCGGCCTAACGGCGGTGGCAACGGTGGCATTATGGTCCGACGGCTTCTCGCTCGCCGAAATGCGCGACGTGGCGCGGGACGCGCGCGACCGTCTCTACACGCTCAAGGGTATCCGTAAGGTTCAAATCCTCGGCATACAGGACGAGCGTATTTACCTCGAAGTCACCACGACGAAACTGTCGCAACTCGGCGTCTCGCCGCAGGAAATTTTCGGCGCTTTGAAACAGCAGAACATCATCGAACCCGGCGGAGAGATCGTGGCCGACGGCCGCGCGGTGCTGCTGGAACCATCCGGTAATTTGAAATCGGTCGACGAGTTGCGCGCCGTTGTCTTTCGCATCCCGAATTCGGACCGCGTGCTCCGTCTCGACGAGGTCGTGGATATCAAGAGGATCTACGTCGACCCTCCGCAGACGCCATCCTTCCACAACGACCGACCCGCGATCATCCTTTCGGTGTCCACCATCGAAGGGACCAATAATCTGGAATTCGGCGCACGTCTCACCGCGCTACTCAAGGAAATCGAAGCCGAGCTGCCCATCGGGTATGTGCTCGACTACGCGACTTTCCAGCCCGACCTGATAGAGGAAGCGGTTCAAGGCGCGGTCTCCAACGTCTATCAGACGCTGGCGATCGTTCTGGTCGTGGTCATGGTTTTCCTCGGGCTGCGCACCGGCCTGATCGTCGGGTTCTTCGTTCCGCTGACCATGCTGCTCGGTATTATCCTGATGCGATACTTCGAGATCGAGCTGCAACGCATGTCCATCGCCGCGATGATCATCGCCCTTGGCCTGCTCGTCGACAATGGCATCGTCGTTGCCGAGGATATTCGTGTCCGGCTCGAACGCGGTGTCGATCGGATGCGGGCGGCGGCCGAAGCCGGCGGATCACTCGCGGTCCCGCTGCTGACATCGTCGCTGACGACGATCTTCGCTTTCCTGCCGATGATGTTGCTCGAAGGCAATTCCGGGGACTACGTGCGGTCGCTGGCGCAGGTCGTGGTGATCCTGCTGCTGGTGTCCTGGTTCCTGTCGATGACCGTCACGCCCGCAATGTGTGCCTGGTTCATGAAAGTGTCCGCGACCGGGACTCCCGGCGAAGAGACGGCGTCCTACGACACACCGCTCTATGTCGCCTACCGCAGTGTTCTCGGCGTTCTTCTGCGCTGGCGGATTACTTTCCTCGCGGTGCTTATTGGCAGTCTGGTGCTATCGGTCATGCTGCTCGGCACAGTGAAGACCGAGTTCTTCCCGCTCGGCGACCGCAATCAGTTACTCGTGTATCTCGACTTCGAGGCGGGCACCGATATACGCGAAACCGAAGCGGAAATGCGTACACTGACCCGATGGCTGTCGGACAAGAAAATCAATCCGGAGGTGACCAGCAACACCGCCTATGTGGGGTATGGCGGGCCGCGCTTCTTCCTTGCGCTTGCCCCCGTGGATCCGGATCCGCACCGGGCGTTCGTCATGGTGAACACAAGGTCGGTCGACGATGTCGGCCCGGTTATCGACCGCGTCAACGCCTTCCTGGACGACAATCTCCCGGCTGCACGCGCCGATGCCAAGCGAATGTGGTTCGGCTCGACCGAGCCGGGCATGGTGCAAATCCGACTGGTCGGCCCTGACAGCGATGTGTTGGCAAATCGCGCAGGTAAGTTAGTCGATGCGTTCCACACCGTGCCGGGCACCGTCGGGATCAAACAGGACTGGGAAAACAAAACGCTTGAATTGATCATCGAGGTCGATCAGGTGCGCGCGCGCCGTGCGAACGTGACCTCAACGGATGTCGCCAAGTCCCTGAACACCACGTTTGCCGGGACCACGGTCAGCGACTATCGGGAAGGCGATAAGATCATTCCCATCGTGGTACGCGGCGACGACAGTTTGCGGTTCTCGCTGTCGGGGCTGCAACGGGTGCAGGTCTATTCCCCTGCGTCGAACTCGTTCGTCTCGCTCGGCCAGGTCGCGACGGTCCGCGGCGAATGGCGCTTCGGTCGCATCAAGCGTCGTGACCAGCAGCGGACCCTGACGGTCGAAGCGCGAAATCCCGGTATTCCCGCGCCCGCACTGCTCGCCGCCGTGATGCCGACGCTGGAGAAACTCGACCTGCCCGCCGGTACCCGCTGGGAAATCGGCGGCGAAGTCGAAGACCAGGCCGAGGCGAACGAAAAACTCTTCGGCCTGCTGCCGATGGCTCTGGCCGGCATCGTCGTGCTGCTGATCGGGCAGTTCAACTCCTTCCGCAAGGGCGCGATCATCCTGGCGACCATCCCGCTCATCCTGATCGGCGGCACCGTCGGGCTGATCATCATGCAAGCGCCCTATGGGTTCATGGTCCTGCTCGGATTCTTCAGCCTGGCCGGCATCCTCATCAACAACGGCATCGTGCTGATCGACCGAATCCAGACCGAGGAGGCCGCCGGACGCGAGCCTCTCGACGCGGTGGTAACGGCCTGCCTGGCGCGGCTGCGGCCGATTCTGATGACAACGCTGACCACAGTCCTCGGCCTCGTGCCGCTGATCCTGTTCGGCGGCGCGCTGTTCTATGGCATGGCGAGCGTTATCGCCTTCGGGTTGATCTTCGCGACGGTGTTCACGCTCGGCTTCGTGCCTGTCGTCTACACGCTGTTCTTCCGGGTTTCGACACGCGAGGCGAAGACGGCGAATTAGCGGCATCGAAGGGTCAGACTTGCATCGCCTCGCCGCCGCCGCGCCGCTATGATGCGCCGGCAATGCCGTCCCCGCCCACCATATATCTGCCCGAAGCGCCTATTCTTGCCGTCGGCCTGACGAGTGCCGCCTGGCTCAGTGCGGACGGCGAGGCCGAGACCATCTCACTAAGAGAAGCCGCGAAGCGTATCGGCGCCGGCGATCCGCCGCTGCTCAGTCACGGACCGGCAACGGCCCGGCGGCTCGGCATCGAACCTTTTCCCGCCTACGATCTGTTGGAACTGTTCGCCTTCGTGCGCCCCGCAGCATTCTGCATCCCGACGCCGCGCGGGCTCGCCGACGCGCTTGCCCTGGATAGCGGCACGGACGGCCCGCCCGACCTGGAGGCCGCAGTTCTGATCCTGCGCCGCGCGGCGATCCGCCTGCTGTCCGAACTATCCGAGGAAAGCGTTGGCCGCCCGGCCCGCCGGGTGGCCCAAGCGATGATGCGGGGCGGCTGGTCCTGGGGTGCGACCGTGCTTCGCGCATTGAACGTGGAACCCGAAGACAAGATGCGGGCACCAGCGAATGGGCTGGAAGTTTGGCGGGAGATTCCGGAATGGAGCGAACATGCGCCCCCGCCACCGCCCGGCAGCGCCGCCGTCGATCCGGCGGAAGCACGGGCCCGGCTGGCCGACCTGCTCGATGCGTCGTCCGAAGCCCGGCCGAGCCAGGCCGATTACGCGTCGGCCGCGACGGGCGCCTTCGTCCCGCGTGACACGGTCGGCGAACCGCATTTCGTGCTGGCCGAAGCGGGCACCGGCGTCGGCAAGACGCTTGGGTATCTCGCACCCGCCAGCGTCTGGGCGGAGAAGAATGAAGCGCCGGTCTGGATATCGACCTACACCCGAAACCTGCAGCACCAGATCGACCAGGAACTCGACCGGCTATTCCCGGACCCGCGCGTCAAATCGAACCGAGTCGTGGTGCGCAAGGGGCGGGAAAACTACCTCTGCCTGCTCAACATGCAGGACGCGGTGCGGGGCGTCGGGGTGCGGCAGCACGATGCCATCGCGCTAGGCCTGATGGCGCGCTGGGCGGCGCATAGCCGGGACGGCAGCGTCACCGGCGGCGATTTCCCGTCCTGGCTGGTCGATTTGCTCGGCACGCGGCGCACGCTGGCGCTGACCGACCATCGCGGCGAGTGCATCTATTCCGCCTGCGAGCATTACAGCCGGTGTTTCATCGAGCGCGGCATCCGTAAATCACGCCGCGCGGACCTGGTGATCGCCAACCACGCGCTGGTGATGACGCGCATGGCGCGCGGCCTGTCGGAAAACGGCGCACGGCCCACGCGCTTCGTGTTCGATGAGGGCCACCATGTCTTTGATGCGGCGGACAGCGCCTTTTCCGCCCATCTGACGGGACAAGAAACGGCGGAATTGCGCCGCTGGCTGCGTGGCGCGGAAGGCCGCAGCCGCCGGCGCGGCCGCGGCCTGAAACAGCGGGTCGAAGATATATTGGGTGAGGCGAAGGATGGTCCCGCCGCGCTGGAAGACATCCTCTCGACGGCCGGATCCTTGCCCGACGCGGGCTGGCACCAGCGGGTCGGCGACGGTGCGCCACGCGGACCGGCGGAAGCCTTCTTCGCGGCAGTCCGCACGCATGTCTATGCGCGCGTCAACGACGCCCGCAGCCCGTTCGACCTGGAAGCGGAAACCGACGAGCCGGCGGCCGAAGTTCTGGACGGTGCGGCAGCCTTGGAAACCACGCTGCGGCGTTTGGAGAAACCGATCAACCGGCTGCGGGGCATCCTGCAGAAACGTTTGGACGAGGAAGCCGACGATCTGGACACCAACACACGGAACCGGATCGAGGCGATCTGCCAATCGCTTGAATTCCGCGCCGAGAACCTGCTGCGCGCGTGGCGTCAAATGCTCGCAGCGCTGGCGCAGGAACGGCCCGAGGAGTTCGTCGACTGGTTCGCGGTCGATCGGTACGACGGCCGCGATATCGATGTTGGGATGCGTCGCCATTGGGTCGACCCCACGGTCCCCTTCGCAGAGACCGTCGCCAAGCCGTCGCATGGTGTCCTCGTCACGTCGGCGACGCTGCGCGATGGGTCAGGCGACGCGGAGGCGGATTGGCTGTCGGCCGAAAGCCGAACCGGCGCAGTCCATCTGCCGAATTCGGTGCGGGCCGAGGTGGCGTCGCCTTTCGACTATGCATCACTGACGCGGGTCCTTGTCGTAACCGACGTCCGCAAGGACGACATGACGCAGGTGGCATCCGCTTATCGGGAACTGTTCCTCGCCGCGGGCGGCGGCGCGCTGGGGCTGTTTACCGCGATCAGCCGGTTGCGTGCGGTACACGGCCGCTTGGCCGAACCGATGGACGCCGCCGGCCTGCCGCTCTATGCGCAGCATGTGGACCGGCTGAACCTGCCGACGCTGATCGACATCTTTCGCGCCGAGACGGATTCCTGCCTGCTGGGCACCGACGCGGTGCGCGACGGCGTGGACGTGCCGGGGTCGAGCCTGCGGCTTATCGTATTCGACCGCGTGCCCTGGCCGCGGCCGACCATCCTGCATCGCGCGCGGCGCAAGGCATTCGGCACCCGAAAATACGACGACATGCTGACCCGCCTGCGGATCAAGCAAGCCTACGGGCGGTTGGTCCGGCGTGCCGACGACCGTGGCGTATTCGTCCTGCTGGACCCGATGATGCCGTCGCGCCTGGGCGGCGCTTTCCCGGAAGGGGTCGAAATCGAGCGTTGCGGCCTCGCCGATGCGGTCGCCGCCTGCCGTGAATTTTTCGGTACCGGCGCATAGGATCCCTGCGACTGATTTGCGCAAATCCAGGGCTTGAGTTTGTGGCGACTCCCCGTCAAAGTCCGCCGGAATTTCATACTGGCGACAAGGAAACACGACACATGGAAACCAAATTGGTCAGCACCCACGCTGCCCTCGTCTACACGATGGTCATGGTTTCGGCGGCGGACCGCGAAATGAAGGATGTCGAGCTGTCGCTGATCGGCCATATCGTGAAACGATTGCCGGTATTCGACGGTTACGATGTCGACCTGCTCCCGGAAACCACGAGTACCTGCGCCGAAATCCTGTCGGCGGAGGAAGGCCTTGAGGCCGCGCTGGATATCGTCGCCGATACGCTACCGGCGAACTTGCGGGAAACTGCCTATGCACTGGCCGTGGAGATTGCCGCGGCGGACCGGCGGATCGAGCCCGAGGAGATGCGCCTGCTGGAGATGATCCGGCATCAGTTAGGCGTCGACCGGCTTGTCGCAGCCGCCATCGAGCGCAGCGCCCGGGCGCGGTTCGCCACCGGATAACCGACCTCGAGGACGCGATGGGTACGGAAAACGAAATGGCCGCTGACGATATCGCAATTCGGACGGCGACCCGTGACGACCTGCCGGCGATCATCGCCATGCTGGCAAACGACCATCTCGGCAGCAAACGCGAGTGTTACGCGGACCCACTGCCCAATGTCTATTACGCCGCCTTCGATGCCATTGACGGCGACCCCAACAACGAAATTGTCGTCGCGGAACAAGACGGCAAGATCATTGGCACCTTGCAGCTCACGCTGATCCCGAACCTAACCTATCAAGGCGGGGTCCGGGCGCTGATCGAAGGCGTACGCGTTGACAGCACGATGCGTAGCGCCGGAATCGGCCGCATCCTGTTCGAATGGGCGATCGACCAGGCCAAGAAAAAAGGCTGCCACATGGTTCAGCTTACCGCTGACAAGACCCGACCCGATGCGCACCGTTTCTACGAATCGCTCGGGTTCAGCGCCACGCATGAAGGCATGAAGCTGCACCTGACCTGACGGGCGGCTCCCTTACTGATAGGCCGGCATATCCTCAAGCTTCCGGAAGGCGCTGAGGTAGTTCAGGCTGGTGCGCACATCGACCACGACCGGCCCTTTATGCGCCAGCGCTTCCGCCACCACCGAGTCCACATCGCCGTCATTCTCGATCTTCAGACCGAGCGCGCCATAGGCTTCGCCGAGCTTCGCAAAATCCGGATTTTTCAGATCGGTCGACGTCACCCGGCCGGGATAACGGCCTTCCTGATGCATGCGGATGGTGCCGTAGCTGCTGTTGTTGGCGACAAAAATCTTGATCGGCACGTCGTATTGAACGGCGGTAGCCAATTCGTTGCCGGTCATCATGAATCCTCCGTCGCCGACGAAGGTGAGGACCTGCCGCCCCGGCGTGCAGATACCGGCCGCGACGCCGGACGGCACGCCGCCGCCCATACCGCCGGTCTGGTATCCGAGGAAGGTATTGCTCTGGCGGAAGTAGAGGTAGCGGTGCAGCCAACTGCTGAAATTACCGGCGTCGCTGGTGACCACGGCGTCCGCGTCCATGCGCTCGTTGATCGCCGCGATGACACCGCCGAGCACCACGCCGTCATTCGCCGATTCCGGCTCCCAGGTGGTGAGGTCGCGGTGCACCTTGTTGAGTCGGCCGATCCATTTGCCGCGGCCTTCCGGCGATCCGGGCGACCCCGCATCGAGCATCGCCTTGAGGAAATGTTCCGCGTCGGCGGCGATACCGATGGTCGGTTGCCACACTCGGCCTATTTCCGCCGAATCCGGCCAGACATGCACCATCGGCATCTGTGGCGTCGGCGCGGCCGGAAAGGTGTAGCTCTGGCTGACCGACGGACCGAGCCGCTCGCCCACGACCAGCAGCATATCCGTCGTCTTCATCAGGTCGAGCAACGGCGCCGGCGTGCGGTTGCCGAGATACCCGCCGTAATTCGGGTGGTAGCTGTCGAAGACATGCGCCCGCCGGTGACTCGGCGACACCGGCAGGTCGAAACTTTCCGCGAAATTCGTTAGATCCGCGAGCGCTTCCTCGCCCTGCACCAGCCCACCCGCAATAACGAGCGGCCGCTCGGCCTTGCCCAGCATCTCTGCAACACGGGCGACATCATCGGCGTGCGGCGCCATCTTCACTTCGGCTCGTGGCGGCAGAACCGGCGCCTCGACCGTATCGTCCAGCATGTCTTCGGCCAAGGTCACGACGACCGGGCCTGGCGTCCCGGACCGCGCGATATGGAAGGCACGCGCCGCCGCCTCGGATAACAGCTCACCGTCGTCCACCTCGATCACCGCCTTCGCGGTGTCGGAGAACGTCTTGGCATAGTTCAGTTCCTGCAGCGCCATCCGGCCCTTCTCATATCGTTCCACCTGCCCGACGAAAAAGACCGCGGGGATGGCGTCGTGATAGGCGGTATGGATGGCGATCGAAACGTTGGTAGCTCCAGGGCCCCGGCTGATGAAACAAACGCCCGGGCGGCCGCGCGCCCGCGCATCCGCCAGCGCCATGAAGCCCGCGCCACCCTCATGCCGGCAAACGACAAGCTTGATCGACGGGTGGTCGATCAGCGCATCGGTCACGGCGAGATAGCTCTCCCCCGGCACGCAGTAGGCGATATCGACATCATGGCTTTCCAACGTGGCGGCAAGAAGCTGGGCAGCAGTGCGGGACATGGCGTTTCTCCGATTTGATCTGGAACCGTTCGAGCAGGCGGCGGGAAGAGCCGTTGCGGTAGACTGGAAAACAGCTTAGCGCGGATAAGGCGGGTTAGGCGATTCCGACACTTGCCGGCCGGGCCCTAGGCTCGGCCCGCCCGGACGCGGTGTCGCGGCCGCTCACCCGTCAATAGCGTTAGGGCATCGCCGAAGGCCGACACGTTGGGACCCAGCGCGGCGAAAAATTCATCTTCCGCCTGGTCCACCGCTTCGATCGCCGCGGCAACGACGGACTGTCCGGTCTCAGTTACTTCGACGACCATCGCCCGGCCATCGCCGTCATGGGCGTGACGCGACACCAGGCGGTCCTTCTCCAGAGCGCGCAGGACTTGCGATGTCATCATGGGATCGGTACGGCAGTGCCGGGCCAGAACCACCTGCGTCGGCGAATCGCCGGCCGACCCCAGTTCGCGCGCGCCGGACAGCAACAAGAACTGCACCGGCGTCAAATTGAACGGGGCGAGCGCCTGTTTCTGCGCGCGTTGCCACCGATTCACCGCCTGCCATAGCAGATAGCCGGTGTTCCGCGCCGCCGGATGCCGGGCATCCTCGCCGGTTGATGTGTCTTCGTCCCCCATCACCCTCGTTCCATAGGCCGAACGTCCCGTTTCGCTTTATAGGCCGTTGCAACACGCCAACGCCAGCAAGATGCGGCAATCCGGTTGCGGAACGATTGTCAGCACTCTCTCGGAACGGCTGCCAAATATCTGAATTTAATAAAGTTTTAGGGTTGCTCCGCAACGATAGTCTGCGTCAGACTTTGTGACAGGGGACAAGCGCGTTCAACACAGTGGAGTAGTCCATGGCTGAACTCGGTGAACAACTCAAAGGCGCCCGGCTGACCACGGCGGAAATCCTGTATCACATGCCGGATCATCCGCACCTGCTGCAGAGCTTTATCTGGCAGTTCATGGACCGGGCGCCACGTTATCCCAAGCTGACCGAATTCCTGATTTTCTGGCAATACAACATCGACGGTCCGATCCACTCGGTAAAGGTCGCAGGCAACCGCATTATTAAACCGGCGGAACTGCTGCACGTCGGCGATGCCGGGTATCTTCATTGATTTCGCGGGACTTTGCGTCCCACAACGCTTTGCATTAGGCTTCGGCGACAAAAGAAAAAACGCCTAGGGAGGATTTGGCGACGATGCCATTGAAAGTGGCGGTTGTCGGGTCGGGACCGAGTGGATTCTACACGGTCGCGGCCCTTTTGAAGGCTGACGTCGAGTGCCAAATTGACGTTATCGAGCGTTTGCCGACCCCGTTCGGCCTGATCCGGGGCGGCGTCGCGCCAGACCATCAAAAAACCAAGAATGTCTGGCGGGCCTATGAGAAATCGGCCCTGAACGAGGCCGTTCGCTACTACGGCAATGTAGAAGTCGGCCGCGACATCACCATCGACGAGTTGGCTGGGATCTACGATGCCGTCGTTTTGGCCGTCGGATCGCCGCTCGACCGGCGTCTCGGCATTCCCGGTGAGGATAAGAAAGGCGTCATCGGGTCCGCGTCTTTCGTCGGCTGGTATAATGGCCACCCGGATTTTCGCGATCTGAACCCCAACCTCGATATCCAGGCGGCGGTCGTAGTGGGTAACGGCAACGTGGCGGTCGACTGCGCGCGCGTCCTCGCCAAAACGCCCGAGGAAATGTCCACGACCGACCTGACCGACTACGCTGCGGAGGCGATTCACAAGTCCCCGCTGACGGACATTTATATGTGCGGCCGGCGTGGCCCGGTCGAAGCGAAGTTCACGAATGTCGAACTGCGCGAAATGGGCCAGTTGGAACAATGCGCGCCGATCGTCGACCCGGCGCAGCTTCCGGATGAAATCATCGGCGACTTCGACGATCGCGACAGGCGGCTGCGGGAACGCAACCTGGCGACACTTCGGGAGTTCACCGAAATGTCGCCCGACGGTAAGCCGAAACGGCTGCATTTCGCCTTCTTCACCAACCCGGTCGAAATCCTCGGCGATGACCGCGTCGAGGCGGTCAAGATGGAGCGCACCGCGGTGCAGGACGGCCGCGCGGTCGGCACCGGCGAATTCGTCGAAATCCCCTGCGGCTTGGTGATTCCGGCGATCGGCTACTACGGCGAACCGTTTCCCGGCGTGCCGTTCGATGAAAAGGGCGGCGTGGTTGTCCACCAGGACGGCCGCATCAGCGACGGCGTCTATGCAGTCGGCTGGATCAAGCGCGGTCCGACCGGCGTCATCGGGACCAACAAGCATGACGGCGACCATGCGGCTCAACAGATACTCACGGAGATCAAAGAGGGTGGAAAACTCGGCCGCGACCAGCTCGAAACGGTGCTCGGCGAACGTGATGTCCGATGGGTGAGTTATGCGGACTGGAAGCGCATCGAGGAAGCGGAAATCGAGAATGCCAGTCCTGGCGCGCCGAGACGAAAGTTCAGTCGCGTCGATGATATGCTGTCGGCGCTCGACGGATAGAATGCGCACGGCGAACGGCGCGGGCCAACTCCCAAATTAGAATCTAACCGGCACTGGACAACGCATCGAAAAAGCATAAGTTACGGGCGACTCTGGGGAGACTGATTTCAGCCAAGGTATCCGCGATCCGAAATGCAGCCAAAAGCGGCGGTGACACGATACCCTCTGATTAATACGCATGTTCCTGAAAATCACTTCTCACCATGTCGAAAAGCGCGCGATACTGTGATTTGGTGTCCAATCTATAGATGCTACAGTTGACCCGCGGAACCGGCCCAAGAGCCCCGTAAACCCAAGGAGGGTTTAACAAGAATGGCAGCTGTAACCGCCGAGGAACCCCTGCGCGCCAGACGCGAGGAAGTGGAGTCCGTGGTCATCCGGTTTGCCGGCGATTCCGGCGACGGTGTGCAGATCACCGGGAGCCAGTTCACGGACACGACAGCGCAAGCCGGTAACGATCTAGCAACCTTTCCCGACTTCCCGGCCGAAATCCGGGCGCCCGCGGGCACGACATTCGGTGTATCGGCATTTCAAATCAACTTCGGCGCGCGGTCCATCGCGACCGCCGGCGACGAACCGGATGTCCTGGTGGCGTTCAACCCCGCCGCGCTAAAGGTCAATCTGAACGAAATCCATCCGGGCGGGTTGATCATCCTCGATTCGGGCACCTTCTCGGCCCGGAACCTGGACAAAGCAGGTTTCGAGAACAATCCGCTGGAAGACGACACGCTGGAGAAGCACCGGTCGCTGAAGATCGACATCTCCAAGCTGACCCTCGAATCGGTCAAGCAGTTCGGCCTAACGTCGAAAGAAGGACTGCGCTGTAAAAATTTCTGGACACTCGGCCTCGTGTATTGGCTGTACGGCCGCGACCGCACGCCGACGACCGATTGGCTCAAGCAGAAATTCGCCAGCCGGCCGGAAATTGCCGACGCGAACATCGCCGCGCTCAACGCCGGACACGCCTTCGCCGAAACGGCGGAAATGCCGGGCGAGATCAGCAGCTACATCGTGCCGCCGGCCGAACTGGAGCCGGGTGTCTATCGCAATGTCACCGGCACCGATGGACTGGCCTGGGGCCTGCTGGCGGGCTCGCAGCTCGCCGGGCTCAAACTGATGTTCTGTTCCTATCCGATCACCCCGGCCTCATCGCTGCTGCATACCCTGGCGCGGCTAAAACACTACGACGTAGTCACCTTCCAGGCCGAAGATGAGATCGCGGCGGTGTGTTCCGCCATCGGCGCGTCCTATACGGGTGCAATCGGCGTAACGTCGAGTTCCGGCCCGGGCGTCGCCCTGAAAGGCGAGGCGATCGGCTTGGCGATCTCGACCGAGCTGCCGCTGATCATCGTCAACTCGCAGCGCGCCGGGCCGTCGACCGGCCTGCCGACGAAGACCGAGCAGTCGGACCTGTATCAATCCGTTTACGGCCGCAATGCGGACAGCCCGCTCGTCGTACTCGCATCGCGTTCGCCGTCCGACTGTTTCGAGGTCGGGATCGAAGCGGTGCGCCTTGCCACGAAATACATGACGCCGGTGATCGTACTGACCGATGGCTATATCGCGAACGCAGCGGAGCCGTGGCGCATTCCCGACATGGCGGATTACCCGCCGTTCCCGGTGGAATTCCACACCGAGACCGAAGGGTTCCATCCCTTCATGCGCGATCCGGACACGCTGGCGCGCCCGTGGGTCAAACCTGGCACACCGGCCCTGGAACACCGCATCGGCGGCATCGAGAAAGCTTACGACAGCGGGCACATCTCCTACGACGCCGAAAACCATCAGAAGATGACCGACACGCGGGCGGCGAAGATCAACAACATCGCCAACGACATCCCGCAACAAACGGTTGAGGATGGAACGGAAGGCGGCAAACTCGCCGTCGTCGGGTGGGGCTCGACCTACGGACCGATCACCCGCGCGGTCGGAAACCTGCGGGCGGAAGGATGCGACGTGTCGCATATCCATCTCCGCCACATTTGGCCGATGCCATCGAACCTTGCCGACCTGCTCGGCAAGTACGAACGCATCCTGGTGCCCGAGATGAACACCGGGCAATTGGTGACCATCCTACGGGGCGAACACCTAGTGCCGGCGATCGGACTCAACCAGGTCAACGGCCAACCTTTCAAGATCTCCACTATCGAAGCGGCGATCCTCGAACAATTGGAGTCCTGACATGACTGTCGTTCAAGCGCCCGAAAAACTGACGGCAAAAGATCTGACGTCGGACCAGGAAGTCCGCTGGTGCCCCGGTTGCGGGGATTACGCGATCATCAAAGGCGTCCGCAACGCACTGGCCGAAATTGGGACGCCACGGGAAAAGACCGTGTTCGTGTCGGGCATCGGCTGCGCCGCCCGCTTCCCTTATTACATGTCGACCTACGGTTTCCATACGATCCACGGCCGCGCCCCGGCCGTCGCCACCGGCGTCAAGCTGACCGATCCGGAGCTCGACGTCTGGGTCGTCACCGGCGACGGTGACTGCCTGTCGATCGGCGGGAACCACACGCTGCACATCCTGCGCCGCAACGTCGACGTCAACGTGATGCTGTTCAACAACGAGATTTATGGGCTGACCAAGGGCCAGTATTCGCCGACATCGAGGACGGGTACGCGATCGCCGTCGACACCGATGGGTTCGGTCGACCAGCCGGTCTCGGCCACCGAATTCGCACTCGGATCCGGTGCCCGCTTCATCGCGCGGTCAGTCGATACGCTGCAGAAGCATCTGCCGGTCGTCCTCAAGCGCGCGCATGCGCATAAAGGCGCGTCCTTCGTCGAGATTTTCCAGAACTGCATCGTCTACAACGACGGCGCCTTCGCGCATTTCACAGACCGCAAGATCGCGGCGGACACGCAGGTTCTCGTCGAGCACGGCAAGCCGTTGCTGTTCGGGAAGGACAATGACAAGGGCATCCGCCTGAACCCGCAACTGCTGAAGCTCGAAGTGGTTACGCTCGGCGAGAACGGCGTCGAGGAGTCGGACATCCTGGTCCATGACGAGACGAACAAGCTGCTGGCGACCCTGATCGCCCAGATGCAGCCGCCGGAATTCCCGGTAGCACTCGGCGTGATCTACTGTGAAGAAGGCCCGGAATACACCGACGCCGTCTACCAGCAGGTCGAGGCCGCCAAAGCCAAGACCAAGGCGGTGCCAATGGCCGAACTGCTGCACAGCGGACACACCTGGGAAGTCACCCGCTAACCAAGGCGCGACCTTCCCGGCGCATCCCGATCCGCCGCCACTTGCGGCAAATTGACCGCTGGCAATCCGCGATCATCTTCACGATAGTCCGTCCATGGCCGAGCTTTCGAAAGAAGACACGCCGATGAACCTGCGCACCGGCGGGCAGCGCGCGGCAGGGGAAAACCGCGCCATCGTGATCTGGCTGATCGTCTGCTGCGGCATGGTCGTGGCGATGATGCTGATTGGCGCGATCACCCGGCTGACCGAATCCGGCCTGTCCATGGTCGAGTGGCGGCCGCTGATCGGCGCTTTCCCGCCGATATCCGATGCCGAATGGCGCCGCGTCTTCGACCTGTACCGCAAAACCTCGGAATACCGGCTCGAAAACGCGGGGATGAGCCTCGCCGAATTCAAGACGATTTTCTGGTGGGAATTTATCCACCGGCTTTGGGGCCGCTTGATCGGGGCGGCATTCGGACTGCCGCTGATCTGGTTCGCGGTGCGCGGCTACCTGACCAAACCGCTGGCGCTTCGGCTGTTCGTCCTATTCCTGCTTGGCGGGGCGCAGGGTGCGATCGGCTGGTGGATGGTGAAGAGCGGTCTCGTCGACCGCGCCGATGTCAGCCAATACCGCCTGACCGTGCATCTCGGCATGGCCTTCCTCATTCTCGGCGCGATGCTATGGGTCGCCCTCGACCTTGTGAATCGTTCCGCCGCGACGCCGATATCGCCCCCGGTTTCGCCCCCCGTTTCGCCAAGACTCCGGCGATACGCCGCCGGGTTTCTGCTGCTGATATTCGTGACGGCGCTGTCGGGCGGCCTGGTCGCGGGGTTGAACGCCGGCTATGCCTATAACGATTGGCCCTATATGAACGGGCAGATCATCCCCGAAGAATACGGCGACCTGACGCCGGCATGGATCAACCTGTTCGAGAATGTCGCCGCGGTTCAATTCGATCACCGGCTGCTCGCCTACGCGTCGGTTCTGGGGGCGTTGTACCTGTGGATAGCGGCATGGCGAAACGGCCTGCGGCGCATGGCACGGCGACCCTTCGACCTGCTGGTGATAATGGCACTGGTGCAAGTGGCGCTCGGAGTCTCGACCCTGCTGTTGGTCGTGCCCACGCCTCTCGCAGTTGCTCATCAGGGTGGCGCAATCACGCTCTTCTGCCTCGCAGTATGGGCAGTCCATACCGTTTATCGAAACCCGGCTGCGACGGCGCAATCGTCCTAGCGGGCGCCCGCCTTCTCCAGCATCGCGTGCAACAGGACCTGGCATCCGGCGGCCAGGTCTTCCGCCGTCGCGTTCTCGATCTCGTTGTGGCTGATGCCGTCTTCGCAGGGCACGAAAATCATCCCGCTCGGCGCGACCTTGGCGACATAGACCGCGTCATGGCCCGCCCCGCTGACGATGTCGCGGTGAGCGTAGCCGAAGCGGTCTGCGCCGTTCCGCACCGCGTCGACGCAATCAGGATCGAACGGCGTCGCTTCGAAATGCAGGATCTGTTCGAACGCCATGTCGAGTTTCGCCTCTTCGGCGATCGCCGCGGCCTGCTCGCGCAACGCTGCATCCATCGCGCTCAGGCGATCATCGATCGGGTGGCGCAGATCGATCGTGAGGAAGACCTCTCCGGGAATGACATTCCGGCTATTCGGCCGCACCTGCATCATGCCGACGGTAGCGCAGGCATCCGGCTGGAATTCATGCCCCAACCGATTGACCGCATCGACCAACCGGGACGCGCCCAACAGGGCATCTCGGCGGCGCGCCATCGGCGTCGGCCCGGCATGCGCCTCCATTCCCGTTAAGGTGACCTCGTACCAGCGCTGCCCTTGCGCGCCGACGACAACGCCGATCGTCTTTTCCTCAGCTTCGAGGATCGGTCCCTGTTCGATATGCGCCTCGAAGTAAGCCCCGACCGGCCGGTCACCGCATCCGTCACCCTTGTATCCGATGCGTGTGAGCTCCTCGCCCAGCGCTACTCCATCTACATCGGTTGTGGCGTGAATATCGTCCAACTCGAACAACCCGGCGAACACGCCCGACCCCATCATAGCTGGGGCGAAACGCGATCCTTCCTCATTGGTCCAGACGGCGACTTCGACCGGTGCATCGGTCTCAACGCTCGCGTCGTTAAGCGATCGTATAACCTCCAATCCGGCGAGCACACCATACGCGCCGTCGAACTTGCCGCCGGTCGGCTGGCTGTCCAAATGGCTGCCGGTCACCACCGGCGGCAGGTCGTCATTGCGGCCCGGCCGGCGCGCGAAGATATTACCCATCGCATCGACCGAGACGCGGCATCCGGCGGATTCGCACCATTCGATGAAAAGATCGCGCGATTGCTTATCGAGATCGGTCAGCGCCAAACGGCAGACGCCACCCTTTTGGGTGGCGCCGATTTCAGCCATCGTCATCAGGCTGTCCCACAGCCGCTGGCCATCGATCGTCAGGTTTTCCACGGCACACCTCTCAGGAAAGGCGACCCCGGTTCCGAACGACGCGCCCCGGCCTCACAAGAGACCGTGACGGTGTCTAGCCTTTGACGACCAGATTGTAGTCCGGGGTCGGATTTAACGGACAGGAGTAAAGATACTTGCCCGGCTTCAACTCGACCACATAATCCTTCGTCGTCCCCGTGTCGAGGCCACCACCGGACACACTCGTCTTGTTCAGCTTGTGCAGCGGGTTTTTCCAATTGTAGTCGTGCTCGCGGACCCAGAAGCCCAACGAGTAGGGAACGTTCTTGTTCTTCACCCTGAAAATATATTTTCCTGGCTTCAACTCGAGCGTCTTGGCTTTCGCCAGCCGGTCGGCACCGGACTTCGCATTGATCGTATTGCAGTCGGCGGCCTTCTTCGGCGTGTATTTATGATCGACGCCATTCTCGGATTCGATAAATTGGCACCCGACCTGTGTCAGGTTGATCACGGTCGGCTCGGCGGCGCGGGTAACGGACATTGCGCCCAACAGAGCGGCGCCGGCCAGGCCAACGGTAAATGCGGATCGCTTGATACCGGTCATCGGTTAACCTTTCTTGCAATGAAACAAGCTGGTCCATAAATGTTTAGAATAGTTATAACGTTCAACACAACATTCCGTGAGTATCGCAAAAAGATATAACGCGTGGATAACGAAAGCATAAAGTTTTTGTAAAGGCGTCACTGCCCGCCGCCGCCATCCCCCGGAAATGAAAAGGATATTGCATCGTTAGCGGCAAGCGCTATAGGGTCTGTGGCAGGGGAGAACCGGGGGTGCGCAGCACCCCTAACAAAATAAAACCCGGTCGCTTCGATGCCGTTCGGACTACTCAAATTCGGGTTGTCGAAAACCTATCCGGCCCGCCGTATTCTGCCGCGACAACACGATCTTAAATCGCGATACGACGTGGTCATCATCGGCGCCGGCGGACATGGTCTGGCGGCCGCCTATTACCTCGCGACACGGCATGGGATCACCAATGTCGCGGTTCTCGACAAAGGATATCTCGGCGGCGGCAACACCGCGCGCAACACGGCGATTATCCGCTCCAACTATCTGACGCCCGAAGGGGTCGCTTTCTACAAGGAATCGATGGACTTGTGGGGCGGACTGTCGGACGAGTTCGATCTCAACATCCTGTATTCGACCCGGGGACATCTGACCCTCGCACATACCGACGGCGCGTTGCGCACCGCACGCTGGCGCGCCGAGGTGAACAAACATCTCGGCGTCGAGTCCGAACTGATCTATCCGGACGAGATCGCGCGCCTCTGCCCACAGCTCGATCTCTCCAAGGATGTCCGCTACCCGGTCCTGGGCGCATTGCATCACCCGCCCGGCGCAACCGCCCGGCATGACGCGGTAGCCTGGGGATATGCCGAAGGCGCGGCGCGGCACGGCGTCGAAATCCATCAGCACACCGAAGTAACGGGCATCAATGTCAAAAGCGGTCGGGTTACCGGTGTCGAGACAACGCGCGGCACCATCGAATGCGGCCAGGTCTTGCAGGCGGTTGCCGGGGCTTCATCACTGGTCGCCGGGATGGCCGGGCTGAAGCTGCCGATCAAGACCATCCCCTTGCAGGCCTGCGTGTCGGTCCCGCTGAAACCCTTCCTCGATCCGATCATCGTCTCTGGCAGCCTGCATGTCTACATCTGGCAGACGTCCCGGGGCGAGCTTGTGATGGGTGGTGCAACCGACCCGTATCCGCTGTATTCCACGCGCTCGACGCTCGACTTCAAGGAAGGGTTGATGGCGCATATCCTCGAACTCTTCCCCTTCCTGTCCGAAGTGCGGTTGAACCGCCAATGGGCCGGAATGGCCGATATGACGCCCGATTTCTCACCGGTGATGGGCATGACGCCAATCGGCGGCTACTACATCGATTCGGGCTGGGGCACGTGGGGCTTCAAGGCAACACCGGTCGCCGGTTTCCGCATGGCCGAGTGTATCTCGAACAATCGCCAACCGGACCTGCTTCACCCTTTCCGCATCGGACGCTTCGACACCTTCAGCCAAGTCGGCGAAAAGGGCGCGGCCTCGGTCGGGCATTAAGGGGCGGATGCGATGAAGATAATGCACTGCCCGTTGAACGGCCCACGCAACATCCAGGAATTCGTGTATGGCGGCGAGGTCCAGGACATGCCGGCCGACGACGCGCCGGACACCGCCTGGGCGGACTACGTCTTTCTTGAAAACAATGCCGCCGCGGTGGTGCAGGAATGGTGGATGCACGCCGCCAGCGGCTATTGGTTCATCGCCGAGCGCGACACCCGGGCGGACGAAATCCTGCGCACCTATGCGCCCGGCGATGCGACGCAAGCAGCAGCCGAAACGGGTGATGCATGACAACCCGGCTGGCGCCCCCCTACGGCTTGTTGCTCGACCGCGACCGGTCGATCCGTTTCACCTTCGAGGGCCAGCGGTTCGAAGGCTATGGCGGCGACACCATCGCCAGCGCGTTGGCGGCGAACGACATGTGGCTGCTGTCCCGGTCGTTCAAATACCATCGCCCGCGCGGCATCCTCAGCATGTCCGGCGACGACGCCAACACGCTGGTGCAGCTTCCCGACGAACCCAATGTCCTGGCCGACCTCTATAAGATCCGCGATGGCCTTGCTGTGAAGGGACAACATTACATCGGCAGCCTGCGCAGCGATGGGGGCCAATGGATCGAGCGCATCGCCAAGTTCCTGCCGGTCGGATTCTACTACCGCGCCTTCCATAAACCTCGGGGCATCTGGGATTTCTGGGAGAAACGCATCCGGGCGCGGGCCGGGCTGGGCGTCGTCAACGAAGCCGTTCGTGACCGCTATTACGACAAGGAATACGCCTTTGCCGATGTCGCCGTCGTCGGCGCGGGAGCCGCCGGCGTCGCGGCCGCCGTCGAGGCTGCACGCGCCGGCCGTCAGGTCGTCCTGATCGAACGCCAGCCGATCCTCGGCGGGGCGTTGAACCATGCCCGTATCGACGTGCGGGCGGCACGGGGCGTCGATCTCGCCGGCGCCCTTGCCCAGGATCTCGCCGCGGTCGAAGACCGCATCACGATCATGACCGACGCGACATGCACCGGGCTGTTCGACGACAACCTGCTCGCCGTGGTCACCGACAGCCGCCTGATCAAACTGCGCGCCAAACAGGTCGTCCTGGCAACCGGCGCCATCGAACAACCGATGGTCTTCGCGAACAACGATCTGCCAGGGATCATGGTGGGGTCGGCAGCGCAGCGTCTGCTGTGGCTCTATGCGGTCCGGCCCGGCCGGCACGCGGTGGTGGTGACGGCCAACGGCGACGGCTACGGCGTTGCACTCGATCTCGCCGAAGCGGGCGTAACAATCCAGGCGATCGTCGACCTTCGCGAAAAAATCACACCGGACCCCCGGGTGGAGGAAGCCGTTTCCCGGCGATATACGATCCTGCAGGGGTTCACGGTCGACAGTGCAATCGCCAATGACGGCGGGCGCCATCTCGCTGCGGTCGATCTCTCCCCCGTCGAAACCGATCAAACGCAGGATCTGGAGCGCCACCGTATTCCCTGCGACCTGCTTTGCGTGTCCACCGGTTGGGCGCCGGCAGCGTCGCTGGCGGCCCATGCCGGCGCAACCGTCGCCTACGACGAGACCGCAAACACGTTCACGGTCCGCGATCTTCCACCCACGATCCAGGCCGCGGGCACGCTTGCCGGGCACTGGGACACGGAAGACGCCATCGCGCACGGACGATATGCCGGATGGCGCGCCGCCGGCGGTACCGGCGAATCACCGCCGCGGCCCGAACCAAAACAGATTTCGGTGAGCGATTCGTTCCCTTGTTCGGAAGCGGGCGGCGGCAAAGCCTTCGTCGATTTCGACGAGGACCTGACGCCGGAAGATATCCGCAACAGCATTGCCGAAGGGTTCGACCATATCGAACTGCTCAAACGGTTTTCGACCGTCGGCATGGGCCCCAGTCAGGGCCGGCAATCGGTCACAAACGCCTTGCGGCTGCTGTGCCGTGAGACCGGGCAGCCGATCCAGGATTCGCGCGGCTGGACCAACCGGCCCCCGGCCTTTCCGGAAAAGATCGGCCAACTTGCCGGCCGCGGCTTCGATCCGGTTCGGAAGACGCCGATTCATGACCGCCATCTCGAGGCCGGCGCCAGCATGATGGTCGCCGGTGCCTGGCTCCGCCCGGTTTGTTACGGAGCGGACCCGGCGAAAGCTGCCGCAGCCGAGGTCCGCGCGGTTCGCGACAACGTCGGGCTGATCGACGTCTCGACGCTGGGCGGGATCGATCTGCGCGGCCCGGAGGCGGCAGAATTCCTGAACCGGCTGTATACGATGAGCTATTTGAAGCAGCCGGTTGGCCGAGGACGCTATGCGCTGATGTGCGACATGACCGGTGCGATCATGGACGACGGCGTCGCCTGCCGGATGGCCGAGGATCATTTCTACGTCACCGCCACGACCGGCAATTCGGACGGCGTTTACCGGTCGATGCTCCAGTGGAACGCGCAATGGCGCCTCGAAGTCGATATCGCGAACATGACCGGCGCTTTCGCCGCGGTGAACATCGCCGGGCCGCAGTCGCGCCGGGTGCTGGAACCGCTCTGCGAAGGCATCGACCTGTCCGCCTCGGGCTTTCCCTATATGGCGGTTGGCGAAGCGTCGGTAGCGGGTATTCCTGCGCGCATCATGCGCGTGGGTTTCGTCGGTGAGCTGGGATATGAGATCCACGTTCCGGCCAGTTGCGGCGAAGCCCTGTGGGACGCCCTGACCGATGCCGGCCGACCGTATCATTGCCAGCCTTTCGGCGTCGAGGCGCAGCGAATTCTGCGGCTCGAAAAGGGCCATATCATCATCGGCCAGGACACCGATGGATTGACCCATCCTCACGAGGCCGGCATGGGCTGGGCGGTCAGCAAGCAGAAACCCTTCTTCGTCGGGAAACGGGCGATCGACATCCAAATGGCGCGCGGCCTCGGCCGCGTGCTCGCCGGCTTCACGTTACCGGCCCAAACCGCCGTCCTGCCGGAGGAATGCCATCTCGTCTTTAAGGGCAACGATATCGTCGGGCGCGTCACCTCCATTGTCCGGTCGCCGACGCTGGGATACCCGATCGGCATGGCTTATGTAGCGCCGGATCAAGCGGAACCGGGCATGCCGATCCTCATCAAGGGACCGATGGGACGGTACCTCCAGGGAACGGTGACTGCGCTGCCCTTCTACGATCCCGAGAATACCCGGCAGGCAGGATGAGCAGCGCCATGATGACCGACCCCACCCAATATCCGCGCCGCAGCTTCGTCTATCGCAGACTGCGGGACGCCGGTGCGGTTTTCGCCGATTGCGGCGACACCGCCATCGCCGACGCCTATCCGGGACGCGGCGGCCTGCCGTCCCGGCTGGCCTTGATCGACCTGTCGCCCTTGCCGCGTATCGGCTTCAAGGGGCCGCAAACGCTTGAATGGCTGTCGCGGCAGGCGGTCACCGTATCGCCGCAGAACAACCGGGCGGAACGGCAAACCGACGGTGCGCTGGCCATCCGTTTGGCCGACACCGAGGTGACGGTCCTCGGCGACATCGATGGCCGCGACAACACGATCTCCCGGCTCGAGGCCCGCACGCCCGGCGGCGGCTGCTATCCGGTCCCACGGCGCGACAGCCACGCCTGGTTCGTGTTGTGCGGCGACAAGGCACCCGATTGTCTGCAGAAACTCTGTGGCGTTGATTTTCGGCTCAACCAGTTCGACGATCTCGCCGTCGCACAAACGTCCCTCGCGCGGCTCTCGGCGCAGATCATTCGCCAGGACCATGGCGGCAGTCCGGCCTTCCATCTGTTGGCCGACAGCGCCTCGGCGCTCTACCTATGGGATGTCCTCGCGGACGCTATGGATGAGTATCTCGGCGGCCTAGCCGGCCGGGCGGGCTTGCGGGCATTGCGGGAACAGCAACCCTAAGGTGGTTCCAAAAGCGCCAGCACTTCTGTTGCGATGCAGCAACAGCAACCCAGCCATGCGTCGGTGTGGCAATTTATCCACCGATTCCGAGCCAAATAACCTTGAAAATTAGGGAATGCTTTGCCATATATTGCATCGCAACATGAGTCGTCCAAGTTCATGTTGCATTGCAAGGTAAATCTTACCTTGCCGCACTTCTTGGGCGTTTCCTCCCTAGACTTGGGCCGTGCTTCGTGCGCGGCCCTTTTTTCTTTTGCCCTAAGTGAGTTGCTCTAGATCGTTTGCCAGGCCCCATCGACACCGCGGCAGGCAGTACGTTTCACCGATTCCCGGGATTCCCCGATCTTGAAGACGACCACGAAATCGCGGCAGAGCTTGCCGTCCTTGGCCCGGAAACTGCGCAGCGGTGTAATGCTGGCTGTGGTGCCGGTGTCGGCGCTGGTCCATTTGGTCGGCTGACCTTCCGGCATTCCCTGCAGGCTGTGATATGTCGCGCGATGGAAGGATTCGCGTTCACGCGGCAAAAGCGTATCGGTCGCCAGATACCCGGCGCCGGCACCCAAACTGCCAACAACGAGCGATCCGAGGATTCCGGAGCCACCGGGACCGAACACCGTCCAGCCGACAAACGCGCCCGCAACCCCGCCGGTCACGGTGGCAACGGCCAGTTTATTCTTCCGGTCGGTAACGGCGCAGGACGAAATGACGAGCGCTAGGGCGGCGAGACATAGGACTTTTTTCATCCGATGACATTCCTTGCATAAAAAAGGACCCTGGTGCCTATAGCATCCAGAATCCTCCTCCCTGTCGCGCGGAGGCAACTCTAACATAAATACTACGCATTATTAAAAGGTTAAGTCCGGGTCACGGAAACACAACAATTACGGTGCGCCGATCGGTCGCATTCTTGTCATCGTTTCAAGCGGTTCCGGACTTGCCGAGCGTCATACTTATGACCACATTACTTGCGAAGATCGTCAAATATTCGGGAATGGGGATTGGCAATTTCACGTAGTGTTCGCAAAGACCGTCTGAACATCGCGGTTTGGGCGGTGGCCTTGGGCCTTTCCATAGCGGTTACCGGCTGTTCATGGCCGAAGCGCGCGAAGCATACGCCGCGCCCGGCGCCAGCGGCCAGCCAGGCGGGCCCGCCGCCGAACGTGTCGTCCTGCCGGGAATACGCCGACCAAACCGCCGCACGACAGATGCAGCGTGAATTCGACGTCATGTCGGGTAATTTTCGCGGCGGCGACAGCCGAGTGTTCAAGGACTTCGCGCGCGCCGATGCCGAGAAATACCAGCGGCAGCTCTACGAATCCTGCCTGAACAACCAGCGCAGCCGACAAATCCAGAAATAGGCCCGGTACGCCACCGATAACCGCCGCGAGCGGCGGATTTCCGGCGCAACCGCCCACATAACAGCGGTTTGTCGATCTATCCCCTCATGCTATACCTCTGCCGCAGCGCAGCGAGGAGCCGTTTGTGTCGCGCAAAGGTAAGAATATTCAGTTCAAATCGTCCGCGAAGTATCTCATTCGCCGGATGTTCCGCGACTATCTGCGGCACCATGTCGGCAAGATCGTTGTGGGCGTCTCCTGCATGATCCTCGTCGCCCTGGCGACCGGGACACAGGCCAAGCTGATCCAGCCGGCCTTGGACAAGGTCCTCGTCGAAGGCGACGATTCACTGATCTTCGTTTTGCCGCTGGCATTTCTGTGCGTGTCGGTCGTCAAGGGCTTCGCCAGTTACGGCCAGGCGGTGATGATGCAGAAGCTTGGGCTGCGCGTAAACGTCATGATGCAGAACGAAATGTTCGGCCGGCTGATCGACGCCGACATGAAATACCTGCATGACGATTCCACGGGCAAGCTGATCTCGCGCTTCCTCAACGACGTGAATTACACGCGCGACGCGACCGTCAAGACCTTCACCGGCTTCGGGCGCGACCTGCTGACGATCATCGTGCTCGGCGGGGTGATGATCCACACGAATTGGCAGATGGCTGCGATCGCCTTGATCATTTTGCCGATCAGCGTCTTTCCGATCCTCTATATCGGCCGGCGCATCCGCCGGTTGTCCGAGAACACGCAGGTCTCGCTGGGCGAGGTGACCGGTTTCCTCGACGAAGTCTTCAAGGGGTTCCGGCAGGTCAAAGCCTACGGCATGGAAGGCTACGAGCGCGGCCGCGCCAGCACGGTCTTCGAACGCGTCTATGCGCTGCAATTCAAAGCCGGCCGGACCCGGTCACGGTCCTACCCGATTATGGAAAGCCTGGCCGGTGTCGCCATCGCCTTCGTGCTGGCGTGGGGTGGGTTACAGGTCAGCCAAGGCGGAACAACGATCGGCGAGTTCATGACCTTCTTCGTCGCCATGGCGGCCGCCTATCAGCCGCTGCGCAGCCTCGCCAACTTGAATGCAAACCTGCAGCATGGATTGGCTGCGATGGAACGCGTGTTCCATATCATCGACTACCGGCCGGACATCTCCGATTCCAGTAGCGCGCAGCCGTTGCAGATCACCAGCGGCCATGTGCTGCTGGAGGACGTTCATTTCTCCTATGACGAACAGAAGATCGCGCTGCACGGCGTCACCGTCGATGCGCCGCCGGGCAAGACCGTCGCCCTGGTCGGGCCGTCCGGCGCCGGCAAGTCGACGATCCTCAACCTGATCCTGCGTTTCTTCGATCCCAAGTCCGGCTCGGTCAAGATCGACGGACAGGATGTCCGCGACACCTCTTTGGCGTCGTTGCGCGGGTCGATCGCGCTGGTGAGCCAGGAAGTGACCCTGTTCAACGACACGGTGCGCGCCAACATCCTCTATGGCCGTCCATCCGCCAGCGAGGCAGAGATGGTGGACGCCGCCAAAGCCGCCGCCGCCCATGAGTTCATCGAGCAACTGCCCGACGGCTATGACACGGTTGTCGGCGAACGCGGCATGCGCGTGTCGGGCGGCCAGCGGCAACGGCTCGCGATTGCCCGCGCAATGCTGCGAAACGCGCCGATCCTGCTTTTGGACGAGGCGACGTCGGCGCTCGATTCCGAATCCGAACGGCAGGTCCAAACTGCGCTGACACGGTTGATGGACGGCCGCACCACGCTGGTGATCGCCCATCGCCTATCGACCGTCGTCAATGCGGATATCATCTACGTGCTCGACCAAGGGCGGGTCGTCGACAGCGGCACGCACCAGGAACTGTTATCCCGCGGGGGTGTCTACGCCCGCTTATGCCAAATGCAATTCGAGGACAGCATGACCTTGGGCGACACCGGCCCGGCCGAAGCCCGGGCAGTGCAAGCGTGATCGTTGCGGCAACTCCGGAAAATCTTTAAGCGGCCAGCGGTACAGCAAGCGCTGTGCTGGATCGCAGCGCAGTATATCCGCCTGGTCTGGGTCACCGGCCGCTGGCAGATAACCGGCGAGGAGCCCGCAAACCAGTTGTTCGAACAAGGAAAGCCGCTGATCATCGCGGCCTGGCACGGCCGCTTGCTCATGATGCCTTGCGGTTGGCGCTATCGCGGCAAGATGCACGTCTTGATTTCAAGCCACGGAGATGGACAGCTTATTTCGAAAACCATGGCGCATTTCGGCATGCGGACAATTGCGGGCTCGACGCGGAAGCGCGGCGCGGAAGCGCTTTTGCGGTTGCGGCGCGTCTTGCGGGACGGCGGCGCGGTCGGGATCACGCCGGACGGCCCGCGCGGCCCCCGGATGCGCGCCAGCCTCGGGATCGTTCAACTCGCCCGCATGACCGACGCGCCGATCTTTCCGTTGACCTATTCAGCGCGGCCCCGCCACATTTTCGGAAGCTGGGATCGGTTCATCCTGCCGTTGCCTTTCGCGCGTGGCCAGTTCCTGTGGGGTGACGCGATCGTCGTGCCGAAGGATGCGGATGACGCCGCCATGGAAGCGAAGCGCGACGAAGTCGAACGCCGGTTGACCGAGCTAACGAATCAGGCCGACGATATGGTGAACCAGCCGCGCATTGCGCCGGCGGAAATCGAAGCCCGGTCCTGACAGCATGGTGGCGCTTCCCGCATATCGGATGACCTCGGCGCTCGCCGCCCCGGTGCTGAATCGATTGCTGCAACGGCGGCTCCGTCAGGGCAAGGAAGATCCGGCCCGCCTCGACGAACGGCGCGGTATCGCTTCCCGGCCGCGTCCGGATGGACCGTTGATCTGGCTGCACGCGGCCAGCGTCGGTGAATCGCAATCCGCCCTCGCCTTGGTCGAACGACTGACGGCGGATTACCCCAAGGTCTCCGTGCTCGTCACGACCGGCACGGTCACGTCCGCCCAACTCATGGAAATCCGATTGCCGGACCGAAGTTTCCACCAATTCGCGCCGATGGATTGCCCGGGGTGGGTCGATTGCTTCTTCGCGCATTGGCGCCCCGATGCTGCACTTTGGATGGAGTCCGAACTCTGGCCGAATCTGTTGACGGCGATCCGGCGCCACGGCGTCCCGGCCGCCCTGATCAACGGGCGGCTGTCGCCACGGTCCTTCGCTCGGTGGCGCCGGGCGCCCGGGTTTGCCCGCGCGTTGCTCGGCAGCTTCGACCTGATCCTGGCGCAAAGCGACGAACAGGCCGGCTGGTTCCGGACGCTCGGCCCCGCAGCCGTGGAGTGCGTCGGTAATCTGAAGTTCTCCGCCCTGCCGCTGGCTGCCGACGACGCGGACTTATCGGCCCTGCAAACCGCTGTAGCGGATCGGACCGTCTGGCTGGCCGCCAGTACCCATGACGGTGAAGAGGCCATCGCGGCCGATGTTCACGACACGCTGCGCGCCGCGCACCCGTCCCTGCTGACGTTTATTGCGCCCCGGCATCCCGCCCGAGCCGATGCAATCGCCGCGGAGCTCCGCGGTCGCGGTCTCCGTGTCGCACGGCGATCCGACGGAAAGCTTCCGACGCACGATGACGATATCTACCTCGCCGACACCATGGGTGAGCTCGGTCTATTCTATCGGCTCGTGCCGGTCGCGATGATCGGCGGCAGTTTCGGCGATGTCGGCGGCCATAACCTGATGGAGCCCGCCCAACTCGGCTGCGCGATCCTGCACGGCCCGGACATGAAAAAGACCCAGGCTGTCGCCGACGAGATGGCGCGGACCGGCGGCGCGATCCAATGCGCCGACGGCGCCATTCTGGCCGATACCGTGGGGCAACTGCTGCAAGACTCAGAGCGGAGGACCGCCCTGGCCGAAGCCGCGAAGGCCGTTGCCGACAAGCATACCGGGGTGATCGACCGCGTCTGCGACCGTCTGGCGCCCTATCTCGATGGGCTCCGCGAGGGCACATCATGAGGACTCCAGGATACTGGCAACATGACGGTCTCTTGGCGCTTTTGCTGTCGCCGATATCCCACGGCATAACGGCGGCCGGCCGAATGCGCCGGGCGATTAAGAAAACCCGACGCATTAGGGTCCCCGTCCTTTGCGTCGGCAATCTGGTCGCCGGCGGGGCAGGAAAGACGCCGGTGGCGATCGCCGTCGCCGAACGGCTGATCGCGCGTGGCGCGACACCGCATTTCCTGAGCCGGGGTTACGGCGGCGACATCACCGGCCCGACCCGGGTCGACCCGACACGCCACCGGGCGGAACATACCGGCGACGAGGCCTTGCTGCTGGCCCGCACCGCACCCTGTTGGATCGCCCGGCATCGACCCGCCGGCGGGGCCGCCGCCGCGCATTATGGCGCGGACGTTGTCGTGATGGATGATGGATTCCAGAACCCGTCGCTCCGTAAGAATTTGTCCCTGGTCGTCATCGATGGCGGCTACGGGCTCGGCAATCGCCGGGTCTTGCCCGCGGGACCTCTACGCGAACCATTCGAAGACGGTATCGGACGCGCCGACGCCGTCGTCCTGCTGGGCGAAGACGAACAAGGAATTCTGGAAACGCTACCGGAGACATTGCCGGTACTGCGCGCCAACATCGTACCGGCGAACACCGATCACCTGACCGGCAAGACCGTCTTCGCCTTCGCCGGAATCGCCCGGCCGGAAAAATTCTACGCCACGCTGGAAGCGATCGGATGCCATATCGCCGACACGCGATCCTTCGACGATCACCATAATTTCAACCCGGCGCAGATCGGCTGGCTGCTCGACAAGGCCGCCATCCTGGAGGCGTTGCCGGTGACGACGGAGAAAGACTGGGTTCGTCTGCCGGAAAAGGTGCGCGACCGCTTCGCCACCCTGCCAATCACGGTCCGCTGGCAGGACAGCGCTGCACTCGACGCGTTGCTCGACCGGCTCGGCTAGACGGCGCGCATCAGCGTTTTACGGGTTTACCGCTTTTTTTTGGGATTTTTCTTGGGTGGCGTCATCGGCGGCACCAGAAGCTGCGGGTCGAGGCGCGCGCCGAACAGGTTCATCCGCCAATCCAGATGCGGCCCGGTCGACCGCCCGGTCGATCCGAGCGTACCGATCTTCGCGCCCTGCTTGACGAACTGCCCCGGCTTTACCGTGACCCGCTGCATATGCAGGAAGGCCGAACTCAGGCCATGCCCGTGGTCCAGGATAATTGTTCCCCCGGTGTAATAAAGGTCCCCTTCCGCCAGCCGCACGATGCCGTCGGACGGGGCGACGATAGGCGTGCCCACGGGCGCGGCAATATCGACGCCGTAATGCGGCCGACGCGGCTTGCCGTTGAGGATGCGCTGACTGCCGTAGACTCCGCTGATCCGGCCCTTGGCCGGCCACTGCCAGCCCCGCAGGAAATGCGGCACCGCGCTGTCCTCGGCTCGCGCTTTCTTGATCAAGCGGTTCTCCCGTTTGATCCGGTCGAGCACGGTTTTCGGCGGCGTCACCATCTTGCGCGGCAACCCGTCAATCCGCTGGATATTGTATTTACGGGGTTTGATGGTGAGCGCTTCGGTGCGTCGGCTCCCGTCCGGGAATTGCAACACGACCGACGCCTTCGGCTTCGCGTCGCGGTGAAAACCAATCACGAAGACGCCTTCCGGAGAGACGCGGATCGGCTTACCCTGGAACGTCACCATCGTTCCCGGATCGGTGCGCCCGACGACCATCCCGCCCTGCACCCTCCGGCCATCGAGCGTCAAAGTGCCCGCCGACGCGGCAGAAACGACGAAAGTGCTGACAATCATCAGAAACAGAAGCGCGATAATTCGGATCACAGGAGCGACCCCTGCCGGCCATCCGCCTTGGTCTTGCCGGCTCCCTGCGTCTTGGTTTGTGCTTTGGCTTTCGATTCTCGGGGCGCGGGTTTCGTCGTGGGGTCGGGTGTCACATCCGTCTCGGTGACGTCGGCCCCAACGCGTCCGTCGGAAAATTCGACCAGAACCGAATCTCCCGTCTGGAGCGTGGCAGCGGTCATCACGGCGTTCCCTTCGGTATCGCGAACCACCGCATAGCCGCGGTCGAGCACGCGCCGGAAGGACAAGCTTTCCAGTAGCGCGCCTGCTGAATTCAGTTTCTGTTCGGCATCACGGGTCTGCCGTTCCGCCAAGGCCGGGACGAACCGGTCCGAGACCCGGGCTGCGCGATTGTCCTGCGCGTCCAGGAACCGCTCGATCGCCGCCGCCAAACCCTTGCCGCCCTGCGCGACACGCGTTTCCGTCTCGAACAGGACCTGCCGCGGTTCCTTGATCTGCGCCGCCCAATGGGCCACCTGCTGACCCCGCTCACGCAACAGGCTTTGCATCGCATTGCGGAGGCGCTCGTCCTCACCGTCCAGGCGTTGCTGCTGCGTGCCGATCAGGCTGTCCAGATCCGGCAGGCCGCGCGCCAGCCCTTCGACCCGCAACCGGCGATCCTCGATCAGGCGGTGCATCGCGGCGATCATCCGGCGCTCGTTGTCCAGCACCGTCGCCTGCAGTTCCGCGCGTACCGGCACCGCCATCTCAGCGGCGGCGGTCGGTGTCGGCGCGCGCCGGTCGGACGCGAAGTCGATCAGCGTGGTGTCGGTCTCGTGACCGACGGCGGAGATCAGCGGAATATCCGAGGCCGCCGCCGCGCGGACGACATTCTCCTCGTTGAAGGCCCAAAGATCCTCCAGACTGCCACCGCCGCGCGCGACGATGATCAGGTCCGGCCGCGGCACGCTTCCGCCCGGCTCGATGCGGTTGAAACCCTCGATTGCCGCCGTCACCTGATCCGCGGCACCATTGCCCTGCACCATCACCGGCCACAACAGCACATGCCGCGGGAAGCGGTCGCTCAAACGGTGCAGGATGTCGCGGATGACCGCACCGGTCGGCGAGGTAACGACGCCAATCACCTCCGGCAGGTAAGGCAGCTCGCGCTTTCGCGAGTCGTCGAACAAGCCTTCGGCAGCCAGTTTCTTGCGCCGATCCTCGAGCAGCTTGAGCAGCGCGCCCTCACCCGCCATCTCCATTTGCTCGACGACGATCTGATATTTCGACCGCCCGGGATAGGTGGTCAGTTTGCCGGTGCAGATGACCTCCAAGCCGTCTTCCGGGTCGATCGACAGTCGCCCCGCCGTACCGCGCCAGCACACGGCATCGAGTACAGCGTTCTCGTCCTTCAGCGTCATATAGAGATGCCCGGACGCCGCCCGCTTGAACCCGGACACCTCGCCGCGCACGCGCACATAGGGATAACTGTCCTCGACGGTGCGCTTCAGCGCCCGCGACAGCTCGGAGACCGAGAATTCGGGAAGATTCGTGGCCAAGTCGGGTGATTTATCGCTCATTTGCCGCGTACCCTATGATAAGAATGGGCAAATGCTAAGGCAAAATTCGGCGGGGGTGACGATGAAGATTTTAGTGGTCGGATCCGGCGGGCGGGAACACGCGCTGTGCTGGGCGATTGCGGCCTCTCCGCTCTGCGAGACGCTCTATTGCGCGCCCGGCAATGCCGGCATCGCCGAAGAGGCCGAATGCGTCGATATTGGCGCGGAAGACGTCGGCGGCCTCGTCCGATTCGCCTGTGACAACGCCATCGACCTGGTCGTCGTCGGCCCGGAGGGACCGCTCGTCCTCGGTCTTGTCGATCAATTGACCGAAGCGGGCATCAAGGCGTTCGGCCCGACCGCCGCCGCCGCCGAGCTCGAAGGGTCGAAAGGCTACACCAAGGACCTCTGCGCCAAATACGATATCCCGACCGGCGCCTATCAGCGGTTCACCGAAATCGACGCCGCGCGCGCCTATATCGAGGAACAAGGCGCGCCGATCGTCATCAAGGCCGATGGGCTGGCTGCCGGGAAAGGCGTCACCGTCGCGCAGACCGTCGAAGAAGCCCTGGCCGCCGCCGCCGACGCATTAGAAGGCAACCGCTTCGGCGAGGCCGGTGCGGAAATCGTCGTCGAAGAATTTCTCGATGGCGAGGAGGTCAGCGTCTTCGCGATCTGCGACGGCGAGTCCTCGCTCACCCTCGCCGCCGCGCAGGATCATAAAGCAGCCTATGACGGCGACACCGGCCCGAATACCGGCGGGATGGGCGCCTACAGCCCCGCACCGGTGATGACCGAAGCGCTGGCCGCTGAAATCCAAGAAACTGTAATCCGCCGCACCGTCGAGGCAATGAAGTCCGAAGGACGGCCGTATACCGGCATTCTCTATGCCGGCCTGATGATCACCGAAGCCGGCCCGCAGCTCATCGAATACAACGCGCGTTTCGGCGATCCGGAATGCCAGGTGCTCATGATGCGACTCAAATCGGATCTACTGCCGGCGTTGGTCGCCGCCTGCGACGGCGTGCTCGAAACTTTCGATCTACGCTGGTATGACGAGACGGCGCTGACGGTGGTGCTCGCCGCCGAAGGCTATCCCGGCTCCTACGATAAGGGCACCGAAATTCGCGGCGTCGATGCGGCGGAGACGGATGAATCGGTGAAGGTCTTCCACGCCGGCACGGCGCGCGACGAAAACGGCCTCCTTACCGCCATTGGCGGCCGCGTCCTGAACGTCACCGCGCTTGGCGGCACCGTCGCCGAGGCCCAGCAGCGCGCCTATGCCGCAATCAACCGGATCGACTGGCCGCAGGGCTTCTGCCGCCGCGACATCGGTTGGCGCGCGATCGAACGCGAGTCCTGATTATCGGAAATCCGCCCTATTAGTCTGCCGCGTCGGACAGGCTGCCCGGCGAGATCGAACATTGCCCGCGGTCCGGGTTGGGTTCGACCTCGCGGCGCACTATTTTCGACAGGTCGTCCGCGCCACCCACATACAGGCCGTTGATCCAGATCTGCGGAACGGTAACCGGCGTCTTCGGGCCGATGATCGGCTTCACCCGCGCCAGCATGGCGTACAGCCCGCTCGGTTCCTTGATGACGTCGTGATAGACGTAGTCGATCTTCGCTTCGTCCAGGTACTGCTTGGCCCGCGTACAGTGCGGGCAGGTTTCCTTGCCGAAGACATGGTTGCCCTCCATCGGTGCACGGTCCGCATGCGCCTCGATCACCGCCTGGGTCAGCAGGCCACGATTGAGCGCCGCACCCTGGCTGACAATCTTGCCTTCGACCATGACGATCGGTGCATGCCAACCACCCTTGGGCAGCGGCTTCCACCATTCGGACAGCCATTCGCGGACGTCGAGTTCGACGGGCACGCCGCCCAGTTCCGTATCGATGGTGTCTTGGATAACGTCGAGCGTCAGCGAACATTCGCCGCAGGGAATGTTGACCTTGAACGGGCCCCAGGACCCCGCCCAGCGAAACACCGTGATCTGAACCGGCGCGATAGACATCTGCGTCACCTCTAATTCATCCGAAGCACACTACTCCGATATGACATCCGACGGAGAAGCGCTATACCCTTGCACGAAACTGTGAAGCATCGTGTCGGCGGCAATTTTCCTATCGCCGATCCCGAAAAAACCGCAGCAGCAGATCGCCGGCGCGGCTTTCCTCTAGCCCGCCGTAGACTTCGGGCGCGTGATGGCAGGTTGGTTGCTGGAAGAACTTGGGTCCATGTTCGACCCCGCCGCCCTTCGGATCGTATGCGCCGAAATAAAGCCGGCGGATGCGCGCATGCGCGATGGCGGCCGCGCACATCGCGCAAGGTTCCAACGTGACATAGAGATCGAACCGGTCGAGCCGGGGCGCGCCCGTGGCAGCCGCAGCCTTGCGGATCGCCAGCATTTCGGCATGCGCGGTCGGATCGTTCAACGCCTCGACGCGATTGCCCGCCCGCGCCAGAACCTCGCCGCCATCGGGATCGACGATCACCGCACCGACGGGGACCTCGCCGCGCGACGCCGCGCTTTCCGCTTCGCGCAACGCCAGCGCCATGAAGGAATAAGAGGACTGCGCCATGCCGCACCGTGCCTCGCAGGGCGGCGCGGCGTCAAGCGGTTGCGAACCGCACGGCAGCGACCGGCGGTAACCGGGCGTCGACCGCAGACCAACTGTCGCCGCCATCTTCTGTAATCCAAAGACCGCCGCTCGTCGTGCCGAAGGCGAGCCGGTCACCGGTCTCGTCGACTGTCAACGCATGACGGTAGACCAGGTCATAGGCATGTCGTTGCGGCAGGCCGTTGTTCAACACGTCGAAGCTCTTCCCACCGTCCCGCGTGCGGGACACAACGAGCTTGCCGTCCACCGGAATCCGCTGCTCGTCCTTCACCGCCGGCACGAACCACGCCGTTTCCGGATCATGCGGATGGCCGACGACGGCGAATCCGAAATTTGACGGGCGGGCGGCCGTTATCGGTTGCCAATTCTCGCCCATATCTTCGGACCGATAGATGCCGCTGTGGTGCTGGCACCACATGACGTTGGGGTGCGCGGTGCAATGCGCGAGTTGGTGAATATCCTGCGCGATCGGGTCACTGCGTTGATCCGGCGGCATATACTCATTGTCCATGCCCTGATTGATAATGCGCCAGGTCGCGCCGCCGTCGGTGCTGGCCCAGACGCCGGCACAGGACACGCCGACCCGCACGTCTTCGGGATTACGGGGGTCGACCAGCACGCTGCTGATGCCGGGCTGCTCGCCGCCGGCGACGCCCATCCATTTCTTGCGGTCCGGTATGCGCCATAGCGGCTCGTTCAATGACCAGCTTTCGCCGTTATCCTCGGACCGGAAAAGCGCGCCGGGCATGGTCCCCGCCCATAGGCGTCCGTCGACACCGCCCGGCACGAAGCTCCAGATTCGCCCCAGGGTCCAGGGATGCGGGTCGTCCTCGGATTCCGCCGGTTTTTCCGGAAAGGCCGGGGCGGGGAACTCGGTCCATGTCCCGCCCGCGTCGCGGCGCCAGTATTTTGCGCCGAAATGCCCGAGATCGAGCCCCGCGTAGACCATGCCGCCATGGGACAGCACGGCGGAGACCGGATCGCCGAGGAATTGAACATCGACGATGTCCCAAACGCCCTTTGCGCGGTGAAGTTCGAACAAACCTTTGCGGGTCGCCACGAAGAGTTGGTCGCTCATGCCTCGCTCTTTCAGCCTCCGGTCAGCGCTTGGAGGACATGGATTTCATCCTGCGGCGCGACCGGGTCGGTCAGCCCCATACGGTCGGCCGCCGCAACACCGTTCACGAAGACCGCCACATGTTGGCGGAGCGCACCCTGATCGTCGAGCACGTATCCCCGCAGCATTGGGTTGGCGGCAAACACGGCATCGAGGGCCTCCCGCAACGTCGCGCCCTCGACCTCGACCATCGGCGCGGGAAGAAACCGCTCCAACTGGTTGGTGAATGAGATCCTCGGCATGATCCGGCGGCTCCGTTCAAGCGTTCGGCAACGCCGCGAGCAAATCGGCAAGGCGGTCCAACCCAACGCTCCACCCTTCGTGATGCTCGTCGCGCACTTTCTCTGAGTCGAAGATCGCTTGGTGCAGCGCCATCGCCGTTTTGCCGTTCTGTTCGGTAAAGGTGACGGTCACGAGGGTTTCGTGGCCGGGCGACCCGTCTTCCTCCTCCCATGCCCAGGTGAAGGACAGGCACTCGGGCCGATCGAACACGCGATAAACTCCCTGCAGGCGGTGCTCGATGCCGTCCGAAAGCCGCATCGACACGCGGAATTCACCGCCGGCGCGAAAATCGCCGATGAATTTCGTAATCGCCGTGGTTTCGCAACCCCACCAGCGCGCCAGGTGTTCGGGTTCGGTCCAGGCCTTGAAGACCAGCGCGCGCGGCGCGTCGAACACGCGGTTCAGGACCAGGACGCGCTCAGGTGTTTCAGTGATGTCTTCAGTATCCAACGACATATCATCTCTCCCTTGCGCCAGCATCAGATCGTAGATCGCATCTACCGTGATTGTCGATTGCCCTAGTGCTTCCCGTCTGGCGTCTTGTCCTTGCCCTGTAATTCCTTCAGGTAATCGTCCAGCCGGTCGAAGCTGTGCTCCCAAAATTGGCGGTAGCCATCGATCCAGCCGGCCACGTCTTTCAGCGGCGCCGCGGTCAGACGACAGGGCCGCCATTGCGCCTCACGCCCGCGCTCGATCAATCCGGCACGTTCCAACACCTTGAGATGTCTTGAAATGGCCGGGAGGCTCATGGCGAACGGTTCGCCGATTTCAGTGACCGACGCCTCTCCCGAAGACAGCCGCGCGAGAATGGCGCGACGGGTCGGATCGGCGAGGGCCGCGAAGGTCATAGTGAGAGGGTCGGGGGTCATCTATATTTAACCATATCGTTAAATAACATATCCGTTAAATACCAACACCCCACCGATCCTGTCAACCGTCTCCTTTTCGGCAGGCTCGCGGTGTTTGCAATGCGGTGGCCCGCCCCCTACATTCCGCGCCACAATGTCAGACGAACAGCCGCAACGGATCGCCAAGGTCATAGCCCGCGCCGGCCTGTGTTCGCGCCGCGAGGCGGAACGCTGGATCGAGGCGGGCCGCGTCACCGTGGACGGCGAGACCCTGACGAGTCCGGCGATCACCGTCACCGGCAAATCGAAAATCACCGTCGACGGCGCGCCCCTATCCGGACCAGCGCCGATGCAGCTCTGGCGTTACCACAAGCCGACCGGCGTGGTGACGACCGACCGCGACCCGGAGGGCCGGCCGACCGTGTTCGACCGGCTGCCGTCTGACATGCCGCGCGTCCTGGCGGTCGGCCGGCTCGACTTGACCTCGGAAGGGCTGCTGCTGCTGACCAACGACGGCGAGTTGAAGCGCAAGCTGGAACATCCGTCGACCGGCTGGGCGCGACGCTACCGGGTCCGCGTGCATGGCCGGGTCACCGACGCCGCCCTCGCCAAGCTGGGTCAGGGCGTCACCGTCGACGGCATGCGCTACGGCCCGATCCAGGCCGAGCTGGACTCGGCGCCCGGCGCCAACGCCTGGCTGACGATGACCCTGCGCGAGGGTAAGAACCGCGAAATCCGCCGCGTTTGCGAACATCTCGGCTGGACCGTGAATCGCCTGATCCGCGTCAGCTACGGTCCGTTCCAGCTCGGTCAGCTCAAGCGCGGCGCGGTCGAGGCCGTCCCGCCGCGCGTCCTGGCCGACCAGCTCGGCGAACGAGCCGGCAAACCCCGCCTGAAACCGCAGAAGCAAACTGCGAAGAAATCCGACAAGCCCCGCCGTGATGCGCATCATCGGCGGTAAATGGCGTGGCCGGACGCTGACGCCGCCGGACGGCCGAGATATCCGCCCGACCGGTGACCGAGTCCGGGAGGCGATCTTCAACATCGTGGAACATGGCCGCCATACCAAGGGCGGCGGATCACCGATCCCCAGCGCCGTGGTGCTCGACGGCTTCGCCGGTACCGGGGCGATGGGGATCGAAGCGCTCAGCCGCGGCGCGGCCAAAGCGTATTTCCTGGAGAAGGACCGCCTATCGATCGATGTGCTGGAAGAAAATCTAGCGGACTGCGGCACCGCGGCAACCATCCGGAAGGCCGACTGCCTCGCCCCGCCGCCGGCCCCCGAAACCTGCGATCTGGTTTTCCTCGACCCGCCCTACGGCCAGGGCATGGCAGTGCCGGCGTTGATTGCGCTCACGGATGCCGGCTGGATAAGCGATAACGCGCTCTGCATGGTCGAGATCGGAAAGGGTGACGGGTTCGAGACACCCGACGGGTTCGAGATGTTGGACGAGCGGCGCTACGGCGCGGCGCGGGTGATCCTCCTCACCCGGCGCGCTCAAACCGCTTCAGCAGAATAAACGAGAGTACCAGTACCGGCCCGAGCATCAGCGCGCCCGAGTAGAAGGGCCATGCGACGCCCACGGCGGCAAAGGCGAACCCGCCCCAGGTCGGCCCAAGGATGCGGCCGAGGCTGGCGGCGGACTGACTCAACCCCAGCGCCCCGCCGCGGATCGTGTCCGGCGCCGTACGGCTCATCAGGCTGAGCAACGACGGATTGGCGAGCCCGAACCCGATCGACAGCAAGGCGATCGGCAGCAACAGCATCGGTCGCGTGCCGGTCGTCGGCAGAATCGCCAGCCCCGCGGCCAAGGTGACAACCGCGATGCAGAACACCATCGGTTCACCCATACGCGCGACCAGGCGACCAACGAGCCACCCCTGCACGAACGCACCGCAAACCCCGGCGAAGGCAAGGTAGTAGCCGACCTGCCGCGGCCCCATGCCCAATACATAATCGCACCACAGCGCGAAGGTGCTTTCCATGCCGGAGAACACGAAGAAAAGACAGAAATGCAAGGCAAGCATTATGGAGAAGATCGGCGCAGCGGCGGTCACTTCCTGCAGCCGGACACGCGTCTTCGCCAATCGTTCATGCCGCGCCGGTTCGCGAATGCCGATGACCGCGACGGCCAGTGCGACCATCGACCCGCCGGCCGCGATCATCATCGGTAATTGGAAATTCGGCGTGGCCCCGCCGACCAGATACCCGCCGAGCGCCGGACCAATGACGAAACCGACCCCAAAGGCCGCGCCGATGAAGCCCATGCCCCGCGCACGCCGATCGGGCGTCGTCGTATCAGCAATGTAAGCATGGCTGGTCGCCAGCCACCCGTTCATCACGCCGCCCAGGATACGCGCGGCAAATATCTCCGCCAGCCCGCCCGCATGGGCCAGCCAAAGATAAGCCACCGCCGATCCCGCGAAGCTGATCACGATCACCGGCTTCCGTCCGACCCGGTCCGACAGCCGGCCCCATAGCGGGGCGGTCAGGAATTGCGCCAAGGAAAAGGCCGCGAACAGCCAGGCGATCTGTTGCGGCGTGGCCCCGGCCGAACCGGCATAGAAGGGCAGCAGCGGGACGATCACACCGAGCCCGATGACATTGGCGAGCGCGGCGAGGAAGAGGGGCAGCATAAGGGCGAGGAAAGCGCGGCAGGGACGGCTCAGCGCCGTCCGAACAGCTTCTCGATATCGGCGAGCTTGAGTTCCACATAGGTCGGCCGGCCGTGATTACACTGGCCGGAATGCGGTGTCCCTTCCATCTCGCGCAGCAGGGCGTTCATCTCATCCTGATTGAGGCGGCGGCCCGCGCGCACCGAACCGTGGCAGGCCATCGTGCCGCAGACTTCTTCGAGCTTCTCCTTCAGGCTGAAGGTGCCACCGAGTTCCACCAATTCGTCCGCAAGATCCCGAACGAGCGCGGCCGCATCGACCTTGCCGAGCAGCGCCGGCACTTCGCGCACCGCGACCGCACCGGGCCCGAAACCTTCGAGTACGAGCCCGAGTTCCGCCAATTCGTGCGCGCGGTCGACAAGCCGCTGCACCGCGGGTTCGTCCAATTCGACCACCTCGGGAATCAGCAAACCCTGCCGCTTAACGCCGGATTCCGCCAACGCCGCCTTCATGCGTTCGTAGACCAGCCGCTCATGCGCCGCGTGCTGATCGACGATGACGATACCGTCGCCAGTCTGTGCCACCACATAGGTTTCATGCACCTGCGCGCGTGCCGCGCCAAGCGGGTAGGCGTCCGCCATCGCGTCGGTGTCGGGCGACGCCTCTTGACCGGCGCGCGCCTCCGGCGGAAAAGCGACGACCTCGCCCCCCGGCCCGGTGCCGCCGAACGGCGCTTGATACGCGGCTGTCTGTTCAGCCAGACCGCGGGACATCCCGCCGCCGGGATATCGATACGCAGGCCCAGGAAAGGGCCCGCCGCCCTGCTGCGGCGCATTGGCTCGAATGGCGCCCAGCGCCGCGGTGGCAACCGTGGTCGATGCCCGGTGCCCGGCCTCGGCCAGGGCATGCTTCAGCGCGCCCACGATAAGCCCGCGCACAAGGCCGGAATCGCGGAACCGCACCTCCGCCTTGGCCGGATGCACGTTTACATCCACCGCATGCGGCTCGATCTCCAGGAACAGCGCTATAAGCGGATGCCGGTCGCGCGACAGGAAATCGGCATAGGCGCCGCGCACCGCGCCGATCAGTAACCGGTCCTTGACCGGGCGGCCGTTGACGAAGAGATACTGCTGCGCCGCGTTGCCCCGATTGAGCGTCGGCAATCCCGCATAGCCGGTGAGGTGGATACCCTCGCGCTCGGCATCGATGGCCAACGCGTTGGCCGCGAATTCCCGACCCATGATACCGGACAGCCGTTGCAGCCGGCTTTCCAGCAACTCACCCTGCTCGGCATTGAGCCGAATACGCGTCTTGGTCTCATCGGTCAGGGAAAACCCGATGTCGGGCCGCGCCATCGCCAGCCGCTTGAGGGTGTCGTTGATCTGCTGGGTTTCCGACCGCGTGGTGCGCAGGAACTTGAGCCGAGCCGGCGTCGCGTAGAACAGGTCGCGCACCTCGATCCGCGTCCCGACCGAGTGCGCCGCCGGGGCCGGACCCGACAACTTGCCGCCTTCCACGGTTAGCATCCAGGCGCTGTCGGCGTCGGCCGTGCGGCTGGTGATGGTGAGTCGGCTGACCGCGCCGATCGACGGCAACGCTTCGCCCCGGAACCCCAGGCTTGCGATCGCCGACAGGTCGTAGTCCGGCAGCTTCGAGGTCGCGTGTCGCTCAACAGCGAGCAACAGGTCTTCGCGGTCCATGCCGCAGCCGTCGTCGGCCACCGCGATCAGCGACTTGCCGCCGTCGCGGATCGTCACGTCGATCTGACGCGCGCCTGCGTCGATGCTGTTTTCCACGAGTTCCTTGACCGCCGAGGCGGGGCGTTCGACGACCTCGCCGGCGGCGATTCGGTTGACCACGGTCTCGGGCAGGCGCTGGATGGTCACGAGCCTGCCTCCCCGAACGCCGCCATGTAGCGCCGCGACAACTGCTTGCCTTCTTCGACCGCGGGCTGGTCGAACGGATCGACGCCCAGCAGATGCGCGGCAATGATCGTTTCCAGCATAAAATGCATCATCAACGCGCCGAGCGTGCTTTCGTCCACGGCATCAAGGCGAAGCACCCGGACGGGCCGCCCCCGCGCGACCAGCGTTTCGGCGGTGGCGCGCTGGCACGAATCCAACAGATCACCCATATGACGCCCGCGCATCCAGCCGAGCGAGTCATCATCGAACAGAGCGGTATCGATGACCGGGCCGACGCCGGCATTGGGTCCCATCACCACGGTGAAGAACTTGTCGGCCGGACCGTCGAGATAAAGCTGTAGCTGGCTATGCTGATCCACGGTGCCCATGGCGCGCAACGGCGTTGTGCCTTCGCCGTTCTTGCCGAGACTCTCCGCCCAAAGCTGCCGGTACCACAGGGCGAAAGGGGCCAGCCGGTCGACATACGGAAACAGCACCGACATCGCAGCACCGCGATCTTTCGCCAGTCCTACGGCTATCGCCGCCCCGGCGGCCGGCGGAACGGCGGCGGGGTTGGCCTCCGTCAACATCGTCTGCAGAACCTCGTCTGCGCCCTGCCGAATGGCCGCGGCATCGAGCCCCGCAATCATCGCCGGCAGCAAACCGACCAGCGACAAGACCGAGAACCGGCCGCCGACCCCTGGATCGTGATCCAATGTGGGCAAGTCGAATTGCGCGGCGAGGCGGCGCAACACGCTATCGCCCGGCTCGACGATGGCCGTCGCGTGCTTCGTCAGCGAGTCTCGTCCCACCGCCCCGGCGAGCCAGTTGAAGATACAGAAAAGCTGGGTCAGCGTTTCCGCCGTGCCGCCGGATTTGGAGACCGCCACGACGCCGGTGCGCGCCGGGTCCAGCGTGCCCATCAATCCGTCGAAGCTGTGCGGATCCACATTCTCCATGAAATGGAGCCGTGGCTTGGCTTGCGCCAGGACAGCGTCCGGTCCCGCCAGGGCGCAGAGGCTGCGGCCGCCGAGACTGGACCCGCCGGTGCCCAACACAAGGACATCATCGAAATCTTGCCGGTAGCGCGCCGCGACCTCGGCCAGCGCCGGAAGGTCATCGGTTCGGCCCGGCAGATGCAGCAACGGCAGAGACCCGTCCGCGTGGCGGGTTCGCAAATCGGCAAGCGCGCCCGCGGTTTCCTTCAATAGGGATTGAAACCGTTCGCGCAGCAAGCCGCCGTCGCCGACCGCTTCGGCAATACAATTTTCTATGTCGTGGCTATACAGCATGACCGGTCAGCGCGGATAGTGCCCGCCGCCGCGCGCCCGCGCAACGGTCGGGGCAAAACGCCATGTATCCAAGCCGCTTACCCGCACCGACACACCGTCGCATCGCCCGATCATCGCGACTCGGCACGCGTTCCGTCAGCTATCGATCTCCGGCGCCTTGCTGGTTGACTTCAGCCCCTCCGGCTTGCCAACAACGGTTACCGTGAGCTTGTCGACGTCGAGTATCCGTTTCGCGAGACGGTCGATATCCTGCCGCGTCACGCTGTCTATCAGCCCTGCCCGGTGGTTGAGGTAGTCGATCCCCAACGCATGGAACTGCATGGACACAAGGATCGACGAAATCCGATCACTGCTGGTGAAACGCAACGGGAAGGAGCCGTTCAAATAGAGCTTTGCGTTCTTTAGTTCTTCGTCCGATACGCCGGTCTCGCGCATCCGCCGAATCTGCGCCCGGATCAGGTCAACCGACTGCGCCATCCCCGCATTCGCGGTCGACACGCCGCCCATCCAGTACGGCGCGCCCTCGCGCGGGCTGAGATAGCTGTAAACCGAATAGGCGAGGCCACGCTTCTCGCGCACCTCGTCATAGAGCCAAGAACTGAACGACCCACCGCCGAGGATATGGTTCATCACATAGGCGGTGTAGTACTCGGGATCGCGGCGCGGCAGGCCGGGCAAGCCGAAGACCGCCACGCTCTGCGGCACCTGCCGTTCGACAACGAAGGTCGCGCCCTGGGCGGCGGGCAAGGCCTTCGCAGTTGGCTGGCGCTCGGCCTTTGCCGGAAGGTCGCCGAAGGCCCGGTCCAGCAGCACGCCGAGGTCGGCAGGCGAAATGTCACCCGACACGCCGATCAGCAACTGGTCGCGCGCGAAATGGCGTTTCGCGAATTCCCGCATATCGGCGACCTTGATCGCGCCGATCGTGGATTCAGTCCCGCTGACCGGCCGGCCATAGGGATGGTTGGGAAAGACGGCGCGTTGCCAGATGCGCCGTGCGATATATCCCGGCCGCGTCGACCGGCGCTTGAGCGACGCCAAAATTTCACCGCGGATGCGCTGCACCGGCGCGGCGTCGAAGCGCGGTTTGGTCATCGCCAGCCGCAGCAGTCGAACCGCTTCGTCGCGGTTGCGATTGAGCGTCTTCAGGCTGCCGCTAAAGCTGTCATAGCCCGCATTGAATCCGAGCTGGATCGACAGGTTTTGCAGTCGGCCCTGGAAGGCCTGGCTGTCCAGGTCGCCCGCACCTTCGTCGAGCAGCGACGCCGTCATGCTGGCCAAACCGCCCTTACCGCTCGGGTCACTGGCCGCGCCGCCCCGGAACAGGAATTCGATGGCGATCAGCGGCACGGAGGTATCGTGTACGAACCACGCCTCGATACCGCCAGGGCTGACCACTTTCTGCACATCCACCGCGCGGGCGGCATGGGTCCATCCAACGGTCAGCAGAACAACAAGCAGGACCGCCCGGCCGGCGAAACGATTGTTTTGATTCTTTCCGAACATGGGTTGTCCCTCAGCTTGTTTTTTCTGGCAGAAGCACGGCGGTAACAGTGCCGGTCTGGCTAAACACCGCCTTGGCCGCGGCGTTTACCGTATCGACCGTGACCGCGCCGATCTGCTCCGGCCAGTTCTCGACCTGCTCGATCGTCATGCCGACCATCAAGGCACTGCCGATGATGCGCGCCGGTCCACTGACCGAATCCCGCGCGAAGATCGCCGCGTCTTGGAGCCGTTGCACCGCGTCCTTCACCTCTTGCGCGGTCACGCCGTCCTTGAGCAGGCGGGCGATCTCTTTCTCGGCCAGCGCTTCCACGTCTTCCAGTTTCTGACCGGGTCGCGGCGAGCCGTACAGCGAGAACTGTCCCGGGCCGCGCGCATCGGCGTCATACCAGGCCCCGGCGGAGGCGGCGACTTTTTCTTCAACCGCCAATGTCTTGTAGAGCCGGCTCGTCGACCCGCCGCCGAGAATCTGGGCCAGGACCTGCAGAGCGTAAGTATGCTCCGCCGGTCCGGTCGCGTAGCTTGGCGCCAGATAGCGACGCGACCAAGTCGGCTGCCGCACCTGTTTATGCTTATAGGTAACGCGGCGATCCGCGCTTTGCGGCGGCTCACGCCATTCCGGCCGTTTCGGCAGCGCGCGCGCTGGAATCACACCGTAGTATTTCTCGGCAAGCGGCCGCACGGAATCGACCGTCACGTCACCGGAAACCACCAGCACTGCATTGTTGGGCGCGTACCATGCCCGGTAGAAGGTCAGCAGGTCCTCGCGGGTCAGGGCGTTGACCTCATGATCCCAGCCGATGATGGGAATCCGGTACGGGTGGTTCATATATTGCGCCGCGTCGGCCTGCTCGTTCAGCTTGCCGGACGGATTGTTTTCGATACGGCTGCGCCGCTCTTCGGCGACGACTTTGCGCTCCGGCTCGATCGCCTCGTTCGACAGCACCAGATTGGTCATCCGGTCCGCCTCGATCTTCATCATCTCTTCGAGACGGTCCGACGCGACCGACTGGTAATAGCCGGTATAGTCCTGCGACGTGAAGGCGTTTTCCTGACCGCCATTCCGCGCGACGGTTGCCGAAAATTCTCCGGGTTTGAGCGTCTTGGTGCCTTTGAACATAAGATGTTCGAGATAATGGGCGATCCCGGACTTGCCGGGCGGCTCATCCATCGCACCGACCTTGTAATAGATCATATGCGTCACGACCGGGGCGCGGTGATTTGAAATGACCACGACCTGCAGGCCGTTCTTCAACGTAAAGCTTTTGGGATTGAATACGGCGGCGTGGCCCGGCAGAGAAAATGCCAGTATCGCCATCGCCGCAACGAACCATAGGGGAAATGTCTTAATGCGCATCGTCCATCCTATTCAGCGGTCAACGCCAGGCAGCATATATGCGGCCGCCACCCTACCAAAGCAATAGGGCGCTAAAACGGTATAACGATGTCGTTATTATTTTGTTTACAAAGGTTACTTCGCCGAAATTACTTTGGCGATGCGCCCTTTTTATCTTTGGTCGGCACCGGTGGCTCGCCCAAGGCCGATTTACGGTTCAACCGCTCGGCTTCCTTCTTGGCATCGACCACTTCATTGACTTTTGACGTGGTGCGCCAGAAGACCAGTTTGTCGACGATCGACTCATCTTCGGTGACCCGGCCGCTTTCCCGGTTCACCAGGACGCGGATATCGGGATCCACATTGCTGGCGCCTGCAAGCTTGAGCAATTCCTGCTCGCCCGTCGACGGGCCGTTTTGGATTTGAACGTTGATTCCATTGCCACTTTGGGCATTTACCGCCTGACCGGTGGCACTTTGCGACGTTCTGGTCAGCAACCGCGATCGCGCTTGATCGCGGGGTGTGACCTCGTTCGGACGCTCTGCACCGGTGCGCGGCGGCCGCAACGAATAGTCCGGCGGCTGACTCAACGGCGCGCGAGATACCACGCCGAACTCGTCCGGGCCGGCCCGGCGAGTGCTGTCAAACAGAACGCAGCCCGACAGCATTACCGCCGCCACTGCCATAGTTCCGATTTTCAAGACACCACGTTCCACGTCACGCTCCCGATACTAATTTAAGTCCTGTTTTAAACGGATTTCTGCCGATTTTCAAACAACCCGTCGTAAAGAATTAGGGCTACTCCGACGAAAATGGACGAATCGGCGACATTGAACGCCGGCCAGTGGTAGCCGAAAGCGTGAAAATCCAGGAAATCGACCACGGCCTGGTGCCAAATCCGGTCAATCACATTGCCGACCGCGCCACCAAGCACAAAGCCCAACCCGGCCGCCAACACCCGATTTTCCGCCTTCCGAAGCCAAATCACCAGGAAAACCGAGATCACGATCGCCAGCCCGGACAGGATATAGGGCATCCATTCAGCACTCGAGGCGAACAGCCCAAAGCTGACGCCCCGATTCCAGACCAGGACGAGATTGAAAAAATCCGTTACCGGCACAACCCTTGGATTGTCGAGAAATTCAGCGAGAACCCACCATTTGGTGACTTGATCGGCGGCAACGATGACGCTGGCGATGAGAAGTCCCAGCCGCAGCATCGCGCTCACGCGGCCACGCGGCTGGACCGGACGGCGTCGGCGCAGCGGTTGCAGGTTTCGGGAATATCGGCCTGGCTGCCAACCTCGGGCAGGACCTTCCAGCAGCGGGCGCATTTCTCGCCGTCCGCTGACTTCGGCACGACTGCGACGCCGTTTACCTCGGACAGCGTGAACGCACCCGCCGGCGCCGCGTCGGCATGAATTACGGCATCCGAGGTGATGGCGATATCCGCAATATCGAGCCCTTCGATCGCCGCGCGGAAGTCATCGGAGAGATAGACATCCGGCGCCGCCAGCAGGCTTGAGCCGATGCGTTTTTCGGCGCGCTCGATCTCCAACGCACCCAACACGACACGCCGGATGTCGCGCACCTTCTCCCAACGATCGGCCAAGGCGTCATTGCGCCAGTCGGCCGGAATATCTGGATACACGAGCATGTGCACGCTGCCGTCCTCGTCCGGATTGCGCACAAGCCATGCTTCCTCTGCCGTGAAACACAGGATCGGCGCGAACCACGCGGTCAGGCAATCGAACAGCGTTCCCAGCACCGTCTGTGCGGCGCGGCGGCGCGGCGAGTCCGGCGCATCGCAATACAGCGTGTCCTTGCGGATATCGAAATAGAAAGCCGACAGGTCGATCGCACAGAAATCATGCAAATTCCGGAACATGGCATGGAAGTCGTAGCGCTCGGCACAGTCCCGGATGATCCGGTCCATGTCCCAGATGCGATGCAGCGCCCACTGTTCCAACTCCGGCATGTCGGCGGGATCGACGCGGTCCGTCCCGTCATAGCCGTTCAGGTTCCCCAGCAGGTAGCGCAGCGTATTGCGCAGCCGCCGGTAGGCATCCACCTGATGTTTGATGATCTCGGGGCCGATCTTGAGGTCTTCGGAATAGTCGGACGCGACGACCCACAGCCGCAGCATCTCCGCGCCATATTGGTCGACGACCTCTTGCGGGCCGACCGAATTGTTGAGCGACTTCGACATCTTGCGGCCGTCCTCGGCCATCACGAAGCCATGGGTCAGCACCTGGTCATAGGGCGCCCGCCCGCGCGTACCGCATGATTCCAGCAGCGAGGAATGGAACCAGCCGCGATGCTGGTCCGACCCTTCGAGATAGAGCGACGCCGGCCACGCCAGATCGTCCCGCTGCTCCAGAACGAAGGCATGGGTCGACCCGGAATCGAACCAGACGTCGACAACGTCGCGAACCTGCTCATAGTCGTCGGCATTGTAGTCGTTGCCGAGGAAGCGCGATGGATCGCTGTTGAACCAGGCATCGGCGCCTTCCGCCTCGAAGGCCTCGACGATGCGATCCACGACCTTGGCGTCACGCAACGGTTCGCCTGTCTTCTTCTCGACGAAGACAGGGATCGGCACGCCCCAGGCGCGCTGCCGGGAGATGCACCAATCCGGGCGCGATTCGATCATCGAATGCAGACGGTTGCGTCCCTGTGATGGGAAAAACTCGGTGTCACCGATCGCGCTGAGCGCCTTGTCGCGCAAGTCGTTGGTGTCCATCGAGATGAACCACTGCGACGTGTTGCGGAAGATCAACGGCGCCTTGGACCGCCAGGAATGCGGGTAGCTATGTTTCAACCGCCCCTTGGCCAGCAGTCCGCCCGCCTCGATCATCGCGCCGATCACCGCCCCGGTGATGTCGCCGGGCTTGCCGTCCGCCGTGTAGACCGTCTTGCCGGCGAACATCGGGACGTGATCGTAGAACACGCCGTCCTCGCCGACCGTCGCCGGAATCTCCAACCCGTGCTGCGCGCCCAAGACAAAGTCGTCCGCGCCATGGCCCGGCGCGATATGCACGAAACCCGTGCCCTGCTCCGTCGTCACGAAATCAGCCGCCATCAACGGCACATCGTGATCGTAGCCTTGCCCGCGGAAGGGATGCGCGCAAACCGTGCCGGCAAAATCGGATCCTTTGAGCTTCCCGACGACAGTGTGCCCGGTGATCTTGGCGTCCTGGCACAGATCGGCCAACAGTGCCTCGGCGACGGCGATCTTCTCGCCGACCTTGGCAAGACTGCCCTCGGCGACCTCGGTGAACTCGATGACCACATAGTCGAAGTCGTCGCCATAGGCGATGCCGCGGTTGCCCGGCATGGTCCACGGCGTCGTGGTCCAGATCAGCACCGATGCGCCTTCCAGTACCGGTATCGACGCCTGCACCACCGGGAAGCGGATATGGATCGTCGGCGAGGAGATGTCGTGATACTCGACCTCCGCCTCGGCCAACGCGGTCTTCTCGACGACCGACCACAGCACCGGTTTCGACCCGCGGTAAAGCCCGCCGTTCAGCAGAAAGGCCCCGATCTCGCGCGCAATCTGCGCTTCCGCGCCATAGGCCATCGTCGTATAGGGATGGTCCCAGTCGCCGAAGACGCCGAGGCGCTTGAACTCCTCGCGCTGCACGTCGATCCAGTGGGCGGCGAAGTCGCGGCATTCCTGGCGGAATTCGTCCACCGGAACCGCGTCCTTGTCCTGACCCTTCTCGCGATACTGCTCCTCGATCTTCCATTCGATCGGCAGGCCGTGACAATCCCAGCCGGGCACGTAGTTCGCGTCCTTGCCGAGCATCTGCTGCGAGCGGTTGACCACGTCTTTCAGGATTTTGTTCAGCGCGTGGCCGATATGCAGGTGACCGTTCGCATAGGGCGGGCCGTCATGCAGGATGAATTTCGGCCGGCCCTTGGACTGCTCCCGCAGCTTGGTCCACAGGTCGATCTCGTGCCAGCGCGCCAGCAGCTCGGGCTCGCGTTTCGGCAGCCCGGCCTTCATGGGAAAGGCCGTGCGCGGCAGGTGAATAGTTTCTTTATAATCAACAGTCATGACATCGTTTTCCGATTGGCGCGCCATCCTATACAGCGCGAGGGCCGGGTCAAGAAGCGCCGGCGGCGCGGGTGCGCAAAATTCGGCCGGCCGACGCGCTATCCTCGGCGATTTGCGCCTTCAATGCGTCAAAACTGTCGAATTTTCGTTCGGGGCGGATGAACTCGATCATCGCAACCCGCAGGTGTTGTCCGTAAATATCGCCGTCGAAATCGAACAAATGGGATTCCAGCAGCAGCCGCGTACCGTCAACCGTCGGTCGCGTGCCCAGATTGGCCACGCCGTCATACCACTCGGTCGCCTCGCCGTCACCGACCCCCGCCCGGACGGCATAGACCCCATACGCCGGCCGCTGATACTCGCCGAGGACCAGGTTGGCGGTGGGAAAACCGATGGTCCGGCCGCGTTGATCGCCTTGCTCGACCCGTCCGTCGATCTCGAACGGACGCCCAAGCAATGCGGCCGCGTGGCCCGGTTTTCCCGCTGCGAGATAGTCTCGGATGCGTGTCGACGAATAAACCTCACCGTCGGCGGATGTGACCGGCTCTATAACGTTGACCGTGAACCCGCCGTCGGCAGCCATACTCTTCAGTAAATCGACATCGCCGCGCCGGCCATTCCCAAACCGAAAGTCGTAGCCAACCGTCACATGGCAAGCACCGACCCCGTCGACCAGGACGCGCTGCACGAAATCTTCCGCGCCAACTTGCGACATGCGCTCGTTGAAGGCCAAGACCACCAGCGTGTCGACGTTGAGCGCGGCGAGATGCATCGCCTTGCTGCGAAACGGCGTCAGCCTGAAGGGGGGCTGGTCCGGCGCGAAAAAGCTGCGCGGATGCGGTTCGAAGGTAACAACCGCAAGCGGCAGGCCACGCGCAGCGGCATCCGCCACCGCGCCGCCGATCACCTCCTGATGGCCCCGGTGTACGCCGTCGAAATTGCCCAGAACGACGGCACCACCGCGCACATCCTCGGGGACTCCGTCGTAATGACGTAGAATTCGCATCGCCTACCACTCGCCGTACCGGCTCCGCCGGCCCCATGCGGGCACAGGTATAGCGGGCTGGAACGCTTTTGTTTAGTGCTGAAGGCCAGCCGCGACGGGCTGGATCAGGCGGCCTTGCGCTTCTTGAGCCGTGCGCGCGACGGAACCAGCAAGGTCGAAACGCCTTCGACGACCGGCTCACCGGCCACCGTGCACAGGGATTTGGCCACCGCGCGGCACTTTTCCAAGTTGACGTCGGTAATCGTCACCTCGGTCTGCACCGTCTCGCCCGGCCGCACCGGCGCGAGAAATTTGACCTCTTGGTTGAGGTAGATACACCCCGGTCCCGGCAACTTGGTGCCTAGGACGGTGGAAATGAAGACCGCAGTAAGCATGCCATGCGCGATCCGCCCCTTGAACATGGATTCGCGGGCGAATTCCTCGTTCAAATGCAAGGGGTTATTATCACCGGATATGCCGGCGAAGATCACGATATCGGTTTCGGTAATCGTCTTTGCATATAAAGCTTTCATCCCGACCGACAGGTCTTCGATGAAATATCCGTGCAAGTGCGAGTTCGGACCGTCACCATCCACAGCCATCTGCGCTTTCCCTTTCCCGGTAAGCCCGCAAGTCATCGATTTTGCGGCGCAGCAATTATACTGCGGCGCAATATAACGAAACGTTAATGCTAGGGCAATCTTGCAGAAATCTTATTTTTGGGGTCCGAAAATGGCCTAGCTGCGGCGCAATCCGGAGCGTACGCCGACGAACCGGCCGGCCAGGGCGGCCAGCAGCGTTACCATCATGAAGACCGCCGCGCCGAGAAAGATCCAATCGGGCCGCCCGCCGTCCATGAACAGGCCGAACATCAGGGGGGCGATACTGGCGCCGACGCTCATCCCGACGGAGAGGAAGCCGAACACCTTGCCCATTTCGCCGGGCGGTGTAATCGCCCGCACCATCATGTCACGGGCCGGCTGAACGTTACCGAAGGCCAGGCCGGACAGGCAGAGCACGGCGATCAACGCGGCCGGCGGTAGGTCGAAGAAGGCCGGCATCAGGATCGAAACCGCGGCAATCAGCAGGGCGCAGCTTGCGACAAGATCGTGACGGCCGATCCGATCCGCAAGGAACCCGCCGAGCAAAACACCGAAGGAACTGGCGAACAGAAAGCCGGTCAGGGCGATATTGGCGATCGCATAAGGGGTGTCGTGCAATTCCATCAGCCCGTTGATGGTGAAGGCGAAAATTCCGCTCGTGGTGAAGGTGATCGCGCAGAACAGACCGAAGAAGACCAACATCGCCGGCGTGAGCAGGAGCGACCACCCCTGGCGGACGGCCCGCTCGACCGGATGTTGCGGCGGCGGCGTCCCCTTGCCCGGCGCGGCACGGTCCAAAACGTCGCTGTTGAGCGCCATCACCGCCAGAGTGACCAGCCCCGCGCCGCCTGCGACCAGCAGGGCCGTGCGCCAGCCCCAGAAGGCGGCCATTCCGCCCATCGCCAGAGGCGCTATGCTGCCGCCCAAGAATCCGGAAAACGTATGCAGGCCAAAAGCGCGGCCGACCCGTTTCTCGGAAATCGCACCCGACATGATCGCGTAATCGGCGGGATGAAAGACGCTGTTGCCGATCCCGGCAAACACGGCCAGAACCAGAAGCATCCAATAGGCGTCGGCGACGCCCATCAATGCCACCGCCAACGCATTGAGCCCGAACCCCGCCAACAGCAGGTGGCGTGCACCGAACCGGTCGACCAGGAAGCCGACCGGCGCCTGAATGATGCCGCCGATCAGGTTATAGGCGGTCATGGCGAGGCCGAGCGCGACATAACTGACGCCGAAATCCCTTTGGATGAAGAGAAACAGCGGCGGCAGCGTCAGAAGATAGAAATGGCTGAAGAGATGCCCCGCGGCGATCAGGCCGATGATCTTGGCGTCCTGCCCGGTTACGCCGGCTGGGCCGTCGTCCAGCGTCCGGTCAGTCGGTGCCATCGGGAGTCTTCGTCTGCTCCTGCCGCGCCTTCTCCGCCCGCCATTCGCGCAGATCCTCTTCGCGCCGAATATCGAGTTCCGGCAACAGTGCCTCGCGCTCATCCTCGGTGAATTTCCCCCATCGGGCGATTTCCTTCAGCGTCCTATAACAACCGAGGCAGAACCCGCTTTTCGGATCGATCTGGCACACCGCGACACAGGGCGTAGTGGGATAAGGTGATTTGGCCATCGGGTCAGGCCGCCTGTTCGAAATAGCGCGTCGGCGTCGTGCCGAGATTGCGCCGGAACATCGCGATGAAGGCGCTCGGGCTGTCATAGCCGAGATCGAGCGCCACCGTCGTCACCGGCTGGCCCGCCGCCAAAAGCTCCAGACCGCGCAACAGGCGAAGCTGCTGCCGCCAGGCGCCGAAGGACATGCCGGTTTCCCGTATGAAGAGCCGTGCCAGCGTCCGGGCGCTCGCGCCCACTTCCGCCGCCCACGCCGTCAGATTGCGGCCGTCCGACGGGTCGGCGAGCAATGCCTGCGCGACGCGCATAACCCGGGCGTCGTCGGGCATCGGCAGCGACAAGGGTGCAATCGGGAGCACGCGAATTTGATCGAGAATAACGGACATCAAGCGTTCTTCGGGGCTGTCGGGCCGGTAGGTCCGGGGGAGGTCGACGGCGGCGAGGATCAACTCGCGCAGCAGGCGCGTAACATGCAGCACGCGGACCTGGGTCGGCAACCCCTGGGTTTCCGACGATCCAGCAGCATCAGTGGCGTCGGTGGCCTCCACATAGACTGTGCGCATGGCAACCGATCCGCGCGCATCGATCCGGTGTTCGACCCCGGCCGGCAGCCAGACCGCCCGCTGCGGTGGCACCACGAAGGCGCCGTGGTCGGTGGTCACGGTCATCACGCCTTCACTCGCATAGACGAGCTGCGCCCGCCGGTGATGGTGCGGCGGGATCGTTTCCCCGTCATTCAGGTCACGGCGAAAGGCGACCACGCGCTGCGGCAGCGCCTCGATGATTTCGAGGTCCGGGTGCAGCGGGACGATGCGGTGTCGTTTTTGCAACATTACTTGGCAATATATCGCGAGACTGCCGCGATCGACAGGGGCAGAATAGGGAAAAGTTCAAAATGCCGGGATTGGAATACGCCATGGACCGCGATCGCCTGAATTTTCTGTTCCTCAATATCGGACATTTCCTGGATCACCTGTTCATATTGATCTTCGCGACGGTTGCCGCGTTGCGCCTCGCGACCGAGTGGAACATGACCTATGCGGAACTCATTCCGTACGCGACACCCGGCTTCGTCGCCTTCGGGGCCTGCGCTATTCCGGCCGGCTGGCTCGCCGACAAATGGAGCCGTGAAGGGATGATGACGATCTTCTTCATCGGCATCGGCATCTGCTCGATGTTGACCGCGCTTGCCGATACGCCACTGCAGATTGCCGGCAGCCTCTTTGGTGTCGGCGTGTTCGGCGCGATTTACCATCCGGTCGGACTTGCCATGGTCGTGCACGGCCGGGAGAAGACCGGCGTCCCCCTTGCCATCAACGGCATCTTCGGCAACATGGGTGTCGCATCGGCCGCCTTGCTCACCGGCTATCTGATCGATGTGATGGATTGGCGCGCGGCCTTCGTCCTGCCGGGCATTCTTTCCATAGCAATCGGCATTGTCTATGGAATGTTTGTCCATTCCGGCCGCCATGTCCGCGCAGCCGACCACGCCAGCGGCGCAGCCGCAAAGAAGGCGGCCGCCGGTACCATGGCCATCGACCGGTCCACTCTGATGCGGGTCTTTGCCATAATCTTTTTCTCGACTGCGATCGGTGGCCTGATCTTCCAGAGCACCACCTTCGCGCTACCGAAAGTGTTCGACGAGCGGCTCACCGATCTCGCCACCACGGCAACGGCGGTCGGGTCTTACGCCTTTATCGTCTTTGCGGCGGCCGCCTTCGCGCAACTGGTCGTGGGCTACATGGTGGACCGCTATTCGGTCCGCATGGTCTTCGCCGTAGTGGCTGGCCTGCAAGCAGTGTTCTTTGCGGTCATGATACAGCTGTCGGGCGTCGCAGCACTCTTGGTATCGCTCGGTTTCATGCTGGTCGTGTTTGGGCAGATCCCGATCAACGACGTGCTGGTTGGCCGAATCACACGCAGCGAGTGGCGCAGCCGCGTCTTTGCGCTGCGCTATATCGTCACCTTCTCGGTCGCGGCGACCGCGGTTCCGATGATCGCAGGCATCCATTCGACGTGGGGCTTCAGCATGCTGTTCATCGTGATGGCCGTCGCGGCGACATTGATCTTCTTGGCGGTGTTGATGCTGCCGAACACCGCCGCCGTCACCGGCACCGCACCCGCCGAATAGAACCTGCCGGTCGGATCACGCCGGGCCGGTCAACCGGTCCAGGCGTAGGCGGTGGCGGGAATCGGTCAATCGCATGACCCCACCCAGCACCGCAGCCAGGACGCCAAGCCCTGTGCCGCCGGCGATCAGGAAGCTGATCATCAGCTGATACTTGACCGCATCGACCGGATCGATGCCGGCCAGGATCTGTCCCGTCATCATGCCCGGCAGCGAGACGATTCCCGCCGCCGCCATCGAATTGACGATCGGGATAAAGGCGTTGCGCAGCGTACTCCGGGTGATCGTGCGGAACGCCTCGGTGCGGGAATGGCCGAGCGCCAGCCGCGTCTCGATCGCAACGCGCTCGCGCGCCGCACTTCGGGTCAACGTGTCGAGCCCGAGGCTGACACCGGTCATGGCATTACCAAGGATCATGCCGAGCATCGGAATCGCGTAGCGCGGATCGAACCACGGATCGGGCCGGACCTGCGTCGTCAGCGCGAAGATGGTCACGAGGAAGGACGCCATCAGCATGCTCGAAGTGCCGAGCCCGTAGCCCCACCAACCGCTGAACCGGCGTTCCTGCCGCGCCAGCGCCTCACGCCCGGCGAACAGCAACATCAGGACGGCGGCCACCAAGGTCCAGATCGGCGATGCGGAAAGGAACAGCCAGCGCAGGATGTAACCGATCAACGTCAATTGCACCGCCATGCGCAACCCAGCGAACAGCAATCGGTATTCAAGACCGAGGCGAAAGCCCAGCGACAGCGCCGCATTGCTCAGCACCAGCGTCGCCGCGAGCGCAACGTCGTCATAGCCGAGCGCGATGAAATCCGCCGCCATCACGCCACCGTCACGCGGCCGCCGTCGATGCGCAGCCGCGCCTGCGCCAAACGGTCGGCCTGGGCCGCGTCATGCGTAACCATGAGAATCCCGACGCCCGCCGCCAACTGCGTCTGCAGTTCGGTCTCGACCGCCACCGTCGCGTCCGGGTCCAACCCCGAGGTGGGCTCATCGAGCAGCAACACGCGCGGCGATTGGACCATCGCGCGCGCCAGCGCGAGGCGCTGCCGCTCGCCGGTCGACAACCGAGTGATCGGCCACTCGCCACAGCTTGCCGGGAGTTGAAACCGTTCGACCAGCGGCAAGGCGTCCTGCCACCGGGGAAAATGCGGCCGTACCGTCTCCTCCCACCAGCCGGCCTCCGCCGGCACATAGGTAACGCGGGCGCGCCAGTCGGGCGCAGGCATCGCGTTACGGGACACGCCGTCCAACAGCACCTCGCCCTCCGCCGGGTCCAGGTCGGCGATCGCGCGCAGCAACAGCGTCTTGCCGGCTCCGGACGGACCGGTCACCGCAATGCATTGTCCTGAGTCGAGATCGACATCGGCCGGGCCCAGCGCGAGGCGCGCCAAACCGCGGACCGTCAACACGGAGGCGGTCGGGTCGTCACGCCGCCTCCGGCACGTCGCGCACGAAATAAATCATGTCGAGCGGTGGCGGAGCGACCGGGGTCTGGCTGAGCATATCGTGCACCTGGCCCCGATGATGAGTCTGATGATTGAAATAATGCTGCAGGATGACACCGTGCCGCGTTTCCTGCGGCTGGCCCGACGCATTGGCGTATGTCTTCATCTCGTCCAACGTCGCCTCGGTTTGTGCGTCCACATAGTCGATGATCACCTGATCCTGCGCCTCGCGCGCGCCACGCAGATCATTGAACGCTGGATACAGTTCGGTGTCCAGCGGGTCGGCGATCAGGTCGCCCACACCGATGCGCGACAGCCAAATCCGGTCAACGAGCAGCAGATGGTTCAGCGTGTGGTGGATCGAGCCGAAGAAGGCGGGCCGCGGTGCATGGTAGTCGGCGTCATCCAATTGCGCACAAGCGTCATACAAGCGCTTGTTGGTCCATTCGTTGTAGCGCGCAGAGCGCTGAAAATACGGCAACAGCATATCCCATCCTCCTCTGATATGGATGGAATGCTACCGCGTGGAGCGCCTGGATTAAATTGACGATGCTTCAGCAATAGCTGAATATTTTTCATATATCTTGCGCGACAGCTGCCATTTGATTGATGCTTGCGACAGGTTCATTGAAATAAATTTGAATTTCCTCGGGTTGATGACCGATACGCTGCCCCTGACCGCGCTGCGCGCCTTCGAGACTGCCGCCCGAACCGGCAGCGTGCGCCGTGCCGCCGACGCATTGCATGTCACGCCGTCGGCGATCAGCCATCAGCTTCGCGCGCTGGAAGATACGCTCGGCGTGGCGCTGTTCCGCCGAGCCAACCGCAGGCTGATCCTGACCGAGGCGGGGCAAGTGTTGTTGCCGGGCCTGACCGACGGTTTCGACCGGCTCGGCGATGCGGTCGCCGCCTTGTCGGCCTTTCAGCGGCGCGGCGTGTTGACCGTAAGCATGCTGTCTACCTTCGCAGTCCGCTGGTTCATCCCGCGGCTGACCCGGTTCCAGAAACTGCATACGGATATCGAGGTGCGCGTCTCGACGACCATGCGCACGGTGGACTTTGCCCGCGAGGGAATCGATGCGGCGATCCGCTACGGACACGGCGACTGGCCGGGTGTTCGCAGCGACCGGCTGATCGACGAGGACATCGTGCCGGTCTGCGCACCCGCGCTTCTGGAAGGCGATCCGCCACTCAGCACACCCAAGGATCTGAAGCACCACACGCTCCTGACATCGGATGCCCGGCCCGACGAATGGGCAGTGTGGTTCGGCGGCGTCGGCCTCGCCGGCCTGCAACCCGCACGCCGGATCGCCTTCGACGCCACCCATTTCGCCCTGGACGCAGCGCTCGGCGGCGCAGGGGTCGCCATCACCGCGCGCGAGTTGGTGACGGACGATCTACAGCGCGGTCGATTGGTCACGCCATTCACGCAGGCGCACCGGCACACGATGGGCTATTACCTCGTCTGCCCCCTCGACCGCGCCGACGAACCGACGATGACGACGCTGCGGCATTGGCTGCTGGACGAAGCCGACCGGCCCGCAGCCTAACGGTCACACCGGTCCGCAAAACATTCCGGCCGACGCTGAAAATTTCTTGCATCCCCCGCTTGAAATGCGTACCACAGCGGTCCAGTTTAATACCGAACTAAATTAGTCCGATATTAGACAGCCCGCGAGCCTTGCGGGACGCCAATCCGGGGAGTTCATCCGTTGATTAGACTGAGCCGCATGACCGATTACGGCGTGGTCGTCATGTCCCAGCTGCACCAGCAGCCCGGCATGATGACGGCGCCCGAACTGGCGCAGACGACGGGCCTGCCGGCGCCCACCGTCAGCAAACTGCTCAAGCAGCTTGCCAAGGCGGGCGTGCTCGACTCGCATCGCGGCGTGAATGGTGGCTATACGCTGAGCCGCGAACTGGAAGACGTCACCGCGATGGAAATCATCGAAGCGCTCGACGGGCCGGTCGCCTTGACCGCCTGTGTGGAGGGCGCGGACGACGCATGCAACGTGGAATCGCTCTGCCCGATGAAGGGCGGATGGGACAAGGTGAATGCCGCTGTCCGCAACGCACTGTGCGAGGTCACGCTGGCGGATTTGTGTCCGACCCAGGATTACCCGGCGATGGAGCCGCAGATTACTAAAAAGACCGCAACGCGGGGGAGAGCCTAAATGGCCGCGACTGCCAAAACGATCGAACAGGTCAAGACCGTCGGTGATAAGTATAAGTATGGCTTCGTCACCGACATCGATCTCGACTACGCGCCGAAGGGCCTGAACGAAAACATCATCCGTTTCATCTCCGCCAAAAAGGAGGAGCCCGAGTGGCTGCTCGAATGGCGCCTGAAGGCATATGCGCATTGGCTCGAGATGCCGGAGCCCGAGTGGGCCAAGGTCGACTTCCCGCCGATCGACTATCAAGACGCCTATTACTACGCCGCGCCGAAATCGGACGACGACCGGCCGAAGTCGCTCGACGAGGTCGACCCCAAACTGCTCGAGACATACGCGAAGCTCGGTATCCCTCTGCAGGAGCAAGAGGTCCTGGCGGGCGTCGCGGTCGACGCAGTGTTCGACAGCGTCTCGGTGGCCACCACCTATAAAGGCAAGCTGGAAGAGCAGGGCATCATCTTCTGCGCGATCTCCGAAGCGGTGAGGGAACATCCCGAACTGGTGAAGAAATATCTCGGCTCGGTCGTGCCTTATGGTGACAACAAGCATGCCTGCCTGAATTCCGCGGCCTTCACCGACGGCTCCTTCGTCTATATCCCGAAGGGCGTGCGGTGCCCGATGGAGTTGAGCACCTATTTCCGCATAAATGCAGAGAACACCGGCCAGTTCGAACGCACGCTGATCATCGCCGACGAAGGCTCCTATGTGAGCTATCTCGAAGGCTGCACCGCGCCGATGCGCGACGAGAATCAGCTTCATGCGGCGGTCGTCGAGTTGATCACCCTGGACGACGCGGAAATCAAATACTCGACGGTGCAGAACTGGTACCCCGGCGACGAGAACGGCAAAGGCGGTATCTATAACTTCGTCACCAAGCGTGGCGCCTGTCGCGGCCGAAACTCGAAGATCTCCTGGACCCAGGTGGAAACCGGCTCGGCGATCACTTGGAAATACCCGAGCTGCATCCTGGAAGGCGACAACTCAGTCGGCGAATTCTATTCGGTCGCCATCACCAACAACATGCAGCAGGCCGACACCGGCACGAAGATGATCCATCTCGGCAAGAACACCAGCTCGACGATCATCGCCAAGGGCATCGCCGCCGGTCGATCCGACAGCACCTATCGCGGGCAGGTAAAAATCATGCCGAAGGCGGAAGGTGCCAGGAATTTCACGCAATGCGACAGTTTGCTCATCGGTGACTGTTGCGGCGCGCATACCGTGCCCTATATCGAATCGCGCAATCCATCGGCCCGGGTCGAACACGAGGCGACCACCTCCAAGATCAGCGATGATCAGATGTTCTATTGCCAGCAGCGCGGGCTGTCGGACGAGGAAGCGGTCGCGCTGATCGTCAACGGCTTCTGCCGCGAAGTTCTGCAGCAGTTGCCGATGGAATTCGCGGTCGAGGCCCAGAAACTGGTCGGCATCAGCCTCGAAGGCAGTGTCGGTTAGGAACAATGATCCGGTTTAACCCATTCCGAAAAAACTGCCGGCGGGTTCAGTCCGGCAGCGACGAAGCACAGGGAACGTAAGATGCTCGAAATCCGCAACTTGCACGCCACGATCAACGGCAAGGAAATTCTCAAGGGGCTCGACCTCTCGATCGGCGCCGGCGAGATACACGCGATCATGGGGCCGAACGGCACCGGCAAAAGCACGCTGTCCTATGTCCTGGCCGGGCGCGAAGGCTACGAGGTGACCTCGGGCGAAATCATCTACCAGGGCGAAAATCTGCTCGATCTCGAAACCAACGAGCGGGCCTGCCGCGGCATCTTCCTGGCGTTCCAGTATCCGGTGGAAATCCCCGGCGTCGCCGGCACGACATTCCTGAAGACCGCGCTCAACGCGGTGCGCAAGTTCCGAGGCGAAGACGAACTCGACGCCATGCAGTTCCTGAAACATGTGCGCGGCAAGGCCAAGACCCTCGGTGTCAACGACGAGATGTTGCGCCGTCCGCTCAACGTCGGATTTTCCGGCGGCGAGAAGAAGCGCAACGAGGCACTGCAGTTGGCGGTACTCGAACCCGCGCTCGCCATCCTGGACGAAACCGATTCAGGCCTCGACATCGACGCCTTAAAAGTTGTCGCCGACGCCGTTAACGGGATGCGCGATCCCGCGCGCAGCATGCTGATCATCACCCATTACCAGCGGCTGCTGAACTATATCGAACCGGACCACGTGCATGTCCTGGTCAACGGACGGATCGCCAAGTCGGGTGGCAAGGAACTGGCCGTGCGGCTGGAGGAGAACGGCTACGCCGAATTCCTCGACGCCGCCGCGGCCTGACGCCGGCGGAGCATCGGACCGATGGCAGCACGCAAAGATACGCCCCTCGCCTTCGCCGACGCCTTCGCGGCGTTGGAGACCTGCCTGCCGGGCAAGACCGTCCCCTGGCTGAGCCGTCTTCGGGCGGAAAGCTGGGACCGCTACGCAGCGCTCGGCCTGCCAACCGTCCGGGACGAGTCGTGGAAATTCACCAACCTGAATGCATTGCGGCGCGCGGGCATCGTGCCCGGACAGGACGGCGCGCCGACGCTCAACGCCGTTCCGCTGGGCGCGGCCCTGTCGATCGACGCCCATCTGGCCGTGCTCGTCAACGGCGTGTTCCGCGCCGACCTGTCGGCCTTGCCCGATGAAGACGCCGGTCTCTCGGTGAAGAGTTTCGCGGCAGTTGCCGACGACGATCCCGACCAGTTGGAAGGAACGCTCGGCAGGCTGGCCGACGGCGACACGCTGCCGATGGCTGCACTGAACACCGCACTGGCCGCCGACGGCTTGGTGATCCATATGCGGAATGGCGCGGAGATCGAGAAGCCGCTGCATATTCTGTCGATCGGCATCGCCGGCGAGGCGGCAGTCATGTTCCAGCCACGCGTTCTGGTGACCGCCGAAGAGAACAGCAGCGTTTGCATCCTGGAAAGCCATGTGGGTGCGGGCGACGGCGTCTATTTCAGCAACACGGTGACCGAACTGGACATCGCGCCACGCGCGCGGGTCCGGCACTACAAGCTGCAGAACGAGCATCCCGCCGCCTTCCATATCGCGGCGGCGGCAGTGTCCCTGGGCGACGGTGCGGCCTACGAGAATTTCGTGCTGCAGGTCGGTGGCCGCATTGCACGCAACGAGATCCACGTTCACATCGGCGGCGAACGCGCCGAGTGCACGATGAACGGCGCCTATCTGTTGCGCGGCAAACAACACGCGGACAGCACGACCTTCGTCGATCATGCCGCACCCAACAGCAGGTCGCGCGAATTCTACAAAGGCGTCATCGACGACACGGCGCGCGGCGTCTTCCAAGGCAAAATTCTGGTGCGCAAGGATTCGCAGAAGACCGATGGCCAGCAACTCAACAAGGCGCTGCTGCTGTCGCGCGGCGCCGAGATCGACAGCAAGCCGGAACTCGAAATCTACGCGGACGACGTCATCTGCAGCCATGGTGCGACCGCCGGCGAATTGGACAACGAGGCATTGTTCTATCTGCGCAGCCGCGGCATCGACGAAGCGACCGCGCGCGGCCTGTTGATCGAAGCCTTCGTCGGCGAAGCGGTCCAGCAGATCGATCATGCGGCATCGCAGGAAGCCTTCCAAAAGGTCGTGGACGGCTGGCTGCACGACGGTGCGCAGACACGCGCAAACGATGGGGAAAGCGCATGACCACAACGGCTGCTCAGAAAAGCAACGATGCGAACCCGGCACTGGGATTAGACATTGAGAAGGTGCGGGCGGATTTCCCGGCCATGTCCGTGGAAGTTCACGGCAAGCCGCTGGTGTTTCTCGACAGCGGCGCGTCGGCGCAGAAACCGCACGCGGTCATCGACACGATGCGGCGCGTCTACGAAAGCGAATACGCCAATGTGCATCGGGGCGCCTATTACCTGAGCGAGCGCGCGACCGCATTATACGAAGGTGCCCGCGATACGCTGCGCGATTTCCTGAACGCGCGCGACCGCAAGGAAATCATCTTCACCCGCAACGCGACGGAATCGATCAACCTGGTTGCCCATGCCTGGGGCCGCAGCACGCTGAAGCCCGGCGACGAGATCATCATTTCCGAGATGGAGCATCACTCCAACATCGTGCCGTGGCAGATGCTGCGCGACGAAAAGGACCTGGTCCTCAAGATCGCGCCGATCAGCGACGATGGCGAATTCCTTATGGACGCGTTCAAGGCCCTGCTGACCGACCGCACCAAGCTGGTCGCGATCACGCATACCTCGAACGTACTGGGCACGATCACGCCGGCCAAGGAAATCGCGCGGCTCGCCCATGACGCGGGCGCCAAGGTGTTGTTCGATGGCGCGCAGGCGGCGGTTCACATGCCGGTCGACGTGCAGGATATCGATTGCGACTTCTATGCGATCACCGGCCATAAGCTGTACGGCCCGTCAGGCATCGGCGTGCTGTATGGCAAAGAGGAATTGCTCGACGCCATGCCGCCGTTCATGGGCGGTGGCGACATGATCAGCTCAGTGTCTTTCGAGAAATCGACCTGGGCGCCGCTACCCGCGAAATTCGAGGCCGGCACCCCGGCAATCGTCCAAGCGATCGGGTTGGCCGCCGCGGTCGACTATGTCACCGGCATCGGCTTCGACGCCATCGCGGCGCATGAGCACGACCTGCTGAACTACACCACGCAGAAGCTGGCATCGGTAAAGGACCTGCGGCTGATCGGCACCGCGCCGAACAAGGCGGCGGTGGTGTCCTTCGAACTCGGCAAGATCCACGCCCATGACGTGAGCACGATCATCGACCGCGCCGGGGTCGCGATCCGCGCCGGGCATCACTGCGCCGAACCCTTGATGGACCGTATGGGCGTCGCCGCGACGGCGCGCGCCTCCTTCGGCCTGTATAATACGCGGCAAGACGCCGACACCCTGGTCGAAGCGCTCGAGACCGTGCAGGAGATTTTCGGCTGATGCTCGACGAGTTACGCGAACTGTATCAAGAGGTCATCCTCGACCACGGCAAGAAGCCGCGGAATTTCCGCCGGCCCGACAGCCCGACCAACGAGGCGGCGGGCCGCAATCCGCTATGCGGCGACCAGCTCGTCATCTATCTCAACCTGACCGAGGACGGCACGATCGAAGACGCCGCCTTCGTCGGCAAGGGCTGCGCGATCTCGATGGCCTCGGCCTCGATGATGACCGAAATCGTCAAAGGCAGGACGGTCGCGGAAGCCAAGAAGCTGTTTGAGAATTTTCATAACATGTGCACCGACGACGACGCCGAAGGCTTCGCCGACGATGACGACGAGGACATAGAGCGCCTGCAGGTTCTGTCCGGGGTCCGGCAGTTTCCGGTGCGCGTGAAATGCGCGACCCTGCCCTGGCACACCCTCGCCGCCGCCATCGACGGGGTCGAGGAAATCAGCACGGAGGCGGATTCGTGAGCGCTGACGGCACGAACGGCACTGACAAAAATGACGGCCTGACGCTGCAGGATTTCCTGCCGGCCGGCGCCGGGGATACGGTCGCCAGCGCCGGGAAACCGCTCGACCCGGGCACCCCGGTAGCGGACAAGGAAACCGTGATCGAGGCGATGAAAACGGTCCACGATCCCGAAATTCCAGTAAATATTTACGATCTTGGTCTTATATATACGCTGAATATCGCCGAGGACGGTTCGGCCCAGGTCCAGATGACCCTGACAGCTCCGGCCTGTCCGGTGGCCGGCCAGATGCCGATCGACGTGGCCAACGCGGTCGCCGGCGTCGAGGGGATCGGCGAAGTGACGGTAGAACTGGTCTGGGAGCCGGCCTGGACCAAGGATAGAATGTCAGAAGAAGCGCGACTCGCGCTCGACATGTGGTAAAATCACCCTATATCAACGGGTAAGCAGCAGAGATAGAGCCATGCCAACACAAATGATGACCCTGACCGACGCGGCCGCAGATCGCGTGAAACACCTGATGTCCCAGACCGACAAGCCCATCGTCGGGCTGCGCGTCGGCGTGAAGGCGCAGGGCTGCTCCGGCATGAGCTATTTCGTGGAATATGCCGAGGAAAAGAAAAAGTTCGAGGAACTCGTCGAAGACAAGGGCGTGACCATCCTGATCGACCCGGCGGCGACCATGTTCCTGATCGGCTCGGAAATGGATTATCAGGAAGACAAGCTGCAGTCCGGCTTCGTGTTCACAAATCCGAACGAAAAGGGCCGCTGCGGCTGCGGCGAATCCTTCCACATTTAGGCGATATCGGCCGTCCCGATGCCGGCCTCCTCCATCAAGAAACCGAAACTGTGGCTGTCCTGGAGCAGCGGCAAGGATAGTGCCTGGGCGCTGCATGCGCTGCGCCAACAGGGCGACTATGAGATCGCCGGGCTGCTGACCACAATCAACGAAACGGCGTCGCGGGTCGCCATGCATGCGGTGCGCGAGACGCTGCTGGAACAGCAAGCCGCTGCTGCCGGGCTGCCGCTGATCAAGGTACCGATCCCGCATCCCTGCCCAAATGAGGCCTACGAGGACGCCATGCGCCGCGCCATGGATCACGCCAAACGGGACGGCGTCGTGGCGATGGCCTTCGGCGACCTGTTCCTCGAGGACGTCCGGCAATACCGCATCGACAAACTGGCGCCGACCGGCATCGACCCGGTGTTCCCGATCTGGGGGTTGGAGACCGCCGCGCTCGCGCAGGAGATGGTGGCAAGCGGGCTGCGCGCGCATGTCACCTGCGTCGATCCGAAGCAGCTCGACCCTAGCTTTGCCGGCCGCACCTTCGACGCGGACTTCATCGCGGACTTGCCAGACGGGGTCGACCCCTGCGGCGAGAACGGCGAGTTCCACAGTTTCGCCTACCAGGGTCCGATGTTCGAAACGTCGGTCGCCGTCATCCCCGGCGAGGTGGTCGAGCGCGACGGCTTCGTCTTCGCCGATTTGCTGCCGGGCTGACCACCCTCAATCGATCCGGTATTTCTTCACCATGTCCCAGTCGAGCTGGATGTCGAAGCCGGGCCCGGTCGGCACGGCGATTTCGCCGTCCTTCACCGGCTGCCGGTTGACGAACATGCCGTCCCAGATCGGGTCGCGGTCGGGATCGGCGAAACACTCGACAAAGGTGCCGTGCGGCACGCCGGCCAGCATATGCAATGCGATCTGGCCTTCCTCGTGATGCGCCATCTTGATGTTGTTGACCGCGCACATCCCCGCTACCCGCCGCCATTCGGTCGGGCCGCCCGATTCCGAAGCGTCGAGATTGCAGAAGTCGATGGCGTCCGCCTCAATCATGCGCCGGATGCCATGGCCGGTGATCTCACTCTGCCCGGTCGTGACAGGGATCGATGCCGCGCGCCGCACGGCGGCATTGCCCGCCGCGTCGTCATACCAGTGGACCGGCTCCTCGAACCACATGATGTCGAGCGGTTCGATCATGCGGGTAAAGCGCACCGCGTCGTCGATATCCCAACCACGGTTCGCGTCGACGGCGAGCAGGAAATCCGGCCCGGCTCCATCGCGCGCCGCCTTGACCCGCTCCAGATCCTTCTCGGGCGTCAGGCCGCCGACCTTGAACTTGCAGCCCGCCATGCCGCGCTCCTTCAGCATCTCCATCTCGCGGCGATAGTCGTCCAGCGTCACGCCGTCCTCGTAATAACCGCCGATCGAGATGATCGGCATCCGGTCGCGGCAGCCGCCGAACAGTTTCGAGACGCTGACACCTTGCGACCGGCCGGCGACATCCCAGAGCGCGGTATCGACACAGGCAATCGCCTCCATCGCGACTTTGCGGTCGCGGACGGTATGCGCGATGGGGAACATCTTCGCCCAGAGCCGCTCGATCGCGGTCGCGTCCTCGCCCAGCACCAGCGGCGCCAATTCATCCTGGATGATCTTGCAGATTTCCGGACCGTGGTTGCGGTTGTCGCCGTTGTAGACCTCGCTCACCACACCGTCGTCGGTGTATAGCTTGGTAATCACCGTACAGCGCGATGGCACGGAATACTGGCTGCCGCCGAAGACCCGTTTCAACGGGATTTTCACGGGGATGGTTTCGATTTTTTCGATGCGCATGATGTCCCTCTGCAACGCTTCCGCCGGAAGTGCCGACGGTTTTACGGTTCCTTAATCCGGAAATTATACGCAAGGTGGGTATCCAACAGGAAACGCCGCGATGAAACAGTTGAAAAATCGATATATTCCACGTCTTTTCCGGGCAGCGACGCTGGTCGCCGTCATGACCGCGCCGACCCTGGCGCTGGCGCAGGCCCAGCCGGAAATCCACACTGGTTTCCAGAAGAAAGAGGCGGTCCGCGCCAAATCCTTCATGATTTCCGCGGCCAACCCGCATGCCAGCCGCGCCGGCTATGCGATCCTGAAACGCGGCGGATCGGCGGTGGATGCGGCAATCGCAGCGGCCCTGATGCTGACCCTGGTCGAACCGCAGGCGTCGGGCATCGGCGGCGGCGGATACATGCTGCACTGGTCGCAGACGAAGAATGCGCTCGACGCCTACGATGCCGCCGTGGTCGCCCCAAAAGCGGTAAAGCCGGATCATTTCTTGGACAGCGACGGCGATCCGGTGAAGCGCAGCAAGGCCGGTTTCGGCGGCCGCACCGTCGGGGTACCCGGTCAGCTCCGCCTATTCGCAGAGATTCACGCGAAACACGGCAAGCTGCCGTGGCAGGACCTGTTCCAGCCGACCATCGCGCTGGCGGAAAAAGGCTTCAGCGTGTCGCCACGCCTGCATAAACAAACCCACGGCAAGCGCAAGAAATTCACCGATCCGACCGCGACATCCTATTTCCTGAATGAGGACGGCGAGGCCTGGCCGGTCGGGCACCGGTTGGTCAACAAACCCCTGGCCGACACGCTGCGCCAGGTCGCCGAGCGCGGCGTCGACGCCTTTTATACCGGCGCCATCGCGCAAGACATCGCCAATGCCGTGACCAACGCCAGCGAACATCCCTTCCCAGTGACCGCCAAGGAAATCGCGGCCTATCGGATCAAGCCGCATGCACCGATCTGCACGACCTACCGGCAGCACCGCGTCTGCGGCGTCGGCCCGTCGACCACCGGCGGTCTCACCGTGGCGATGACGCTGCGCCTGCTGCAGCCGTTCGACATGGCCGGGCTCGGCCCGAATTCACCGGACGCGGTCCATCTCTTTCTAGAAGCGTCGAAGCTCGCCTATGCGGACCGCTCGCAGTATATCGGCGATCCGGATTTCGTCCCCGTCCCGATTGCCGGCTTGTTGGACCACGCCTATCTCGCCGAGCGGGCGAAGAAGATCGACCCAGCGTCGTCGATGGGCCGACCGTCCGCCGGGCTGCCGCCGATGCGGAAGGCGTGGAACCACGCCCCCAACGACACACCGGAATCGCCGTCGACCACACATCTCACCGCCGTGGACAAGGACGGCAACGCGGTGTCCTTCACCACCACCATCGGGCGCGGGTTCGGGTCCGGCATCATGACGCGCGGCTTCCTGCTGAACGATCAGTTACTCGCCTTTTCCTTCCGACCGACCAAGGACGGCGATCCGGTCGCCAACGCACCGGCCGGCGGCAAGCGGCCCCGGTCCTCCATGTCGCCGACGATCATATTCCGGCCCGACGGCCGGGTGCGACTGGTCGTCGGCTCGCCCGGCGGCACGCGCATCATCGGCTATGTGACGAAGACCATCGTCGCGGTGCTCGACTGGAACCTGGATATCCAATCCGCGATCTCGCTGCCGCATTTCGCGGCCCGCACCCGCACGGCGGAATTAGAGAAGGGCACGCTGGCGACGCGCTTCGCGGAAGGTCTGGAAGACAAGGATCATCCCGTGAAGGTCCGCCACCTGACCAGCGGCCTGCACGGTATCGAGATCATGCCGGACGGCACTCTCGTCGGCGGCGCCGACCCGCGCCGCGAAGGGATTGCGCTGGGCGGCTGATCGCGCCCGGAACCGCTATCGGATAAGCGTCAGAAACTGGTAGGGCACCCGGGCTGCGCACCACTTTACCGTAGACCGTGATTGCAGACCCGCTGAACGTCGGCTGCTGGCTATCAGCCGAAATTCTGAGGATTCAAATCATCTGAATGCTAGTCTGCGATTTTATCAATGCGACCGTATCTTGTTGAGGTCAAAATATGAGAGCGCGCATAGCAGCAGGTGTCTTGGCGATTGTCGTTTTGCTTGGGCCGGTGGGTGCGTCGGCGTTGGATCGTGCGGAATTACCAGAAGGTTTTGTTTACTTGGATGAGGTAATTCCAGGCATTGTCGTCGACCTGGGATATTACCGTAGCGATACTATGGTCGGCGAACCGCTGGATGGCTATGGACACCCCTATGCGGTCCTATCCAAGGTCGCCGCGAGGGCGCTCGCAAAAGTGCAGACAGACCTTCTCGGGTTAGGGCTTAGCCTCAAAGTAACCGATGCATATCGGCCTCAGCGGGCGGTTGATCATCTCATCAGATGGGCCAAAGAACCGGATGATCCGAAAACCAAAGCGACGTACTACCCCAACGTCGCGAAGGAGAATCTCTTCAAAGAAGGCTACATCGCTCGCAAATCTGGCCATACGCGCGGAAGCACGGTCGACGTTACCATCGTCTACTGGGAATCCGCCAACGTGGTTCGCGAACTGGACATGGGGACACCCTATGATTTCGCCGATGAGGCATCATGGCCGTCGAGCAGGGCCGTTACGGCACAACAACGGGCCAACCGGGCGCTTCTACGGTCGATAATGATTCTCCATGGCTTCCGTCCCTATTTCAGGGAATGGTGGCATTTCACGCTCAAGGACGAGCCCTTTCCGGACACGTATTTCGATTTTCCCCTTTGAGAATGACACCACCCGTCACATAAACGGCAGCAAATTCGATCTGATGCGACGCGGTCGACCACATGTTTTCTCCTAGGGGATTAGCATTCGGAATCGGTGTCAAAGCCGACCCGCGCTGTGCGGCTGATCGCGCCCGGAACCGCTATCGCCGCAGCGTCAGCAACTGATACGGCACCCAGTCCCGCACCGGTGACAGCTCGGGCTGGATCAAACACCGCCCCTGGGCGTCCGGGCCGCGTACCACCTTGCCGGACACCGCGCAGGTGGCCCGGCGGCAAAACTTGTTGCGCAGCGGCCGGCCGTCCGGCCATTTTTCCGCGATCCGAACGTCCCGGCCGACCTTGCAGACCTTATGGGCGGCAGCCGGCGCCTTCGGTGTGGCGGAGACCTTGTCGCAGTTGGTCACGCAAACCCGCTCCTTGCGGATCTTGCCGCCGCAGCGCTGGAAACATGTGTCGTCGAGGCTACGGCACCGCGAATAGTCGCGTCGGCAGGGCCGGATGCGGTTCTGGCACGTGTTCAACGTGTTGCTATAGCTGAGATCGCAGCGCGGCGCCCGGTTGCGGGCGCAGTATGACCGCGCCGCGCTCGCCTCGCGCTTGCAGTCGCGATATTGCCGTTTGCGATCCAGTTCGCAACGGTCGGTTTCCGCGTTCTGGTTGCTTTCGCATTGCAGCCGTGTCGAGTCGCATTGGTTGAGGCAGCGTTGCCCCGACACCGTGGACGGCGGTGTGCGGAAGGTCTTGGTCTTGTACCGCGGCTCGCCATCGATCGCGGCGCAGCCGCTCGCCAACAACGCGACCGCAGCGATAAAGAAAGAAACGATGGCAGTTCTTACGACCGAACTCGACGTCATCCTGATCCCCCACAAGAATTTCGACCGGCGCGCCAACGGTGTCCGCGCCATCCCCCTGGGTATCAGCGTACCCCCACGGCACATCGCAACGCAAAGTCGCAGGTTGGGATCAGATGCACGCAAGTGGTCCCGGCCGTGCCCGCATTAGGTCGATCACGGTCAGGTTCTCGAACGGCCGTTTGGCCGTTAGATCACCTCGTTTTTGCGCAATGCCGCAATCCCGGCATCGTCATACCCGAGTGATTTCAGGACCTCTTCGTTGTATTCGCCATACTCCGGCGACGGCATACGGGCACTTTTCTCATGGCCCTGGATATTGATCGCATTGCCGTTGATCTGGACATCGCCCTTTTCAGGGTGCTTGCTTGTCCACGTGACGCCGAGATGTTTGACCTGCTCGTCTTCGAGCATTTTATCGATCGAATACTGAGGTCCGCACGGCACGCCGATCTCGTTCAGTTTTTCGACCATCTCCGCGGTCGTAAAGCGCCGCGTCACCGCGGTGACGGCTTCATTGACCTTATCGCGGTTTGCAAAGCGGAGGTCGTTGCTGGCGAACTCAGGCACCTCCAACAATTCTTCGCAGTCGAGTGCTTTGCAGAGGAGCATAAACGTATGATCGCCCCCTGCCGCTAAATTGACGTGGCCGTCTTTGGTTGGAAACAGGCTCGTGGGAATGTTGATGGGATGGTCATTGCCGACCGGCCCTGGCAAATCTTCTTCCATGGTCCAGCGGGCCACTTGATAGTCGAGCATGCCGACCATCGCTTCCAGCAATGACGTGTGGACCCAGCGGCCCTTGCCCGTGCGATGGCGTTCATGGAGCGCGCTCAGGACTCCAATGGCGAGATACATGCCCGCCGTCAGATCGCAGATCGGGATACCGACTCTCAATGGCCCCCGGCCCGGCTCACCGGTAATCGACATCAAGCCGCCCATACCCTGGGCAATCTGGTCGACGCCGGGGCGCGGCGCGTAGGGGCCGGTTTGGCCGAAGCCGGAAATGCTGCCGTAGATGATTTTGGGATTAACTTTGCTGCAGTCTTCGTAATTGATGCCGAGGCGGTTCTTCACGTCGGCGCGAAAATTTTCGATGATGATGTCCGCTTTCGCCACCATCTTCATGAAAATTTCGTGGCCTTCCTCTTTCTTGAGATTCAAGGTCACGCTGCGTTTGTTGCGGTGAAGATTGAAGAAATCCGGCTGCAGACGTTGGGAGTTTTGCCCCTTGATGCGGGGGTCGGCTTTCGATGTGGCTTCGATCTTAATGACATGTGCGCCCCAATCCGCGAGCATGCGCACGCAAGTCGGTCCGGCGCGAGCGCGGGTCAGGTCCAGGACCACAAGGTCCGACATCGGCAGGTCGTTTCCTGCCGCAGCTGCTTCCAACGGATTTGTCATGGGTATCCTCCCAATTGTGTGGACTTGAATTTGGTTTGCGCGGCTAGCAATACCGGAAAAGCGTCTGTCGCCATTCGGCGGCGAGCCGGTCGCCGCCCCAGGCCGTCTTATTTAATCAGAATGGAGCGGGCGAAGGGAATCGAACCCTCGTCGTAAGCTTGGGAAGCTTCTGCTCTACCATTGAGCTACGCCCGCCCGCTGCGCCGACCCTACGAATTCGCTCAGCCGAGTTCAAGCGGGATGGTGTGTCCTATTGCAACGGCCACGGCAGATCGACCACGGTTTGAAGCAATCCGTGCGGATACTGCAACACGAGGAAATGCGAGAGCGTTCCGAGGAACAGAATGAATGCGATCGCGCCGGCGGCGCACGCGATATGGGACACGCCCGCACAATGACGCATGAAGGCGTAGATAAACGTGGCGATTCCCAACACAAACCCGACCAACGCCGAAACCGCCAGCATGGCGAGCAACCAACCGAGATAATAGACGTTGCTGCCGGGGGGTTTCTCCCCGTCGGCGCCTTCCCGCCGGGAATCGTACAGCGCGCTGTGCGGCGTTCCACCCGCAAGAATACGGAAGCCGACCGGCGCTAGAAACAACAACGTCAGCGCCGAAACCAGTTTGGGATAGAGCGCCGTCGCCGCGTCGTGTTGAAAGGAGTCAGCCAAGACGAACACCGTCAGACCGACCAGGACGCAATAGAACGCCACCTGCGGTCCGCGCTGCGCCGCGGCGTGGGGGCCGGTCTCAGACAGATTCGGCGGCGTCGGCTTGAATCGGATCGCGGCAAGCACCGCAATCACCGTCAGAACCAAAAGCACGATGACGATCGGCCGCTCCAGGAACGATATCCCATAGACACTGACCGTTTCGTTGACCGAACTCTCCACCTTACCGGCCAGGACGAACCCGATCAGCAGCGCCGGGCGCGGCCATCCAAACCGCTTCATGTAGACGGCAAGCGTCCCGAGCGCCATCAGCGCGATCAGGTCCCCCCAATCACGGGTCGCCTGAAATGCCGCGAAGAAGATCAGACCAAGCATGAACGGCGCCAACAGCGCATAGCGGATCGTCGTCAGCTTGGCGATCTGTGGCGCCAGGATCAGGCAGGTGCCCGCGCCGACGATGTTCGCCAGCGCGATCGACCAGATCATCACGTAGACCAGATCGAGATGCTGCGACACCATTTCGAAACCGGGCTCGACGCCGACGAGGATGAACCCGCCGAGCAGGATGGCCATGCTGCCGGACCCCGGAATACCGAACAGGATCGTCGGGATAAGGGCGCCGCCCTCCTTCGCGTTGTTCGCCGATTCCGGCGCGATCACGCCGCGCACGTCGCCGGTGCCGTACCGGTCGCGGTCGCGCGTGGTCTGGATGGCATGGCTGTAGGCGATCCAATCGATCACCGTGCCGCCCAACCCCGGCAGGGCGCCGACGAGACATCCGATGACCGCGCAGCGCAGCGACAGGAACCAGTTGGCAGCAAAATCGCGGATGCCCTGCAGCCAGCCCGCACCGAGCGTGCCGGTCTCCGAGATCGTCTTCCCCCGCCGCAGCAGATCGATAATTTCCGGTACCGCAAACATGGCCAGACCCATGATCACGATCGGGACCGGATCGAGGAGATATTCCGTATCGAACGCCAACCGAATTTCGCCGGTGCCGGGCGCGGACCCGATGGCCCCGATCATGAGGCCGAAGCCACAGGCGGCCATCCCCTTCATTGCACTCACGCCGGTCAGCGTGCCAACCATGGCAAGCGCCAACACGACCAGCATGAGCTGCTCGCTCAGCCCCATCTTCATGATGATCGGTTCTGCATAGAAGATCGTCACGGAGAGAACCAGCGCGCCGAACAGGCCGCCGAACATCGAGGAGGTGAAGGCCGCGCCGAGCGCCCGCGTCGCCTCGCCCCGCCGCGACATCGGGAAGCCGTCCATGACCGTCGCCTGCGATCCGGAAGTACCCGGTATCCCCATGAGTACTGAGGGGAAAGTATCGGATGTCGCGGTGACCGACTGCAGGCCGATCATCATCGCGATCGCCAGCGACGGCTCCATCCCGAAGACGAAGGGCAGCACCAACGCCAACCCGGCGGTGCCGCCCAAGCCCGGCAAGATGCCGACGGCCAGGCCGAGAAGGACACCCAATGCGAGGAATGCCAGATGCGTCGGGCTTAACAGCGTCGCCAATGCGCTGAGGACGGCATCTTCCATTCGGGAGTCCTTACGGCCGGCGCGCGGCGGCTTACTGCTTCTTCTTCAGGGTCGTCTTGATCCAGTTATCCATCCACGACTTGGCGTCGGGCGCGACGTCGACCGCATTGCGGATAATGGCATCGCCGGCGTCGCCGAAGGACTGCGGATAAGCACCCATTTCCCGTTTGGCCAGCTTCAACAACTCCGGATCCTTAAGCGCCTTTTTCGCTGCCGTTATCCAGGCGCCCCGGATGTCGTCCGGCGTCCCATTGGGGAGCATGATTCCCTTCGACGCCATGACGCCCATGTTGAACAGATGCCGGAGCATGGCCCAATCGGTTCCCGACGGCGCCTTTCCGCTCACGGCCTTGTACACCTCCGGGAAGGAGGGCAGGTCGGGGAACAGTGGATCACGCACGATGCCGCCGTCGGACTTGGCGAATCCCAGGGTCATCCAGGGCACGACAACGCCCTTTTTCACGTAAGGCATCGTCTTCTTCATGAAGGCGCCCGCAGAGTCGATGCTGAGATGCATCTCGCCGCGGATGACGGCCTTGCGGCGCTTGCCGGTCGAGACTCCGAAGACGGGTTTGACGTTCTTGATGCCAAGCATGTCGAGTGCGAGGAACATCCGCAGTTCGGCCGAATTCGGCGTCTTGCCCGACGTGATCCACTTGCCGGCGCGAAGCGCCTTGACGTCGGCCACCGGGTCCTTGCCCTTAACGCCGGTCTCAGTGCGAGCGTAGAACACGGTTCCCAGCGGCGAGACGATCACCGACCGCCAGCCCAACTCCTTGAACTTCACCTTCTTGCCGCCGAACACATAGGTCGTGTGGACCGACGTGGTGGCGCCCAAGACGATCAGGCCGTCGGGCTTCGCGTTCCGCTCGAACCAGTTGGTTCCCTTTACGGTGCCGCCGCCCGGTTTGTTGAAGACCAGGACAGTGGGGTTTCCCGGCAGATATTTTTGAAAAAACGGTTGCAGCAAACGGGCATACCGATCCAATCCGCCGCCCTCCTTGGCCGGAACGACGATTTGCACTTTCTTGCCTGCAAAATTCACGTCCGCCCAAGCGGGACCCGCAACCGCCAGCGCTGCCGCCAAACCAATGCCGATGATGAATGGATTTCCCTTAGATTTCGTCATTTTCTTTCTCCCCTTTCCGAAATTTTGTTCTGAGCCTCTTGGCTTTCGTTGCTTTTTATTTATCGCGACCCGTCGCCGCCGAGATACTTGTCGTAGCTGTTGAAATCGACCAGCCGCCCAATGCCGTGGCGCAGCGGTTCGAGGTCCATAATCTGATCGAAGGACAGGTTGCCGATGGAAACGTCGGGGCCGAATGTCTTGAGTAGCCACGCGAGCTGTTTCATGTCGGTGGCTTCCATCATGACGCGATCGAATCCCAACAGGTCGAGCAATGCGGACAGCCGGTCGCCATGCGGCCCGGCGCCGTCCTTGCCGATCAGGAGATCGATTTCGCCTTCCTCGACAATCACGAACCGAACGCCCGCACTCAGCATGCGCTCGATGTCTCGCGCCGCTTCTTCTGGATCGAGCGGTTTAGTTGGCTTCTTCAATCCCCATTCGTAAACGACTTCGAGCCCTCGTGCCTGGCAGCGTTCGATCATCGACATTTTGTCGCTGTCGCTCAGCGGGGCATAACTCGCCGAAATCTCGAAGGTATCCCAGCCGTTGGTCGCGGCGTAGTCGACCAACATGTCCCATTTACCCTGAAACCATGCCATCTCGCCGACATTGCCGCCCAACATCACCTTGATGTCGTTCTGTTTGCAGATTTCGATCTTCTCGAAGGTCAATGATTCCGGGTAAAGCCGCGGGTTCAAGCTTCGAAATTTGAGAATATCCAAGAACGGTTCGATCGATTCGATCGTCTGGCCCAACTGCTGCGCGCTCAGGCCGGGATCGTGCACCATGCTCAAACCGCTGGTGCGCGGCTTCGGGGCCCGTTCCGGTAGCTCAAGAAAATCGAATGTGTATTTCACTGGGGCGTTCCATCTATCCTTAAAATCACTCGCCCGCCCTATGCCACCTGCGGGGTATCGTCGCCGGATTGCTCGGCCAGCCGGTCCACGAGACGGCGGGTTCTGTTCCGCGATTCCGTGGCTTGGCGCCGCATGGATTCCGCAACCTTCTCCGAATCACCGGTCTTGATCGCTGCGAGCGTTCGTTTTCGTCCGTCCAGCGATTCCCGGAAAATTTTTGTGGCTTCCCGCTGATACCCTGCATCCCGCTTCATGCGGTCGAGGCGAAACAGCCGGACCTGTTGGCCACAGTCGAAGTAGACGTCGAACAGCTTCTGGTTCCCCGCCGCGCTGAGCAACGTCTCGTGAATTTGCCGATTGAGCGGGTAATAGGCTTCCACATCACCAGCAGCACACGCGGCTTCCATACGGTCGATAACAGATTCAATCTCGGCGATCTGTTCATCGGTAATCCGTGGCGCAAGTAACCGGCCCGCCAATTCATAAAGGGCCGTGCGAATCTCGAAACAGGATTCGGCTTCCTCGGCGGAAACACGTCTTACGAAAGTGCCGCGTTGGACTTTCGCTTCCAATAAGCCGGCTTGCACCAATTGCCGGCATGCTTCCCGTACCGGCCCGCGGCTAACGCCCAGCGTGCGCGCCACCACGACCTCGTTGACCTTATCCCCGGGCCGCAGCTCGCCATTCAGAATCATCTGCCGCAACCGCCGCAGGACCAAGGTGCCCAACGTTTCGCTGCGGACGGCGGCAACTGCCGCCTCGAAGGCATCCGCGTCCTTTTCGGCCATAAATTTCTCGCCGCATCAATTCATTATATGTATTCATAAAAATGTTTACATTTTTTGGGGAATTGCGCAAATTCTCCGAAATCCGGAACCGCCGTATAATGGCGAGCGCAACGGTCCAGCGACCCGACAGCCGCATTCACAAGAAGACGCCTCGCGGGGCAGAAGGATTTCCATGAAACCCAAGAACGTTCTTTTCATCATGTCCGATCAGCATCAGGGCAAGGCGTCGGGCTGTTACGGGCACGATTTCGTGGTGACGCCGAATATCGACCGGCTGGCGGCGCGCGGCACGCGTTTCACCACGGCCTATACCAATTCGGCGATTTGCGTGCCGGCGCGCGCGGTGATCGCGACAGGACAGCACATCTTCAAGTCGGAATACTGGTGCAACGCGCACCCCTATGACGGCCGGATCAAGAGCTGGCATCACCTACTGGCGGAGAACGGATCGTCGGCGACGTCGATCGGCAAACTGCATTTCCGCAACGAGACCGACCCGACCGGCTTCGCCGAGCAGGTCATCCCGATGCATGTGGTCGAGGGCAAGGGTGACCTGCGCAGTTGCATCAAGCGGCCGATGGCCGAGCCGATGAAAAGCAGCGTGTCGATGACCAATATCGGCCCCGGTGAAAGCCCCTACACGAAATACGACCACGACATCGCGGACCGTACCTGCGACTGGCTGCGCGCCAACGCAGAGGACACGGACGGCGATCCGTTCTTCCTGTTCACGTCCTTCGTCTGCCCGCACCCGCCCTATATCGCGCCGCCGGAATTCTACGACCTCTACCCCACCGACAAGATCCCGACGCCGAAGCTGTCAGATCCGGACGCGGTGACCCATCCCTGGATCTACAAGATGGAGCGCAACCGCAACTACAACGATTTCCTCACCGAGGAGTCCCGGCGAGTGCTGCTGTCGAGCTATTACGGCTGCATCAGCTACCTCGACCACAACATCGGCCGCGTGCTCGACTGCCTGGACGAATGCGGCCTGCGCGACGACACGCTGGTGGTCTACACATCGGACCATGGCGATAACCTCGGCACGCGCCGGCTGTTCGGCAAATCGAACATGTATGAGGAAGCGTCCTTCATCCCGATGATCGTCGCGGGCCCCAGCATCCCGGAAGGCAAGGTCTCGACCACGCCGGTCACGCTGCTCGACGTGGCGCCAACCATCCTGGACGCCGCCGGCCTGTCCGACCTGCCGGAAGCGCGCGACCTGCCGGGACGTTCGATGATCGAGGTGGCCCAAGCGGATAGCGACCCGGACCGGGTGGCGTTCTGCGAGTATTACGCCGCCGCCGCCGACCGCGCCGCCTTCATGATCCGCAAGGGCAAATACAAATACATCCACTATGTCGGCTATGAGCCCGAGCTGTTCGACCTGGAAGCCGACCCGGAGGAACTCGACAGTCTCGCCGCCGACCCGGCGTATAAGACCATCGTCGATGACTATCACGCGATCCTGTGCGGCATCGTCGATCCCGAGGCGGCGGACGAGGCCGCGTATACGGCGCAGACCGCACTGGTGGACGCCAATGGCGGCCGCGAGGCGCTGGTCACGCGCGGCAAATACGAAGGGACGCCCGCGCCCGGTGAGCCGCCGGTATTCACAAAATAATTCTTCACAACCTAGCGGGCGACGCTACCGGGCCGAGCCCCAATACTCGTAGGACAAGGCCTTCGGTCCGGGGATATACCCCTGATCGATGCGATCCAGTGTCCAACCGGCGCGGTTGATATAGTCCAGGATCGGCCGGCCGGAATGGCACCCGCCCGCGATGTGCTTCCACACCGGATCGATGCGCGACTGCCACTTGCGTACAGCCGCATCGGGCGCCTCGCCATGTTCGACGAACAGCAAACGCCCGCCCGGCTTGAGGATGCGGCGCATCTCGGTGAGCGCCGCGACCGGGTCCGGGATCGTGCACAGGGAATAGGTGACCACCACGGTATCCGCCGACTTGCTGTCGAGCGGAATTTCCTCGCCGGACACGCCGATGCGATCGACGCGAAACGGCACGGCCTCGCGCCGGTCAGTCGCCCGCTTCCATATATGTCCGTCCGGATCGACGCCAATGACCTTGGTCACGCGGGCGGCGCAATAGATCGGCAGGTTCAGACCGGATCCGATACCCACCTCCATCACGACGCCTTCGGCGGCCGGAATGATCTTGCGCCGTTGCTTCTCGGTATCCGCGATACCGCAGATACCATCGATAAAACGCGGCAATACGAAACGACTGTATAAACCCATTCTTCGAAACCCATCGGTTGACGCAGGCCCATCAGCCCACGGCATGGGTTTAGCCGGCGCGTGTTTCCAGCCGGCGTCGCAACGCTGAGAGAAGTGTTTCGATTGTTTCAGCAATGGGGCGAACCGATGACCCCATCGGCGATTACGCCGGCACCGCCAATTCGTCGGGCAGATAGAAGCCGGTGCGTTTGTGAAAGCGCGGCTCGGCATGCGGGAAATGGTTGCGCCGGTGCATGACCGACGTGTTGTCCCACATCAGGATATCGCCCGGCGACCAGCTATGGCAGTAGACATGCTCGGGCTGCGTGGCGTGGGCCGTCAATTCGGCCAACAGTGCGTCCGCCTCTGCATCCGGTAGATCTCCAATCGCAACCATGTGGTTCGGGCTGAGATAAAGCGCCTTGCGATCAAGATAAGGGTGCGTCCGCACCATCGGATGGGTGACGTCCGGTATTTCGTCGAGCTGATCCGTCGACAGGCTGTGCCGCCGGATATGGCCCTTCTTGATCGGAGAATAGACCGCGGTCTGCCGCTCAACCCGCGTGCGCAAATCATCCGGCAGAGTATCGTAGGCGGCGACAAGATCGGCGAAACAGGTGTCGCCGCCTTCCTTCGGAATGGTGATGCCGTACAGGATCGTGCCGAAAACAGGTTTCGGCGTGTAACTTTGATCCGAATGCCATTCGAGCACGCCTTTCACCGGCGCCTCGGTGCCGCGGTTCATCGCATACATGACTTCGGGATGGTCCGGCGAGACAAGCTGTGACTGCACATGCACGAAGAGCGGGCCGAACCGGCGCGTGAAGGCGAGCAGCGCGTCGTCGTCGAGGTCCTGCCCCGGGAATACGGCGACTTTGTATTGCATCCAAAGGTCGCGGAGTGCCGAAAAATCGTCATCACTCAGCGGGTCCGCGAGATCCACCCCATCGATCCGTACCGCGAAATCCGACCGTAATACTGTCTTCTGCATGACATCCATCCTCCGCGTCATAGCCGCACAGATGCGTGATTCGCATCGAAACCCCGATCTGCCCACAACCACTCCATGCTACGCTCCGGACGCGGAATCACCAAACCGACACGAAGCCCCGCACCCTCTGGCTCAGCCAAACCGAAAGGAGCATGACGCATGGCGTCCACATCGATACGCAAGGGCGGTTGCCTCTGCGGCGCGGTCCAATTTGAGGTCCCCGTACCGGCACCCTCGTTCAACATCTGCCATTGCCGCATGTGCCGGAAATGGTGCAGCGGCCCCTTCATGGGCGTGCATTGCGACGGCCCGGCGATCTTCTCCGACGACTCGGCAATCACATGGTTCCGGAGTTCCGAATGGGCCGAGCGCGGGTTCTGCGGCCAGTGTGGCACCAACCTATTCTGGCGATTGGCCGATCCGGCGACACCAATTTACGTCGTGTCCGTCGAGGCACTTGAGGATCGCGACGACATCGAGCTCGAGCGGCATATCTACATCGAAGAAAAACCGGCACGCTATGAGTTCAAGGACGACAAGCCCCGGATCACCGAAGCGGAACTAATGGTCGAACTGGGCATCACGCCGCCCGATTGAGTCCCTCGACCCATACCGCGACATCCCACCGTAGTGCCGTCTGCGGCCACTCAGTGCTACGCTTCGCAGGCGCTTTCACGAATCCAAAGGAGCGACGCATGCCGTCAATTTCGACACGCAAAGGAAGCTGCCTTTGCGGCGCCGTGAAGTTTGAAGTGTCCGTTCCCGAACCGAAATTCGCCATTTGCCATTGCGCCATGTGCCGAAAATGGAGCAGCGGCCCCTTCATGGCAGTGCATTGCGAAGGGGACATACGGTTCACGGAAGAAAAGGGGATGACGTGGTGCCGCAGCTCGGACTGGGCGGAGCGCGGGTTTTGCGGACAATGCGGCACCAACCTGTTCTGGCGTCTCGCCGATCCGAAGACGCCCATGCTCGAAATTTCTCTGGAAGCGCTGGACGATATCGACGACATGACGTTGGAGTGTCACGTCTATATCGATTCGAAACCCGATCGTTATGATTTCAAAGACGACCGGCCCCGGATCACCGAAGCGGAGTTGCTTAAAGAGCTCGGCATGACGCCGCCGGACTGACCAACCGGACTATTCGCTAGGCGACCTGCTCGGCGGTCGGCGCCGGGCCTGCCAAGGTGGTGCGGCGCATGTCGCGCGCCTCTTCCGGCGGGAAGGGCCGGGCGCGGTGCATGGTGCGTTGGTTGTCCCAAATCACCAGATCGCCGAGTTCCCATTTGTGGCTGTAGACGAATTCCCGCTGTGTCGCGAATTCAACAAGATCTCGCAGGAAGAAACGCGCCTCCGGCACCGGCCAGCCAACAATCGAGCCCGCATGCGACGAGAGATACAGCGACTTCCGGCCCGTCGACGGATGGCTGCGGATCAACGACTGGCGCACCGGTTTGAACCGTTCGCGTTCCTCGTCGGTGAATTCGGTGAAGCCGAGCTGCTGGCGCGAAAAAATTTGCGAGTGCTCGCAGATCAAGCCTTCACACTGTTCTTTCCGGTCATGGTCCAGTGCATCGTAGGCGGACCGCATGTCCGCGAATTCCGTGTTGCCGCCTTTCGATACGACACTGAGCGCGTAGAGAATCGAGTATTTCGCCGGCACCGGTTTGAAGGAGCTGTCGGAATGCCACAATCGGTTGCCGATGGCGAACAGGCGGCGGCGGTCGTCCACCGCGAACGGCTTGTTGTCCTTGTCCAGGTTCGAGACATCGGCAAAATTCGGTGGCAAACGGCGATCCGTCTCGGCGCGCAGGCTCGTGCCGAGTGAAGTTTCGATCGGACCGAGACTCTTGGTGAATGCGAGCTGCTGTTTCGCTTTCAATTGCTGTCCGTGAAACACCAGGACTGCGTATTCGTCCATTCCGGCATGAATCGCCTCCGCATTCTCGGGCGACAAGGGCTGGGCCAAGTCGATGCCGGCCACTTCCCCGGCGAAACACGGGCCGATCTGGCGAATCGTGATGGGCATGTTGCGACACTCCTCTTCGCGATCACAGCAACAGTTTACGGCAAGACACCGCCACCGCCCAAACGCGGCCGGCGCTAACCAAGCGTTTCGATCGCGGCAACCACCTCGCGCAGGCCTTTCGTCAGGATTTTGTCGCGCCGCATCACAAGCCCCAGCGTGCGGTCCAATTTCGGCGACAACGGGCGCGAAACGATCGGCGCGTCCGCCGGTAAGTTCCGAACCGCGCTGCCCGGCAGGACCGCGCAACCGAGCCCCGCGCCGACAAGTTCCTTGATCGCCTCGATGCTGCCCAGATCCATCACCGGTGTCAGCGCGACGCCGGCGCGTGCGAACCATTGGTCGACGACGCGGCGCGTATTGCCGCCGGCCTCGTAGAGAACCACCGGCCGTTTCGCCAGGATGGCCGGCGTCACGACCTTGGGCAGCGGCGTATCCTCCACCGAAGCGATAGCGGCGAAGGCATCGTCTAGGACCGGCGTCACCTCAAACGCTCGGCCCGCCGCAGGCAACGTGACGAGACCGACGTCTAACGTGTTCGCGTCCAGGTCCCGCAACACATCCACCGTATTGCCGGTCCGCACGGTGATCTCAAGCGTGGGAAAACGCCGCCGCAGGTCGCGCAGGATAGGCGGCAGCAGGTAGATACAAGCGGTGGCACCGGTCCCAATGCGCACACGGCCCAATGCGCCGTTTGCATGCGCCGCCATGCCATCCAACGCCGCACCGACCGTTTCCTCGATGGCCCGGGCATGGCCCAGCAATTCGACGCCCGCAACGGTCGGTGTCGCGCGCCGGCCGATACGCTCGATCAGACGGGTGCCGAGATGCCGCTCAAGTTGACGAACCTGCAGGCTCACCGCTGGCTGGGAAAGTTGCAGCCGCTCTGCCGCCGCCGAAAAACTTCCCCGCTCGATCACCGCCGCAAAGGTTCTTAGTTGGTCGAGTTTGAGATTTTTCATATCAAATATTTTCTTATGAATTGTATAAATTAACAAAGGTTTCTTTATGGAGTAAGCGACCTCAAAATGGCGCGACAAATCCGCGAAAGGAAGCGCCATGACACAAACCGCCCCGAGCACCACGCCCGAATTCATCGTCCGCTATACGTCAGCGGAGGATATGCCCGCTATCCAGGCGATCTACGCGAAACAGGTGCTGCAGGGATTGGCGACCTTCGAAGAAGAGCCGCCGACCACCGAAGACCTGCTGTCGCGGCGCGACGTCATCCTGCGCGCCGGTCTGCCCTATCTGTGCGCGGAGCGGGACGGCCGGGTGATCGGGTATAGCTATGCCGCCGCCCATCGGCCGCGACCGGCTTACCGCTACACGGTCGAGGATTCGGTCTACGTAGATGAAGACATGCACGGGCTAGGCGCCGGCCGCACGCTTTTGGAAGCGATCGTCGCCCAATGTGAGATTGGCCCCTGGCGGCAGATGATCGCCGTTATCGGCGACACGAGTAACGCCGGGTCCATCGCCCTGCACAAGCGGCTCGGGTTTCGCCATGTCGGCACGCTGAATGCGGTCGGCTTCAAGCTTGGCCGCTGGGTCGATACCGTCATAATGCAACGGCCGCTTGGCCCCGGCGGAAGCGCCGAACCCGACCAGCACTGAAGCAAATCCCATGACGTGATCCGCCGGCACACGATCGTTCTGCTGGGCAACTCCGAACCCTCTTCCAAAGACTTTACCTTCTCCATGGGCGCGCGGTTGCCGAAATCGACCGGTGGGGTAGACTGGTCCCTCTCTACTGATCCGGCACCGCCCGCGACACTCTTGCCGCTCCCCGACTGCAAGAAGGAATTCCCGCATGACGAACCTGATCGAGCTTCGCATCGACGACCGCAGCGCCTTCGCCGACGGCCATGAGTTCGGCGAGACCGGCGCCTATGAGCGCCTACGCGGCACCGCACATTTCGCCGTCGACCCCGCAGCACCGGCGCAAGCGGGTGTTTTCGACATCGACAAAGCGCCTGTGAACGCCAAGGGATTGGTCGAGTTCACCGCGGACTTCTTCATCCTGCAACCGGTCGATCCGGCACGCGGTAACAAGCGACTATTCTACGACTTCGGCAATCGCGGCAACATGCGGTCGTTGCAATTCTTCAACGATGCTCCGGGCAGCAACGATCCTCAAACGCTCGCCCACGCTGGCAACGGCTTTCTGTTCCGTCACGGATACACGGTGTTGTGGAGCGCCTGGCAAGGCGACCTGGTGCCGGGCAACGACCGCGTCCTGATGCGACTGCCGGTCGCCAGCGATAACGGCAAGCCGCTGACCGGTCTCATTCAACAGGAATATTCGGTATCCGCACCAGGCAAGTCGTGGATGCCTCTTTCCAGCAGCGCATCGACGCGGAGCCATCCGACGATCTCGCTCGACACGCGCGAGGCACGCCTGACGAAACGGCGCTATCCATACAGCGAACGCATCGAAGTCGCGCCCGAAGACTGGGCATTCGCCCGCGTCGAAGGCGGCGAAGGGCAGGACGACCAGGGCGCCGAGATCGGCGTCCATCCTTCCGACCGACATTTTTATGTGAAGGGCGGGTTCGAGCCGGGCTGGATCTACGAACTGACCTATACCGGCCGCGATCCATTGGTGTTGAGCCTTGGGCATGTGGGCGTGCGCGATCTGGTCAGTTACCTGCGTCACGGCGACAAGGACGCGGCCGGCAGCGCCAACCCGGTCGGTCCAATCGAAAAGGCGTATTGCTGGGGCCGCTCGCAGACTGGACGCTGTATCCGCGACTTCATCTATCGCGGGTTCAATGCAGACAAGGAAGGCCATATGGTTTTCGACGGCGCGTTGCCGCATGTCGCGGGCGCGGGGACGATGCGGATGCATCAACGCTTCGCCAACCTGATTACCGGTTCCGGCGGCGTTTATGTCGACAACTTCATCTACGGCGACCAGTTCCCCTTTTCCTATGCGGAAACGACCGACCACTTCACCGGCAAAACCGACGCAATTCTGAAGCGGCCCGATACGGACCCGCTGGTCATTCACACCCAGACCTCGACCGAGTATTGGCAGCGCCGCGGCTCGCTCGTTCACACCGACACACAAGGCAACGACCTGCCGCAACCGGAGACGGTGCGGGTTTATCTGTGGGCCAGCTCGCAGCATTTCGCGAGCCCCCGCATCGACAAACCGAAGAAGCCGGCAACCGGCACGAATTTGGTCAATACGGTGCATACTTCGCCCTTCTTCCGGGCGATGCTCGACGCCATAGACCATTGGGCGACCGACGGAACGCCACCGCCCGACTCCCGCGTGCCGTCGCGCGAGGACGGAACGCTGATACCGTTCGATCAGTATGCGGAGACCTTCCCGCATATTCCCGGACAGGCGCTGCCGCACGGGCCGTTAAGCTTTCCGTTCCTGGACTTCGGACCCAAGGCGGATGCTGGCCTGATCACGAATTTCCCGCCCGAGATAAAAGACGCGGAGGGATACCCCGTGCTCGTTCCGGCCACGGACGACGACGGCAACGAGGTCGCGGGTGTGCGCGCGCCAATGGTGCAAGCCCCGCTCGGCACCTATACCGCCTGGAACCTGCGGACGCACGGCCAAGGCCGTGGCTATCCGCTCAAGCTCGACGGTTCCACCATCCCCTTCCCCGAGACTCCGGAGGAACGGCAAGCGACATCCGATCCGCGGCGGTCCGTGTTGGACCGGTATGGCTCGAAGGGGGAATATGTCGATGCGATCCGGAGCGCGGCCGAAGCCCTCGCCGCCGACCGCTTGATCTTGGCGGAGGATGTGGACCGGATTGTCGCCATGGCCGCCGATTGGGGCCAATCGCGTCACGACGTTAGACTTTAGCAAACGCCGCACAACATCTCTGGCAGTGTGGGATAGGACGCGGCAGAATGCTATGGCCGCGATCGACCCGTTTCGTCATCAACCAGAGGGGTGGTTAGTGTGCGATTGATCTTTGCAGCATTGCTCGGATTCCTGTGCTGGGCTGCGGCCGTGCCGACTCCAGCCATCGCCAGTCGTTGCATCGCTTATGTCGACCGCCCCGCCACAGTCGTGCCCGCGGGTTTCTCGCTCGCACAAAGCGCGGGCGAAGTGAAGATCACCTATATTGACCATTCCACCTTCCGGCTGCGCACGCCGTCCGCCGTCGTGATCGCCACCGACTATGCCGGCTACGCGGGGGACGGACCGGTGCCGACCGTGGTCACCATGAACCATGCGCACGAGACGCATTACACCGACTTTCCCGACCCGGCGATCGAGCATGTGCTGCGCGGCTGGAACCCGAAGGGCGGCCCGGCGGAACACCGGGTGAGGGTGCGCGACACGCTAGTCCGCAACGTCCCCACCGACATCCGCACTTGGAACGACGACGTGATCGAGAAGGACGGCAACTCGATCTTCATCTTCGAGGTCGCGGACCTCTGCATCGGCCATCTCGGCCATCTGCATCACAAGCCGTCACCGCAACAACTGGCGCGGATCGGCCGGCTCGATGTCGTATTCGCGCCTGTGGACGGCACCTATACGCTCGACCTGCCATCGATGATCGAGGTGCTGAAGGCGTTGCGCGCGAGCCTGGTGATCCCGATGCATTATTTCGCCGGGGATTCGCTGGAAGGATTTCTGGCCGGCATGCGCAAGGAATTCGCGATCCGCACGCAGAAGGAAAAGACCACTGTCGTCTCGCTCAAGAGCCTGCCGGACCGCCCCACGGTTCTGGTGCTGCCGGGTCTTTAGACCGCCAGCCAATTACCCGCACTCCCGTCGCGATCGGTTAGGTTCGGAACCTACCTGTAGGTGAATTTGTCCGTAACATTATTGACCTGCCGCAATTCACCTAGTCTACTTGCGCGTAGGCTAGGCAAGAACGAACGTGATCGAAAAAAGTCGGGAGAGAATTATGCATCGCTTCATCGTCGGCGCTGTCGCCGCCGTCGCCATCTCCTTCGCGGGTATGGCAAACGCACAAACCGTCATCAAAATTCAAACAGCGAACGCCGCCGGTAGTTTCTCGCTGAACTACCTGAACGAACATTGGGTGCCGAAGCTCAAGGCCATGACCTATGGCAAGCTTGAGATCGATATCCGTCCGAGCAAATCCGTCGTGCCGCATCGGGAAACGCCGCAAGCGGTTGCCGCTGGTATCCTGCAAGGCGACCTGAACGCGGTTGCATATTTCGCGGGCCGTGATCCGGTCTTCGGAATCATGGGCGACCTAATCGCTGGTTACGACACCCCGTTCCAGAAGCAGATGTTCTTCCGTTTTGGCGGCGGGACCGAAATCCTGCAGAAGGCCTGGGACAAGCATTATCCCGGCAAGATTCATGTTGTCGGCGCCGGTCCCTTCGCGAAGGAAGCCTTCGTCTCGACCGTGCCAATCCGCTCGGTTGCGGACCTCAAGGGCTTGAAGCTGCGGTCGCCGGAAGGCATGGCCGCCGAGGTATTCCGCCGCACGGGCTCCGCCCCGACATCGATCCCGTTCCCGGAGCTATACACGGCGCTTGAGAAAAAGGTCGTGGATGCCGCCGACGCAAGTTCTTACACCAACAACGCGTCGCTCGGCTTCAACAAGATCGCGAAATACCCGCTCTATCCCGGCATCCATTCGATGGCGGTTCTTCAGTTCGTCATCAACCAGGACGTCTGGAACAAGATCGGCCCGCAAGGCCAGGCCGCGCTTGAAACCTGGTATTTCGCCGCATGGACGGACATGAGCCGGGCCACCGACCTGCAGGACCGTAAGCTGGTCGCCGCCGACAAAGCCGGCACGTCAGGTATTGAGATCATCGATTGGCCGCAGGAAGAGCGCGACAAGCTGCGCGCGATTGCGGCCGGCGCCTGGAAGGACGTCTCCAAGCAGAGCGATCTCGCGAAAGAAGCCTATGACGCCCACATCAAGTTCATGAAAACGATGGGCTTGCTGAAGTAGGCGACCATCCGATCCCACCAATAGCGAACTTGCCGTGACGAGTAATTCTCGTCACGGCCGGTTTCGCGTGGAGCCCTGTCCATGAATGCTCTGATTCGCGCGGTCGACCGCCTGAACCAGTATGTCGGCTTGTCGGTTTGCCATCTCTACCTGATCTGCGCCGCCGTTACCGTCTACGAAGTCGCGATGCGGTATTTCTTCAACGCGCCCACGCAATGGGCGTTCGAGGTGGTGATGGTTGTCTGCGCCTCGGCCTGGGCGTTGTCCGGGTCCTACGTCACGATGCGGCGGTCGCATATCGCGATCACCGTTCTATATGAGCATGTGCACGGCCGGACCAAATGGTGGCTCGACACGTTCATTCTGGTGGTCAGCCAGGGAGCGATGTTCACCTTCGCCTTCGCACTGTGGGAGCCGATGGTGAGCGCGATCCGCGGCTTGGAGCGCAGCGGCACCTCGTTCAATTCACCGGAACCGCTGATCCTGAAGACGCTGCTGTTCGTCGGCGCGGTACTGTACAGCCTGCAGCTCGTCGTCAACCTGATCAAACATCTGACTGGGCACGGTGTCCCGAAGTCCACAGAGCTTCCGGGAGACTGAGGCAATGATTTCCAAAAAAACCTTGCAGGTCTTGGTCGGCGCAATCGTCGTCTTGATTACACTCGGCCTCACCTACGGCTTCTTCAATATGAAGTCGATGGATATCCAGTCCTCCACATTGATCATCGTCGGCTCGATGATCTTCCTGATGTCGCTCGGCATTCCGCTGGGTGTCGTCACCATGACCGTCTCCATCGGCACGGCCCTCGCCTATTTCGGCGTGCCTGGCCTGTTCCTGGTCGCTAGTAACGCGCAAGGCCTGCTGGAGGCTTATCCGTTGGTTGCGGTGCCGTTGTTCGTGCTGATGGCCAACATCCTGGAACGCTCCGGCGTTGCCGAGGATCTGTTCGACGCCATGTCGATCATCGCCGGCCGGTTGCGCGGTGGCGTCGCGGTGCAGACGACGCTCGTCGCGGTCCTCATGGCGGCGATGACCGGTATCATGGGCGGCGAAATCGTTATGCTCGGTCTGATCGCCCTGCCGCAGATGCTGCGGCTCGGCTATGACAAGAAACTGGCGATGGGCACGATCTGCGCCGGCGGTTCGCTGGCCACTTTAATCCCGCCGTCGGTTATCATGATCATCTATGGCCTGACCGCCAACGTATCGATCAGCGACCTGTTCCTCGGCGGATTCCTGCCGGGACTGCTGCTCGCCAGCCTCTACATCACCTACATCATGATTCGCTGTCAGATTCAGCCGCATCTCGCCCCGTTGCCCGCCGAAGGCCTCACCCAGATGAGTGGTGTGGAAAAAACCGCGAAGATGAAGGGCCTGATCCTGCCGATGCTGCTCATCCTCTGGGTGCTCGGCAGTATCTACGGCGGCATCGCCACGGTGACCGAAGCCGCCGCGGTCGGCGTGTTCGGCGCGGTGGCCGCCGCGGCGGCGCGCAAGAAGCTAACCTGGTACATGCTGCAGGAAGCGCTGCGCAAAACCATGATCACGGTCGGCACCATCATCTGGTTGATCTTGGGCGCGGTCAGTTTCGTCGGCATCTACAACATCATCGGCGGCAACACCTTCGTTCAGGGCTTGCTGACCGGGTTGGACCTGCCGCCGCTCGGCGTCATCTTCGTGATCATGGGCATCCTGATCGTGCTCGGCACCTTCATGGAATGGATCGCGATCGCTTATATCACCGTGCCGATCTTCGCTCCGGTGGTGGTCGCCCTCGGATTCGATCCGATCTGGTTCGGCGTGCTGTTCGTGATGAACATCCAGATCTACTTTCTGTCGCCACCCTTCGGACCAGCGTGTTTCTGGCTCAAGAGCGTGGCGCCACCGGAGATAACGCTGCAGGAGATATTCTTGGCCGTGCTGCCCTTCATCGGGCTGCAGATTATCGGCCTGACGCTGGTAATGATCTTCCCGGAGATCGTGCTGGTGCTGCCGCGGCTGATCGGGGGGTAACGGCGCGCCTAGCCTAGGCCGGCCACAAGTCGCGTATCGCCTGCAGGGTTTCCTCCGCGCCGTTATTGACCACGACAACGGCGTCGTCGAAACCCATGTCGGCAAGCCGCGCGAGCCGGTCGCGCGCATCCGCAGGGCTGCATGCCAGGGAATACGGCCCCTCGTCCGATAACGGTTGCGTCGGCGCCGATAGATCCGACTTGATGTTGGTGATGATGGCGCGCTTGCCGCCAAGACCGCGGAACCGCTCGACACCGGCGCGCAACGTCGGCTCGCCGGTAAACATGGCCGAGGCGATCCAGCCGTCGAACTCATTCGCGGCGCGGGGAATCCAAATACTGCCGGCCCAGCTGCCGATCAGGATCGGCGGCCCGCCCTTGGCCGCGGGCGGCGGCGTGAGGTTCGTGCCGTCGACCGTCTCGCCGCGCCAGAGCCGCTGCATCAGCGGCAGCGCCGTCCGCAGCGCCTTGAAGCGACTCTCATAGTCACCGCCGATCGCGTCGAAATCCGCTTTTGTCGACCCGGCGCCGACGCCGAGCGTCAGCCGCCCGCCGGTCATCAATTGTGCAGTCAGGAGTCGATGCGCCAACTCGACCGGATTGCGCAAGGGCACTTGCAAAATACAGGTGCCCAATTCGATCTTCTCGGTCACCGCTGCCGCGACCGAGACCTGAATCAACGGGTCCGGCGTATGATAGCCGCGGCCAATCGTGTCGAAGAACCACAAACCGTCAAAACCGATCCGCTCGGCCGCCTTCATGCCGGCCACCACCTTCTCGCCGGTGATGGTGTCGTCCGTTGTCGTGGAGATACTGATGCCGAGACGCATGGGACCGCCTTTCCAAAAATCCGTGCCGTAAAGCCCGGTCCGCCACCCGGCGAGCCGCTTTACCCAGCACTAACGCAAAGGCACTATCGGGGCAAATGTATGCGCGGCGCATCGAATAGCCTTGGGAGAATCAACGATGGAATCGAACGCAGCCCTTGCGGAAAAACTCAACACCGCCTGGCGATTCTTTTATGGGCGCGGATTCATCGACGGCTTCGGCCATATCAGTGCGCGGACGGCGAACCCGGATCACATCCTGATATCGCCGCATGATTTGGGCCAGCGTTCCAATCCGGAGGATTTCGCCCTCGTCGACCTGGATGGCAACACGATCGACAACGACGCGCGGATGCCGGGCGAGTTGCCGATCCATCTGGAGATCTACAAGAGCCGACCGGATGTCGGCAGCATCGCCCATTTCCACTGCCATTTCCCGACGTCCTTCAGCATGTCGTCGGTGGACCTGCGTCCGACCTACTTCCTGGCGTCGATATTTCGCGACGGAATCCCCACACATCCGGATTCCCGGCTGATCAACTCGGCCGAGCGCGGCGTCGCACTCGCCCGCACACTCGGATCCCATCGGGCCGCCTTGATGAAGGCGCACGGCATCGTCGTAACGGGCGAGGACATCATCGAGATGACCGCATCGGTCTTTATCCTCGAAGACAACGCCCATCGCACTTGGATCAGCGCAGCCATGGGCGAGGTCGAATATCTGAGCGACGAAGCCATGGCGGAAATCGAACCGGAACTTCTGAAAACGCGCGGACCCTATGGCCGGATCTGGGCGTTTTGCGAAGACGAGGTCGGACAATAGGCCCGCAGCTTCGCGCCAACCTCCCCTGAGCAAACCGGCCGGTTCGACGGGCAGCGCCGCATTTTGGTAGAGTCATCCCTATGAAACGACAAATGCACCTGAACTTGTTCATCCACAGTCGCGGCCATCACGAAGCGTCGTGGCGCCATCCGGACGCATCGCCGCTCGCGCTGACCGATATCCGCTACTATCAAGAATTGGCGCAAACCGCCGAAGCCGGTTTGTTCGATTCGATCTTCCTCGCCGACCAGCTCGCCGGACGCGACGACGTGGAACGCGCTGCCCGCACCTGGCTCGAGCCGCTTACCGCGCTGGGCGCGTTGGCGATGACGACGAGCCGGATCGGCCTCATCGCGACCACCTCGACGACCTATACCGAGCCCTACAATCTGGCCCGGCAGTTCGCGTCTCTCGACCACATCAGCGGCGGCCGCGTCGGCTGGAACATCGTCACGTCCTGGTCCGCACCGGCGGCGAAAAACTACGGCGATGACAGTCAGGTCAGTCACGCGGACCGCTACGCGCGCGCCGAGGATTTCCTACAGGTCGTGAAGGGTCTTTGGGACAGTTGGGCCGACGACGTGATACTGGACGACCGAGAAAGCGGCCGCTACGCGCAGCCGGATCGCATCCGGTCGATCGACCACGAAGGGCCGTATTACAATGTGGCCGGTCCGTTGAACGTGCCGCGCGGTCCGCAGGGCCGCCCGGTCCTGGTGCAGGCGGGCTCGTCCGATACCGGACGCCGTTTCGCGGCGCGCCATGCGGAAGCCGTCTTCACCGCGCATATGGAAAAGGCGACGGCGCAGGCGTTCTACACCGACCTCAAGGCATTGGCAGATAAGGAAGGCCGCGCCGCTGATCAGATTCATATCCTGCCGGGGCTCAGCCCGGTTATCGCGTCGACCGAGACGGAAGCACAACGCCTGGCGCAGGAACTGAACGACCTGGCCGATCCCGAAATCGGACGCAAGCGCCTCTCGGGCCGGTTCGGCGGGCATGATTTTTCCCATTTGCCGTTGGATACGCCGCTCACGCCGGCGGATTTTCCCGATCCCGCCACGGTGGAAGCGGCGCGCAGCCGGACCGAACTGATCGTCGGCCTGGTCGAGCGGGAAAATCTCACGCTTCGACAGCTGCTGTCGAAAATGGCGGGAGCACGCGGGCATTTCACCTTCGCGGGAACGCCAGAACAGGTCGCCGACCTGATCGAGGATTGGTTCACCGACGGCGCCGCGGATGGTTTCAACCTGATGCCGCCGCTGCTGCCGACGATGTTGACCGCCTTCATCGACGAAGTGGTCCCGCTGCTGCAGAAACGGGGTCTGTTCCGCACCGCCTATGAGGGCGAGACACTACGGTCGCATTACGGCCTGACGCGGCCGGCAGACGGCTTCCCGTCCTAGACCGCGCGAAAGCGCGCAGACGTTACATTGAATTTGAATGTACGGAATAGGCGGAAACGCTAGTTCAGGCTGGTCGCCGGCAGTGCCCAATAGAACATTATGAAGACAATTGCCGCGCCGAGGCCGTAACCACCAAGCGTCGTCCAGAAATTCATTTCATCCGGCATGGGATCGTTCGGGTCTTCGACATTCATCGGCTGCGTTCCTTTCGATCTCGCTGATTATCCCCTCCCCACCGGGGGCGGTCAACCGCAGAGGTCGCAAGTCATCAGCAGGGAACAGTGGCTGCTCCGCGTGCAGCGGCGAGACGCCGACTACCCAACGAAACCGCCGCGTTCGCTTCGACCGGCCGGATCACGCGGTCGCCTCGGATTCCGGCCCATAGCCATTCTCCGTCGCCGGGTGCACCCCGCACCGGCTGGAGACGCCGCGGCGGAACATCGGCGATATCCGCACCCCGCCGCTCCGCGACTACAAAGCGAAAGACATACTGCGGCGTCAGGCCCATCCGCAGATCACTCACGGTGATCCCATCGGCGTCCGCGTCGAACCGCACGAAGCCATTGCTGAAATCGATCAGAGTTTCGACCACGCCGTTGCCGGACCAACAGGCGATCGATTGTGGCTTGCGCGGATGCACATAGGTCGTGACGGCATCATCGCCACCAAACAGCGGCAGGTACAGATTGATGTAGCGGGCTCCATCGACCGCGACCGCCCGCCAGAACACGGTGTTGAACGGCGTCGGCGTAACGAACAGCCGTTCCGCCTTGATCCCGGCCTTGGCCAGATGGGCCTGAACGCGGGATTTGGCGATCTGCTGTCCCGCGGCCGTCCACCCGAGATACCCGGTCGATAGGATCAAGGCTGCTGCAAGGGCTTTGCCGAAGCGCGGCGTCCAGGATTTTAAGAACAAGGCCCACACCGTGACGATCAGCAGCGGCAGCGTATAGGCGGGGTCGATGATGAAGACCGACCCCAGCCCGAGCGGTTCCAGCCAAATTGGCCAGAACAATCGGGTGCCGTAAATCGTCATCGCGTCCAGCAAGGCATGCGTCGCCAGACACAGGAAAACCGCGAGATAGGTCTGCACGCGGGCGTCCCGCAGCGAAGGCACCAACCGCCGCAACCCTTCGCCGAGGATCGGCGTCACGACGGCATGGACCAAGAGCGAATGCGATATCCCCCGATGCAGGACGAAACTGTCCACCGGGTCGTCGAACGGCCAGAACACGTCCGCATCCGGCAAGCTGCCAAGCAAGCCGCCGGTCAACGCGGCCTTCCGCACGCCCATGCGCCGGCCCAGGACGGCCGTTCCGACCGCCGCGCCTAGAACGAATTGCGTTGCTGAATCCATCGACGGACTCCGACTCACCCTATACATTTGCCGTGACGACCGCGCGCGGCCATCCTTCTGCGAGCCATTTAGTACACCATTCTCCGATTGACAGGGGAGGCATGGTCGAGAAACTGAAGGACACACCTATTCCGGCATTCGCCGGCCGCCTCAAGACCCATCCGGGAGGACCGAATGTTCAACGACAAGCGCGGGCTCGCCATGACCGCCTCGAGCCAGGACGCCGTCGATGCCTTCGATAGCTGCGTCGATGAATTCCTTGCCTCCGGCCGCGACGCGGCGCTGCTTTTGAAGAAAGTCTCCGACGTCGATCCCGAAATGATCATGGGCCAATGCCTGCGAGGGTACTTCCAACGATTGCCCGCACAGGCCCATCTCGCAGCGCAGAGCGGCGACAGCCTCGCCAACGCCCAAAGCCTTACCGCGACGGCAAGCGAGCGCGAACAGAAGCATGTCGCCGCGCTGGCGGCATGGTGCGACGGTGATATCCGCAAGACCACGGCGCTGTGGGACGAAATCCTGCTGGATCATCCGAGGGATATTCTCGCGATGCGTCTGGCGCACACGATGCATTTTTTTCTCGGCGACTTGGCGCAGATGCGCGATTCGATGGCCCGCGTCATGCCGCACTGGACCGAAGACCTACCGGGTTACGGTTTCGTGCTCGGCTGCCGCGCCTTCACCTTCGAGGAAACCCACGAGTTCGAACCGGCCGAGAGGCTCGGCCGCCGCGCGGTAGAGATCAACGAGAACGACATCTGGGCCGGCCACTGCGTCGCCCATGTCCTGGAAGCGCAAGGACGGCGGCAGGATGGCATCGTCTGGATCGACGAACACGAGACCGCATGGCAGAAGCGCGGCATCTTCGCGCATCACATGTGGTGGCACCGGGCCCTGCACTATTTAGAGCTGGAGCGATTCGACGACGTGCTGGCAGCCTACGACCGGCAGTTCTGGACCGAGCCGTCGGAAGACAACATCGACATCTGCAACGCCGCCAGCATGCTGATGCGGCTCGACATGCTGGGCCTCGACGTGGGCGATCGCTGGGAAACGGTGGCCGATGTCAGCGCCAACCGCATCGCGCCGCTGCAACAGCGCCTGCGCCCGTTCAACGATCTGCATTTCATGATGGCCTTGGCCATGGCGGGACGGCGCGACGAAGCCGAGACGCTGCTGGCGTCGATGCGCGACTTCCGCGACAGCCAGGACAACGAGGACGCGACGATTACCCCGACCTACCGCGACGCCGGAATCCCAATCGCCGAAGCGACGCTTGCCTATGCGGCAGAGGACTATAGCCGGGTGATCGATATCATGCGCGAGACCCGGTACCATATGGTACCGCTCGGCGGAAGTTGGGCGCAGCGGGATGTCTGGGTACGGATGTTCCTGCATGCCGCCATCAAAGACGGCCAGCACGGCCTCGCCCGCGCCCTGCTTGCCGAGCGCACTGCCGACAACCCGTCCAGCGCGCCGTCCTGGAAGCTCTACGCCGACGCATTGGACCAGTGCGGTGATGCGGACACCGCCGGCACCGCCCGCGCGCGTGCCGCCGAACTGCTGGCGGCCTAGTCCCGATGGACCACTACCGCGACACCACTGCATGATCACCGCATGACCGCCGCATGACCGCGACCACGCCGGCGCCCCGGTCGGACACGCTGGTGATCGGGTTGGTCGGGCTCGCGCATCTGTTGTCGCATTTCTATCAGATCGCGCTGGCGCCACTGTTTCCGCTACTGCGTGCGGAATTCGGCGTCAGCTATACCGCGCTCGGACTGATCATTTCGCTGTTCTACGGCGTCTCCGGGATGTGTCAGGCCTTCGTCGGCATCCTGGTCGACCGCTACGGCGGTGACCGGCTGATGCTGTTCGGTATTCTGACGATGTCGACCTCTGTCATGCTGATGGGGCTGGCGCCGGCCTATTGGGTCCTGCTGCCGCTGGCGGCAATATCGGCGCTCGGCAACTCCGTGTTTCATCCGGCGGATCTCTCGATCCTGTCGGCCAAGGTCAGCTCAGACCGGCTCGGGCGGGCCTTTGGCATCCATGGCTTCGGCGGCACCTGCGGGTATTTCCTGTCGCCGATCATCGTCTATTACGGCGTCGCGAGTTTCGCCGGTTGGCGCGCCGGCCTGATCACCGCCGGACTGATCGGCTGGGGTGCGGCCCTACTGATATTTCGGTACCGCGACGTCCTGCGCATGCCGGCCGGTCAAGCCGCCGGCGCGGAGGCAGTGCCGAGCCTCGCTTTCTACAGTCGGCTCGTCCGGAACCTTCCGCTGATGGCCGCATTCGTCTATTTCGCCCTGATCGCGGGCGCGCTCGCCGGAGTACAGAATTTCTCCGTCACCGCGCTGGTCGAAATGTATGGCGCGCCCTTGGCGCTGGCGACCGCGGGATTGACCGGCTATCTCGGCGGCAATGCGGCGGGAATCCTACTTGGCGGCGAATTGGCCGACCGGTTCCCGCGCCACGCGCTGATCGCCACCATCGGCCTTATCGCCGGCGCGGCGGCGATGGGTACCATCGCTATGGTCCCGCTGCCGATGATGGCGGTCATCCCTCTGCTGGCGACCGGTGGGTTCTTCCTCGGTATGACCGGCCCGTCGCGCGATATCCTCGTGCGTGCCGCAACGCCTGCAGGGGCAACCGGCAAGGTGTTCGGTTTCGTCTACTCGGGACTGGACCTTGGCGGCGCGCTGGGGCCGCTGCTGTTCGGCTGGCTGATGGACGGCGGCAATTTCCGAGGCGTCTTCATCGCCATCGCCGCGATGTATCTCTGCGGCATTCTCAGTGTGTTGCAGCTCAAGCGCGGCGCGCAGGTTAGCGGCGAAGCGCCAAGGTAAAACGAAACCGGCCGATCCTGGGAGGATCGGCCGGTGGCTTGGTCCCAACATTCGGGAGGGGGAGAGAGGAGGAGAAAACCCAAGCAGGAACCAAGCCATGGTCGAAGCGCCTCTTGGGTGGAGAGCCGCCTCTGGGGGAGAGACCGATTTATTTCAGCGACGCAACGCCGAGCGGAACACTGAACTTTTCACACCAGACATAGAACTCGTTGTATTTTGAGGCGTCGACGCCGGCCGGCACCTTGTAGACCTGCAACCCGGTCTTCTTGCTGAGATGCGCGATCTTGGCCGCCGAATCGTATTTGCCGTCCTTACCAAAACCGAGTTTCGGGTCGGGCGCGCCGTCCAGCGAAAAATCTTGGTCGAGGATGACCAGCGTGCCGGTCGCCGTCTTCACGACGGTGATGCCACCACTGGTGACATGCTTGCTGGCGCCCCGGAAGGTTCCCGACGACACGACGTCGCTTCCCGCCTGTACCGGGGCCGAGACGGAGAAGAGCAGAGCTAAGGCTAGGGCAGCGCCGCCGATCGATTTTAAAATTCCATGCATTTCGCGGTCCTGTTTCTTTTTCGGGCAACGCGTTCTCGCGCTGCTAACGAATCCAATCTATGTTTTTTATCGTTCGGTATAAAACCACGATCAATGACATTCGTGTGAGGGACTCGCGATCTCGACGGAAATCGGATAATTCTTTACCGATTGATCAATTATTAAACTCTTCGACCGGATAATCCCTGCATGGCAAGGCCACGAGAATTCGACCCAGAGAATGTCCTGTCGGCGGCAACCGCGTTGTTTTGGCGAAGCGGATATGCGGGCACGTCGCTGGCGCAGCTCGATCGCGCCGTCGGGATCAACCGCGCCAGCCTGTACAATGCTTTCGGCGACAAGCGCAGGCTGTTCCTGGCCTGTCTCGACCATTATGGCGGGCGTGAGATCAGCGCCGCCGTCGACCTGTTGTCGGGTCCGGAAACCGGGGACGCCAAAGTGCGAAAGCTCTTCAACGGGCCGGTCAAGGCGGTGCTGAACGGCAAGGACCGACGCGGTTGTCTTCTCTGCAACAGTGCGGTGGAAGTCGCGCCACACGACCCGCAGGTCGAGGCGGCGGTGATGCAGCATCTGAATCGCCTAAGGGACGCCATCGCCGCAGTGCTGGCCGCCGACAAGTCTGGGGAATCCCGCAAGGCGTCAATCCGCCGCGCCGATCAACTGACCGCCAGCTACATGGGGTTGCACGTCATGGCCAAGGCCGGCGCGCCGGTGGCCCAACTCAAACGCATCGCGGCCGGGGCGGACGTCCTGCTCAATTCATGAGACCCTAACGACTAGTACGGGTCTCCGTTCCCGCGCGTGAACTTCGCGTCCGGCTGCCCGCGCCCCACCATCTGCATGTCGATGTCGCTATAACGGCAGGAGTCGCCCGGCCGGCGACTACCGATTTCGAGTAGCGTTACCGGCGTATCGCTCTTGTTGACGAGATGGTGGCCGTTCTCGTTTCCGGCCGCAAACCCGGCGATGCTGCCCGGCTGCAGAACTGTCTCGCCTTCATCGGTAATCAACGTCGGCGTTCCGTCGATCACGTAGATGAACTCGTCCTCGTTTGTGTGCCAGTGCCGTTGCGACGACCAGCTTTGCGGCGGCAACACCTCAAGATTGACGCCAAAGTCGGTCAGGCCGAATTGGTCGCCAAGTCGCCGCCGGACCCGGTCCATGCAGGGTTCATTGAAAGGCGATGGATAGCCGGAGCCGCTTTCCGTGGGAATGTCGAAGACGTCTTTGATGGCGGGACTTTCTTTCGGCATAGGATGCTCCTGGGTAAGTCGCCGCACCGATCCGCGCGGCCCTAACCGAGTCTATGCAATTCCCCGCCGCCGCGCATCGAAAAGCAGGATCAGCCCGTGTAATGCTTTAATTCCAACCGGTTGCCGTCGGGGTCGGAGAAGTAGATCGACTCCCCTTCGCCACGCGCGCCCCACACCTGACGCGGGCCGTCGATTTCGACCCCGTCGCTTTCGAGCCGGCCTTGCACGGTCTCCCATCCGGCTTTGTCTACGACAAGGCAGAAATGGTTGAGGTTGGGCGCCGCCGCCGGGTCCTTCTTATGCATCTTCGGCGGGAACAGGTCGATGATGGTGCCTTCGTTCAGCCGTACCGACGGAAAGGAAACGTCGCCCGCGCGGTATTCGTCGAGCCGCTCCGGCTCCATCCCCAACACCCGCGTGTAGAAATCGATCATCGACGTCTCGTCCTGCACATTCAAAACGATATGGTCCATGGTGATTTGCATCAGCGTCATTCCTCTCCTGAAAAGCGCAGTTAGCGCTCACCTGAAGATTTCAACATAGGCTGCAACCGCCCGCTGGCAATATCACACGGCGATTCCGACCCTGTCCGGTGTCGAGACGATTGACCCAGCTAGCGCAAGGCTTCACCATTCGCAGGTTGCGCCCGATAGCGCCGATCCTTCCGAGCACCCCGCCACAAATCCAGCACCGAGAGAGTCCATGGACCTGAACGACACCACGATTCATTTCATCCATCCCGCTTATCAGTTGTCGCCGCTGTTCGAAAAGCGCGACACCGGGATCAAGCATTTCCAATCCTGGACCAAGGACGACGCCTATGCCCGCATGGGCGACGGCGACGTTATCGTCGCGTCGGGCTATTGGGACAATGATATGTTGGAGACTGCCGACCGGTTGAAATTCATCCAGGTCTGCGGCGCGGGCTACGACAAGTTCGACCCGGAGGCAATCCGGGCAAAGAGCGTACGACTCGCCAACGCCAGCGGCGTCAACGTCAACGCGGTGAGCGATCACGCTCTGGCGCTGACCCTTGGTCTGACGCGGCTGATCCACACCGGGCGCGACAATCAACGCAAAGCACACTGGCGCGGCATGATCTCGGATCTCTCGCAGCGCGAAGAGGAATTGCCCGGCAAGACGATGCTGATCTTTGGCCTCGGCAAGATCGGCGGCCGCACCGCCAAACTGGCCAAGGCCTTCGACATGAACGTCATCGGACTGAAGCGCGATACCTCGACCCCGGTCGAGCATGTCGACGAACTGCACCCGTCGGGCGATCTGCTGTCGCTGTTGCCTCGCGCCGACGTGGTGGTTCTGACCTGTCCACTGACGGAGGAAACGAAGAATACCATCGACGCCGCGGCGCTCGCCGCGATGAAACCGTCGGCCTATCTCGTCAACGTGGCGCGCGGCGGATGCGTCGATCAGGATGCGCTGATCGCGGCGCTGAATGACAACCAGATCGCCGGCGCCGGGATCGACGTGACGGTGACGGAACCATTGGAGGCGGAGTCGCCGCTGTGGGGTTTCGAAAACGTCATTCTGACACCGCATACCGGCGGCGAGACGCGCAATTACGAAGATAACGTGATCGACATTTTGCTCGAAAATCTCAACCGCCTGTCACGCGGCGACGAGCCGCTGCACAACCAGGTCGTCTGACCGCGAGCCAGCCATGCCGAAAAACCGCCATCAGGTTGACATTGTCGTCATCGGGACCGGTGCCGCCGGATTAAGCGCGGCGCTGGCGGCACGCGTTTCGGGCGCCAGCGTGCTGGTCGTTGAGAAATCGGAGGTCGCCGGTGGGACGACCGCAATGTCCGGCGGCTGCATCTGGATTCCCGGCCACCACTATATGGCCGAATTGGGGGTCAGCGACTCCCGGGAAGCGGTGTTGGAGTATATCCGGGCCGTCTCACCCGACGGCTGGCACAATTTGGAAGAACCGCTCTGGGCTGCCTTCGTCGACCGCGCCCCCGAAATGCTGAAATTCGTCGAAGCGCACAGCCCGGCGCGGTTCAAACCCAATCGCGATCCCGATCCCTATGCCGAAGCGCCGGGTGGCATGGAATTCGGCCGCAATGTCTCACCGCGCCCGATCCGCCTCGGCATCCTCGGACCATGGCGGAACCGCGTCCGGCCACGCACGCTGTCGATCGAGTTGAGCTACGACGAGATCGTCGACACCCATTTCTATGCCAACCCAAAAAAGGGAATGATGCGTTTCTTCCCGCGCCTGTTGTGGCGGCACCTGCGCGGCATGCGCACGCGCGGCAACGCGCTGTCCATCGGCTTGCTGAAGGGCTGCCTCGACAAAGGCGTCGAGATCTGGCTCGAAAGCGCCGCCAAGCAGCTCATCACCGACGACGGCCGCGTGACTGGGCTCGAACTGGAGCGTGACGGTACGACGGTGACGGTCGAAGCCGCGAAAGGCGTGATCCTCGCGAGCGGCGGCTTCGAATGGAATGCCGAGATGATGGCCGAGCATTTCCCCGGCCCTGTCGAATGGACCGCCAGCCCGTCGACCAATACCGGTGACGGCCATCGCATGGCGGCCGATGTCGGCGCGCATCTCGACCGCATGGACCAGGCGCTCATCATGGGCACGACGCCGGTGACCTATGAGGGCCGGCTACAGGGACAGCCAGCGGCCGATTATTTCCTGCCGCATTCCATGATCGTAAACCGGCACGGCAAGCGCTTCGTCAACGAGAAGCAGATGAATGTCGGCCTCGCCTTCGCGGAACGGGACCTGGACACCGACGAACCGCTGCACCTGCCCGCATGGCGCATCTACGACAGCCAGTTCGCCGAGAAATACCCGCATGCGCTGCCAAAGGCGTCAGTGCCGGGCAATCGCTTCAAGGCGGACACGCTTGCGGACCTTGCACGGCAGATCGATGTAGACCCGGACGGGCTGGTCGATACCGCGCAACGGTTCAGTAATTTTGCCCGCGCCGGACAGGACGAAGACTTTGGCCGCGGCAGCACCGCCTGGGACCGCAATCGTGGCGGCGACCCGACGCACGAACCAAGCCCCACGTTGGGGACGATCGAGCGTGCGCCGTTCTACGCCATGCCCTTCAAGGCGAGTTTCCTCGGCACCAAGGGCGGTGCGCGCACCAACGAACGTGCGGAAGTGCTGCGGCCTGACGGCACATCGATCCCAGGCCTTTACGCCGCCGGAAACGTGATGGCGAATGCTTTCGGGTCGAAAGGGGTCGGGGCCGGCACGACGCTCGGCCCATGCCTGACCTGGGGTTACATCGCCGGCTTGAGCGCCGCCGAGCGCTAGCGCCAAGATGCCGCGCTAGTCGTCTTTGGTCCAAGCGTCGCCGCCGCAGCGGACGCAGCGCACTTTTTTGAACAACTCGTCCCAATCGCCGTCGCTCGCGACATAGTCAAGCACGCAGCGCAACGCCTTCGACTTGTCTTTGAGGTCGTATTTCTCCGCGGCATAAACCAGCATGTCTTCCGCGTCTTTCTGAATTTCGAACGTCACCGAGATCTTATCGCCTGCCATGAACTAAACCTTCTTGCATTGTCTAACGGTTGGATCGGATTGGGACGCAGCCTACCACAGCATCCACAATTTGCTGCAGATCGCGATACCGCATTCTTTGGATTATTTTCTGGGAGAGTGCCTACCGTGCATCCAAGGCCGCCAGCAGCAGTACCGCATGACTCTGCTCGAACTCTTTCGTCGCGAACAGCAGCGTCACGACATCATGCTCCTGCCCCAAAGCCTGAAGCGCCTCGAACGCCGCCGCCCGGTCCGCTTCCCTCAACTCGTCGCGATACCGGCCGGCAAACCCCTCCCAACGCGCGGGGTCGTGACCGAACCATTTGCGCAGTTCGGTCGAGGGCGCAATTTCTTTCAGCCACAGATCGACGGCCGCCGCATCCTTCGACACACCGCGCGGCCACAGCCGGTCGATCAGCACTCGGTATCCGTCTTCCGACGCCGGCGGCTCGTAAACGCGCTTGGCTTGGAACATAAAAATCTCCGTGACACTCGACAAGTTAGACCTAGATACTTAGCTCATCGTCCTGCAACAAGCGATTGACTGCAATATGGATGTGCTCAGCGATATTCTCGACACACTGCAACTCCGCGGCACCCTGTATTTCCGCACGGCCTTCTCATCGCCGTGGGCGGTCGCGGTGCCGGCCTATGGCCGGTCGGCCCGGTTTCATCTGGCTGTCCAGGGACGCTGCCATATCTGTATTGGCGACGATCACGACGTCGTGCTGGAGCCCGGCGACCTGATCATCATTCCCAATGGCGCGGCACATACGCTCTGCGAGACACCGGACGTGAAACCGGCCGAATTGGAAGATGTGCTGCAGCAGGCCGGGTATACGGGCGACGGCGTCCTGGTCTACGGCGGCGAGGCCGCGCCCGATGCCGATACCAAATTGATCTGCGGCCACCTGAATTTTGCCGAGACCGTCGACCACCCACTGCTGCGGGCGCTGCCGCCCTATCTGCTGGTCACGGCGGAACTGCGCGCCCGGGCGCCCTGGCTCGACGAGCTAATGCGCCTGATCACCCGGCAGATGTTCGCCGACACGCCGGGAACCAAGGCTTCGGTCATCCGGCTGACCGAAGCGCTGTTCATTGAGGTCGTCCGAACCTGCGCCGATCAAGACGACACATTGCGCGGTATCATCGAAGCGATGAGTGATCCGCGGATCGGCCGTGCGCTCAGCCTGATGCACCGTCAGCTCACCGAGGACTGGACACTTGCGTCGATCGCCCGCGAAGTCGGCATGTCGCGCAGCCGATTCGCCGACGCCTTCCAGACGATGCTGGGCTGCACGCCGATGGGTTACTTGTCGGACCTGCGGCTGCAGAAGGCGATGACGATGCTCGCCGACACGACGGAGCCGATCCAGTCGGTCGCGGCCCATGTCGGCTATCAATCGCCCGCCGCTTTCTCGCGCGCCTTTTCCAATCGATATGGCCGCAGCCCGCGCGAAGTGCGCCGCGCCGCCGCCTAAAACATTGCAGATCGTCCCATAATATTTGCACGTAGTGCGAATAATTCGATGATTTATTGTTAATTTCGCCTGACTTCCCAAATCCGCTCGTGTCGGCGCCATGGTGCCGCATCGATTTGAAACCCGATTTGGAGAAGACAAATGAGCATTACCAAAATGACCCTCGCCGCATTCGCCGTGGCATCCCTGTTGGGCGTTGCCGCGCCGGCGCAGGCCGCTGATGAGATCAACGCCGTTCCCGGCCTGTCGATCGTCGGCAAGCCGCTGGCCCTGCATGGCTACGACCCGGTTGCGTATTTCACCGTCGGCAAGCCGACACGTGGATCGGACAAGATCGTCGCCGTGCATGACGGCGTTGCCTACCGCTTTGCCAGCGCGGCGCACAAGTCCGCCTTCGAGAAAGACCCGGCGAAGTATCTTCCGGCCTATGGCGGGTTCTGCGCCTTCGGCGTGTCGGTCGGCAAGAAGTTCGACGGCGATCCGAACCTCTGGAAGATCGAGGACGGCAAGCTGTACCTGAACCTCAACGAAGAGATTTACGCGACCTTCCTGAAGGATCTGGACGGCAATATCGTGAAGGCCGAGAAGAACTGGACGAAGATCGAGCACACGGCCGCAATGGCCCTCTAAGCGAGGTTTCGTCCTTAGTTTGAAGACTTGCCGCCGTAATGCCGTTCCAGATCGGCCGTTACGGCGGCAAGGCTTTCCACATCCGCGTATTTCATATCCATGTCGAACAGGTTGGCGCGATGCGCCATGGCGCTGCGGTCGCCGCAGGCTTCCTCGACAACGATGACGCGGAAATTGTGGGAAAACGCATCGGCCACCGCGTGGCGGACACATCCGCTGGTCGAGACACCGCACACCACCACGGTATCCACATCGTCATATCGCATGAAGGATTCGAGCGGCGTCTCGAAGAAGGGCGACGGCTTGTTCTTGTCGATGACGATGTCGCGCTCCTGCGGGGCGTAGGCTTCGGGCCATTCATCCGCCTTGGGATCGTCGGTATACTTGAACTCGCCCGACGTCCCGAGTTTCAGATTCCAGATTCCTCGCCGCGTCGGATGCGACCGGTCGTCCCGCCGGCTGTAATAGATCGGCAGCCCCAAGTTCCGGAACACCGCCGTAAGCTCCGTCAGTGCGGCGATCAGCGCCGGATCTTCCGCACCGCAGAGCGGGTACTTCGGGTCGACGAACATGAGCGTCGTGTCCACATTCAACAGCGCCGCCCGCCGGCCATACCCGATGGCATTGCCGAAGGCGGCCTTGCGGTAGGTCTCCAACTCCTCGGGCGGCAGGTAGTCCGCCCATTTATCGATCTTGTTCACTGGCTCCACCTCATTCGCCGTTGGCCAAATCGAACATCGTGTCCGAAATGACCTGCGTGCCGGCGGCAATATCCTCGGGCCGCGCGTTCTCCGCCTCGTTGTGACTGATCCCGCCTTCGCAGGGCACGAAGACCATGCCGCTGGGGCAATGACTGTCCATATGGCGCGCGTCGTGACCCGCGCCGGAAAAAATATGCCGCCAGGCATAACCGCGCGCTTCGGCGCTGCGGATGATCGCCGCAGGCACTTGCTCTCCGAATACCACCGTCTCGGAACGGTTCGATTCGTCGACCCGTACCTCGCACCGTTTGGCCGCCGCCTGCGCCGCCGGCAGGAGTTTGTCGCCGAGTTCGGCGACGAGATCGTTGTCCGGATGGCGCAAATCGACCAAGAGTTTTACCAGTCCCGGCACCACCGAGCGCGCGCCCGGAAAGGCCTCGAACCGGCCGATGGTGAAGCGCACCTCGTCGGCTTCATCGTGGAAGATTTCGTGCAGGCTGTTGACGATGGCAACCGCGTCGACCAAGGCATCGCGCCGCCCGGACCGCGGCATCGTGCCCGCGTGCGCCTCTTCGCCGATCACCTCCACGGCGAATTTGCGTGCGCCCTGGATCCCGGTCACGACGCCGATGGGGATGCCTTCCGCCTCGAGGATCGGACCCTGTTCGATATGCGCCTCGACAAAGGAATGGTAGGGCGCGCCGAATTCGCGATGTCCAACGTCCGGCATGGCGGCCCGTAACGCGGCGATGGAGTCTCCCATGGTTTCCCCGGCGCGATCGACCCCGGCCAACAGCGGCGCCAACTCGGCGTTGCCGACATAGACCGCCGAACCCATCGAACTCGGCGTAAAACGCGCGCCTTCTTCGTTGTTCCAGATCACCGCCTCGACGCTTCGGCGCGGCTGAACGCCGGCATCGGCCATCGCCTCCAGCCCCTCGAACGCCGCGAGCACGCCGAAGATGCCGTCGAAGCGCCCGCCCGTCGGCTGGGTGTCGCTGTGCGACCCGCTGGCCACCGGCGGTAGGTTCGGTTCCGTGCCAACCAGCCGGTAAAAGGTGTTGCCGTAGTCGTCGAGCGACACCTCGAACCCGCGTTCCAACGCAACCTCGGTCAGGCGACGATGCACCTCGATATCGTCCGGCGTCAGCGTGGTGCGGTTCACCCCGCCCCGCGGCGTCGCGCCAAGCTCGGCGTATTCCATATGCCGCCGCCACACCCGGTCGGCATCGATCTTCGGTGCGCTCGCATCGCTCATGTCATGTGCTCCCAAATTACTCGTTCTTTGCCACGGACGACGACTGACCGTAGCTGATCTCGACCACTTCGATCTCTTCGACGCCGCCCGGCGTCCGCACCTTCACAACGTCGCCTTCCTCGGCCTTGTGCAAGGCACGCGCGATGGGCGACACCCAGCTTATGTCGCCCTCGTCTTGGCGCGCCTCATCGACGCCGACGATCCGCACCCTACGCTCCTGGCCTTTGGAATCCTCGTAGGTCACGGTCGCGCCGAAATAGACCCGGTCCAAGCCGCTCTGCCGCGCGGGATCGACCACTTCGGCGCGCTCCAGCCGCTTGAGCAGGAAGCGGGTGCGGCGGTCGATCTCGCGCAGTTTCTTCTTGCCGTAGATATAGTCGCCGTTCTCGGACCGGTCGCCATTGCCGGCCGCCCAGGACACCACATCGACGACCTTCGGCCGCTCCACGCTGGTAAGCTGGAACAGTTCATGTTCGAGGCGCGCGTGACCCTCCGGCGTGATGTAATTCTTCACGCCCTTCGGCAAGCTGTCCGGCGTGTCGGGCAGTTCTTCCTCGTCGTCGCCGTCGCTTTCCTTGGTGAAGGCCTTGCTCATGGTCTGCCGCCGCAATTCCCAGCGTATTCATTGTACCCGGTCAATCCAATTATTGACCGGGTGATCCTGACCCATATGAATGATCCGCAGCGCAACAGTCAACGGAGAGACACGCCGTGCATATCGGATTGATCGGAGGAATAGGCCCGGCCGCGACCGAGTTCTACTATCGCGGTCTGGTGCGGGCGCATAATGCCGCCGGCAAGCCAATGGAGCTGACCATCGTACACGCACAGGTTCGCGACCTCGTCCGGAATGTCGCAAACGGCGCGGCACAGGAACAAGCGGCCGTGTTCCGCGGCCTGGTGGATCGATTGGCGGCGGCGGGTGCGGAGGCGGCAGCGGTGACGTCGATGGGCGGCCATTTCTGCATCAACGAGTTGGAGGCAGTCTCGCCGCTGCCGATGATCAATGCCATTCCGATCCTGGACGCGGAGTTCGGGCGGCGGAAACTCAAGCGCATCGGCCTCCTCGGCAATGAGACCGTCATGCGATCTTGCCTCTACGGCGGCATATCCTCGGCCGAGATTGTCGTTCCGGAGGGTGGCGACCTCTCCGAAGCGGGCAACGCCTATACCGCCATGGCGCTCGCGGGCCACGCCACCAACGAGCAGCGCGATTACTTCCGCACCATGGGCCAGCGGCTCTGCGACGAGCAAGGCGCGGACGCGATCGTCCTCGGCGGCACGGACTTGTTTCTGGCATTCGACGGGCAGGATTGCGAGTACCCGTTGATCGACTGCGCCGAGATCCACATCGAGGCCTTGTTCAAGGCCTCGGTCGGGGAGGCTTAACCCGATCGGGCAGATCACAAAGCGGACTTGGATAGGTTGAAAACGGTATTGCCGGAAACACTGGCGGCAGCGGGCAGTTGGGCGGCTTCACTCCGCCGCGGCGAATTCTTCGATCGCGACCAGGAATATCCCCGCGAAATCGCGCAGTTTCGCCGCACCGACACCGAACACATCAGCGAATTCGTCCTTGGTCTTTGGCCGTTTGTCGGCCATGTCGACCAATGTCCGGTCGGAGAAGATGACATAGGCGGGCACGCCCTTCTCTTTCGCAAGGTCGAGGCGCAGCGCCTTCAACTCCTGCAAGAGGTCCACGCCGGCGGCGTCCAGGTCGTAGGCGGCTTCGGCGGCGCTGACCTTGGGCCGTTTCGCCGGCTTGTCCTTGCCGAGTTTGTCGGGACGGAAGCGGAAGGTCGCGTCGCCCTGCAGTAATCCGGCCGCCGCTTCGCCGAAGCGCAGCCCGCCATAACCCGCGATATCGATTTCCAGCATTCCCGACGCCACCATCTGGCGGATGATGCCTTGCCATTCGCGCTGCGACCGCTCGGCCCCGACGCCATAGGCCGGTAGCGAATCGTGCCGGAAACTAACAATCTTCTCGCTCTTCATGCCGCGCAGCACGCCGACGATATGCGCCGCGCCGAAGCGCTGCCCCGTGCTGTCGACCGCCGAAAGGACGGCGCGCGCGGCGTCGGTGCCGTCCAGCGTCTCGACCGGGTCGCGGCAGATGTCGCAGTTGCCGCAGGCGTCGGTCGTATCGCCGAAATAGCGCAACAGCATCTGGCGCCGGCATTTGGGGGCCTCGCAATAGGCGATCAGCGAGTCGAGCCGTTTATGCTCGCGGCGCTTGCGATCGTCGTCGCTCTCTTCCTGTTCGATAAAGACGCGCCGCATGCGGATATCGTCGAGGCCGTAGAGCATCAACGTTTCGGCGGGCGCGCCGTCGCGGCCCGCGCGGCCAATCTCCTGGTAATAGGCTTCTGGGCTGGCCGGCAGGTCGGTATGCAGCACATAACGGATGTCGGGCTTGTCGATCCCCATGCCGAAGGCAATGGTCGCGACGATCACCACGCCGGGCTCGGTCATGAAACGATTCTGCACCGCTTCTTTGTCGTAGCTTTCCATGCCGGCGTGAAAGGCGAGCGCGGTATGGCCGGCATCGCGCAGCATCGAGGCGACATCCTCAGTCTTGCGGCGCGACAGGCAGTAAACGATGCCGCAGGCCCCGGCGCGCGCCGCGACGAAGTCGGCGACTTGGCGCTTCCAGTTGTCTTTGAGCGTAACCGCGAGCGTGAGGTTCGGCCGGTCGAAACCGGTCACCACCGACACCACATCGCCGCGGAACACCTTGGCTTCGATATCCGCGCGCGTGGTCGGGTCGGCGGTTGCGGTCAAACCCATCACCGGCACTGCCGGGAAGCGGTCACGCAGGCTGGCCAGCGCCTCGTATTCCGGGCGGAAAGCCGGCCCCCACTGCGAGATGCAATGCGCCTCGTCGATGGCGAAAAGGCGGATGTCTAATTCGCCGATGGCGCGCAACATGCGCTCGGTCATCAAGCGTTCCGGCGACAGATACAGCAGGCTCACCTCGCCGCGCCGCACTGCGTGCCAGGTCTCGACATTATCGGCGCGGCTGATATCGGAGTTGATGGTCGCCGCCGGAATGCCGTTCAGCTGCAACGCGCGAACCTGATCCCGCATCAGTGCCACTAGCGGCGAGACGACGATGGTCAGCCCGCCAAGGACAAGCGCCGGTAACTGATAACACAGTGATTTGCCCGCACCGGTCGGCATCACCGCAAGAACGTTGCGCCCGTCGAGCACCGCATCGATGGCCGCGGACTGTCCGGGCCGCAAATCGGAGAACCCGAACATCTCGCCGAGCACCGATTGGACGGCGGCGTTTGGGGCGTCGGGCAGAAGGGCAGGAGATGCAGTCATGGTGTGGGAAGAGAGGATACGTGATTCGCCCGCACCGCAACACGCAAACCGCACCGCGCGGTGAAATTTCTTTGCACCCTTCCGTCGCTCGCCATCGCGGGCACTGTGGCGCATAATGACGCGGTGCGCTGAAAAACAACGCCAAGATGATGCCGCGGTCCGAACTGCGGCATGGAATTCGCGCACCCCGCCACTGTTTGCGTTGCCCATTGCTTGCGATGCCATGAGGAGACACCACGATGACCGATTCCAAAGGCGAGACCTATGATCCCCGCGAATTCCGCGGGCTTACATTCCATGACATGACCGAAAAGTTCCGCGACGGCAGCGACACGCCGCGCGACTATCTCGAACGCTGCATCGAAACCATCGCGGTGCGCGAACCGGTGGTGAAGGCTTTCGCCGCGCTGAACGAAGACGGTGCCCGCGAAGCAGCCGATGCCAGCACGACGCGCTGGAAGGACGGGCGCACGTTGTCGGCCATCGACGGCATGCCGGTCGCTATCAAGGACCTGCTGGAAACCAAGGACATGCCGACGCAAATGGGCTGCGACGCCTATGAGGGTAACTTCCCGAAGCGGGACAACGCCGCCGTCTGGGCGTTACGGCAGGCCGGTGCGGTGGTCTTCGGCAAGACGGTGACCGCCGAACTCGGCGGGTCCCATCCGGGACCGACGACAAACCCTTACGATCCGTCGCGTACACCAGGCGGGTCCTCCTCCGGTTCCGGTGCGGCGGTCGCGACCGGCATGGTGCCGGCGGCCATCGGCACCCAGGTCGGCGGATCGATCATCCGGCCCGCCGCCTTCTGCGGCAATGTCGCGCTAAAGCCTTCGCAGGGCGGGATCAACCGCGGCGAACGCCAGGCGACGAGCATGAGTACCCATGGCGTGCACGCCAACTGCATCGAGGATATGTGGCAAGTGGCGATCGAGATCGCCGCACGCACCGGCGGCGACCGCGGCGCTCCCGGCCTGATCGGCCCGCCCACGCCGCCCGCCGCGTCGAAACCCGCCCGGCTGATCGTGGTGGAAAGCGACGGCTGGGCGATCCTCGACGATTCCAGCAAGTCGGCCTTCGAAATCCTGATGGAAGGCCTGCAAAGCCAGGGCATCGAACTGCTGCGCCGGCGCAATTCCACGTCGGTCGAGCAATTGGAAAAGGCGATAGAGGGTGCCGGTGACATCTGCAGTGCGATCACCGCCTGGGAAAATCACTGGGCGCTGCGCAACCTGATCGACGAAAAACCCGATGGCGTCAGCCAACGGATCAAGAATACCGTCGCAAGTGCCGAAGCGATGTCCCCGGAAGACTATCGCCTTGCCCTGCTCGACCGCGAGAAGGCGCAAGCCACCCATGCGCAGGTCGGCGGCATTGCCGACGCCATCGTCACGCTGGCCTGCCCGGGTCCCGCGCCGCTTTGGCCCGGTGACATTCCCGGCGAACCGCTCGCGCCAAGACCGACCGGCGACGCGATCTACAATTACCCGAGTTCGATGCTGTTCGCGCCGGTCGTGACCGTGCCATTGATGAGCGTCGGCGGCCTGCCGGTCGGCCTGCAGGTCATGGGACGGCAGGGCGAAGACGCCCGCGTCACCGCGATTGCGCGCTGGCTGAAGGACTCGGTCACGCCGGTTTCGGTGGACTAAAGAGCAGCAACCCGCCAATGCCGCACCTGCCCCGCGCCGGATCGATCGCGACCGCCTATACGGTCGACGATTTCACCGACCCCTGGGCCGACCGCCCTTATCTGTTGCTGCAGCATGGCAACGGGCGGTCGGGCGCCTTTTGGTACCGCTGGATTCCCTACTTGTCGCGCTTCTACCGGATTCTCCGGCCGGACATGCGGGGATTGGGCCAGTCGACCGGCAGTCTCGATCTCGACCGGGACATTACGCTCGATGCTCTGGTTGGCGATCTTGTGGCGCTGCTCGATCATTTGGGAGCGGAAAGCATCCATTACTGCGGTGAATCCATGGGCGGCATTCTCGGCATGGCCTTGGCCGCCCGGCATCCGGCGCGCGTACGCACGCTGACGTTGGTCGCCACCCCGGTCTTTATCGAGGAGTCGATGAAGGAACGCTACGCAATGGGTCACGGCTCGCGCACCGACGCGATGGAAGCGATGGGCATCCGCGATTGGGTCGCTGCGACCACCCGCGGCACCCGCATCCCCGCCGATACCGAACCCGACCTGTTCGACTGGTATGTCGACGAATTCGCCAAAGGCGATCCGGACGTGCAGGTCGCCATGTCGAAACTGGTCAACGCCGCCAACGCATCGGACTTCCTGCCGGACATCGACGCGCCGGTGCTGGGCCTGTATCCGACATCCGGGCAAATCACCAGCGACGCCCAGGAGGGCCTGCTGCGAACCGGCTTGAAACAATTCGAGATGATCCACCTGCCGACAGGATTCCACATGGTGCAACTGCTGCATCCGGCGACCTGCGCCAATCATGTCTTGCGGTTTTGCGCGGCGCATGACGGGATAACGGCGACCGACGCATGACGCGTCCCTTCCGCAAAATTTGAGGACTGGCGATGGCCAATATCGAATATTTCTACTCTTCCCATTCCGGCTACGCCTATGTCGGCTCCACCCGGTTCATGGAAATTGCCGCCAAGGCGGGCCGCCGCATTGACCACCGGCCGATGGACCTGCGCGCGGTCGTCGCCGTCACCGGCCCCGGCCCGACGAACGGGCTGACCGAGGGACGGAGAACGTTCTTCTCCGGCCATGTGATCCGGCGTTGGGCGGAGGCCCGGGACGCGGCCATCCTGGACGAGAGACCGACCCACCACGACCATGAGATCGCACTGTCCAACGGCATGCTGATCGCCGGGCTGCAGCAAGGCATCAATATCGACCAACTAGCCCACGAGATGCTTCAGGCGCATTGGCGCGACGACGCCGACCTGGACGACCGCGACAGCCTGGCCCGGATCGGGGAAGCCGCCGGCGTGGACCCGGCCCCGTTGCTCGACGCCGCCATGTCGGGCGAAGTTCAGGCGATCTACCGGAAGAACACCGAGGAGGCGATCGCCCGCTCCGTCTTCGGCTCGCCCACCTATTTCATCGATGGCGATATGTTCTACGGACAGGACAACCTGGAACTGGTCGAGCAGGCGCTCGTTAAACCCTTCAGCCGCACCTGGCCGCCCGCCTGACAATGTAAGGCAGCGTTCAACGCTCTTCTGTCTTCCGAAAATAAACCTCGAACGCGTCGATGAAGTTCGCCGCCGGGCGCGGCAAGACACGGCGCGGATCCCAGACGGCTGCGAACCTCTGCCGCAACGGCCCCGTCTTCGCATGCAGCGGTGCGGTCGGCACCGCCGGGCGGACGATGCCGGAGAGGATCGCCGCACCGATACCGGCGCGCGCGAGGGCGATTAAACTGTGCGGTGCATCACTCTCCAGCATGATATTCGGGGTGAGGTTCTCCAGCCGGCACGCGGCGTCGAACAGTACCCGCACCTGGAACCGGCGATCCGGCAACAGCAAGGGCGTGTCGATCAGATCGGCCAGCATGACCGGGGCACCCGCCGTCTGCCCCGCCCGCACCACCAGCAGGTCCATAAAGCCCATCGGCCGAACACCCAGGCCCGCATCTTGCGCGGGTTCGGACACCAGGCCGACCTGCACGTCGCCACGCGATACGGCATCGACGGTCTCCTGACCGCCAGCTTGCTGAATCCGCAATTCGACACCCGGCTCCGACGCCATGAATGTGGGCAAGAAACCGGCAAGGTTATTCTCTATCACCTGCGAGCTCGCGCCGATGGTGAAAAACCCGACCGAGCCATGCGACACCTCCTGCGCCGTATGCGCCAGCGCATTCATCGCCTCCAGCGCCGCCGCCGCCGGACCGACCAGCATGCGGCCGTCACTGGACAGCCGGATCTGCTTGCCGATCCGGTCGAACAGGGTAACACCGAGTGTTTCCTCCAACGCTGCGATCCGGCGCGACACCGTGGGCTGCGTCATGTTCAACTGCACGGCTGCCGCCGATACGCCGCCCGCATCCGCGACGGCGAGGAAACTCTCCAAAAGACGTTGATCCATCTATGCAGAATACGCATTGAAATCATGCAATCAATTCATTTTCTAAAGAAACGCGAATCGACTAGATTACCGGCCTAGACGTTATTCAACGAAACGGCCGGCCGGGAACGGCGCAGACGGTTCGGCCATCCAAGTAAATCGCCGCGTTTTTCGGATGGGTGCCTTGGCGCTAACAAAATCCATGACGATTCTTTCCGACCCGGTGCGGCGCAACGTGTTGTTGCTGGCGATCTGCCAAGCGGTGAGCAGCTCCGGCACCTCGATGCTGGCCGCTGTTGCGGCGCTGGTCGGCTATTCGCTCGTCGACGATAAGTCCTTCGCGACCTTGCCCTTGGCATTTCAATGGACCGCCACGATGGCGACGACCATCCCCGCAGCACAGTTGATGCGGCGGTTCGGGCGGCGCGCGGGGCTTTCGTTGGGCGCCGTCATCTTCATGACCGGCGGTGCGCTGGGCGTCTGGTCAATCTGGATTGCCAACTTCTACGTTTTCATCGCGGCCTGCGTCTGCGTCGGGTCGGCGATGTCCTTCGTCCACTATTACCGTTTCGCCGCGGCCGACTCCGCGCCCGAGGATTTCAAGAGCAAGGCGATATCGCTGGTGCTGGCGGGCGGGATTGTCGCGGCAGTGATGGGCGGCGAACTCGCGAAACTGAGCGTCGACTGGTTCGAGCCGCTGCTCTACGCAGGCTGCTACGCTACCATCATATTGCTCGGGTTGGCGGTTCTGATCATCCTGCAAGGCGTCCGCATCCCGACCCTGACCGCCGAACAACGGCGCAGCAGCGGCCGGCCGTTGCTGACGATCGCGCGGCAGCCGGTCTTCATGGTCGCCGTGCTGGCGAGCGCCCTCAGCTATGCCGCGATGATCATGATCATGACCGCGACGCCGCTGGCGATGCAGGCCTGCGGCTTCGAGTTTCACGACACGGCAACCGTCATCCAGTGGCATGTGCTGGCGATGTATCTACCGAGCTTCTTCACCGGATCGCTGATTGCGCGGTTCGGCGTGCTGCGGATCATCGCGATTGGCGGTGTCCTCGTCAGCGCCAGCCTGGCGACGAATATATCGGGAATCGCCTTTTTGAACTTCTGGGGCGGCCTCGTCCTGATGGGATTGGGCTGGAACTTCATGTTCGTCGGCGGTAGCACGCTTCTGACCGAGGCCTATACGGTGGAGGAACGCGCCAAGGTGCAAGGCATCAACGACTTCATCGTCTTTTCAACGACCGCGGCCGCGGCGTTCAGTTCGGGCGCGTTGCAGGGCGAGTTCGGCTGGAGCGCCGTGAACGCCGGCGCCATTCCCGCCATGTGCGTTGCCCTGTTGGGTGTCGCCTGGATGGCGCTGCACCGCCGCGCGGCCCGAGCGGCCTAACACCGTTACGAGACCAAGCAAGAACGCGACAATGCGTTAAGGAGGAAACATGGGATATCAATCGATCGATGTAGCGCCGCTGGCCGGTGCAATGGGCGCCGAAATCCACGGCGTGGACCTGGCGTCGGAGCTGACGAACCAGCAGTTCGACGAGATCCATCAGGCACATCTCGACTACCTGACAATCGTCTTCCGCGACCAGAAGCTGACCCCACCGCAACAGGCGGACTTCGCGCGGCGTTTCGGCACGCTGGAAATCTATCCCTTCCTCAAGGGCATCGAAGGCGCCCCGGAAGTCGTAGAACTCATCAAAACCGAGGTGGACACCGAAAACTTCGGTGGCGTCTGGCATTCGGATACGACTTATCAGGAAAAACCGGTCATGGGATCCATGCTGTACGCCCATGAAGTGCCCGACGCCGGCGGCGACACGCTGTACGCTAATATGTACTTAGCGTACGAATCCTTGTCCGACGGCCTGAAGGAACTGCTCGACGGACTCAAAGCACACAACAATTCAGCCCAGCTCTATCGCGGTGGCCGCGCCAAAAAGATGGAAAAACTGGCCGGAATGAAGGACCAATACAATACCGAATCCGATGTTCTAGAGGCGTTGCACCCGGTCGTTCGTACGCACCCGGAGACAGGCCGCAAGGCGCTGTACGTCAACCGGTCTCATACGGAACGGTTCGAGAATATGACGGCGGAAGAAAGCACACCGCTGCTGCATTATCTCTGCGACCATTCGATACGGCCGGAATTCACCTGCCGGGTTAAATGGGAGCCCGGGACACTCGCCTTCTGGGACAATCGCTGCACCCAGCATTTCGCCATCAACGACTATCCCGGCAAGCGCCGCCGCATGCACCGGGTCATCATCGAAGGCGACACGCCGCATTGAGCGAAAACGCCGACATGAATATCCGGGTCGATGGCGACGGGCCGCCGATCACGCTGATCCACGGAGTCGGGTCCTATCTCGAAAGCTGGGACGGCGTGATCGCGGCGATCGGCGGCGGGTACCGGTTCCTGCGCTACGATCTGCGTGGCCATGGAGAGTCGCCAAAACTGCCGGGCCCGTACAGCCTCGACAATTTCGTAGACGATCTCTCTTCTTTGCTGGATGCGCAGGGCATCGAAACGACTCACTTGGCGGGATTCTCGCTTGGCGGCTTGATCGCGCAGGCTTTTGCCCTCGCCCATCCGGACCGCCTGCGGTCGCTGACGCTGATCAGCACCGTCGCCGGTCGTACCGACGCCGAAAAAACAGCCGTGCGGCGGAGGGCAGAGACGCTGGCGGAAAAAGGCGCCGGGACACACCTGACCGAAGCGGTCGACCGCTGGTTCACCGCCGAGTTCATCGCCGCCCGTCCGGACGTGCTTGAGGAACGCCGGCGGCGCAGCCTGAACAACGACCCGGATTGCTATGCCGCCGCCTATCGCGTGCTAGCGGAATACGACCTTGCCGACCGGCTGCCGGAGATCAAGACGCCGACCCTGGTGATGACCGGCGAGAACGATGTCGGCTCGACACCGCGCATGGCCGAACTCATCGCCGACCGCGTGCCCGACAGCCGGCTGCACATCTTCCCGCGCCTGAAACACTCGGTGTTGTTGGAAGCGCCGGATCAGGTGGCCGCGCAGATGAAGCCGTTTCTGGAAAACGCCTGACTACAGCAGGCGTTCGACCGGCACGCTGCGCACGTCCATCTCGAAATCGAGCCCGACGATCGGCGGCCGCGCGTAATGCCACGTAAGCCCACCCGGCGTCGCCCCGCGCGCGACAATCTCATCCCCCAGGAAGGAATGCATCTCGTGCACGGTATAGGCCTGGGTCGCGTTCACGTCACCCCAGCCGAGCCCAAACGCGCCGAGGCGTTCTTCCATCGACGCCAGCACGGATCGCGCCTTGACCCGCGTCGCGGCAGGCGACGTGTCGTCAGGCTTTCTCTCCTCTTCGCCCGCCCCCGAAATCACGAAACTCGTCGCGGCCGCCGCCGAATCGCCCGTCGCCGCGGGCACGGTGTAGCTGAAGGCGTGGAAGCTTGGTTCCGCCGGTGGGTCGATTTCCGGACAAACGTTGGACCGGGCGACCGGGTTCTCCTCGTCCTTGAAAACGCCCCAGCGTTCCAGCGTGCCGACATAGATCCGATTGAACGCGATGAAACCCTCATCGGTGAAGGGCGCGGGTGAGCGCAACTCGCAGGCACAGAAAGACGTGAAGGGCCGGCCCATCGCGGTCAGATGCGCCTCGACCGCTTGAAACCCCTCGGCCAGCGGCACGGGCCGGCGAAAGCGCGCGCGCTCGACGACAAACCCCGGCTCCGCCACGACGCCTCCGGAATATTGGAAGGCGTGCCGGAGATACCGGTATCCGCCCGGTTCGAAGACTACCGTTTCCGCCATGGTTCACACTCTCCCGGTTGATTGTTGGACGATTCCCAGGCTAAACGACGGGGGCGGCTATTCAACCAACTATTGGAAAACCGTTCCACAACACCACGGTTCATCCCAGGACGATCGATGAGCGACCAGCCCATAACCACCCTGCCGCATCGCCTCTGGGCCGGTGAGCTCAGCCTGCATGATGCTTTTTGGCATTATGCCGTCTGGTACGGGCTTGCGTTCAATGTCGTGACGAGCGTGGCCTACCTCATCCTCCACGTTAAGGATGCCAGTCCATGGCTGCTGCTCCCGATCTATTTCCTGCCGCTGCCATACAACCTGTTGGTCCTCGTCGCGGTATGGCGCAGCGCCGCCCGCTACGAAGGCGACCGAAAATGGGCGGACTGGGCCCGCTTCATCGTGTCCGCCTGGGTCGTCCTGATGATCGCGACGTAAGATTTACCCCGCGTAGGCGGCCACCTCGACGCGACAGTCGTTGTAGCAGGCGCCCTCGGCGATATCGGCCTTGTCGAGCGGAGCCAGCGCCGAGACGGTCTGGTCATTGTCCGTCGTCTTGAACCAAGCGCCCTTCGCCGAACACAGCACGCCCGGCCGGATCGCATCGGTGATGCGCAGCGGCAAATGCACTTCGCCGAGGTCGTTCCAGACCTTGACCATCGCGCCGTCGTCGAGGCCGCGCGCGGCGGCATCGGCGGGATGCATGTCGAGCTTCGGCGTTTCGTCGCACGCCTTCACCCCGCCGAAGGTCGACGAGATTCGCCTGTCCGAGGACGGCGTGATCAGCGTCAGCGGATAGTCGTCCTGCAGTTCCGCATAGCGCGGCAACGCCGCACCGTATTGCCGTTCCAGGTCTTCCGACAGCAGTTCGACCTTGCCGCTCGGCGTCGCCGGGAAGACATTCTTGAACATCACCGGCTCCTCGCCGTCGAACTCCATCCGGATTGCCGTATCGGTCGGGATTTCGATTGGATTGACGCCCTTGAGCCGGATATCGCCTTCGTCGATTGCCTCGCTCATCAACTCCTTGTCGCTGGCCTTGAAGATCGGGTCGTCGTAGCCAAAACGGGCCGCCAACCGGCGGAAGATCTCTGTGTTCGGCAGCGACTGTCCATATGGTGGGATCACCGCTTCGGCCCGCTGCAGATATTGCTGCCCATAGGCGGCATACAGGTCCTCGTGCTCGAAATGAGTCGAGGCCGGCAGCACCACGTCGCAATAGTTCATGCTATCGGTCATCGCGACCTCTGCCCCGACGACGAACAGGTCCTCGGTCAGCAGCGCGCGCTTCATGCGATTCTGATCCGGATGCACAATCACCGGGTTGTGGTTGTAGATGAACAGCGCCTTGACCGGCGGGTCGAGCGAGTCGTCGAGAACATGCTTGCTGACGTCCAGGATGTTCAGCGTCCGCGTCCCCTCGGGGATCAGCTCGGGCCGCTGCAAGCGCGCCATGGTTTTCGGGAAGGCGTTGCCGGCCGCTGCTTGCAACCCGCCGCCCGGCACGCCGAACTTGCCGGCCAGGGCGGGCAGTGCGCAAATCGCGCGGATCGCCGAGCCGCCATTGCGGTTCCGCTCCAGCCCGTTGCCGTAGTTGATCGCCGCAGGGGTGGCTTCGCGGTACCATTTGGCGACCGTCCGGATATCCTCCGCCGGCAGGCCACAGATTTCGGCCGCGCGCTCCACCGGATACTCCCGCGCCAGGGCCATGAATTCCTCGAACCCATGCACATGCTTCTCGATGAAGGCCTGGTCGAAGCCGCCGGTCTGCTCCAACTCGCAGGCCAGCGCCCAGGCCAGGACCACATCGGTGCCCGGATTGACCGGCAGGAACATGTCGGCCTGCTCGGCCGACTTGATGCGCTTCGGGTCGATCACCACGACCTTCGAGCCTTTCTTGCGCGCGGCGTTGAGGCGGCGCTGAAGATGCAGGTTCGAGACCGTCACGTTGTTGCCCCAGACGATGATCGTCTCGGCCAGTTCGATCTGCTCCGGCGGCATGCCGGGAACCAGACCGTAGGTCGCGGCGTAGGCCTCGCTCTTGATCCCGCCGCAAAGCGGCCGGCGGCTCAGCAGACTCGCGCCCATCTTGTGGAAGAACCGCAGCGACATGGAATCGCAGGAAATCAATCCGTGCGGGCCGGAATAGTTGAACGGCAGCACGGCCTGCGGGCCATGGGCGTCGATTACGCGCGTCAGTCCCGCATGCACCAGTTCGATCGCCTCGTCCCAGGAGATTTCCTCAAAGCGGCCTTCACCCTTCGCACCGACACGCTTCATCGGCGTGGTCAGCCGGGTATCGCCATGCACGAATTCGGGATAGTAGCGGCTAACCTTGTTGCACAGCACGCCTTCGGTGATCGGGTTGACCCGCGATCCGCGGACCTTGACGACCTTGTCGTCCTCGACCGTGACGGTAAGGCTGCAGGTATCCGGACAATCCATCGGACACACGCTGGGTTTCTGCAGACTCTGCTCTGACATGCTTTCCTCCATGATCCCGTAAAACGCCGGACCGACCGGACCGGGAGCTTGATGTAACGGTCAAATTGGTCCCTGAAACAGGGCCAATTGCGATGACCTCACGAGTCCATTAGGACAACTGCCTAACCGACCCCTTCCATGACGCGGGCCAGAGTGGCGACTCCGCGCTTCATTTCCGGCAGTGGCACGCCGGCATAGCCCAGCATCAGGCCATGGCGCGGCGTATCTTCCAGGTAATGGCGGGACAGGGACGGTGCTTCGACGCCGCGATCGCGGGCGGCTTGCGCCAATGCCGCATCATCAACCCCATCGTCGAGATACCCGATCAGGTGCATGCCGGAATCCTGGGCTTCCACCGACAGCCGGTCGCCCAGCCGCGCCTGCACCACCTCGATCAAGTCCCCTTGCCGTTCCGCATAGAGCGCCCGCATGCGACGAATATGCGCCGCGAGATAACCTTCGCCGATGAAGTCCGCGAGCGCGCCCTGCGCGGCGGTAGAAGGATGGGTATCGATGAGTTGCCGCACCCCGCGGAAGGCATCGACCAGGTCGCGCGGCACCACCAGATAACCCAGCCGCAATCCGGGAAACATCACCTTACTGAATGTGCCGAGATAGATGACCCGGCCGTCGGCATCGAGGCCCTGCAGCGCGGCAAGCGGCCGCCCGGCATAGCGGTATTCACTGTCGAAATCGTCCTCGATCACGAAGGCGTCGGCCGCATGCGCCCAATCCAGCAGTTCAAGACGCCGCTTCAGGCTCATGGTCACGCCGAGCGGATAGTGATGCGAAGGGGTGACGCAGACGAGCCGTGCCTTTGGCGCGCGGCGCCGGCCATGGTCGACGCTAATCCCCTCCTCGTCGAGCGGCACCGGGACGAGCGCCGCCCCGGCCCCCAGCAGCGCGCCGCGGATACCGAGATAACCCGGATCCTCGACCCAGACCTCGTCCGCCGGGTCGATCAGGACCCGCGCCGCCAAATCCAACGCCTGCTGCGAGCCGGATACGACCAACACCTGATCGGCGTCGCAGGAAACCGCCCGCGCCGCGCCGAGATAGTCCGCGATCGCCGCACGCAGCGGCTCGTATCCCGCGACATCGCCGCCCACGAGGAATTCGCGTTTCGGATAGCGCCAATGCCGCGCCAGCAGCCGCGCCCAGTCGTCGAACGGAAATCGGCCGAGTTCCGGAAAGCCCGGCGAGAATGCCACCGGCCGCGTGCCAGCCGACGAGCGGATTCCCGCTAGGTAGCGGCCGCGCCGCGACAGGGTCGGCTTCGAGGCTACGCGGTCGGCCTTCGCCGCGCCCCGCCCCGGCCGAGCCGACAGCAGTTCTTCCGGTAGCGTCGCCGACACATAGGTGCCCGCGCCAACACGCCCCTGCACATACCCCTCCGCCAGCAGTTGGTCGAAGGCAATAACCACGGTGTTGCGCGAGACGGCCAGGTCCGACGCCAAGGTACGCGTCGACGGCAAACGCGTATTCGGCCGCAAGCGCCCATCGAGGATCGCCTCGCGGATCGCGAAATAGACTTGCCGGTAAAGCGGCTCGTCGGCCGTGCGGTCGATGGACAGCGTGCCGATCGGAGCGGCCGCGTAACGCCGTATCATGACGATTTCCGATATATTGGCTCTATAGAAAACTGACAGAAAGATATTTATACGAACCAATTTGACTCGAAAAGCATATATTTCAACTCTTTCGGTCATTTCGACAGGTGACGGAGCAATCACGCGATGGTTTCGCCTGTTCACGAATTTGCTATCGGCTTATCCGATCGATTGGGCGATTTTCGGTTGTCTTCGGCGGATCGGACTCTACATTTGACGCCGTAGCTGTCCTGACTGGGCGGTTCGCCGCGAAAGGCCGCAAGATGACTGTGCAAAATCGAGGACCCGGCGCACCGCTGGATCCCGTGAAGTTTCAACACCCGGACCGTACGGCAACCGGCGAGCGACGCGCCGCCGTCGGCCTTACCGCGCTGAATACCCTTTGGTTCAACACCGGCACGCTGTGCAACCTCACCTGCGAAAGCTGCTATATCGAGTCGAGCCCGACAAACGATCGGCTAGTCTACATCAGCCTTGCCGAAGTGACTGCCTATCTCGACGAAATCGCGGCGGATGACCTGGGCACCACCGAAATCGGATTCACCGGCGGCGAGCCGTTCATGAATCCCGACTTCTGCGCCATGCTGGAAGAAACGCTGTCGCGCGGCCTGCAGACGCTTGTCCTAACAAACGCCATGCGGCCCATGATGAAATGCGCCGACGCGCTACTCGATCTGAAAGCGCGCTACGGCAGCCAGCTCCTGCTGCGTGTATCGCTCGACCATCACACGGCGGAACTGCATGAGATGGTGCGCGGCAAGTATTCCTGGAAGACCGCGATCGAAGGGCTTCGCTGGCTCTCGGACAACGGGATCAATATCCATGTGGCGAGCCGGACCTGCTGGAACGAACCAGACCCGGTTATGCGCGCGGGCTTCGCCCGGATGTTCGAGAAAGAAGGCATTGCCGTGGACGCGAACGACCCGGTCGCGACCATGTTGCTGCCGGAAATGGACCAGGGACTCGACGTGCCGGAAATCACCGAGCAATGTTGGGACATCCTCGGCGTATCGCCCGACGCGATGATGTGCGCGACGTCCCGCATGGTGGTAAAGCGCAAAGGCGCAGACCGGCCGGTCGTCACGCCTTGCACCTTGCTGCCGTATGACGAAGCCTTCGACATGGGCCATACGCTGAACGAGGCCGCAAGCGCCGTAAAACTGAACCATCCGCATTGCGCCCGCTTCTGCGTGCTCGGCGGCGGCGCCTGCAGCCGAAGCGCGGCTTAGCCCGAAAGCATCGGCAGAATCATGTCGCAATCCCAATATCTCGGATCATTCGATGCGCCGCTGCTGATCTTCGGCGGGCCGTACGGCAACCGCCGGGCGCTCGACGCGTTACTTGCGGCGGCGGAAACGCTCGACATACCAGCAAGCCATATGCTGTGCACCGGCGATCTGGCGGCGTACGCGGCCGAGCCGCAAGCCGTCGCGGATCGAATCCGCGATGCCGGAATCGCCGTGGTCATGGGAAATGTGGAGGAATCGCTTGGCGCAGACGCCGGGGATTGCGGTTGCGGGTTCACCAGCGGCAGCGAATGCGACGTGATGGCCGCGCACTGGTACCGCTATGCGGCCGAGGCAGTCGACCAGGAGACCAAGCGCTGGATGCGCGACCTGCCCCGTCGCATCGACCTGTCCCTCAACGATGTGCCGCTCGCTGCCATTCATGGCGGCGTCGGCCAGATCAATCGCTTCATCTTCCCGGCGACACCTGCTTCGGAAAAAGCGGCGGAACTGGATATCGCCGACGTGGACATGGTCATCGGTGGACACTCCGGGCTGCCCTTCACCGAAACGATCGGACACCGGCTTTGGCACAATTCGGGCGTGATCGGCCTGCCCGCCAACGACGGCACGCCCCGTGTCTGGTACAGCCTGCTTGCGCCGCAAGCGGCCGGAATTACGGTAGAACAGTGTGCCTTGTCCTACGATCACGCGGGCGCGGCCGCCGCGATCCGTGCGGCGGACCTGCCGCAGGCCTATGCGGATGCCCTGGAAACCGGTTTCTGGCCGAATGACGACATCATGCCCGACGCTGACCGGCGCCGGCGTGGAGTGGCGCTGACCGAGCAGACATTGCTATGGTCGCAATCTTGCCAAGCGGTAGCGGCGGCTGAATAATCCGCCAGCGCGCGCTTGCGCCACTCTGCCAGGATCGATCCGTGAGCTATAAATACCCTTATAAGGGCATCAGCGTCCTCGACGTATCGCAAGGCTTCGCCGGGCCATATGTCGGCGGCATGCTGTCGCTGTATGGCGCATCAGTCATCAAGGTCGAGCCGCCCGAGGGCGACTGGATCCGGATCATCGGCAGAGCGTTCGGCGGCAACACGCCGCTCGGCGTCGTGGCCAATCGCGGCAAGCGCAGTATCTCGATCAACCTGAAGACCGACGCGGGCCGGGCCCTCGTGCATCAAATGGCGGAAACCGCCGATGTCTTCCTTGAGAGTTTTCGACCCGGCGTGGCCGCACGGCTGGGCATCGCCTACCCCGATATCAAGACGATCAATCCGCGGATCATCTATCTGTCGGTCAGCGGTTTCGGCCAGGACGGGCCGAATTCGGGCCGGCCGGCCACCGACACGGTGATCCAGGCCAATTCAGGGTTCATGTCGGTCAACGAAGGCATGGACGGGGTGCCGCACAAGGCCGGGGTCTTGATTGCGGACACATCGACGGGGATTTATGGGTTCCAGGCCGTCGCCGCTGCGCTGTTCGCCCGGCAGCACGAATCAGAAGGTCTTCACCTCGACGTAAGCCTCATGCAGTCGACCGCTGCCTTCGTCGCGCCCAAGGTCGTGGAATACCATGTAGAAGACGGCGCGCCACGGCTGCTCAACGCACCCGCCGGCAGCTACCAGACAAAGGACGGTTGGCTCGCGGTCACCCTGGTGAAGGAACATCATTTCGAGAAGCTGTGCCAGGCGATCGACCAGAAAGCATTGATCGACGACCCCCGGTTCGCGAATTTCGATACCCGGGCGGAGCATATCGAGGTCCTCAAGACGATCATCGGCGAGGCCTTGTTGAGTAAAACAACCGAAGAATGGGTCGTGACGCTCACCGAACACGAGGTCCTGTGCAGTCCGATCGGGAATTTCGGCGATTGGCTGGCCGACCCACAGGCCATCGCAACCCATGCCGCACCGGTCGTCGATCAACCCGGCATGGGACCGATTCCGATTCCGGCGATCCCGGGGACCGATCCGGACAACGATGTCGAGTCGCCGCCCGTCGCCCCGTCGATCGGAGAACATGGCCGGGATATTCTGGCCGAATTCGGATTTGACGACGACCGCGTCGCCAGCCTGGTTCGGGATGGCGCGGTCAGCCTGCCGACCTAACGCGAAAGCCCATATGATGCCTGAATCACCAACCAATCCGGCCATACGCGCCGAAGAAGACAGCCAATTCTTCGAAGATCTTCAGATGGGGCAACAATTCCCCATCCCCTCGCGGACGATGACGGACGCGCTCTTCGCCGCCTTCCAGTTGGCCTCGGCGGATAATCATCCGAGCCACTACGACGTGGAATACTGCCGCGCCCACGGTCATCCGGGCATGTTGGCGCATGGATTTCAGACGCTCATCCAAACCGCGCCCGGCGCTGGCACCTTTCCTTTTTACGTCGGTAGTGCCCTGGTTGGCTTCCTCGAACAGTCATCGCGCTTCCTGAAGCCGGTGTACGTCGGCGACACGCTCTATCCCATGCTTGAAGTTGCCGACCTGAAACCGCAGCGGACCACCGGCGTCGCGACGCTGCGATCGTCGGTCCACAATCAGAAGGGCGAACTCGTCCTTGAGGGAGAGTTGAAATTCCTGATCCGATTGCGCGACCCGAACGTATGATATCCTGGTGCCGGTGATCTGCTTCCAATTGGTCTTTGACAACGAGGCGCTTCCAGCCAATATGGGCAAAACGGGCACCGTGAAGGGGCACGCCGGAGTAAATAATGTACGAACAAGAAACGCGTCAGATAAAAGTCACGGTTAAGCCATTCTACCTGGAAGACCAATCCTCACCGGACGAAAACCACTTTGTATGGGCCTATCACGTGCGGATTGAGAACGACAGCGGCGAGACGGTACAATTGCGCAACCGGTACTGGCGGATTACCGACGCAATGGGACGAGTGCAGGAAGTCCGCGGTCCCGGTGTGGTCGGAGAGCAGCCGGTGCTGAATCCCGGCGATGATTTCGAGTATACGAGCGGGACTCCGCTGCAAACCCCGTCGGGTATCATGGTAGGGACCTATCAAATGGAGGCAGCGAGCGGCGAGTTTTTCGATGTCGACATTCCGGCTTTTTCGCTGGATAGCCCTCATCAGCCGGTACAATTGAACTAGATAGATCAATCGTAACCGATCAAATCACATCGAATACGATCACGCGTCCAATGAGACGTGTCGCAGGAAGGAGTTAGTCGTGACGGAGCTTAAGAAGGCAAAAAAACCCGGGGGCCAGGAGCTCCAAGCATCCGGCGCACCGGACCGTCCGACCCAAGACGAGGCGGAAGAGGCCGTTCGGACACTGATTCGCTGGGCCGGCGACAATCCAAACCGCGATGGGTTGCTCGGCACGCCGGAACGGGTGGTGCGATCCTATGACGAGTTCTTCTCCGGGTATAATGAAAACCCAATGGAGATGCTGCAGAAAACCTTCAGTGAAACAGAAGGTTACGATGAAATGGTGGTCTTGCGGGATATCGATTTTCATTCCCACTGCGAGCATCATATCGTGCCGATCATCGGCAAAGCCCATGTCGGCTACCTGCCGAGCGAACGGGTGGTCGGCATCAGCAAGCTGGCCCGCGTCATCGAGACCTTCGCCCGCCGCCTGCAGATTCAGGAAAAGCTGACCGCACAGATCGCCAACACCCTGGAAGAAGTGCTGCAGCCGAAAGGTGTCGCCGTCGTCATTGAGGCCGTGCACCAGTGCATGACAACGCGCGGCATCAAGAAACAGGGCGTTTCCCTGGTCACCAGCCGCATGTTGGGCCAGTTCCGGGACGACGCGAAGACCCGCCGCGAGTTCCTGTCGATCATCGGCAGCCCCGGAAGTTCGATCGGACACTAGCCGTCGCCGGTAGCACCGGCCGCCGCCCATTCGGCAAAAGCTGGACAAAATCGGCCCATTAGCCGATTCTTGGGCGATATTAGCGAAGTTCGCGCAGCTCTTTCGGACGCCGCGGCACCTTGATTGATTTCCGACCCATCCTTTTCATTATCGGCATCTTGATGTCGACCCTCGCGCTGGCCATGTGCCTACCGGCCGTGGCGGACGCCGCCGTGAAGAATCCGGACTGGGAAGTCTTCGCGCTGGCCGCCGCCTTCACGCTCTTGATCGGAGTGATGCTGATGCTGACGGCGCGGTCCCGGGCGCGCAATCTCAATCAGCGCCAAGCGTTCATCCTGACCGCCCTGAGCTGGACGATCATCCCCGCCTTCGGCGCCTTGCCCTTCACTTTCTCCGAATTGGAGCTGAGTTATACGGACGCCTTTTTCGAGGCGATGTCCGGCATCACGACGACCGGGTCAACAGTCTTGACCGGGCTCGACTTCGCGCCGCCAGGCATCCTTATCTGGCGCGCCCTGCTGCAATGGCTTGGCGGAATCGGCATCATCGCCATGGCGATCGCAATTCTGCCGATGCTGCAGGTCGGCGGCATGCAGCTCTTCCGTATGGAATCCTCCGACAGCTCGGATAAAGTGCTGCCGCGCGCCGCACAGCTCATCACCTATATCGGCTTCATCTATCTCGGCATGACCATGATGTGCGCGCTGTCCTACTGGCTCGCCGGCATGCGCGGCTTCGATGCGGTGGCGCATGCGATGACGACCATCGCGACCGGTGGGTTTTCGACGAGCGACCAGTCCATCGGGCATTTCGCGAGTGCCACGATCGACACAATCGCCGTCGTTTTCATGCTGCTCGGCAGTCTGCCCTTTGTTCTCTATCTGCGGGCGCTGCGAGGCAATCCCGGGAGCCTATGGCGCGACAACCAGGTGCATTGGTTCCTGGCGATCGTGATTCTGGCCGCCACGGCGATGGCGTTCCATCTCTACCTGAACAACGGGTTTGGGCTTCGGGAGGCATTTCGCCTGGCATCCTTCAACGTGGTGTCCATCATTACCGGGACCGGCTATGCGACCACCGATTTTGGTCTATGGGGCACGTTCGGCCTGACGTTGCTGTTCTTCATGATGTTCGTCGGCGGTTGCGCAGGATCGACGACTTGCGGCATCAAGGTCTTCCGCTTTCAGGTCCTATACGCGACCGCGGTGACACAAATACGCCGCCTGCTCGAACCACACGGCGTTTTCATATCGTACTACAACGGCAAACCGATCCCGTATTCCGTCGGCGACTCGGTGATGAGCTTCTTCTTCCTCTACGCACTGTGTTTCGCGGTGATCGCCATCGGCCTCGGCATGATTGGATTGGATTTCCTGACCGCAATGTCCGGCGCGGCGACGGCAATATCCAATGTGGGTCCTGGGCTCGGCGACGTGATCGGCCCGGCCGGCACCTTCGCCTCGCTGCCGGATAGCGCGAAATGGCTGCTCAGCCTCGGCATGCTGCTGGGCCGGCTGGAGCTGTTCACGATCCTGGTGATGCTGGCGCCCGCCTTCTGGCGCCGCTGATCATCGCCGCCCGACAGGCGGCGTTATCGAAGATAGGCCGTCATGTGTTTGCGTATTTGTTCTTCGAGAACCTTATCCACGCTTCGGCTCAGGCTTTCCACCATCTGGAACCAGATCTTTTCCCGGTCCGCCAAGCTCGCATCTTCGGCCACCGTACGGGTCCGATTGCCGCTGGCGCGCGCCTGGGCCTGTCCCGCCTGATCCACGACAGACACCGACATCTGCAATGTCGCGCGATAGCGTTCCGTCTGGTCGGTGGTGAAGGCGCCCTTTATGCCGCCTTTCTTCTTCAACCGTTCTTCGACCATTTGAGCCTGCTCGATCTTGACGACCGCCGTGCCCTGTTGGCCGACCGGCTTGATACGCTGCCGCGCCCACCGCTCAGCGACCGTCACCAGGGTGACCGGTAACTCGTGCTCCACGCTACCTTTTACGGTCGCCGGCGCCGGTTTCTCGACCGTGACCGAGGCGACATTCAGCGCGATCGGCGTTTGGTGGGAAAATCCGATTTCGGGAAACTGCCGTCCCTCGACGGGGGTTTCGCATCCGGCGAGCAGGACTGCCGCCAATACACTGAAAATCAACGATTTGAGCATGGTCATGCGATCACGGGCCCTCTTGTTGCGACTCAGCGGCGGCCACTATGCCCGCCCGGTCGCGCGGCTTCAAGATGCCCGTAACTGCGCTAGTTGCGCGCGGTCGTAGGCGCGTTCGTCGTTGCAGAATTCGCAGGTGACCGTGACCCGGTCATCGACAATGAGGTCCGCCAACTCAATATCGGACAAGGCCTTTAAGACCCGCTCGACCTTGCCTTCGCTGCATCGGCAGGCAAAGCGAAGCGACCGGGGATCGAAAACGCGGATACCATCCTCGTTGAACAACCGAAACAGAAGGTTATGCGCGGAAATTTCCGGATCGATCAATTCGCCGTCGGTGCAGCTGCTCAACATGATCAACGCGCTGCGCCACGCTTCCTCGGTCGGTTCCTCCTGGTTGGGGTCTTCGGTTTCCGGGGATCGCTGCAACATGATCGCCCCGGCGCGCCAGCGGCCGTTTGCATCACGCCCGCCGTATAATTTCACCGCCGCCGAGAATTGGTCTGACTGCTGAAAATAATGATGAACGCAGTCCTGCAGTGTCGCGCCGCGCAGGTCGACGATCCCTTGATAGCGCTCCGTATGCACGCCCTGATCGACGGTAAAGGAGAGATAGCCGTTCCCGAAAAGATGCGGGATCGGCGAGCGGTCGACCGCATCGGCATCGGGAAGCTCGCCGCGCAACCCGGCATACCCCCGCAGATCACCGGCGTTGGTCACGTCGCTGACCAGAAATTTGACCGCCCCATCGCCGGAAAGCTGCAGATTGAAAACACCGTCGAACTTGAGCGCCGCCGCCAACGCACTGGTCAACGCGACGCTTTCAGCCAACACGGCCGCGACCGGGTCGGGATAGTCGTGGCGGCCGATGATGTCGTCGACCGCACCGCCAAGGCGTACCAGCCGGCCGTGGAAGCGCGATGTGTTCAAAACAAAGGGCTGAATGATGTTATCGCCGTCGCCCGTGCCGGCCGGCATTACGACAGACACCAGGCCAGGATGCCCTTCTGTGCATGAAGTCGGTTTTCGGCTTCGTCCCACACCACGGATTGCGGCCCGTCGATCACGTCGGCGGTAACCTCTTCGCCGCGATGCGCCGGCAGGCAATGCATGAACACGGCATCCGATTTCGCATGTGTCATCAACCGGCCGTCGACCTGATAGGGCCGCAGCATGTTGTGGCGCGATTCCGCCTGGTCGTCGCCCATCGAGACCCACACGTCGGTGACGACGCAATCGGCACCCTCGACCGCGGCATCGGCCGAATCGGTCACGGTGACGGCGGCACCCTGGTCGCGCGCCCAGGCCATCACCTCCGGCGACGGATTGAGAGCTTCCGGGCAGGCGATCTTCAGCGAGAAATCGAACTGCCCGGCGGCATGGATCCAACTGGCCGCGACATTATTGCCGTCGCCGATCCAGGCCACCGACTTGCCACCGATCGGGCCGCGATGCTCCTCGAAGGTCATCACGTCGGCCATGATCTGGCATGGATGGGTGCGGTCGGTGAGGCCGTTGATGACCGGCACCGAAGCGTATTCCGCCAATTCCTGCAGTTTGTCATGCGCATCGGTCCGGATCATGATCGCGTCCACATAGCGCGACAGCACGCGCGCCGTGTCGGCGATGGTCTCGCCGCGCCCGAGCTGGCTGTCGGATTCGCCGAGGAACAAAGTCTGTCCCCCAAGCTGCCGCATCGCGACATCGAAACTGACCCGCGTTCGCGTCGACGGCTTTTCGAATATCATCGCGAGGATTTTGCCGTCCAGCGGGCGATCCGCCGGCGGATTGCCTTTCTTATGGGCCGCGCCGAGATCGAGGATCGACCGGAGGTCGTCCTTCCCGAAACGGTCCAGATCCAGGAAATGTTTCGGTGCGCTCATGCGGCACCGTCCCACCCCGCGGCGACCCGATCCATGATCGCGACGGCCTCGTCCACGTGGCTTTCCTCGATGGTGAGCGGCGGCAGCAGGCGTATGACATTCCCGGCGGCCCCCACGGTCAGCAAACCCTCGTCGGTTAGCTTGTTCGATATCGCGCCGAAATCGGGGCCGCAGACAACGCCTTGCATCAAGCCGACCCCACGCGCTTCGGTGAACACGGCACCATGGCGCGACACGAGATCGGCCAGCTTGTCGGTGAGATAACGTCCGGTCTGCTCGACATGCGCCAGGAATCCGTCCTCGAGCAGCACATCCAGAACGGCATTGCCGACCGCCATGGCCAGCGGGTTGCCGCCGAAGGTGGAACCGTGGGTCCCCGCGGTCATGCCCTTTGCCGCCTCGCTGGTGGCGAGGAACGCGCCGACCGGGAAACCGCCGCCAAGCCCCTTGGCGATCGCCATCACGTCCGGCGTGATGCCCGCCCATTCATGGGCCCACAGCTTGCCGGTCCGCCCGATGCCGCATTGCACTTCGTCGAAGAACAGCAACAGGCCGAACTCGTCGGCGACCTGACGCAGCCCGCGCAGGTAATCCATATCCGCCGGATGAATACCGCCTTCACCCTGAATCGGTTCGACTAGGATACCGGCGGTTTCACCAGTGATCGCGGTGCGCAGGACGTTCAGGTTGCCAAACGGTACCGTGTCGAAGCCTTCGGTCTGAGGACCGAAGCCGTCCGTGTGCTTTTCGTTGTTGGCGGCGGCGATCGTCGCCAGGGTCCGGCCGTGAAACGAGTCGGAACAGGCGATCATGCGCCAGCGTTCGGGGTTACCGTTCGCGCTGTGATACTTGCGGCACAGCTTGAGGCCACCCTCGACCGCTTCCGCGCCCGAATTGCAGAAGAACACGAGATCGGCAAAAGACGTCTCAGCCAGGCGCTCGGCCAGCTTCTCTTGACCGGGGATACGGTAGAGATTGGAGACATGCCACAGCTTGCCGGCCTGGTCGCGCAGGCATTCGACGAGGTGTGGATGAGCATGGCCCAGCACGTCCACCGCGATGCCGCCGCAGAAATCGAGAAATCGTCGGCCATCGGTCGAGTAAAGATACGGCCCCTCGCCCCGTTCAAAGGCAAGGTCGGCCCGGGCATATGTCGGCATCACCGCTGTCATGACGGTATCCTCCAATTCTGTTAGCTCGACCGTTGAAAGCCGCGGAGTATCGAGCGATGCCACCGGACTGTCAACGTTGGGGAATTTAAGGTTCCGGCCGAATTACGCCTTCAACTTGTAGCCGATCGCGATCAACCGCCAGCACAGTGTCCACAAAACCAGATTGGTGATGGTCAGGATCAAAGCACCGATCCACAGCGGAGCATCGGAGACGCCGATGAATCCGTAGCGGAAACCATCGATCATGTAGAAGAACGGATTGGCATGCGCGAACGCCTGAAAGATCGGCGGCAAGCGGTCTATCGAATAGAATGTACCGGACAGGAACGCCAAGGGCGTGATGACGAAATTCGTGACGCCGGAGGTTTGATCGAACTTCTCTGCCCACAAGCCAGTGAGCGTGCCCAGCAACGACATCAAGAGTGATGCGGACAGGCCGTAGAACAGCGCGATGAACGGATGGGCTAGCGTGCTGCCGGTGATCAGGCTCATGGCGAGCCCGGTTGCCAAACCGACTGCAAGACCGCGGGTGACGCCACCCGCAATCAGACCGAAGGTCAATTCGCCGGGCGCCAGCGGCGGCATCAGCATATCGACGATGTTGCCCTGGATCTTGCCGACCATGATCGACGACGAGGTGTTGGCGAAGGAGTTCTGCGCCATCGCCATCACAATGAGCCCGGGCGCGAGAAACTCGATGAAAGGCACGCCGTTGATCACCTGCACGGCACGGCCAAGCGCCACCGTGAAGATCACCAGGAAGACATGCGTCGTCACGACCGGCGCGAGCACGGTCTGGGTGTAGACTTTCAGGAACCGGCGGACTTCCTTGGCATAGAGCGTCCAAAGGCCAAGCCAGTTGACCGCTCCGAAACGGCGCGGTTGGGGACAGTCGGACATCGGATATCTCGCGGACGGTATTTCCAGGCGCGCAAGCTTTAAACCCCGGCAGACGCCGGGACAAGCGCTTCCCGCATTGGTGCTGTCCCCAAAAAAAACAAAGCGGCGGCACCTTGAGGTACCGCCGCCCGAACCATAAGTCGATGCCAATTGGGAGGGGCAGGGTGGGCGTACGACTAACGGTTCAACTGTTTTGAGAAGACGTTCGGATGCAAGCCTTGCGTTTCTCAATGATGAAAGAATGAAGCAGCGAACGCACGCCTACAGTGATGGCCATCACAGTTGGTTAATTTTCGTTAAGAATTTGAAGATAAATTTGAAAAAATTATTAGTTACAGCTAGTTACAGAGAAGCGCAAAATAACTTGCGAGACGTAGAATTAGCGCTGCCCCGTAAAGTTTCGGTCCACGGCAGCCATTATCGTATCCTTGGGCGTATCGAGACCGGTCAAGGGAATGGAAATGTCTCCGTTCCGCATCAACCGATTGATCGGAGCGACGAACATTTCCAAACCGGATCCTGGAACGCGCTTTCGATCCCGCACCAAGATGCAGATGAAATCGCTTAGAACGATTCGCTTGAAGTCGATATCGGTTACTTCGGACCATGGAATCTCCGTAGCACTCCATTTCCGCCAAAGAATGCCATGCCGGCCGATTACAAGCTGCGGCCGCCGGTCAAAGACCGCACGGCCGAACTTGAGAGCGCAGAACCCAAAGAAAATCATGCATACCCATGGGAACCATGGAAATGCCCAACCATAGGTCTGTCTTAGAAAGGCAGTCTGACCAGAAGCCGGATCGCCCGCTTCAACGACACGCAACCAATACCCCAACGCCACGAACACCACTGACCCCAGATACAGCAATACCGTATGAGACCGCCGAAACCGGACCTCGAGCGTCTCTTGATCGGATTGCATCGTCGTTGGGCCTTTCCGGTTGCAGGACGACCGACACCAAACTCGACATTAGCCCCATGCATGGCGCGGTTCCAACCGCGGGATGACAAACCGATCGGCTTTAGGCCGCCAGGCTTCCCGCTTCGCTATCCGATCGAATTTCGACGCTTGGCTCTAATCGGCTAAACTTGCCATCGTCGTACGAGCGTTATTTGGAAGGAACCATACCGATGCCAATCTCGACGCGACAGGCGTCCGGTGGTTTCGCCGGCGAAGTATCGGGGATCGACTTGGGCCGCGGGGGGGACTTCGAACAAATCCACCGGGCCTTCCTCGATCACGGCGTTATCGTCGTGCGGGACCAGCCGCTGACGCCCGACGTGCAGATCGCCTTTTCCGGCAGGTTCGGCCCGCTGATGGGTCGGCGACCGTCGATGTCGGACAAAGTTCTCATGCCCGGTCATCCCGAGATCACGATCCTGTCGAACAAGAAAAAGAACGGCGAGGGCGTCGGCATTGCGGATGCCGGCCGGTATTTGCACTCGGATCTGGACTTCGAGGAGAAACCGAACCTCGCCACGATTGTCCATGCCGTCGAGATTCCACCGGAAGGCGGGGACACGCTGTTTGCCGATTTGGAACTGGCTTATGCGACGCTACCCGATTCGCTGAAACGACGACTTGAAGGCAAGCGGGCCGCGCATACCTTCGCGAAGCATTACCAAGAGGTGATGGCGCAAGGCAGCAAGCGGAAACCGCTGACGCCGGAACAGGTCGCGGCATTGAGCGTGACGATGCATCCAATCGTCCGGACGCATCCGGACACAGGCCGTAAGACGTTGTTCGTCAACCCGGGGCACACCACCCATGTGGAAGGCATGGAGGATTCGGAGAGCCAGGACATCTTGGACGCCTTATTCGAGCACAGTCTCAATCCGGAACATATCTATCGCCACAAGTGGCGAGTCGGCGATACCGTCATTTGGGACAATAGGCGGGTCATGCATAACGCGGAGCCATACGACATGGAACGATACACGCGGCACATGCACCGCAGCTGCGTCCACGGCGACCGCCCCTTTTAATCAAGCCCCTCCGCTATCCAACTTTTGCCAATAGCGCCCGGATTTGATCGCGTTCCGCCGGCGTCAGCGGGGCGAGCATGCGCTCTTCCGTGTCGACATGGGTCGCGACGATCTTGTCGGCCAACGCGAAGCCCTCATCCGACAAGATGATCTTGAGGCCACGGCGGTCGCTCGGATCGGTCGTTCGCGTGATCAGGCCGCGTTTCTCCAGCCGATCGAGCCGGTTTGTCATTGCCGACGTGGACAACATCATGTCTTTCGCCAAGGCGGACGGCGACAACGCTTCACCGCGACCCTGACGCCGTAACGTCAGGATGACGTCGAAGCCCGCAAAATCCAGGTCGTATTGGGTCAGGTTGGCCAGCACTCCCTGACGCAACCGGTCGCCGGCACGCCAAACCGCACCGCACACCGCCATCGGCGCGGCATCGATATCCGGCCGTTCCCGCCGCCATTGCGCCAAAATGGCATCCAAATCCGCCTCGTCGGGCGCCGATTCTCGGTTCTTCGCAGTGGTCTCTTGACTCATACGAGAAGTTTCCCATATAGTTCGATATCAAATTATTTTATAATGAACTATCGTGCATCAAATTATCCTACTTCGGATATACGTCCTGGTCAAAATATAAGGGAAAGTATCATGCAAACTGAACGACACCCCGACCATCCGATCGATCAGATCTTCCTCGACCGCTGGTCGCCGCGCGCCTTCGACGCGGCACCGATCCCTGAGACCGACCTTCGCACCATCCTGGAAGCGGGCCGGTGGGCGCCGTCCGCCTTCAACATACAGCCTTGGCGATTCGTGTACGCGCGGCATGGCGATGCGAGCTGGCAGGCATTCCTGCAGTTCTTGGATCCAGGCAATGCGGCGTGGGCGCAGAATGCCTCGGCCCTCGTCGTCCTGCTGTCGGATACCGTCATGCCAGGCGACGGCGACCGCCCGGACCTGCCGTCGCGCACCCATAGCTTCGACGCGGGTGCGGCCTGGACACAGCTTGCCCTGCAAGCGACCGCACTCGGCTATCAGGCGCATGCCATGGCGGGGCTCGATTTCGACGCGGCCGCCCGCGCTTTGGAGGTGCCGGAACGGTACCGGGTCGAGATCGCCATCGCCATCGGCCGGCGCGTCGATCCAGCGACCCTGCCGCAAGAACTTCGGGACAGTGAATCACCCAGTCAACGGCTGCCGCTTCGCGACATCGCGTTCGCCGGCCGATACCCCCGGAACAAGGCGGCAGCTGCCGCGTAGCGACAACCCCGGCGCAGGAGAAAGGTCCGCATCATGGAAACTACCGCGACATCCGATGCAAGCCGACTGAGCAAGGCGCACCTGCTCATGGTGCTGGCGACCGTCCTAGTCGCCACGTCCTTCCCCGTCGTCGCGGCGATTGCCGACGGGCTCGACAGCCTGGTGATGACCTTCCTGCGATTCCTGTTGGCCGCATTGTTGTTTGCGCCTTTTGTTGCCTGGCGTTACGGGTTGGCGATTCCCCGCCTCCGCGATCTGGCACGATACGCCGCTATCAGCGCCTTCCTCGTGGCTTTCTTCTGGAGCATGTTCGCCGCGCTTCGCCATACCTCGGCGCTGAACACGGCGACGATCTTCTCGCTGGCGCCGGCCCTCACCGCCCTGGTATCGGCACTTTTACTCAAGGAGAAGCTGGCTGGGCCAGCCCGAATCGCATTGCCGGTTGGCGTGATCGGATCGGTCTGGGTGATCTTCCGCGGGGATCCGACGGCGCTATTCGCCTTGAAACTTGGATGGGGTGACGGAATCTTCCTGGCCGGCACGGTCGCGTTCGGGTTTTACGGACCAATGGTCAAACTGCTCCACCGCGGCGAACCGATGGCACAGATGACATTCTGGACCCTCGTGACGGGAACCGGGTGGTTGCTGTTGCTGGCAGGCCCCCGGCTGTTCGATGTCGCTTGGGGCGAAGTTTCGATATCCGTTTTTGCGGGGATCGCCTATCTCGCGGTGTTCACCACGCTGATCACCTTTTTCGTGTTCCAATGGAACACCACGGTAATCGGCCCGACCAAGGTCATGTCCTATACCTATCTTAACCCGGCGTTGGTTCTGGTGATCGGATGGGTCCTCGGACAGGGCGCGCCGCCGATTCTAATCTATCCAGGGCTGTTGCTGACAATTGCGGCAACGATCATCCTGCAGTGGTCCAAACCCGACAGCCCAAAGGCGCCACACGAGATCAGCGAAGCCCGAGCATAACTTCGGTCTTCCCCGGCGGCGGCCGACACCCGATACTGTGGCCGCAACCATGCCAGAGAAAAACGACAACCCTCGCGCGCGCCGCAAACCGCGCAAGATCACGCCCGACTCGCTCGGCCGGATCGCGCTTCACTATCTGGAGCGCTACGCCACGTCGAGCGAGAATCTGCGCCGCGTTTTGATCCGGCGCATCCGGCGATCCGCCGAAGCGCACGAAACCGACCCCGACGAGCAGATACCGCATGTGGACGCCCTGATCATCCGCTATCAGCAGGCCGGCCTACTCGACGATCAGGCCTATGCCTGCATGCGCGCGGAGTCGCTGCACCGGCGAGGAACATCCGGGCGCATGATCCGCATGAAACTCGCGGCCAAGGGCGTGCCGTCGGACGCGATTGACGATGCCTTGGAATCGCTGAGCGAACTGGTTGCGAACGCCGATCTCAGCGGCGCCTGCAATTATGCCCGCCGCCGCCGGATCGGTCCGTGGCGTCTCCGCGACCGGACCGACTATCGCGACCGCGACCTCGCGGCGCTGGCGCGGCAGGGCTTCAGCTACAATATCGCGCGCAAGGTCATCGAGGCTGAGGATACTGAGATGCTGGAAGCCGAGGCGGTCGAGGCAAAGGAGTTCTAGTCGCGCGGTTGCCGGTCGCTGCGCATCACCGCGCCACGGCCCGGGATCACAACGAGCCGCCGGCGTTTCGCGGCGGCCGCCTGTACCGGTGTCGCGGCATAGAGCTGTTTCGACGCTTCGATGATCAGCACGCCGGACACTGCCTGAAACCAGCGGTTCCCCGCCTTCTCGAACGCTTGTGAAGACTGCAGGATGACGCGCCGCTGCCACGGCGGCACGAACAGCGCGTGCTCCGTCGAATGTGCGGTGAACAGGCAATCGCGTAAGAGCCGCTTGATCTGTCCCTGGCTGAAGGGGTGGCCATGACCGAAGGGCGAACGTTGTTCGAACCGGGCCCAGATGCCGCGGCGGTTCGGCACGACGACCAGAAGCCGGCCGCTATCCGACATCACACGCCAAGCCTCGCGCATCATGTGGCGAAGGTTTTCGCTGTTCTCCACCGCATGCACGAGCAGGAGACGGTCAACCGACAGATCCGGTAGGGGAAGGTCGGTCTCATCCGACAGGCACACCAGACCCGCCTTGCCATCCGGCCAGTGGATCACGCCCTGTTGCGCTGGATTGACAGCAAGAACGCGTTCCGCCTCGTCGGAGAACGCGCCGAGATAAGGTGTCGTATACCCTAATCCGAGCACGGTCATGCCGCGGACGGACGGCCACATGTCGCGAATGCGATCACGAATCAGCCGCCGCGCCACATGACCGAGGCGCGATCGGTAGAAATCATTCAGGTCTACGACATCTGACCACATGCGGTGTTTCCCAGCCCATCCGGGGCGGCGCGGGCGTTAGCATGCAGCCCGCGTTTCGCGCTTGCAACAGGGTCAACAATAGGAAACTCTGGATGAAATGAACGTTAATGCAAGGGGAAAAAGCACCGTGAAGCTGCATTACAGTCCAACCTCGCCATATGTCCGCAAAGTCATGGTCGTCGCCCACGAAAAGGGGCTGGCGGATCAGATCGAAACCGCCCGGAACAGTCCTTGGGACGACAACGAGTTGTCGAAAGATAACCCGATCCGAAAGATTCCGACGCTGGTGACCGACGACGGCATGGCGCTTTTCGATTCACGCGTCATTTGCGAGTACCTTGACGATCTCGGCAACGGCGACGCCTTGTTCCCAATGGGCGGCGAACGATGGAGCGTGCTGCGCAAGGCGGCAATGGGCGAAGGGATCCTGGATGCCGGCGTGTCGATCTCCATCGAAGGTCGGCGAAACAAGGAACATTGGTCCGATTGGCATGTCGACCGCCAAAAGGAAAAGATCAACCAAACGTTGGACGCCCTGGAAACCGAAGCGGCGGGCCTGAACGGTCCGGTGGACATCGGCAGAATCACGGTGGGCTGCGCGCTGGGCTATATCGCGTTCCGCGGCTTCGTCGGCGATTGGACCAAGGGTCGGCCGGCGCTGGCGACTTGGTATGAAGGCTTCTCGGCGCGCCCGTCGATGAAGGCGACCGAACACAAAGAATAGCCCGCCGGATCGCCCCATGACCGAGGTAACGGCCGAGCAACTGATCGACCACCTCAACCTTGCGCGCCATCCCGAAGGCGGCTGGTTCGCGGAAACCTACCGCCACGCCGCCGCTGAGGGTGGGCGCGGTGCCTGCACGGCGATTTATTATCTGCTACAGGCGGGTGAGGAGTCGGCGTGGCACCGGGTCCCCGATGCCGACGAGCTGTGGCATTGGTATGCGGGCGCACCGCTGACGCTCGATATTGCCGCACCCGATGGCGGCAGTACGGAGAATCACACGCTCGGACCAGCGGTGCTGGACGGGCAACGGCCGCAAATCCTTGTTCCCACCAACGCCTGGCAAAGCGCCCGCAGCCAGGGCGATTGGACCCTCGTCGGCTGCACCGTCGCACCTGCTTTTGATTTCACCGGATTCGAAATGGCGCCGGACGGCTGGTCGCCGGGACCGGAGACGCCCTAAAGCGCCGCCAGCATTTCCGGCAGCAACGACAGATCGTCGAACGTGGCGACCGCGCCGATTTCGCGCAGCACATCCTCATGCCCGGGCTGGATGTGGCTCGCCCCGGCGAACCCGAACACGGTCATCCCAGCTGCGACCGCGCCGGTAACGCCGAGGATGCTGTCCTCGACAACGACGCAGCGTGCGGGGTCGTAGTCCATCGTGCTGGCCGCATGCAGAAAGAGATCGGGCGCCGGCTTCCCCTCCGCCACGTCGGCCGCGCTGAACAATGTCTGATCTTCGAAGTGATGCCGCATCTCCGTCGCGTCCAGCGCCATGCGGATCCAGTCATGACTGCTGTTCGACGCAATGCAGCGGGGCTGCGTGAAGCCGGTCAACAAGTCCGCCGCGCCCGGGACCGCCTGCAATTCAGGCACCATACGGGCCCGCGTTTGTTTCCGGATCATCTCTTCGAACCGGTCGGAAAGCGGACTTGCGGATTCCGTTTCAACCGTTTGCCGAACGCGGGCCAGTTTCATGCCGGTGAACCGCGCATGGCATTCCACCGGCGTCAACGGGACGCCAAGCTCGGTCAGCACCAACGACAGAACCTGGTTCGACAGGGTTTCGCTGTCGACCAGCACGCCGTCAAAATCGAAAATCACAAGCGGTTGGCTCACGAAGGCGTTCCTTTGGATGAAGAGAACAGAAGGTCGCGGGCGGCGAGCAGCGCTCCCCCGACGATCGCCAGACAGGCAATGGCCACGATCCAGGTCGCTTCCGCCTTGCCGAAGGCGATCAGCAACAGGGTCGAAATCAGCGGCGCGCCGTAAGACGCGACGCCGAGGATACGGATATCACCGTGTTTTACCCCGCGATCCCAGGCAAAGAAAGCAGCGCCGACCGGCCCCATTCCCAGACCGAGGACGGCGAGCCATTCACCGGTGGTTTGCGGCCAGACGGTCTGCTCGAAGGCAACGTGACAGACCGCGCCGAGCACTGCCGACGCCGCGCAGAACCAGGCGACCGTGCCGGTCGGAATTTCCTGGAATCGCCGGCTAAGCACCGAGTAACCGGACCAGGTCAGCGCGCAGGCCGCCGCCGCCGCATAGCCGATAACGAATTCGCCGCGAAACGCGACCGCACCGCCGCCGGTGACTAGCAAGATGCATCCCGCCAATCCGATGAACGCACCGGCGAGATGCCACCAACGCAGCCGGTTGCCCGGCAGCAAGGCGGAGAACAATACGATCAGCACCGGCCAAAGATAGGCGATCAGGCTCGCCTCGACCGCTGGGGCGTTGCGCAGCGCCATGAAGTAGAAGAAGTGATAGCCGAATAATCCGCCGACGCCGACCAGCCAGACCGCCGGGACGCAGGGCAGGAAACGGCGCGGATCCTCACCGCTGACGATCCATTTCACCACCCCTAACAGGGCCGCAAGGGTAAAACACAGGGCAACGAGTTGAAAGGGCGGCACCGATCCGGACCACGTGGTGAGCAGCGCGAGCGCGCCCCACATCAAAATCGCCGTACCGCCGACAAGGGTATCGCGGCCCTGCCCGGTCAACGCTGCACCGCCGACATCTCAATAATGCGGATCGTCTCCGTCCACAATTCGTATCGGTCGAGGTCGTCCGCGCGAACCCATCGGACGCCCGCCGCATCACTGCCGGCGACCGCGGTGCCGTCCCGCCATTCGGCGGTGAAATCGACCAATGTGTAGTGAAACCGAACCTTGCCGTCGTCGTCATGGGTCAGGGAATCGACCACGTCGATGAGACTGGTGATGTCCACATCCAGGTTGGTCTCTTCCTTGATTTCGCGCAGCGCGGCTTCGCGGACGGTTTCACCAAGCTTCTGCCGGCCGCCCGGCAGGCTCCAGCTTCCGTAACGGGGCGCCTTGCCGCGCTGGATCAACAGCAATTCGTCGCCGCGCCACACCACCACGCCGACGCCGACGAAGGGCCGATCGGGATATTCTCTCGACATTGACCTGTTCCTTTTCCGACGCGTCATCCTTTACACGCGGCACCGCCCAACCACAACGCTACGCGTGATTCTTTGCGACGCGCCGGCAATCGGTTACCGTGCCGTGGCGCGCACCGACCACTAAAACGACCACCGAAACGACCATCGAAACGGAATGTGACATGAAATACCGCCTGCTTGGAAACTCGGGTCTCAAAGTTTCGGAATTGTGCCTCGGCACCATGACATTCGGCGACCGGACCGACCTGCGCAGCGCGCGCAAGATCACCAACGCGGCGCGGGATGAGGGCGTCAACTTCATCGACACTGCCGACGGTTATGCCGGCGGCCGGTCGGAAACCATGGTCGGCACAGTGTTGCAGGACGACCGCGCCGACTGGATCGTGGCGACCAAAGTCGGATCGGGCCGCGGAACCCCAGCCCGTCACAAGGGACTGTCGCGCAAATGGATGGTGCAGGCGATCGACGAAAGCCTCCAGCGGCTCAAGACCGACCATGTCGACATCTATTACATGCATCACGTGGACTGGAAGACGCCGCTCGAAGAAAGCGTCTCGACGATGGGCGACATCATCGCCGCCGGAAAGGCCCGCTACTGGGGATTCTCGAATCATCGCGCCTGGCAGATATCCGAACTGGTGCGCCTCTGCGATGCCACTGGCACGCCACGGCCGGTCATTTGCCAGCCGTACTACAACGCGATGAACCGGATGCCGGAGAACGACATTCTACCGGCCTGCGACTATTACGGCATCGGCGTCGTCCCGTTCTCACCGCTCGCGCGCGGCGTGTTGACCGGCAAATACGCACCCGGCAAGGCCCCGGCAAAGGACAGCCGGGCCGGCCGCAAGGATCCGCGCATGATGCAAACCGAGTTTCGGGAGGAGTCGCTGGTCGCCGCGCAAGCGATCCAACGGCATGCGGAAAAGCACGGCGGCGACGCGATCGCCTTCGCCGTCCAATGGGTCCTGAACAATGCCTTGATCACCGGCGTTATCGCCGGGCCGCGCACATTGGCGCAATGGAACAGCTATGTGCAGGCGTTGGACTATGCCTTCACCGCCGAGGATGAAAAATTTCTCGAATCGCTGGTGGCACCCGGGCATCCATCGAGCCCGGGTTATTTCGACCCGCGATACCCGCCGGCCGGGCGCAAGCCGCGTGTCGGCAGTGGCCCGTTGCACCGCCCTAAATAACGACTAGGTGAAGTACTGGCCGCCGTTTGCCGTCAGGGTAGAGCCTGTCACGAATCCCGCATCATCAGACGCCAGGAACACCACACAGCGCGCCACCTCTTCCGGCTCGCCCAAACGGCCGACCGGAATCTGCGGGATGATCTTGGTGTTCAGCACTTCCTCGGGGACGGCGCGCACCATCTCGGTCCCGATATAACCCGGGGCGACGCAGTTCACGGTGATGCCCTTTGACGCGCATTCCTGCGCCAATGCCTTGGTGAAGCCGATCATGCCCGCCTTGGCCGCCGAATAGTTGGTCTGACCGAACTGACCCTTTTGCGCGTTGATCGACGAGATATTGATGATCCGCCCGAAGCCGCGTTCACGCATGCCTTCGTAGACATTACGCGTCACATTGAAGACGCTGTCGAGATTGGTCGTGATCACCTGCCGCCATTTTTCCGGCGACATCCGGTGAAAGGTCGCATCGCGGGTAATGCCCGCATTGTTGACGAGAATATCGACCGGTCCGACCTCCGCCGCAATCGTATCGGCCGCACCTGCGCAGGCGTCGAAGTCGCCGACATCGAACTTGTACACCGCGATCCCGGTACGGTCGTTAAACTCCTTCGCGGCCGCGTCGTTGCCCGCGTAACTTGCAGCGACGGTGCAGCCCACGTCCTTCAAGGCGATGGAAATCGCTTCTCCGATGCCGCGCGTCCCGCCGGTGACCAATGCCACTCGTGCCATTGCAGATACTCCCTAGTCCGCTTTACGTCGAATTTCCGCGTGCAGCCCGCGTTCATGCGCGTGTTGTCGCTACACCGTAACCAAAACCGTCGCGGCGGGCCGGGCGGACCGCTAAAATCCAGCCGCCCGGCATATCGCCGCAATCCCGTTTAGTCGCGCTCCAGGCACATGGCGATGCCCATGCCGCCGCCGATGCACAAGGTCGCCAAACCCTTCTTGGCGTCGCGCTTGGCCATCTCATACAGCAGGGTCACGAGAACCCGTGTGCCGGATGCGCCGATCGGATGGCCGAGCGCGATGGCGCCGCCATTCACATTGACCATCGACGTATCCCAACCGAGGTCCTTGTTCACCGCGCAAGCCTGCGCCGCGAATGCCTCGTTGGCTTCGACCAGATCCAGATCATCGGTCGTCCAGCCGGCCTTTTCAAGCGCCGCCCGGCTCGCCGGAATCGGCCCGGAACCCATGATGGCTGGGTCGACGCCCGCCGTCGCCCATGACACGATCCGCGCCATCGGCGTGATGCCGCGGCGTTCCGCTTCGTCGGCGGTCATCAGAACCGTCGCGCCCGCACCGTCGTTGATGCCCGACGCATTGCCGGCGGTCACCGTGCCGTCCTTGGCAAATGCAGGACGCAGGCCGGACAGCTTCTCCGCCGTCGTGCCGGGCTTGGGGTGCTCATCGGTATCGACGACGATTTCACCCTTGCGGGTCTTGATCGTCACCGGGACGATCTCGTCCTTGAACCGACCAGCTTCCATGGCAGCGCCGGCCTTAGCCTGGCTGTTCGCCGCAAACTCATCCTGTTCCTCGCGGGTGATCTGCCATTTTTCGGCGACATTCTCCGCGGTGTTGCCCATGTGATACCCGTTGAAGGCGTCCCACAGACCGTCCTTGATCATGGTGTCGATGAACTTCAGATCGCCCATCTTCTGGCCGTCGCGCAAATGCGCGCAGTGGGGTGCCTGGCTCATGCTTTCCTGACCACCCGCAACGACAATTTTAGCGTCGCCCAACTGGATCGCCTGCATGCCGAGCGCAACGGTCCGTAATCCAGAGCCGCAAAGCTGATTGATCTGATATGCCGTCTTCTCGACCGGAATGCCGGCTTCGACGGCCGCCTGACGCGCCGCGTTCTGGCCGGTGCCCGCGGTCAGAATCTGACCCAACACCGCCTCGTCCACTTCGCCGCCCTCGACTTTCGCCCGCGCCAGCGCTTCGCGAATGGCCGCCGCGCCCAAATAGGATGCAGGAACGGAACTCAAACCGCCGCCGAACGCGCCGACCGGCGTCCGTACCGCACTCGCAATAACAACATTGGTCATGGATTGATTCTCCCTATCGCCATCGCTATGGCCAACAATTCACGCGCAGCCGAATCCTTTGATCTCGATTTATGCTGCACTGCACAATAAACCGCACTATACGCATGCCCAGCCGCATCAACAAGCAGCTTTCTAGCCATTCTGCGCGCATTCCCGCCGTTCGGCAACGTAGTCGTCGTTTATGACAATCGTGCCAGCCAGTCCGAAATTTCCGGCCAAAGTTGACGGTCGATATCGTGGCTGACCATCATGCCAATATGTCCGGCATCGACCCGCATCGTCCGGACATCCGGCAAGGCTTCGCTTAGCGCCAAGGCCGATGCCGCCGGCACGATACGGTCTTCCGCCGGGATGACGGCGAGCACCGGACAGGTCACCGCCGCCGGATCGACCACCGTATCGTCAACGCGCCAAGCTCCCGCAGCCGGGGCGTTTTCTCCATACCATCCGCCAAGGCATTCGCGTGCGACCGGGGCGGCGAGCGGTACGCCATCATTGACCCAATCTTCAAGCACGACGAATTCCCGTGCCTTGTCGGAGTCCGGATCGAGCGCAGCAAAGGCGCTGAATTTCCGTTCAGCCAAGACCGGGTCGAGACCGGCGAACAGCATTTGCAGAATGTCGACCGGAAGTTCGCCGAGCGCGGTCATGATGCCCTCGGCGGCGGCGCCAATTCCCGCCACGCCGGCGGCCTGCGCCGGACGATCCGCTTGGAAGTCCCACGGCGTCGCCAACAACACGAGCCCAGCAATTGCGGCAGGGTCGCGCTGCGCCAGCGCAAGCGCCAGCAACCCGCCCATGCAATATCCCAATACCGCGGGGCGCGCCGCCGTGAGGTCGGCCACCGCGGCTAAGGCCAATTCCAGGCGGAGAATATAGTCGGTCAAGCCAAATTGCCGCTCGGCATCGCCGGGCGTGTCCCAATCCAGCAGGAATGGCCACAGCCCTTGGTCGGCCATCCAGCGGGCGAAACTGCGATCCTCGTAGAGATCGAGGATATAGGCGCGGTTCACCAGAGAGGGCACGAGCAAAACCGGCAAACCACCATTGCCCACACCATAGTCGAACAAACGGGTGGTCCCGGACGTCCAAACGGTCGGCGGCGTTTCAACGCGCCGTCGATAAGGATGATTGCGGTAGCGCTCAACGCCATCGAGGAACGCGCCGAGACGTTGGCGGGCGACTGCCTCTACCGCAACGGCGAGTGCGTCAGGACTTACGCTTTCGAGATTTTTTTGCAGCGGATTTGCTGCGTCCGCCAGCGCCGGACTCCACTGCATCAAGCCGTTCTTCAAGAGCGGCAATGCGGCGTTTGAGCTCGTGTAGCTCGTCGCGGCCGCCATCAGATGGAGCGCCAGCGGGCGCGGACCCACCCGGGCCCTGTGCGGCATTTTGGACGAATTGGGCGAAGACGCTGTCAAAAGGATTGGCTCCTCCGCTTGCGGCTTGGGGTGGCATCATACCAAGCCCGGTCATCCAAGCCATCGGATTGGCCGGCATTGGCGGCATCCCACCAGTCGCGCCGGATTTTTCATTCGCACCTGCAGCACCTGCCATGGTCGCGAAAAGACGGCTGACCGACGCAACCGTTTCCGGATCGGACGCCATGGCGCGCAACTGCTCTTGCCACAGGTCCAGATAGCGTTTCGCCAGGTCGTCTAGGTCGGGCGTGTCGGCCATCCCGTCACTATAGGAGCAGAAATCGCGCTTTTCCAGCGTCGCCTCCGTCTCTTCGCACTGCAAAAAAGGTAATGCCAAATTAACGGATATTCTTATAACTTTCGCTATCATGCGCTGCGATATACTCTGACGATTATGCCAAATCGCCGAAGCGCGCGAGGCAACACGGGAAGATACCCATGGCTGGCAAAAACCGCGACGACACCGCACCGGTTACGATCAAGAAATACGCCAACCGGCGTTTGTACAACACGGCGACGAGCAGCTATGTCACGCTCGACCACCTTTGCCAAATGGTGAAGGACGGGGTGGAATTCGTCGTGGTCGACGCGAAATCAGGCGATGATATCACGCGGTCGGTCCTGACCCAGATCATCGTCGAGGAAGAAGGCAAGGGCGACAACCTGCTGCCGATCAGCTTCCTGCGGCAGGTCATCAGCTTCTATGGCGATAACATGCAACGGATGCTGCTGCCCAGTTATCTTGAGCATTCCATGAAGATGTTCTCGGAAAATCAGGAACGCATGCAAAGCTATGTGCAGGACGCGATGGGTGGCATGGGCGGCGTGGGCGGCGTGGGCGGTATGTTCCCCTTCAGCTCGCTCGAGGAGATGGGCAAACAGAACATGGCGATCTTCGAACAAGCGATGAAGATGTTCTCGCCGATGGGAAATTCGCCCGGATCGGCAACGGGGGCCGAGCAGCCCGACACGGCATCACCCGAGGAGGACGACACCGTCGCCGACCTGCAGGAAAAGCTCAACGCCCTACAGCAGCAACTCAACAGTATGGCAAAGAAATCCGGACAGTGAGGTCAGCCGCCAACGGCTACCGTAGTGTTCGTCGTGCCCTTTGCCGGCGCCTTGCTTTCGGCGCTGAGGATTTCGGTATGGGCACGCGGTTCCGGACTGGGGCCATTCGGCCGGCCAAGCTGCGGCCGCCCGTAGTAATAGCCCTGTAGAAACCCGACGCCTTCCTTCTTCAGTATATCGGCGTCTTCCGAACTTTGTACGCATTCCGCGACGGTCTTCATGCCGAAGCCGTCGGCAAGGTTCAGCAGTGTCCGGATGAACAGCAGGTTGTCCGGGTTTTCCGACACGTCCATCACGAAGGATCCGTCGATCTTCACGACATCGACCGTCAGCGATTTCAGATGGCGGAACGAGGTATAGCCCGACCCGAAGTCGTCGAGGGCAACCTGACACCCAAGATCGCGCACCGCGGCTACGAAGCGGGCGGAGTCCTCGAAGTCATGCAGGGCTGCGGTTTCCGTGATCTCGATGATCAAGCGCTTGGCGATATCCGGCTTGCCCTTGACCGCGCTGACCAGGGCACGAAGCCATGACCGGTCGCTCGCCGTCAGGCTCGAAATGTTCAAGGCCAGCGTAATATCCGGATTACTGTTCAAGTCGGCAATGACCATTTCCAGTGTCCGCCGGTCGAGCTGACGCATTAGGCCGAGGCGTTCGGCGATCGGCACGAACGCGCCCGCCGCGATGATCTCCCCGCCTTCGTCGATCATGCGAATCAACGTTTCGTAATAAGCAATCTCGGTGGTCTTACTGTCGACCACCGGCTGATAGGCGAACACCACACGCTCTTCCTGAAGTGCGCGGACCAATTGCTCGCCAACCACCATGTATTCGCGCTGGCGCTGGCGCTGGTCGTCGGACATTTCGAAATAGGCGAAGCAGTTGCGGCCGAGCCGCTTTGCATCCCGCATAGCGCCTTCGGCGCTCGCCATCAGGTCATGCGCTGTCTGAATGAGGCCCGGGAACCCGGCGCCGCCGATCGACACGGTGATGTGGATCGGTCCGACAGGGGTTTGGATGGCATTCTGCCGGAAGACGTTGAGAATCTTCTCCGCTGCCGCGGCAATACCAAGCTCGTCGGCGTTGCCCAGCACTATGCCGAAAGTATCGCCACCGATCCGTCCGAGCACGTCGGTCGCGCGCATGCATTCTTCCAACCGCTGCGCCACCCCGACGATGACTGCATCCGCAGTCTCGCGGCCATAGGCCTCGTTCATCATCGACATTTTGTCGATGCCGACGGACAGGAAGCCGCCCGAGACGTCATACCGGTCGGCATAGGCCAAGGCATGGTCCACCGCTTCGCGCAGCCGCGACTTATTATAGAGACCGGTCAGCTCGTCATAGTTGGCCCGCTGTTCCAGAAGGATTTCATGCTGCTTGCGGCCGGTGACCACACGCAGGATGCCATTGAGACGAACCGGCTGTCCCGCTTCTGAAAAGTCCGCGGTCGCGCGTTCGTGCACCCAGCAGAAACCACCCTTCTCGTTACGAACGCGATATTCGCAATCGAACGCATTACGGCTGGTGAAATGTTTGGAAAGGCCTTTCAGCCTGATCTTGAGGTCGTCCGGGTTGATCCGCTCGTGATACGCGTCGCCTGTTGCAACCGCGTCCGAGCTGCTGATTCCGAACATATCCGAAGTATTGCCAACCCAGGCAATGGTATCGCCGACAAGATCCCAGGAATAGATAACGTCCCCGGACCCGGACAGCGCAGCGTTGATTATCTGCAGGTCATCTGACATTGCCAAATAGTTCACGTCAATCTCTTGACGTTTACTCCCCTGATTCATCGCCGCCCCCATAAATCCCGCAAAACAATACAATCTTTTCTGATTAATTACTAGGTTATTATTTTGTTTGTTTTCTCAATTTAAGTAAATTTTTATATAAATTAACAAATTATTCTGGTTGTATCTATTTTTTACCTATTTCTATTTGGTTTTGGAAGAATGCCCCGATTCCCGGCCCGACAACGCCGGCGCCACACGCGTAGTTTGTCTTGATTGGGTTAACGAAAGATTAATGCACCTGTTCCCCGGCGGATGCCAGCCAGGGAGTACGGCTCAGCCGCTTCCCCACACGACCGGCATGGCATCTCCCGGGGTCCAATCATGCAGGGTCCGATCAAGATGATTCGGCGTTTCGATGCGATCGTAGAAGCGGCCGCCGGTCTGCAGCACCGCGGTCATTTCCGCCCGCCGCTCCGCATCGCAGTCGCGGGTCACAGCGGCAAGTACCGATCTCGGCGCGCACAGACACAAGACGTCATCGACATCCAGCCACCGAAGAATTCCGGGAACCGCGACGGAAAGGTCGACGGTGTTCTGCATGGCTCGCGACCGCAACCGTTCCAACGAATTCACCAGGATGCCTCTGCTGAGACGAGGGTCGAGCGCCATCGCAACGATAGCCGCGAAGCCACCGGTCCCCCACCCCGCAACAGCGACCCGGTTCGGATCGATCTGAAAGCGGCTCTCGCCGTCGAGCATCCAGTTGAGCGTCGAAGCCACGTCGGACGCATATTCACCAGCCGGCGACCGGCCCAGCAACAATGCTTTCGCCAAAGATTCTTCGCCCGATTCTGAGGAGGCCGCGGCGGCACAACCCAGCGGGGCGACGCAAACCGCCAGATATCCGTGGTCCGCGGCTTGGCGAGCAAAATCCGCTCCCTGTGCAATCGCAGCCGTCTCGGCGGCGCCCGCTCCTTCGCCCCAGGACACGCCTGGGGCCAGGTCACCGCCTTGCAGGCAAATGACCGCCGGGCCCATGGCTTTCTCCCGTCCGTCGCGCCAAACCAACCGCAGGACGATATCGTGACCATGGCGAACGCGGAGGCAGACCCCGCGATGGCAATACCCGACGACCGGTTCCAGGTCGGTCTGGTGCAGGATGGCGGGCGGACCGCCGAACCGGCCATAGCCGCAGAGTTCGGTCAGTTTCAGCCGCGCCACATCCTGCCAGCTCACAGGATCGGGGATGCTCGCACGCGACCAGGACAGCACACGCGGGGACGATGCCGCCGCCTGTCGGTAGGTTTCGCCGCGATCTAGTTCAACCATTAACGGAGATTTTTCTATTGAAATGTCTTGCGCCATTCGACCGCCATGAGTTCCGACCGGCGGCTACTATACGGTATCCGCGGCGGCCGGCAATGCAACACGATTTCGCCCTTACCCTGACGCTGGTCTAAAATATCCACCACGGCACCTATCCGCCAAAAACAGGGAGCGAAAGCCCAATGGAACGCCCGACGACAGCGCTGCGCAAATTGCTCAAGAAGAAATCCTGCCTCTATATGCCAGCGGTCTATTACCCGTTGGGCGGACGGCTCGTGGAGTCGATGGGCTTCGACGCGGCCTATGTCGGCGGTTATGTCACGGGTGGCTCGCGCGCCGTGTCCGAACCGCTGTTGACCATGACGGAGCAGATCGAGACTGCCGAGCAGGTGGCGCGGTCGATCTCGATCCCCACGGTCTGCGACGCAGGCGCCGGGTTCGGCGAACCGCTGCATGTGACGAGGATGGTGCGCGAATTCATCCAGTCGGGCGTCGCGGGTATCCACATCGAGGACCAGCTCTATCCGAAACGCGCGCATTATCACAAATACGTCGCGCACGCGGTGCCGATGGAGGAATTCCTGGACAAGATCCGCTGGGCCTGCCGCGAGCGTGACAAGCTCGACCCCGATTTCGTCATCATCGCGCGGTCCGATACCTGCCGTTTCGATGGGCTGGAGGAAGCCGTCAAACGCATCAACCGTGCCGCCGAGGAAGGCGCCGATCTGGGGCTGATCTTCCCGCGCAACGACGAGGAAGCGGCGCAGGCGCCAAAGGAAACAACGATTCCGCTGGTCTACGTGCAGAGCCGGGGCAACCGCGACGGCCGCCCCCTCTATACAGTGCAACAGCTCGAGGATATGGGCTATGTCGCCAGCATCGATGCGCAACTCTTCCTGCTGGCGAGCTTCCATCACGCCAAACTGGCACTGGAAGAGGTCAAGAAAACCGGCGACTACGCCGGCATGTCGCATGACGACCACACCGCCGCCCGGCAGGCGATCGAGGACCTGATCGGACTCGACGAGTTTTACGAGATCGAGGAACAGACGGTCGAAGACACCAAGTGGGGCAAACGCTAACCGCCGGTTCCACCGCCCGTCACGGAAAGCGCGGCCTTCGCGGACGCCAATTCCGCCTCCAGCGTATCGATCCGCGCCTGGAATTGCTGCACCGCGGTTTCCAGGGAATTGCGAATGGCGGGCGCCATCTCCCGTTCGGTGAAGCGGGGGGTGATATGCTGCGGACAATTCACATCCCAGGCCTCGACCGTAAAGACAAGCGCGCGTTCCGGCCCTACGTCATAGGCATCGTCGGCCAACCGCGCCAATAAATCCGGATCGTCCTCAACGAACCGCGCTTGACCCCAAATTTTGATGCGGCGGCGGCCCGCGTAATCCATCAGGAAAAGAAAAGCCTTGTCGTTCTCGGACAAGTTGCCAATCGAGATATATTGCCGATTACCGCTGAAATCGGCGAAGGCGAGCGTGTGCTCGTCGACTACTTTCAGAAAGCCGGGCGGCCCGCCTCGATGCTGGATATACGGCTGACCCTCCGCATTTGCGGTCGCCATATAGAAGGAATCCCGTTCCGCGATAAAGGCCGCAAGGTCAGGCGTCACGCGATCCGACCAACCGCCCTTTTCTTCCATGCGAGCATAGCCAGACCGTGATCCGAGCCTTTCTTGCGCCGTCTTTACCGCTGGCGTAAAGGCGATATCGCTGGTGTATTCCCGATTCATGGCTCATTTCCTTCCTGGTCCGGCCCATAATGTTGGGCTAGCTTTGTCGTTGGAAACCCCTTCGTCCGCCAGCGCGGGCGGCGGAGCAGCGCCGGAGGCGCTGGTTCGGCAGACATAACCCAGACTATAGGCATACCCAAATTCGATGACGTCCGCGCTTGCCGATGAGGCGACGCCCCCCAAGTCGCTGACCCTGACGACGATTTCGGTCTGCCTTGCCGCCGGCATGCAGTCGATGGATACATTCGTCGCCGGAATCGCATTGCCGAGCATGATGGGCGCCTTTTCCGCTGCGCATGACGAAATCGCCTGGGTCCTCACGTCTTTCCTGATCGCCGTCGCGGTCTTTACGCCGCTCAGCGGATGGCTCAGCCGGCAGATCGGCCGCAAGCGACTACTGCTGATCGCGGTCGTCGGGTTCTGCGCCGCCTCGGTGCTCGCCGGTCTGTCGAACACGATCTCCCAGATCGTCCCGGCGCGTTTCGTTCAGGGCATCTTCGGTGCGGCGCTGGTACCGCTGTCGCAGCAGATCCTGCTCGACATCTATCCGCGCGAGCGCCACGGCATGGCCATGGCCTGGTTCAACATCGGAATGCTCGTCGGCTTGATCATCGGGCCGCTGCTGGGAGGCTACATCACCGAGTATTACTCGTGGCGATATGTCTTTTTCATCAACATTCCCACTGGCATCTTCGCGTTCACGATGATCAGCATTTACGTGCGCGAGACCGAACGCGCGCCGCGGCAGTTCGACTTTACCGGCTTCTTCGCGCTTGCCATCGCCTTGATCTCGTTTCAGCTCATGCTCGACCGCGGTGAACGGCTGGACTGGTTCTCTTCCACCGAGATCGTGATCGAAGCAGGAATAGCGATGGCCGCCTTTTACGTCTTCGTGATCCACATCGTGACGGCCCGCAATCCCTTCGTCGACCCGGCCCTGTTCAAAAACAGAAATTTCACGATAGGCATGGTCTACATCTTCACCTTGGCCGTCTTGATTTTCGGTTTTCTCGGCATCTTCCCGGCGATGCTGCAGAATCAGCTCGGCTATTCGGTGCTCGCATCCGGTTTACTGCTGTCGCCGCGCGGGATCGCGACCTTCATCGCGTCGCTGGCCTCGGGCATGTTGTTCGCCCGTATCGGGCCGCGGCCGATCATTTTCGTCGCCCTGATCATCATGGGAATCTCCTTGTGGCACATGTCCACCTTCACGCCGGATGTGGACGAATCCACCGTACTGTTCACGATCTGCCTGCAAGGGATCGGCTTCGGCATGCTGTCGACGACGGCGACCGCGGCAGCATATATGACACTGTCGCCCGAGCTGCGCCCGGACGGCACCGCCTTCCTGTCGCTGGCACGGCGGATCGGCGCCAGCATCGGCGTGTCGTTCCTGGTTAGTCAGCTATTGCGCTTCAAGCAAGCCAATCAAGCGGCGCTCAACGAGAATGTCAGCCTCTATAACGAGCGCCTGCGCCATGTCCCTTTGCCGGACCGGTGGAGCTTGTCGGACCCGGAAGGGTTGAGCGCATTTCATCAGGTGATCGCGCATCACGCGGAATTCCTGGCCTATCTCGACGATTTCCGGCTACTCGCCGTCATCGTCGTGTTCCTTGCCCCTTTCGTCTTCCTAATGCGGATCGAGAAATTGCCCGATCCGAAATCCTAGCCGCCGTCTTTCTTGTCGGACTTCTCGTCAGTATCGTCGTCGAACAGGATGCGGCTGGCCGCGCCGTCGAGATCCTCGAACTGGTTCGTCTTGATCGCCCAAAGAAAGGCGACCAGCCCGAGAAGGCCCAGGAACAGCGCAATCGGAATGAGATATAAAAGCCCGCTCATGACCGGCGCATCCGGCCCAATCGAAGGGCGTTGCAGATCACCACGATGGACGAGGTGGACATGGCGACCGCTGCAATCAGCGGTGTCACCAATCCGGCCATGGCGAGCGGCACGGTCACGACGTTGTAGGCAAAGGCGAGCACGAAGTTCTGCCGCACTAGGAAATCGGCGCGGCGAGCAATCCGAAGTGTTTCAGCGACCGGCGCAAGATGCCGCCCTTGAAACACCACATCCGAAGCAGTCTGGCTGATGTCCGCTGCCGTTGCAGGCGATAGGGACGCACTGGCCGCCGCGAGCGCCGGCGCATCGTTCAAGCCGTCACCGACCATGCAGACCCGGCGTCCTTGCCGTTCGAGGTCTTCCAGCCGGGCCGTTTTGGCCGCCGGCGTCGCGCCCGCTTCTGTTCGATCGATCGCCAACGCATCGGCGACCCGGGCAACCGCCGCCGGACGGTCGCCGGACAGAATCTCCACCGTCATGCCGTCATTGCGCAACGCCTGTACCGTCTCGGCCGCATCATCCCGGATCGTGTCGATGAAGGCGAACCGCACTGGGTCGCGCCCCGGCTGGGCAAGCCAAAGCTCCGGCAGGTCGGACGCAGATTCAGTCGCCCCACACCAATCGCCCCGGCCAAGACGAAATTCACCACCGCCCGCCACCCGGCGCAGGCCATGGCCCGGCACTTCCTCCACACCGGTGGCGGCGGGCACTGCGGGTGCCATGTCGCTCAACGCCCGCGCTAATGGATGCAGGCTCACCGTCGCCAAGGACGCAGCGGTCCGGAGGTCCTGCTGCGTCCAGGCGCCATCAACAAGCAGCTTGGGCAATCCCTCGGTAAGTGTTCCGGTCTTGTCGAACACGATGGTGTCGATCCGGGCGAGCCGCTCGAGCGCAGTCGGCGACTTCACAAGGATGCCCTGCCGGAACAACCGGTTCGCCGCCACGACCTGAACCACGGGAACCGCGAGCGCCAGCGCGCAGGGGCAGGTAACGATCAGCACGGCAACCGCCGTGAGCAGGGCATCCTGCCACGCCGCCGCACCCAGGAAGAACCAGCCGAGAAACGTCACCGCCGCCAGGATATGAACGACCGGCGCATAGACACGAACGATGCGTGCTGCCACGTCCACGTAGCGCGCGCGGCGTTGCTCCGCGGCTTCCAGCAGCCGGCCGATTTCCGCCAGCAGGGTATCGTTGCCGGCAGCCGCGACCTCGACCGTCAACGCGGCCGTCAGATTAACCGCGCCGGCATGAACCGTTCCGCCCTCCCGGACCGTGACCGGAATGCTTTCGCCGGTGATCAGGCTGCCGTCGATATCGGAGACACCGTCGAGTACCTGGCCGTCAACGGGGATGCGTCCGCCCGCGGGCACCAGCACGCGCATGCCCGGCCTGACCTCTTCCGGAGAGATTGGCCGCGCCGTGCCGTCTGCGTTCAACACCGTCACCGCTGCCGCGTTGAGCGCGAGCAGATGCTCGACCGCCGACCGCGCCCGGCCGCGCGCACCCTGTTCGAGAAACCGGCCGATCAGCAGAAAGAACAACAGGGCGGTGGCGGAGTCGAAGTAGACATGCTCCGCACCGCGCGCCGTTTCGATCAGGCTCATGGACGTCGCAAGCAATACGGCGAGAGAAATCGGCACGTCCATATTGACGCGCCGGCCCTTCAGCGCCGCCGCGGCGGACTCAAAAAATGGCATCCCGGCATAGGCAACGGCCGGCACTGCGATCAATGCCGAGACCCAGTGCATCAGAGATCGAGTCACCGGTTGCATGTCCTGCGCCAAGCCTGCCCACACGGCGACCGACAACAGCATGATGTTCGCCGCGGCAAATCCAGCCACCGCCATCGCCCGGACCAGCCGCTTGCGCGTCTGGTCGAAATCGCTCGCCAGTTTTTCCGGATTGAAGGGAACGAGTCGAAAGCCCAGTTCCTCGATGTCGGCAATGATGGTTCGAACATCGACGAGGGTCGGCTGCCAGGTCAACGATAGCCGCCGCGCCGTCAGGTTCACGCGACCTTCGACGACGCCACGGATTTTTTCAAGCCGGGCTTCGATGCGGTTCTGGCATCCGGCGCAGTGCATGCCGTCCACAAGCAGCCGCATGCCGCAGTGGCCGTCGTCGGTTTCTTGGATATAGGAATCGAGACTGGTATCCGGTGCGGGTTTCGCCTGAACCGGTGATATTCCGATTTTCTCGACAACACCGGTCATTTGGGCACTTGAACTCGATGGGTTACTTGGAAGCGGCCTTTATCGTGCTCCGCAACCACGTCCACGTCCCATTGCCCAGCCAACGGCACCTCGGCCCGCGCCACATACCGCCCCCCACCCAAATCCTGAAGCCGCACGGTGAAGTCATTGCCGACATGGGTCGGCCGCATGAACCGTGCCGTGACCGACGCACCGACCAAGCCGGCAGAGGCCTTGTCGGTCAATCTGAACCGAAGCATGGAATCGCCGTCATGTCCCGGTTCGAGTGCCACGGAACCGGTCCACCCCAGCGCCCGCTGCGCCGCCACCGCTTCCAGCGTCCGGTTATGGGCGAGCCCTCTGATATAGTGTTTCTCGCCATTCAGACCGGTCCAACTGGACATGGCGGCGTAGACCAGCATGCCGTTCGCGAAGAAGACGACACCGAAAAAGACGAAAAACAGATACGGCAGATAGCGATCGGATGGTCTCGCTTCGGATGTGTCACTCATTTTTCCGGTCCTCTGAATACCGTTTCATGGCGGGTCGTCACACCACCCTCGACGATCGGGTGTTTCGACAGGACGAAGTTGAACGGTACCGCGCCCGACGTCAGTTTGTCGCGTGGGACGCGCACATAAATGCGGTATGTGGTCACCGAATCCGGCGTCGCGATCAAGTATACGGTCGTCGAAGGGGTGTTTTGCCCGACGACGGACATCGACTCGCCGGGCAGTCCATCGATGTCGAGCACATAACCCTGTTCCGACCGCTGCTTATTGAGAATCTTGATGGTAAAGCCGTTACGGATGGACCCGTCCGTCAGGCGGACGAAGAGCGGGTTCCTGTCCCGTAACACGTTGATCTCAACCACCGGGCGCGTCCAAAGCGACGCCATGATCACGACGCCGACGATCATCAGCAACACGGCATATAGGATTGTCCGAGGACGAATCAGGCGATACTTCGCGGTCTGCCCTTGGGCGCGCGCATTCTGCCGGTTTACCGAATCATAGGAGATGAGATTGCCCGGACGGTCGACCCGCAGCATGACCTCGTTGCAGGCATCGATGCAGAGTCCACAACCGATGCATTCCAGTTGATTGCCGTCGCGGATATCAATTCCAGTGGGGCAAACAGCGACACATTGATTGCAGGCGACGCAGTCGCCGCGGCCGTCCCAATCCGTTCCCTTCTTGTGCGGGCCGCGCGGCTCGCCGCGCCATTCCTCATAGGTCACGATCAGCGAGTCTTCATCGAACATCGCCGCCTGGAACCGCGGCCACGGACACATGTAGGTGCAGACCTGTTCGCGGGCGAAGCCGGCCAGTAGATACGTCGTACCCGCGAACAACCCGACAAAGAACAGCACTGATGGCTCGACCTCCCAGTGCAGAATGTCGTCGACCAGGGTCGGCGCGTCGCTGAAATACATGATCCAGGCGCCGCCGGTGAGCACCGAGATGACAATCCATATCGTGTGTTTCAGCGACCGCTTGCCAATTTTTGCGATGGTCCAGCCGGTTTTATCCAAACGGATACGCGCGGCGCGATCGCCTTCGACCAGCCGCTCGACCCACATGAACAGATCGGTCCACACGGTTTGCGGACAGGTGAAGCCGCACCAGACGCGACCGAATAGAGCGGTCGCCAGAAACAATCCGAAGGCGCCGATCAAGAGCAGCCCGCCGAGGTAATAGACTTCCTGCGGCCAAATCTCGATCCACAGGAAATAGGCCCGGCGGTGCGGCATATCGATCAGGAAAGCCTGATCGGGCACGCCCGGCCCGCGGTCCCAGCGCAACCAAGGCGCCAAATAGTAGATACTCAGTAGCAGAGTTAGCACGGCCCATTTACCGCGCCGCACAATGCCGGCGACCTTCTTCGGGAAAATCTTCACCCGCGCCGCATAGAGCGGCAGATCCTTCTGCTGCTCCCGGACCGATTCAGCGTCTTCGTATTGAACTTCAGACATCTTCATCGCTCACTTGCGCTACGCGGACGGTCGCTACTGCCCGCCGCCTAACGAATGCACGTAGACGGTCAGCATCTTAATCGTCGAGTCGTCCAGACGCCCGCCCCATGCCGGCATGACGCCGTGCTTCGGGCTGGCAATCTGCGCCGCAACAGCGGCCGGCGACCCTTCATACAGCCAGATATCGTTGGTCAAGCGCGGCGCACCGAGTTCCTGGTTGCCCTCGCCCTTGGCGCCATGACAGGCGACACATTGCTCGACATAGATCGGCTCGCCCCGCGCCGCGGCGGCCGGATCGTCGGCGCGTTTGACCATGCTCAAGACAAATTGCGTCACGTCCTTGACCTGCGCGGTCGTGAGAACTTCATCGGCGACAAACCGCGGCATCTCGGACGCCCGCGTGTCATCATCCTGCTGCCAGCGTACACCATGGCGCAGCGTCGCCTGGATTGCATCGAGCGATCCACCCCACAGCCAATCGTCGTCGGCCAGATTCGGATAACCGGACCGGCCCGCGCCGCCCGCGGCGTGACAGGGTGCACAATTGTCGGCGAAAGCCGACTTGCCGCCGGCCAACGCAAAGTTCAACAATTCCGCGTCCTGACGAATCTGCGCCGGCGTCGCGCCGGCTATGCGGTCGAAGAAACCGGCCTGCGACTTGCGGTGCGCCGCCAGTTCGACGTCAAGCGCCTGGCGTTCCGTATATCCAAGCAATCCCTTCGTATGACCGGTGAGCCAAGGAATTGCGGGGTAAAGCACAACGTAGACACCCGCTATCAGAATCGACGCATAGAGCACATACAACCACCAGCGCGGCAGGGGATTGTCCATCTCCTGAATGCCGTCCCACTCGTGGCTGCGAATTTCCGTCCCGGTATGGGCGTCTTTTTCCGGTTTCGTCGGCATCTTTCTCTCCTAGGACGGTTGCCCGTTTTCGTCTTCGTCGCGGAAGGGTATTTGTGCGTGATCGTCCATACGTTCTTTCTGACGGCGCGACGGCCAACAGGCCCATGCGACAATCGCCAGGAAAAGGACCACAAACAGCAGCACCCAAATTGGATACAGCGCAGTGGCGAGGGCTTGCATATCCATGTTGCTTCTCCCTACTGCCGCAGGTCTTCGGTGCGGTAATTCTTGAAATCAACCAGCGTCCCAAGCATCTGCAGATACGCGATCAAGGCATCCATCTCGGTCACATTATTCGGGTTGCCGTCGAAGGCGCCCACGACGGCCTTGGGATAGCGTTTCATCAGGCCCTCGGTATCGGCGTCGGGGTTCGCCTGCGCCTGCAGGTCGGCCAAGGCGTTCTCGACCATCTCGGCGGTATACGGCACACCGACCGCCTGGTTGGCCCTCAGGTGGTCCGCGATGTCATCGGTCCGGACCGGCCGGTTGAGCATGAAGGCATAGCCCGGCATGATCGATTCCGGCACCACGGAGCGCGGATCGACCATATGCGCCGCATGCCATTCGTTTGAATACTTTCCGCCGACCCGCGCCAGGTCGGGCCCGGTGCGCTTCGAACCCCACTGGAACGGATGGTCATACATGCTTTCGGCCGCAATGCTGTAATGGCCATAGCGTTCAACTTCATCGCGGAAAGGGCGGATCTGCTGCGAGTGGCAGGTGTAGCACCCTTCGCGGATGTAGATGTTCCGCCCGACCAACTCCAGCGGCGTGTAAGGCCGCATGCCTTTCACCTTCTCGATCGTGCTCTCAATCGTATAGAGCGGCACGATTTCGACCAGACCACCGATCGCAACCACGATCAGCGTGAGAACCAGCATCAGCCCGACATTCTTCTCGATTTTTTCGTGTTTGATGAACATGGCCAATGCCCCCTATTCCGCCGGCGCGGCGGCGACATGCGGCGTTACGAATGCCTTTTCGCTCCGCAGGTCGCCGCGCACCGTGCGCACGAGGTTGTAGATCATGATGAATGATCCGATCAGGAAGAGAATGCCGCCGCCCGCACGAACCACATAGAACGGGTGCATCGCCTCGACCGTCTCGACGAAGGAATACTGCAGGAAGCCGAGGCTGTCGTAGGACCGCCACATCAATCCCTGCAGGATGCCCGAGACCCACATCGAGGTGATGTACAGCACGATGCCGATGGTCGAGACCCAAAAGTGAAGGGAGACGAGGCGGAGGCTGTAGAGCCGCTCGCGCTTCCAGAGCCGCGGCACCAGGAAGTACAAAGCGCCAAAACTGATGAAGGCGACCCAGCCGAGCGCGCCGGAATGCACGTGACCGATGGTCCAGTCCGTGTAATGCGACAGCGCGTTTACCTCCTTCACCGACATGAGCGGTCCTTCGAAGGTGCTCATACCATAGAAGGCAACCGAGGTGACCAGCATGCGCAGAACCGGATCGGTGCGCAGCTTATGCCAGGCGCCGGATAGCGTCATGATGCCGTTGATCATGCCGCCCCAAGACGGCATCCACAGCATGATCGAGAACGCCATGCCGAGAGTCTGCGCCCAATCGGGCAGGGCGGTGTAATGCAGATGATGCGGCCCGGCCCAAATGTACAAGAAGATCAGCGACCAGAAATGAACGATCGACAGGCGGTAGGAGTAGACCGGTCGCTCGGCCTGTTTCGGGATCAGGTAATACATCATCCCGAGGAAGCCCGCGGTCAGGAAGAATCCGACGGCGTTATGACCGTACCACCACTGCGTCAGCGCGTCCTGGACACCGGCGTAGAGAATGTAGCTCTTCGCCCCGAACAGCGAAACCGGCACCGCAAGGTTGTTCACCACGTGAAGCATCGCGATGGTCACGATGAAGGCGAGGTAGAACCAGTTCGCAACATAGATATGCGGTTCCCGGCGGCGCATGATGGTTCCGACATAGACCACCAGGTAGACAACCCAGACGATCGTCAGCCACAGATCGACGAACCATTCCGGTTCGGCATATTCCTTGCTCTGTGTGATGCCGAACACGTAGCCGAGCGCGGCCATGACGATGAAGGCCTGGTAGCCCCAAAACAGGAAACGCGCGACGTCCGGCCCGCCGAACAACGTCGCCCGGCAGGTCCGTTGCACGACATAGAGCGATGTCGCGAAGAGTGCGTTGCCGCCGAAGGCGAAGATCGCAGCACTCGTATGAACCGGACGCAACCGGCCGAACGAGGTCCATTCGAGGCCGAGATTCATGACCGGAAAGGCCAGCTGCAGGGCGATAATGACTCCAACCGAAAAGGCCGCAACACCCCAGAACGCCGTCGCAATGACAAACAGCCGAACGACATCCTCGTTATAAACAACAGCCTCTTGGTCCCTGGAAACGGGCGCAGCCGTTCCGGGCACGCTGGACACTACCGCCATGCCTCAATCTCCCTTTCCCTAACACGCCAAACGAGGCGGTTGACCCCGCCATCGTTCGCCGTACCCTCGCCGACGTTTCTGCGGTGCACATTGATTTCGATCAAAGACGCCGCAAAATGGTATAGACATTTTCTCGGTCAAATAGCCACAGCCGAGTATCCGGGTGTGACGTTTTGAACAAAACAGTCGAAAGGGATGCCGCCATGCAGGATGGAACGGCGTGGGTCATGGGAGTCGCCATGACGGTGGTTGCGTTGCTCGGCCTTGTTATCGCCGGCAACGCAACCGATAGCGTGATGTATTATGCGGGACTCGGCTTCTGCCTGTTCGGCGTCCTATTCAACTACGGCATGGTCGCGCGCCATGCTGGTACGCGAAAGGACTGACGGCCGGGTTATCCTTCGCCGAGGCTGCCGATCAGTCCGAACGCGCCGCGCTTGCGGATGTTGCGGCGCATCAATTCCACGTCGATGACCTGGTCGTCATCCACATCCAGATTGGCCGCATTCCCGAGCGTCGAGACATACCAGGCCTGCGTACCGCCATCTTTGGCCTGAAAGATAAGGTCCTTGATGTCAAAATTGGCCGCGATGTTGAGGATCAAATCCTCCTTGCGCGCCTCGACGCCTTCGCTCACCCCTTCGCCCTGAATCAAAACCTTCCACGCACCCGCCTTGAAATAGGCTTCCATCTGGTGGAACACATAGCCCTGACTGCGGGTCCAGTCGTCATGGCCCTTTTGGCCCGCCTCGGCCACCACCTGCAGACCTTCATCCTGTGCCATGCGGATCAGTGCACACTTATCGTCAAGCGACATCGCCACCTGGGCGCTGGAGACCTCGACCGCGTCGCCGCCGAGCCGTTTGATCTCGCGGTAGAAATCCCGCGACACTCCCTGCAGGAAAGCGGCTTCGGTCACGTCACCGGCGAAGAACATTCGAACATCGTTGTCGCGGTAAAGCGCGATCTTGCGGCTCAGGAAATCCTCGGTCTGAAGCCGGTATGCGCCGATAGCGATCTTGGCGTAGTCGACATACGCGCCCGCCGAATCCAACAAATCTGCGACCCGGTTCAGGCCGATACCGCGATCCGCCACGATGGTCAGCCCGGCATCGCGCGGCTTGGGAGGCCTCGGCGCCACCTTGACCGCCGAAAACGCCATTCCCGTAAGACCTGCATCCTCCGCCATAACTCTACTCCTATTTTTTATACTTCTTTGTAAAACTCAATTCTGTCTGCGCGCCACCTGCTGTGGCGCAACCTTCTATATATGCGCGACATTTTCGGGACTTGCCACGATCTCGCCGCGCTCGACTTTCTTCACCGCCGCGACCAGCGCCTTGCTGACCGGCGTCGGGATGCCCACCTCATCGCCTTTCGCGGCGACGAAGCCGTTGATCAGATCGATCTCGGTCCGGCGGCCCTTCTGCATGTCCTGTCCCATCGACGGCCGCTGGTCGTCGCTGCGCTTCGAGATCTCAGCCTCCATGAAACTGTCGACATCGGCGCGCGCGGCCGCGTCGCCATCGGCGGCCGCAACGAACCGCTCCGGCGCGAGCCCGGCGAGATTCTCGATACGATAGCCGAGCGCCCAGCCGACCCGGATCGATTCGGCGCCGAGCCGAATCGAGACATCTCGCGTCATGGGATCGCCATCGCGTTCCTTCCCGCTCATGCCCGTCGCCGCGGACAGTCCGTTCCGCATCGCGTTGATCGTCAGCTTGGTCCAACGCTCGCCCCAGAGATTACTTGTCGCCTTGGCGCTGTCGGCGTGGCGCATCAGGCGGGCGACTTCTTCCACCCGCCGCGTAATGCGCCCGTGCAACTCCCCGACCCGGAAAACGGTATGGGACTCGCCGCCGAGCGGCACGTTGCGCTGGACATGTCCGGGTCCAATTAATTCGGCCGCGATCGTGCTGGCGATACAGCCGACCGTGCGGTCCTCGCCCGCAACCCGCGCTACGGTCTCTTCGTTCATGCAGTTCTGCAGCGACACGACGAAGCCATCGGGCGCCAAATACTGCTTGATCAGCGCCGTCGCCCATTCGGTGTCGTAGGATTTCACGGAGATGAAGGCGATATCGACCGGGTCGCCTTTCGACAACGCCTGCACGTCCGTCAGATGGATCGCCTTGACGGGGACAGTGCAGCATTCCTGCGTTGTCACGCCGTCCAACCGAAACCCGTGCTCGTTCATATGGTTCACATGGTCCGGCCACGGATCGATCAGGGTGACGTCCTCACCGCCGCGCGCCATATGGCCGCCCGCGTAACCGCCGATCGCACCTGCTCCGACCACGACGATCCGCTTGCCCATAGATATTTCCCTCTTGCTCTCGATCGGCGATTGTTCAGCCGAAACCGCGCGCTTTCCCTTTCATGGGTGCCCGATTTTTCGATTCTCTGCAAGTTGACGCCGGGGCGGCAGGACTCGCGGGTCAGAAGGTGCCCAAATACTGCCAGGAGACATAACCGCCGTAGCAAACGAGAAAGCCTGCGCCGGCCACCCGGTTCATCACGTTGAACCGGCGTACCCAGAAGGCGAGGATGGCGGTGATCCCCAACAGGAACCACAGGTCGAAGGCGACCATCTGCGGCGGGATCGGCACGGGCGTCACGGTCGCGACGATCCCCATGATCCCGAGGATATTGTATATATTCGCGCCGAAGACGGTACCGAGCGCGACATCGGAATGCCGCCGCCATGCGGCGATCACCGCCGTCGCCAATTCGGGCAGTGACGTGCCAAGCGCGACCACTGTCAGGCCCACGACTTCCTCGGGCACACCCGCATCCCGCGCGAGGGCGACCGCCCCTTTCACCAGGAAATCGGCCCCGACAATGACGCCCAGCAAGCCGACACCAAATGTCAGCGCGGATTTGGCCACGGACTTTGGCGCCTTGTCGGCGAATTCCTCGGCATCTTCGGACAAGGCGCTCGTCGATGTCGACTGCCGCCGTTCCTTCTGAAAATTGTACACGGTCAGCGTTATCAGTAGCAGGACCATCAACGCGCCTTGCCACCGCGCGATCTGGCCATCCCAGGCAAGCAGCAGCATGAGTGCGGTCGCGAAGATTAGAATAATCCCGGTCGAATTCAGCGACGCGCCCCGCGCCAGCGAGATCGGCCATATTAGGCAGGAACATCCCAGGATCAGCAGAAAGTTACAGATATTGCTGCCGATGACGTTGCCAACGGCAATGCCGGGCGACCCCTTGAACGCCGCGTCTAGGCTGACAAAAAGCTCTGGCGTCGTCGTGCCGTAGGCGACGACGGTCGCGCCAATCATCATCGGCGACACGCCAAATCGCTGCGCGAACCCGACAGCACCGCGCACCAACGCGTCACCGCCGACAAAGAGAAGGGCAAATCCGATGGGAATCAGCAGATATATCATGCGTGAGCCAACTTTTTCCCGGCGCCGTCAGAATTGTCTGACCGCGCGGCACATGAAATCTTCCGCATAAAACGTTCCCGGGCCTAATCGGCGGTTTTCGAATGGACCGCCTTCATACAGTATAATCGAACGAGATTGGATCCGCCTTGCGGCACGCCCATCGGCGCGTCACCCGCTAGCCGTTTCCCCCCCCGCTGCCCAAATAGGAAGAACGCATGTCAGGTTCAACCGGTGAACAACAAGATATCGGCGATGTTGCGGTTGAGCATGACCTCATGGTCACGGCGCGCGACGGTGTCCGCCTCGCCACCGACATTTACCGGCCGGCGCAGGGCGGAATTGCGATCGACGGTGCCTTCCCGGTCATTCTGGAACGCACCCCGTATGACAAGACCGCCGCGTCGCGGTCCGAGAAACGCTGCGGTGATACCGACTCAATGCCGCGCGCAGATGTCGCCGCCTATTTCGTGCGTCACGGCTATGTCGTCGCCTATCAGGACTGCCGCGGCCGCTATGCGTCCGAGGGGGAGTTCGTCAAATATCTCGACGACGCGGCGGATGGCTATGACACGCTCTCCTGGTTGGTGGATCAATCGTGGTGCAATGGCAAGATCGGCACCATGGGCCTGTCCTATGCGGCACACACGCAAGGCGCGCTCGCCAGCCTGAACCCGCCGGGCCTCGCCTGTATGTTTCTCGATTCCGGCGGCTTCTCCAATGCCTACCAGGGCGGCATCCGGCAGGGTGGCACGTTCGAATTGAAGCAGGCGACCTGGGCCTACAAGCAGGCGTTGGAAAGCCAGGACGCACAGGACCCGGTCATCCGCGCCGCGCTGGAAGCCGAAGACATGCGCGACTGGTTCACCCGGATGCCGTGGCGGCGCGGGCATTCGCCGCTCCGTTGGGTGCCGGAGTACGAAGATTACCTGTTCGAACAATGGACCGCCGGCACCTTCGACGACTCTTGGAAGCAGGCCGGCATCTACGCCGAAGGCTTCTACGACGATTTCCCCGACATCCCCATGGTCCACATGTCGAGCTGGTTCGACCCTTACCCGCGGACCGCGACGGACAACTACATCGGCCTCTCGGCGCGCGGAAAAGGAACGCAGCGACTGATCCTGGGTCCCTGGACTCATGGCGACCGGGTGCTGAGTTTCGCGGGGAACATCGATTTCGGACCCGAGGCCACGCTCGACGGATCACTCGCAGAGGATTTCCTGGCGCTGCGGCTGCACTGGTTCGACCACTGGCTGCGCGACGTCGACAACGGCGCGGACGCCGACCCGGTGGTGCGGGTTTTCGTAATGGGTGGCGGCAGTGGACGCCGCCGCAACGACGGCCGGCTCGATCACGGCGGAACGTGGCGCCCGGAAGCCGATTGGCCGATCCCCGACACCACCTTCACCGAATACTATCTCGACGCGGCCGGCGGTCTCGGCACCGCTGCGCCGGATGCCGAGACCGCCTCGCTATCCTATGACCATGACCCTAAGAATCCGGTGCCGAGTATCGGCGGCACAATCACGTCGGGCGCGCCGGTCATGGAAGGCGGCGGCTACGATCAACGCGAAGGTCCGGAATTTTTCGGGTGCACCCCGCCCTACCTGCCCTTGGCGGCACGACCGGATATTCTGGTTTTCGAAACACCACCACTGGCCGAAGACACGGAAGTGACCGGGCCGATCAAGGCCAAGCTGTGGATCAGCTCCACCTGCCCGGACACCGACTTCACGATGAAACTGATCGACGTCTATCCGCCGAGCGCCGACTACCCGCAAGGTTACGCCCTGAACGTCACCGACGGCATTCTGCGCTGCCGGTACCGCGATTCCTGGGAGGCACCAACCCTGATGGAACTCGGCAACGTCTACGAAATCGAGATCGAGCCGTTCCCCAGCAGCAATCTTTTCAAGGCCGGGCACCGCATCCGCCTCGACATCGCCAGCAGCAACTTTCCGCATTTCGACGTCAATCCGAATACCGGCGAGCCGGAAGGGCTGGCCCGGCGCAGCCGCATCGCCACCAATACGGTGCATATGGACCGGACGCACCCGTCGCACGTCGTCCTGCCGATCATTCCGCCGCGATAACGGTCTTACATCGAAGGCGGATCTTCGGCGATGACCCGCTCGGCGAGCGAGAGATCGACACAATCTTCGTAGGGGATTTCTCGCGCGATCAATCCGCCGGACAATAGCGCAGCACGCAGCCGTTCAAAGCCGTCCCGGGCGAGCAGGGGCGACCGACCCCAAACGTCCGATGCCAGATAACGTTCAGCGCAGGCTGCAAGAGTGTCGAGGTCGAGATCGGGGAAATACTCCCGGACGGCCTCCGCAACATCGATGGGCCGCTGCGCGTGAAGCCATTTCTGCGTGCGGAACATGGCCCGCGTCATGCGGTACAACTCGTCCTGCCGGCGAGCCACCGTGTCACGCGACGCATAAAAGGTAGTGTAACTGCAGGGTCCGCGCGACGCGGCGGCGTACCACAGATGGCCACCACCATCCGCAATCAGTTCTTCCGCGAAGGGCTGGAACACCTGGATGGCATCCACTGTTCCCGCCCGCAGCGCCGCAACATTCTCGGGCATGCTGCGATCATCGATCCGCGACAACGTTGACGGTTCGATCCCGGCGCGGCGCACATCGTCTTGTAGGCACATCCAGGGTGTTGGCACTTCATTCACACTCGCCAGCGACAGCTCCGCCAGATCGGAGAGCGCGAAGTCCGGCCGCGCTGATGCACCGATGATGAAGAAGGGGTCGCGGCACACGGCCTCGCAAAATCCGACGATACCGCAGTCCGGGTCCCGGTCGTGGTTCATCATGATCCGCATCGGCCCGCCCCAATAGACGTCGACCTCGCCGGATTGAAGTTGATCCGCGACCGATCCGAGGTTGGCGCTCGTGCCCAAGGTGACCGAGACACCCTCCGCCTCATAGGCACCCAAGGCATGGGCCAGATAGAACGGCGTATAGAAGACCGCGCGAAACGATTCGAATAAGGTGATGCTCATACAGCATTCTCCCGCGAAATGGCGCGGCCGTCGAGCTGATCAAACAGCGTGCCGCTGTTGGCCGCACTTGCTACGTCGACAGTCCCATTCCTGTGTCCCAGACCGCTGATACCAGTCGACAATCAATCGACAAATTTAGACTACCGCCGATCTCGAATATCGTCACAAACAGCGTATCATATTGCGCTTATTGAAAAATTCTGCCGGATTACAACCCGCAAGGAAGTGTTTTTTTATTGTGCCGTGCCACCGACGGTGTGTAACATTTTTCCTCTCGTGTTCAGCTTGGACGACGAACGAGGCCGGTGCCGCGATTTGAAGCACCCAATAATACAAGAACGCATCGTTTCCGCCCCCGCTTGAGCAACGTACCTGGTGAACCCCCACAGGGAGTTATTCGGCATGAAAATGAAACACTTGGCCATTCCCGCCGCAATGGCGGCGTCTTTGGCCTTATCGACGTCGACCGCGCTGGCCGGCAAAAGCGACGACACGCTGACCTGGCTGTCGAACAGCGAGCCAGACAACATCGACATGTATTACAACACGTTGCGCGAAGGCCTGATCATCGGCCGCCATGTTTGGGACGCGCTGATGGAAATCGATCCCAAGACCGGCAAGTTCCGGCCCAGCCTGGCGACGGGATATAAATGGATCGACGCCACAACGATCGAATTCGACCTGCGCAAGGACGTGGTTTTCCACAACGGCGAGAAATTCGACGCCGACGACGTGGTCTTCACGCTCAACTATCTCGCCGACAAAAAGAACAAGGTGAAGGCGCTGAGCCGGACCAAGTTCATCGCGGGCGGAGAGAAGGTCAGCCAGTACAAGGTGCGGGCCAAGCTCAAATATCCCTTCCCAGCCGCGATGCAGTATTTTGCATCCGTCGTCGTGATGTACCCCAACGAGTATTACGGTAAGGCCGGACCGAAGGGCATGGCCACGAAGCCGGTCGGCACCGGTCCGTACAAGGTGACGGAAGTCACATACGGCAAGCGGTTCGTCCTCGAGAAGAACGACAAATACATGAAGGGCGGGCCGAAGACACCGACCATCGGTAAACTCGTGTTCCGGCGGATCGAAGAACGCGGCACACAATTGGCCGAATTGCTGTCCGGCGGCGCAGAATGGATTTGGCGGGTGCCGCCCGATCTGGCGAAGCGTTTGGACGGACGCAAGGGCTTCCAGGTAACGCAGGGCGAGACCATGCGCGTCGGCTTCCTGCTGATGGGCGCGTCGGGCAAGGCCGGCGACCATCCGATGACCAACGTCAAGGTCCGCCAAGCCATTAACTATGCGATCGACCGGGACAAGATTCGCAAGGCATTGATGGGCGAAGCTTCGCGCATCATCCATGCGGCCTGCTTTCCGACGCAGTTCGGTTGCATCGACACAAACGTGAAGCGCTACAACTACGACCCGAAGAAAGCGAAACAGCTTCTCAAGGAAGCAGGTTTCGAGAAGGGCTTTACGACCAACTTCGTCGCCTATCGTGACCGGCCGATCGCCGAGGCGATCATCGGCCAGCTCCGCCGCGTCGGCATCAAGGCGAAGCTGACCTACCTGAAGGCAGGCGCCTATCGGGAAATGCGCCGTAAGAAAGGCATCGAAATAGCCCTCGGCACCTGGGGATCTTCGTCGATCAACGACATCACCGCGATCGCCGGCAACTGGTTCCAAGGGAGTTCTGACGACCAGGCGCAGGACAAGATGGTCATCGACCTGCTGAACCAGGGCAATACGACCGATCAGGAAGTCCGTAAGAAAGTCTACGCCAAGGCCTTCGAGCGGATCGCCGAACAAGCCTATTGGGCGCCCATGTTCTCCTGGGTCTACAACTACGCCTATATCGACCAATTGGACTTCACGCCCAGTGCCGACGAAATTCCTCGGTTCTGGAACGCGAAGTGGAAGTAAGCGCGTAATAGCGGCCGGACCGGTCCCAGTCATGGGACCGGTCCGGCGGCATTTTATTTCTGGAAAATAGGGGAGCCGGATGCTGAATTTCATGGCCAAGCGCCTGTTCGTCGCGGCGCTTGTCGCGTTCACTGTATCCGTGATCGCGTTTTCGCTACTGCGGCTATCCGGTGACCTGGCGACGATGATCGCGGGCGAAGACGCCAGCGCCACGGACATCGAGTTGATCCGTGAACAATACGGATTGAACAAGGCCTACTATCTCCAGTATCTCGACTGGCTCGGCGCCGGGATTCAGGGCGACCTCGGCGAATCGATGTTCTATCCCGAGGAAGTCACCTCCCTGATCAAGGACCGGCTGCCGAACACGCTGACCCTGGCGGGTCTTGGCGTCCTGTTCGCAATGGGTCTCGCCATCCCCATGGGGGTAATCGCCGCATTGCGGCCCGACAGCTGGATCGATCGATTAGCCTTGACCATTGCGGTGTTTGGACAGGCGCTACCAGGGTTTTGGTTCGCCCTGATGCTGATGTTCGTTTTCGGCCTGTTCCTCAGATGGTTGCCGATATCCGGCAACGAGACTTTAGCCCATTTCATCCTGCCGGCCATCTCGCTCGGCTATTACTCAACCCCGGCTGTCATGCGCCTAACCCGAACCGGAATGCTGGAAGTGCTCAACTCCGACTACATCCGGACTGCGCACGCCAAAGGACTACCGACCTTCATCATCCTGTTCAAGCATGCGCTGCGCAATGCAATCATCCCAGTGGTCGCCTTGTCGTCGGTTCAGTTCGGCAACATGCTCGGCGGATCAGTCGTCACAGAAACCGTCTTTCAGATCCAGGGCATCGGCCATCTGGCATGGGAGTCGATCTCGCGGAACGATTTCCCGGTCGTCCAGGCCGTGCTGCTGTTGGTCGCGTGCTTCTACATCATACTCGTGTTGCTCGGCGATCTGGTCAACGCGTGGCTTGATCCACGCCTACGCGTGACATAGGAGATACCGTAGATGCCCCCATCGGAATCCAAACTGGTCGCCAAAGGCCTCGGCGCGATGCCGATCGTTGATGGCAGTATTCCCAGCGTCGAGAGCATCATGCAGCCCGACGCCTTCACCATGTTCACCCGACGCGTGATCGGCCACCGCAGTTTCATGGTGGCCGCGATTATTCTGATCATCTTGGTCATCATGGCATTCTTCGCACCGATCCTGGCGCCACATGATCCGCTGGGACAGGATTTGGACCGCCGCTTGTTGCCGCCGGTCTGGAACGATGCCGGCAGTTGGACCTACCCGCTCGGCACCGACATGATGGGCCGCGACTATGTCAGCCGGCTGATCTATGGCGCACGGGTTTCGCTCATCATCGGCTTTAGCGCGATGATGATTTCCGGCGTGCTGGGCACGGTGATGGGCATCTGCGCCGGATATTTCGGCGGCCGCGTCGACATGGTCATCACCTTCCTGCTAACCACCCGCTTGACTTTGCCGGTCATCATGGTCGCGCTGGCCCTGGTCGCCGTGGTTGGTGGATCGCTTAACACGGTAATCCTCGTTCTCGGATTTCTGCTATGGGACCGCTTCACCGTGGTCATGCGCAGCGCCACGATGCAGGTCAGGAATCTCGACTATATCCGGGCGGCGAACGCCATCGGCTGTTCGACACGGCGCATCATCTTCTCCGAAATCATGCCGAACGTGCTTGGCAGTTTGCTGGTGATCGCCACCTTCGAGATTGCCCATTCGATCTTGCTCGAAGCGGCGCTCTCCTTCCTGGGGCTTGGCGTGCAACCGCCGACGCCATCCTGGGGACTCATGGTCTCGGAGGGTAAGGATTACATGCTGTTCGACCCGTATCTCGTGATGCTGCCTGGCTTCGCAATCTTCCTGCTCGTGCTCGCCATCAACCTGCTGGGCGACGGCGCGCGCGACATTCTCGCACCGGAGAACCGCAATTGAGCGCGCTTCTGCAAGTTAAGAACCTCAGCGTCGATATTCCACTCGCCACCGGGATACTGCATCCGGTGCAGCGCATGAATTTCCATGTCGATAAAGGCGAGACGCTCTGCATCGTCGGCGAGTCGGGCTGCGGCAAATCGTTGACCTCGCTCGCCCTGATGAACCTGCTGCCGAAAAAATCCATACGGACCGGTGACGGTATCTTCTTCGATGGAGACGACCTTCTGCGGGCGTCGCATCGGGAAATGGCGTCGTTGCGCGGCAACCGGATCGGCATGATCTTTCAGGAACCGATGACCAGCCTGAACCCGTCCTTCACCATCGGCAATCAGATGGAAGAGATCATGCTGCAGCATCGCAAGGTCAACCGCCAGGAAGCGCGCGACCGGGCGATCTATCTGCTGGAGAAGGTCGGGATCACCGGTGCCGGGCGGCGACTCTCGCAGTATCCACATCAACTGTCCGGTGGCCTACGCCAACGCGTCATGATCGCCATGACACTAATGTGCGGTCCGGACCTGATCATCGCCGACGAACCGACCACGGCGCTCGACGTCACCATCCAAGCGCAGATCCTGCTGTTGCTGGCGGAACTGCAGCGCGAGTTCGACATGGCGCTGATCCTGATCACGCATGACCTGGGCATCGTCGCCCGCGTCGCCGACCGCGTCGCGGTGATGTATGCGGGACAGGTCGTCGAACAGGGCACCGTCGAACAGGTTTTCGAAAACCCGCTGCACCCATACACGCGCGGGCTACTGACCTGCATCCCGATCCCCGGCAAGACCAAGCGCGGCACGCATCTTGGCTCAATTCCCGGCATGGTGCCGAGCATGATCGGCGATATCCAGGGCTGTCATTTCCGCGACCGCTGCCCGCATGCCTTTAGCGACTGCATGGCCGGTCCGGTCGACCTGCGTTCGCTCGACGAGCAGCGGGCCTATCGCTGCCTGCTGAGCCCGGAAGAATCGGCCCGACAGGCCACGGCCATGGAGGCGGCACAATGACCGCGCCGTTACTCCAATCCAACGACGTCAGCCGGCAGTTCACCGTCGGCTCGGGGTTGTTCAGCAAGAAACAAACGCTGATGGCCGTCAACGGCGTGTCGCTCAATGTGGAAAAGGGCGATGTCCTGGCGCTGGTCGGTGAATCCGGTTGCGGCAAATCCACCCTGGCCCTGATGCTATTGGGCCTGTTGCCCGCCTCAAGCGGCACGATCCTGCTGAACGGCCAACCGGTGTCGAGCATCCCGCGGCTGGAACTGGCCCGGCGCGTCCAACCGATCTTCCAGGACCCGTATTCGTCCCTGAACCCGCGCAAGACCATCGGGGATATCATTTCGCTGCCGCTGCGCGTGCATAACATCGGCGCGCCGGAAGAACGGCAGGGTATGCTCGAAGCAATCATGGACTTGGTCGGCCTGCCGAAACGCTATGTCACCAACTATCCGAACCAGCTCTCCGGCGGGCAACGGCAGCGCGTGGCAATCGCTCGCGCGCTGATCATGCGGCCCGAGTTGGTCATCTGCGACGAACCGACGTCGGCGCTCGATGTATCCGTGCAATCGCAGATCCTCAATCTGCTGATGGACCTGCGCGAGGAACTCGGCCTGACCTACGTGCTGATCAGCCATAATCTGGCGGTGGTCGAGCATATCGCGACCCGCGTCGCGGTGATGTATCTCGGCCGGATCGTGGAAGAGCGGGAAACCGACGCCCTGTTCACGACAGCCGAGCATCCGTACACGCATGCCCTGCTGGCGTCGGTGCTGACGCCCGAACCGCGCCTTGGCATTCCGGATTCCCAGTTGGGTATCGAGTTTCCCAACCCGATCGATCCGCCATCAGGCTGCACATTCCATCCGCGATGCCCGCACGCCACCGACGCCTGCGGCATCCGCGCGCCACGACAAATTCCGCGCGAAGACGGCGCCTTCGTCGAGTGCCATATCTACGACGACGACGAGGCGGTGACGCTCAAGTCCGTAGCCGCGTGATGCGGCGGACCGGGTCGATAGGGATTCGGTTTCTTCTTCTTGGCCTGCTGGCGTTGGGTCCGGTCTCCACGGCATTCGCCGAAGCTGTCGATCTCGCGCTGGTGTTGGCCGTCGACTCCTCCGAGAGCATCGACAACGAAGAGGTCAAACTGCAGCGAGAGGGATATATCGCCGCGATCAAGGATCCCGGCATCCTGCATGCGATCCAGAAGGGCAAGCACGGCAAGATCGCGATAGCTTATTTCGAGTGGGCGGATGTGAACACTCAGAAGCTGCTCATCGATTGGATTACCGTTTCCGATGAGGCGAGCGCCGTTGCGATCGGCGAGCGGCTGAAATCCGCTCCGATACTTGACGGGCACTTTACGTCGATCAGTTCGGCGATCGGCTACGCCATGACTTTGCTGGACAACAATCCCTATAAAAGCAAACGCCGCGTCATCGATGTTTCCGGCGATGGGCGCAACAACCACGGACCGCCGCTGGCGCAGATGCAGGCCGAAGCCATCAAACGCAAGATCACCATCAACGGCCTGCCGATCGTCAACGACCGGGACCGCCAGTATTCCGGACTGCCGCCCGACGACATCGAACGCTACTACCGCAAGAACGTCATCGCCGGTAAGAACGCCTTCATCGTCGTCGCGAGGGATTTCGACGATTTCGAGCGGGCCATCATCCGAAAACTCATGCGCGAAATTGTCGATGCCGGGCCAAACCATGACTATGCCGACGCCCAACGACCCTGATCTTTTCACGGGAGGACACTTCATGCTCGACCGGACCGACACGCTCTATATCCCACCGGCAGGCGCCGATTGGGACCGGGCGACGCCGCAGGACGCAGGCTTCGACGCCGGCAAGCTGACCGAAGCGGTCGACTACGCCCGCTCTGTCGAAACGCTCTGGACACGCGACCTCGGCCGGCCGGTGGCGGACATGATGCATGAGCCGGCGCCCTATAACGAGAATATCGGGCCGCTCAAGGAACGTGGCGAGCAGAGCGGGATCGTCCTTCGCGGCGGCCGCATCGTCACCGAATGGGGCACGACGGACCGCGCCGACATGACGTTCAGCGCGACCAAGAGCTATCTCGCGATCTGCTTCGGACTCGCCTATGACCGGGGCCTCATCCCGGACCTCCAGGCGCCGGTCCGCGAGCTGGTCGATAACGGTTGTTTCGACTCACCGCAAAATCGCGACATCACCTGGCACATGCTGTTCCAACAGACGAGCGAATGGAGCGGCGAGCTGTGGGGCAAACCGGACTGGCTGGACCATCACCGCCACAGCGACCTCAAGGGCACTAAGCGCGAGATGAAGAAATCCGGCACGCATTGGGAATACAACGACGTGCGGGTGAACATGGCGAGCCTTGCGCTGTTGAATGTGTGGAAGCGGCCGTTGCCCGACGTGCTGCGCGAATACATCATGGATCCGATTGGCGCCTCAGACACCTGGGAATGGCACGGCTACGAGAATTCCTGGATCACGATTGACGGACAAAAGATGCAGTCGGTGTCGGGCGGCGGCCATTGGGGCGGCGGTCTGTTCATCAATACTTTCGACCACGCTAGGGTCGGACTCCTGATGCAGCGCCGCGGTAACTGGGACGGCACGCAGTTGCTATCGGAAGACTTCATCGCAAAGGCGCTGGATCCCTGCCCGCATAATCCGAACTACGGCTATATGTTCTGGCTGAACGGCCCGCGGGAGCGCGGACCGAGCGCGCCGACCAGCAGCTTCTTCCTGGCCGGTGCCGGGTTCAACGTGGTCTGGATCGATCCGGACCACGATCTCGTCACGGTGCTGCGCTGGGTGCGGAAAGACAAAGCCGATGGGGTCTATAGCCGTATCCTGGACGCGCTAACCGGGTAGACACCGCCGCCGAATTGCCCTGATCTCGGCGGATGGGTCTAATGGCGTTCAACCGATAATCGTCGTTCGAGGAAGCATGGAACCTCCCTATACCGGCGGCTGCCAATGTGGCGCCATCCGCTACGAGATCACCGAGAAGCCGATCACCCTGTATGCCTGTCACTGCACGGATTGCCAGAAACAATCCGCCAGCGCCTTCGGCATGACCTTCCGGATTCACAGCGATGCGCTGAAGATCACGGCGGGAACGCCACAGGAATGGCACACGGTTGCGGATAGCGGCAATGCGAAGATCGCCTATTTCTGCGGCGCCTGCGGCACGCGCCTCTACAACGCACCACAGCGACACCCCGGCGCGCTGTCGATCAAGGCCGGAACCCTCGACGATACGAGCTGGCTGAAACCCGTCGGCAGCGTCTGGACGCGCAGCGCCCAACCTTGGGTCATGATCCCGCCGTCCCCCTTGAACCACGAGACGCAGCCGGACTCGATGCAGAGCTTCGTCGACGCCTGGCAGGAAAAGAACGGCTAACGCCCGTTACCCCTTAGAGATTCCTACGGCATCAGCCCCTAGGGCATCGGAATGTCGCCGACCTTCTTCGGCACGTCGTAGCCGCGCTGCACCGCGGGCCGGTTGGCGATATCGGTGTACCAGCGCTTCACGTTGGGAAAATCGTTAAGGTCGATGGTCTGCCACTCGAAGCGGGAAATCCACGGCCAGGTGGCGATATCGGCAACCGAATACTCGCCCGCGAGAAATTCGTGGTCGGCCAACCGCTTGTCCATCACGCCGTAAAGCCGTTTCGCCTCGTTGAGGAAACGTTCCTCCGCATAGGCGCTCTTGCCCTGATTAAAGCGCACGAAGTGATGCACCTGTCCGCACATCGGGCCGACGCCGCCCATCTGCCACATCAGCCATTCGATCGCCGACCAGCGCGCTTTTTCATCGCTCGGGAGCAGCTTGCCCGCCTTCTTCGCGAGATAGAGCAGGATCGCGCCCGATTCCATCATCGCCGTGCCGTTATCGTTGTCGACGATCGCGGGAATTTTGTTGTTCGGCGCGATCTTCAGAAAGTCCGGGGCAAATTGCTCGTCCTCGCCGATATTGATCGCATGCGCGGTATACGGAAGCTCCAGCTCTTCCAGGGCGATGGAAACCTTGCGGCCGTTCGGGGTGGTCCAGGTGTATAGATCGATCACGGGTAATTCTCTCCCTCTCAGCGGCGCGCGGCCACGCGATGCGGCGCCCGCCGATTTTCAATGAGCCGTTAAAGATAGAACGCAGCAGCCGCGGTTCAAACGATGGTCTTGATGCGTCCGCCGTCGACGCGCCAGATGCTGCCGGTGCAATAGCCCGAGTTCTGGCCGCACAGGAAAGCAGCGACGGCGCCGAATTCCTTCGGATCACCGAACCGGCCTGCCGGGATGCCTTTGACCCGATCCGCCAGAACCTCTTCGGGCGTGATTCCAAGCCGCTTGGCATTGGTTTCCGCCGATCCGCGCGACCGGTCGGTCAGGATCGTGCCGGGTGCCACGATATTCACCGTCACCCCGTCCTTGGCCACCTCATTCGCCAGCGTCTTGGTATAGTTGACGACGGCACCGCGCAGCGTGTTCGACAGCACCATGTTGTGCAGCGGCTCCACATTGCCGGACGACCCGATCGTTAGAACCCGGCCCCATTTCTGCTCGACCATGGCCGGCACCAACCGGCTGGTGATGTGAATGATGCTGACCACCATTTTCTGGAACTGCTCGACGAGCACAGCTTCTTCGAGATCGCGGGCGAACCCAAGCGGCGGACCACCATGGTTGTTCACCAGGATATCCACACCGCCCAGCGCCGCGACAGCTTCATCCGCCAGAGAATCCATATTGTCGGATGACGATACGTCGCCGACCAGCGGCACCGTCTTCGATCCGGTTTCCGTGCCGATCTTCTCGGCCGCCTCCGCGGCGCGGTCCATGCTCGAACTACTGACCGCCACCGACACGCCTTCGCTCGCCAGCGCATGTGCAACCGCGTAGCCGAGCCCTTTGCTGGCGCCCAATACAAGCGCGCGTTTTCCCGCTATGCCTAAATCCATGCGACGGGTTCCTCCCTGGATGTCAATTTTGGATTGTGTTCCGTCACACTATGATACTCGACCGTGTCCCCTATGCACGCCTTCTGTTGGCACACGCTGCGGCAGGGTTACGCAGTGCTATTGCGCAACGCCACCAAGCGGTTAATGATACGGCCTGACGTCCCGGGATGCCGCTGCATTTGCCGGGTATTTCTCCAAGACACATGAACGACCCAACCGCCGCCAGGCGATTCAGGAACGGTTCCCCGATGACGAAAGACAGTCCCGCGCCCCGGCTTGCAATCGATATCGGTGGCACCTTCACCGATGTCGTTCTCGATCTCGGGCATGACCTGGCGACCGCCAAGGTCCTGACCACCCCCGATGCGCCAGAGCAGGGCGTGATGGCCGGTATCGAGACGGTTCTGCGCGATACAGGCACCGACCCCGCCGCGATCGGCTTGGTCATCCATGGAACCACGCTGGCCACCAACGCCATCCTGGAGCGCAAGGGTGCTGTCACGACCCTGATCACGACCGAAGGGTTCCGCGACGTTCTCGAAATTGGATACGAGAGCCGCTACGATCAATACGATATTCAAATCGAAAAACCCGTGCCGCTGGTGCCGCGCGCACGCCGGCTGACCGTCCCGGAACGCGTCGACGTGCACGGCACGGCCTTGCTGCCGCTCGACGAGCAAGCCGTGACGGCGTTGATCCCCGCCATCACGGAACTGGGCACCGAGAGTATCGCGATCGGGTTCCTCCACGCCTATGCCAACCCGGACCACGAACGCCGCACGCGCGACCTGATCGCCGACGCGCTGCCCGCTATCTCGATCTCTATCTCCAGCGAGGTCTGCCCCGAGGTCCGCGAATACGAGCGGCTGACCACGACGGCGGCAAACGCCTATGTCCGGCCGGCGATGGCGCGCTATCTCGGCCGCATGCGCGACCGGCTCACCGGGCAAAAGTTCCAGTGCCCGGTCTTGCTGATGACATCCGGCGGCGGGCTGACGACGCTGGAAACGGCGCAGCGCTTTCCGATCCGCCTGGTCGAATCCGGCCCCGCAGGCGGTGCGATTCTCGCCTGCCAGGCAGCGGCGGAAGCCGGGTTGGACAAAGTCATCTCCTTCGACATGGGCGGCACGACGGCGAAGATCTGCCTGATCGAAGATCACCAACCGCACAAGGCGCGCGAGTTCGAGGTGGACCGCGCCGCCCGGTTCCTCAAAGGCAGCGGCCTGCCGCTCCGCATCCCGGTCATCGAGATGGTGGAGATCGGCGCCGGTGGCGGCTCGATCGCACGGCTCGACGCGCTCAACCGGATCACCATCGGCCCCGACAGCGCGGGCGCCGATCCCGGCCCGGCGGCCTACGACCGTGGCGGAGACCGGCCGACGATCACCGACGCGGATATTCTGCTCGGCCGGATCGATCCCGAACATTTCGCCGGCGGCAAGCTGACCCTCGCCCCCGACCGTTCGGAAGCGACGATTAAACGGGATGTTGGCGAACCGCTCGCCCTGGCCCCGTCGATGGCCGCCTACGGCATCACCGAAATGGTCGATGAGACGATGGCGAATGCCGCCCGCGTCCATGCCGTGGAACAGGGCCGGGTCGCCGCCGACCATTCGATCGTCGCCTTCGGCGGCGCGGCCCCGTTGCACGCTGCGCGCCTGGCGGACAAGCTTGGCATCGATACCATCGTCGTGCCCACCAACGCGGGCGTCGGATCGGCGGTCGGCTTCCTGACCGCGCCGGTTGCCTACGAGGTAGTGCGCAGCCGGAACATGCGGCTGCGGCAGTTCGACCCCGCACAGGTCAATACGATCATCGATGAAATGCAGGCCGAAGCGGCCGCCGTCGTAGACGCCGCGGCCCCGGCCGCGGACACCACGGAACAGCGCATCGCCTATATGCGATATGTCGGGCAAGGACACGAAATCGTCGTGCCGCTGCCGAACCGGCCGCTGACCGACGCCGATACGGAAACCCTGCAGGCGGAGTTCGACCGGCAATACGAAGCGCTCTACCGGCGGACGATTCCCACCGCCGAAGTCGAAGTCCTGACCTGGGGTCTTACCCTGGCCACGACTACGGAGGCGCCTGAACCTTTCGGCGACAGCGAACCCTGCGACGCCCCGCCACCGGCGGCGATGCGGCGGCTGTTCGACGCGGAAGCGGACCAGGAAATCGAAATCCCGCTCTACCGCCGCCCCGACCTAGCCCCGGGGATGACGATCAACGGCCCCGCCATTGTCGCGGAAGACGAAACATCCACCTTTCTAAACAGCCGGTTCGATGCGACCATCGCGGCGAACGGCTACCTGATCCTGCACCGGAAGAAGGAGACAGCGGCATGAGCGGCAACAGCGCGATGGATACCATCCGCATGCAGGTCATGTGGAACCGGCTGATCGCGGTGGTCGAGGAACAGGCACAAACACTGATCCGCACCGCGTTCAGCCCGATCGTGCGCGAATGCGGCGACCTGTCGGCCGGCGTGTTCGACCGGCAAGGCCGGATGCTGGCGCAGGCGGTAACCGGCACGCCCGGTCACGTCAACTCCATGGCGGAATCGGTACATCATTTCATCCGGCACTTCCCGCTCGACACGATGGCCGAAGGCGACATCTACATCACCAACGATCCGTGGATGGGGACCGGTCATCTCAACGATTTCGTGCTGACCACGCCGTGCTTCAGCAAGGGCGAGCTGGTCGCGCTGTTCTCCTGCACGTCGCATCTGACCGACATCGGCGGCATCGGCACCGGACCGGACGGCACCGACGTGCATATGGAAGGCATCTATATCCCGATGCTGAAACTCGCCGAACGGGGCGTAATGAACGAGACCTTGCTGGCGATGGTGCGTGCCAACACCCGCCAGCCGGTCGAGTCCGAAGGCGACGTCTATTCGCTGGCCGCCTGTAACGACATCGGCTGCACCCGTCTGGTCGAGATGATGGACGAGTTCGAACTGGATTCGCTGGACGTTCTGGCCGACTACATCTGTACGTCGTCGCGGGATGCGGTGATTGCGGAGATCGCGAAACTACCCAACGGCATCTATCGCAACAGCATGCGGATCGACGGCTACGACGGGCCGCTCGACCTGGTCGCCGCGCTGACGATCGACGACACCGGCATCTCCGTCGACTATGACGGCACCTCGCCGATGTCGCGCTACGGCGTGAACGTCCCGTCGGCCTATACCACCGCCTACACCAGCTTCGGCCTCGGCTGCATAGTATCGCCCAAGATACCGAACAACGCCGGTTCCTTGTCACCCTTCACGGTGACGGCACCGGAAGGATCGATCCTGAACGCGCCGTATCCGGCCGCCGTGTGCACGCGCCATGTGATCGGCCAGATGCTGCCGGACGTGGTGTTCGGCTGCCTACAGCAGGTGGCCCCCGACCTGGTACCCGCCGAGGGGGCATCCTGTTTGTGGAACCTCACCTTCCGCGGCGAGACCGACCGGGGCAGCAATGAGAGCACGCTGTTCGCCGTCACCGCGGTCACCAACGGCGGCACCGGCGCACGACCGAACAAGGACGGACTGTCGGCCACCGCCTATCCCAGCGGCGTCAAGGGGACGCCGGTCGAAATTAACGAATCGGTCGCGCCGGTAATCTTCTGGCGCAAGGAGTTCCGTCCAGACTCCGGCGGTCCCGGCGAATTCCGCGGCGGGCTGGGGCAAGTACTGGAGATCGAAAGCGCAATCGACAGGGATTTCGAAATGTTGGCCGCCTTCGACCGGATCGATCACCCCGCCCGTGGCCGCAACGGCGGGCAAAACGGAGACAACGGCGGCGTGTTCCTGAAATCCGGAAAACGCCTGAAAGGCAAGGGAACTCAACGAATCGAAGCCGGCGAACGTCTCGTCATCCACACCCCCGGCGGGGGCGGATACGGCGATCCCGCCGCGCGCGACGCGGGCCGCAGCACCGCAGATCTACAGGATGGATTGGCCACGGCGACGGCCGGCGGCGACGACTGAGCGGGAACGACTACCCGAATCCACGACCTGTGGCGCGCATACCGCTTGGCGCAGCCCTCGTTTTCTGGCAGAGAATGCCGCCACGGACCGGCATCCGCGACGGGTCGCCGGCAATCGCACCGGAGCAAGATGGTTATGAGCGACGCCGACGCCGACATCGAAGACGGCAACCGGGATTTTATCCGCGACACGATCCGCGAAGACCTGCGGTCGGGTCGGCACAAAGCCGTCGTCACGCGGTTTCCGCCGGAGCCGAATGGCTATCTGCATATCGGCCACGCCAAGTCGATTTGCCTGAATTTCGGGATCGCCGGTGAGTTCGGCGGGCGCTGCAACCTGCGCTTCGACGACACCAATCCAGCCCGCGAGGAACAGGAATTCATCGATGCCATCCAAACCGACGTGCGCTGGCTGGGCTTCGATTGGGGCGACGATCTGCATCATGCCTCAGATTATTTCGAACAGCTCTACGCGTGGGCGGAACATCTGATCGAGGCCGGCAAGGCCTATGTGGACGACCTGTCGGCCGAGGAAATGCGCGAATACCGCGGCACACTGACGGAGCCGGGCCGCAACAGCCCGCACCGGGACCGGTCGGTAGAAGAGAACCTCGACCTGTTCCGGCGGATGCGCGCCGGCGAATTTCCCGACGGCGCCCGCATCCTGCGCGCCCGCATCGACATGGCGTCGGGCAACATGAACCTGCGCGATCCCGCGCTGTACCGCATTCTGCACGCGCCACATCCGCGCACGGGAACCAATTGGTGCATTTATCCGACCTACGACTTCGCCCATGGCCAATCGGACGCGATCGAGGGCGTGACACATTCCCTCTGCACGTTGGAATTCTCCGACCATCGGCCGCTGTACGAATGGTTCATCGAGAACTTGCCGGTTCCGGCCCAACCCCGGCAGTACGAGTTCTCACGTCTCAACATCACCCACACCGTGTTGTCGAAACGGAATCTCGCGCAGCTTGTCGACGACGGCCATGTCGCAGGCTGGGACGACCCTCGGATGCCAACGGTGTCAGGCCTGCGGCGGCGTGGCGTGCCGGCGGAGGCGATCCGCGATTTCATCGGCCGCCTCGCCATCACCAAAAGCGACGGCGTGGTCGAAGCCGCCATGCTGGACCATTGCATCCGTGAACACCTCAACGCGAACGTCGAGCGCCGGATGGCGGTGCTGCGGCCACTCAAGGTCGTGATCGAGAATTATCCCGAGGGTCAAACCGAAGAGCTCGACGCGGTCAACAAACCGCAGGACCCGGACAGCAGTACCCGCAAGGTCCCCTTCGCGCGCGAGATTTACATCGAGCGGGACGACTTCATGGAGGACCCGCCGCGAAAATTTTTCCGGCTGGGGCCCGGCCGCGAAGTCCGGTTGCGGTTCGCGTATTTCGTGACCTGCCAGGAAACGATCAAGGATGCGGACGGCAATGTCATTGAGCTGCGCTGCACCTACGATCCCGAAACCCGCGGCGGCAATGCCCCCGACGGCCGCAAGGTCAAAGGCACGATCCACTGGGTCGCGGCGGAAACGGCGGCCACGGCGGAGGTACGGATCTACGATCACCTCTTCGCGGACCCGAGCCCGGGCGCGGAACGATCCTTCCTCGAAGACCTGAACCCCGAGTCACTGGAAGTGCTGAGCGACTGCCGCCTTGAACCAAGCCTATCTGCCTCGAACGGGCAAACGTTCCAATTCGAACGGCTGGGATACTTCGCCGCCGACCTAGATTCCACATCGTCCCAGTTGATCTTCAACCGTACCATCGCCTTGCGCGATACCTGGGCGAAGACGAAGGCAAAAAACTAAGCGGCACGACCGAGCCGGCCGACTAATTCATCTTGTGGCCACCATGGTGCATCTTTTTCGGCATTCCCTGCGTCTTCTGGACTGGGGCTTTGACCGCCAAGGCCGATCCATCCGAGAACTTCAAGGTGATATCGACGGTGTCGCCGGTCCTTATCGGCTTTCGCGGATGCATCAGCATGACGTGGAAACTTCCAGGCGCAAAGATGAGCTTGCCCTTGGCGGGCACCGAAATCTGATCCTGCTTGACCATGGTCGCAATCCCGTTTTCGACCTTGGAGAGATGAAGCTCGGCCATTTTGTATTGTGGGCTCGCGACGCCGACCAGATCGACCGCCTTGCCGGTCGGGTTCATTACGACAAGATACGCGGCATGCATCTTCATCGCCGGCGGCGCCGAGCGGACCCACGGGTCCATGACCTTAACCTTCGCGCCATCGGCCAGTGCCACGCCACTCAACGCGAGCGCGGAAATGAGGCCTACCGCGAGCAGTACCAATGCAACAGGGCGAAAATTCGAAACTACCGATACTGTCATGCCACCGATCCTAGAATCTTGGAGAAAAAGGGACGTGCAACCGCAATCCCTGACCCAAGGTCGGATAGAGACGCGGCCAGGACAACGGCGCAAATTGACGCGGCTAACTCAGGGCAAGTCACACAAAAGGTTAAGCGATTCGTCGACGGTGATCTTCGCACCGGGCCCGATAACGGTTGTCGATTCCCGTTCCTCCACAACCGCCGGGCCCTCGAACGTGTCGCCGGGGCTTAACGCATAGCGGTCATAGACGTCGCACGGGGCGAATCCCGTTTCCGGGAAATAAACGTCGCGCTGACCCTTCAGCGCCTCCCCGGTACCAATCGGCTGGCCGCCGAAATTCAACGCGATGTTAGGAACCGGCGCGGTCGCCGCCAAGCGCCAACTCATCGCCTCGATCGGCATCTCCTCGACCGTGCGTTCGAACAATTGGCGATAGACGGTGAAGAACGCGTCCCGCATTGCCGACACGGTGTCATCTCCTAGATCCTCATTCGGAATGGGAACGGAGATTTCAAAGCCCTGTCCCACATGGCGCATTTCCGCCGTGCGCGTCATTGTGATGTCCTCGGGACGGGCGCCGGTCTCGACCAGCAAGGCCCGGGCCTCGTCTTCCATCTCGGCAAACAGATTGTTGAGATGGGCCCACTCGATCTGCTCCAGCCGGGCAACGTAACTGCGGACATAGTCGATCGCCGGCGCCGCGACCAGGAATCCAAGGGCCGAGGTCACGCCGGCGCCAAGCGGCACGATAAGGCGTTTCAGCTTAAGCAGGCGCGCCAGCCCATAGGCATGGACCGGACCGGCCCCGCCGAAGGCGATCATTTCATAGCGCCGCGGATCGCGACCTTTCTCGGCCAGATGCATCCGCGTCGCCGCCGCCATATTCTCATTGACGATATTGTGGATTCCGACCGCCCCTTCGAGCGTGGTCAGGCCCAACGGCTTAGCGACCCGGTCGGCGATTGCGCGTTCGACCATGTCCATATCCAACTGCATCTCACCGCCGAGGAAATAGTCGGGATTGAGATAGCCCAAGAACAGGTCTGCATCGGTCACCGCCGGATCGACACCGCCGAGGCCGTAACACACCGGGCCGGGTTTTGATCCCGCGCTGCGCGGGCCGACTTTCAGCAGCCCCATCTGATCCACATTGGCCAAACTGCCGCCACCTGCGCCGATCTCGATCATGTCGACCACCGAGACTTTCAGGGGCAGGCCGGAGCCTTTGTGAAATCGCCGGACGCGTCCTGCTTCGAAATCGTGTTTGCGATCGGGACGGCCGCCGTCGATCAGGCACATCTTCGCCGTGGTGCCGCCCATGTCGAAGGAGATCAGGTTATCGCTGCCGGTCAATCCGCTGTAGTAGGACGCGGCCATCGCGCCGGCCGCCGGACCGGACTCGATCAACCGGATCGGGAAATCCTGAGCCGACCGCACGGTCGTGATCCCGCCGCCCGACAACATGACATAGAGCGTGCCGGAATACCCCAGCTCGCGCAGATTTCGGTCGAGCCGGTCGAGATAATTCTGCATCAACGGCTGGACATAAGCATTCGCGCAGGCCGTACTGCTGCGCTCGAACTCGCGGATTTCGGGAGCGACCTCTGAAGAAATCGTCACCGGCACATCCGCGAATTCCTCGGACAGGATCGACTTCGCCTGCCGTTCGTGATCGGGATTGCGATAGGAGTGCATGAAACACACCGCCAGGGCATCGACCTTCTCGTCTTCGATCAGCTCGCGCGCCACGGTGCGGAAGGCGTCGGCATCGAAAGGCGCCAGCACCTCACCGTCCGGCGAAACCCGCTCCGGCACTTCGCGGCGAAGGTACCGCGGGACAAGCGTCGGTGGCGCCTCCAGGAACAGGTCGTAAAGGTCATAGCGAATCTCCCGCCCCATCTCGAGCGTATCGCGCACGCCTTTGGTGGTGATCAGGCCAACCTTGGCGCCGGTCCGTTCGATGATCGTATTGGTGACCAGTGTCGTACCGTGCACCAGGCTGTGCACCGCCGCCGCCGCAGTCTCGGATTCGCGCTGCAGGCGCTCGATACCATCGATGATCGCAACGCTTGGATCGTCGGACGTGGTCAGGCACTTGCCGGTATAAATCAGGTCGCGTTCTTCATCGACCAGCACAAAATCTGTAAAGGTGCCGCCGACATCGACGCCAATGCGCAATCTTTTTTCCATAGCGCTTTATCCTCTTCCCACCATGCCGCGCTCAATCGAGCCCGTAGTCGCGCCGCGCCGCCTCGGCCGAGATATAGCCGTTGCGTACGTCTTCTCGAACCAGGTCCCGGTCGCGTTTCGCGGGGTTGCCATAACCGCCACCACCGGCATATCGCATATGTAGACGCATCCCGGCGCCGATCGACGTTCGTGATTTCTGATGCGGAATCGTCCCATCGCTGAAACTGATCTCGCTTGTCGCGCCGTCCTGACCGCCCAGAATCCCAGTCGCCGGATGACGCCAGCGGTCCGACAACAGCGACAGCCGCAACGGTTCCCGCGACCGCACCTCGATCTCGCACTCCTGGCCCAAGCCACCACGAAATTCGCCGGCACCACCGGAGTCCGTGCGGAATTCCTTGCGCCAGACGATCAGCGGCGACACGCTTTCGAACGCTTCGATGCTGCCGGCGCCCGAATTCGTCGGGAAGGCGGTCGTCGACAATCCGTCCTTGTGCGGACACGCGCCGACACCGCCGCTCGCGAACAGGATTTGCGAGAACCGGTTGTCCTGACGGTCGGTACCGCTGAATACAGCGCGCATCGACGGTGCGCTGCCGCTATCCGCGATCACTTGGTCGGGGATCGCCTGCGCCAACGCCTTGTAAATCACCCCGGCCAGGAGATGTCCGGTCAACTGGCGCGCATTGCAGGGCGCCGGATAGCGCGGGTTGAGGATCGTGCCCTCGGGCGCCGTGACCTTAACCGGACGATATGACCCTTCGTTGCGCGGCGTATACGGGTCGAGCGCGCATTTGATCGGGTAGGCCGAGTAGGCATAGGTGTAATTCATCACGGTGTTGAGGCCGCGATCGATCTGTTTCGATGTCCCAGTGTAGTCGATGGTCAGGTCCGACCCTTCGACCGTCACGGCGCATTCAATATGCGTTTCGTCCTCATCGAAACCGTCCGCGTCCAGCGTTGCCCGGTAGACCCCGTCGGGCACCTCCTCGATCGCGTTACGCATCGCGGTCTCCGCCCGCCCCTGCAGGGTACGGGACAATCCGCTCAAATCCGAAAGTTGCGAATCATCGAGAAACTCGTTCAACCGGCGGCCACAGACCTGGTTGGCCGTCACCTGGGCATTTAGGTCGCCGAGCACCTGATCCGGCAGCCGGACATTGCCAAGGATCATCTCGATGACGTCCTCGTTCGGCTCGCCTTCCTTGAGGAATTTGATCGGCAGAATGCGGAGGCCTTCCTCGAACAACTCGTTGCAATCCGCCGACCACAGCGACCCGCCGATATCGGGCGAATGCGCGATCGATCCGGAAAATCCGACTAGGGTTCCGTTATGAAAGATCGGCATGGCCACGGTGATATCCGGCAGATGGCCCGTCGCCAGCCACGGATCGTTGGTGATCACACAGTCGCCCGGCTTCCATGTTTCCTTCGGATATTTCGCGAGGAAATGTTTCAGCGTACGCGGCAGGATGCCCGAGAAAGACGGAATTCCCCCGGTATTTTCAGACAACGAATCGCCGTTCGCATCCATCAGGACTGTGCCAAAATCGTTGGATTCCCGCACGATGGTCGAGAAAGACGTGCGCAACAACGCGGCCGCCGACTCGTCGGCGATGGAGATCAGTCGGCTCCAGAATATCTCCAACGTAACAGGGTCGAACGTGTCGTGGTCGGACACAGAATCGCTCATATCACCTCCGCGTGATTTTTCGTCGGATACGGTCTGATGAGGATCGTAGATAAGGGCAGGGCGTAGGCCAAGTGTAGGAAGCTCCGGTCGACGGGTCAAAATTTAACCGTCACCCACGGCGTTTCGCCGAAATTTGATCGCGCGTGCCTAGCCATCCACCGGTCCAGCCCTCATATTGAGTGAAGATGCGCAATCCGGAGGAGATACCGATGCATCGAGTGACGGTCCTGGTTGGTACTTTCCTGCTGTTGGCGGGTTGCGCGTCGCCAACCCCGTATGCGCCGCTGGCTGATCGTTACGGCTATACGGAACAACAGATCGAGGACAACCGCTATCGGGTGACCTTCACCGGCAACACGGTGACCGCGAAGGAAACCGTGGAAAACTATCTTCTGTACCGGGCCGCCGAACTAACCCGGACGCGGGGATACGACCATTTCGAACTGACGGACCGCGATACCGACAAGTCGACGCGGTACCTGTCCAACTACACGACATTCGGACACTTCCGGAGCCGCCACAACCGCTTCGGCCTCAGCCATAGTGCTGGACCCGGTTTCGTGACCGGAACAACGCGGCCGATCACCGAGTACGAAGCGACCGCGACGATCCTGCTGTTTCGGGGCGACAAACCGGCCGACAAGGCGCAAGCCTATGATGCACGGGACGTCTTACAGCGGCTCGGCCCGAAGATCCGGAGACCGGCGCCGCCGGCACCGTCCTAATTAACGTAAACGCCTGCCGCTAAACGTGTTTTTGACCGGCACAATTTGGCCACGATGCCGTCCCGATAGTGACGTATTCCTGCGCGACTGTGCGCCATCGGGGAACCATGCCCGACTAGGGGCACATGGGGTGACACTCGGCTCTGACTCCGCCGGACCACGGTCCGCGGAACAGAGCCGAGACCATGTGTGGAGGGTCGCAGGCTAATGAATTGGTTGAGTAAGCAGCGCCGAGGTTTGGCGCTTTCCTTGAGCCGCGCGCGGCTCCGGGGCAAGCGCAGGACGCAACGCTTGAAACCGGACGCGTCGCGCTGGGCCCGCCGGTTCCGTTTAGCCGCCTTCTCCGTGTTGCTCCTTGCCGTCGCCGGGCTCTCCACCCTCGCGTATTTCGCCTACACCCTGCCCCTGTCCGACGATTTCGGAGCGCCGGAGTCTCAGGCCTCGATCACTCTACTGTCGCGGGACGATGAGATTTTCGCGATGCGCGGCCACTTCGACGCCGAAATCCTGTCCCTGGATGACATTCCGCGCCACCTGGCTCAGGCCGTGTTGGCGATCGAGGATCGCCGCTTCTACCGCCATTTCGGGGTCGACCCGATCGGTATGGGACGGGCGGCAGTGGTCAACATGCTGGCCGGCGAGGTGCGACAGGGCGGCAGCACGATCACGCAGCAGCTTGCGAAAATGATGTTCCTGTCGCGGGAACGGACGTTCAGGCGAAAGATCCAGGAAGTGATCCTGGCCCTATGGCTCGAGAACAGCCTGAGCAAGGATGAGATCCTCGTCCGCTACCTCAACAAGGTCTATCTCGGGGCCGGCGCCTACGGCATCGACGGCGCCGCGCACCGGTACTTCAACAAGTCGGCGCGCAGCCTAACCCTGGCCGAATCCGCGATGATGGCGGGTTTGATCCGGGCACCATCCCACCTTGCGCCGACCCGCAACCTGCAAGCGGCGCGGACACGGGCGCGCCTCGTGCTCAAATCGATGGTCGAGGCCGATTTCATCGACAACCCGGCTGCCGACGCGGCGCGGGTCGATGAGATCACGCTCGCCGTAAATCCAAACACGCAAATCTCAAAAGGCAGTCAGTATTTCGCCGATTGGATCGCGGCGGAAACCCGGGCGGTACTGGGACCGTTCTCAGCCGACCTTACGGTCGAAACCACAATGCATCTGGGCCTGCAGAAACTCGCCGAAGGAACGCTGCGCCACTGGCTCGAAACCGAGGGGCCCAAGCGAAACGTCACCCAGGGCGGCATGATCGTGTTGTCGCATGATGGCGAAGTGCTCGCCATGGTTGGCGGCAAGGATTACGGCGCGAGTCAGTTCAACCGGGCGACCCAGGCGCGGCGGCAACCCGGCTCCTTGTTCAAGCTGTTCATCTACCTCGCCGCCTTCGACGCGGGTCTGACACCGGACACGGTGATGACCGACCAGCCGCTGCAGGTGGACAACTGGACCCCGCAGAATTACGGCGGCAAATACCGGGGCGAAGTCACTTTGCGTACCGCCTTCGCCGATTCGATCAATTCGGTGGCCGTGCAGTTGACCGAGAAAGTCGGCCGTGGCCGCGTTATCGGTGTGGCACGCAGTCTGGGAATTCGGTCATCGCTGAAGGCGCATCCGAGTTTGGCGCTTGGCACGTCCGAGGTCACCTTGATGGAAATGACGGCGGCCTATGCCGCGATGGCGGCCGACGTGAAAAAAATCTCGCCCTTTGGGGTGCGGGCGATCCGCGGCACGGGCCGGCAGCTCTATAAGCACCGCGTGATCAAAACCCCGCGATCGCGGGCAACGCTGCCATGGAAACGGGACGAGATTATCGACCTGCTGGTCAATACCGTAGACCAGGGCACCGGCAAGGCGGCACGGTTATCGGCCCCGGTCGCCGGCAAGACCGGCACGACGCAGGATTATCGCGATGCCTGGTTCATCGGTTTCACCGCCGACATAATCGTCGGCATCTGGCTCGGCAATGACGACAACGCGCCGATGGAACGGGTTACCGGCGGCGACCTGCCGGCAAAGATCTGGCGGGACTACATTACCTCCGCCTACCGTCTGGAGGGTGCTACGCCGAAACGGCAGGAACTACTGGCCGGCATCCCACCGGTACCCGAGCCCGACCTGTCCCGCATCGGAACCCCGGACGCGGACAAGGCGACCGTCAGTGGCATTCGAAAGTGGCTGCGATCCTTCATCGACTGATCCGCCGGGACACCGCTCGGCCCCTAACCGGGTTTCGGCGTTTCGCTGCCGAAGGACGACCCCGGCTGTTGCAGAAACGCCGATTCCTCCGGTGTAGAGTCGCGGCCAAGGAGCGCGTTGCGATGCGGAAACCGTCCAAACCGCTGAACGATGACGCGATGCTGCTCGGCATAGTCGAGCGAGTCCGCATCACCGAGGGCCTCGTAAAGCGCAACCGACCTGTCCTGATCTTCCAATCGTTCGCTATGTTCGTACGGCAGATAGACGAACGTGCGCTCGATGATCGACAGCGACTGGTCCAAGCCTCGTGCCACCGTCGATTCGGCAATCGCCAAGGCCTTGGGGTCGGTCGCGAAGGCGCGCGCCGATCCCCGGAACATGTTGCGCGGAAATTGATCGAGGAGAATGATCAGAGCCAGCGCGCCGGTGGATTGATCCGCCATCGCGTCGAGGTCGCCTCGCGCCGCCGCCTCGAAATCGTCCAGGAACGACGCCCGGATTTCCGTGTCGAACGCATCGTCGGCCTTGAACCAGGCTTCACGTTTATTGCCGTGTTCCGGCGAACCCGGCGCACCGAACCAGAATTCGTGAATGCGTCGATCCAGTTCCATTCTCATACTCCCGTAAAAATACCGACTCCGGAGTCGACTCGGCCGAAAAGCTCTACCATGATGCACCGGCCGCGATATACCAGCGTTCGCGCCACGGCGGGGTGCCCTCACGGATTTGGAGCATCCCGTGCAGTTAGGCAACCCTCGCATTCACTGGCGCGAATGAATTTCGAATAATGACGTTCCATTATGGAGAGTAGATTAATGAACAAGCGATCGATCCTGACCTTCGTCCTCAGCCTCGGCATTGTATTGGCGGCGTCCTACGGCACATCGGCCGTGGCGGGTGACGCTGGAATCATTCGCGTGTCCAGCGCCAACAGCGTCAAGGCCACCGCCGACAAGATGGCCTCGATCCTGAAGAGCAAGGGCGCCACGGTGTTCGCCCGCGTAAATCACGCCGCAGGCGCGAAGAAAGTCGGCAAGGAGTTGCGTCCGACCGTCCTGCTCATTTTCGGCAATCCGAAGCTCGGCACGCCGTTGATGATGAAAAATCAGCAGATGGGCCTCGACCTGCCGCTGAAAGCGCTCATCTATAAGGCGAAGGACGGCAAGACCTATATCGCCTACAACGACCCGGCCTATTTGTCGAAGCGCCACGGGGTAAAGAAACCCGAGAAGGTGTTCAAGAAAATGGCGGGCATCTTGAAGAATGTCACCGCTGCGGCCGGCAAAAAGTAGCCGCGCGCCGAAGCGCTTGAACGAAGTGGCGGTAAAGCTGTAATCTTACCGTCAATCATTTGGCTGGGGTGCCGGCAGTCGCCGGCTGAGAACACACCCACTGAACCTGATCTGGATTATGCCAGCGAAGGGAGCCGTCCTTGCAGACAGCCCAAAGCAACAACCGACCGACACCCCGCATCGCCATCATCGGCGCTGGCGTCTGTGGTCTTGGCATTGGATGGCGTCTGGCTGCCGCCGGGTGTCCAGTCGACATATTCGACCAGGGCGAACCGGGCCAGGCCGCCAGTTGGGCGGCAGCCGGCATGCTGGCCGCGCGGGCCGAAGTGGAACCCGGCGAGGAAACGCTTCTCGAGCTAAACCTGAAGGCACAGGAAATCTGGCCAGCCTTCGCCGCCGAGCTGGAAGCGGCCAGCGGCATGCCGATCGATTATCGCGACGACGGCACGATGATCGTTGCGCTGACCCGGGACGATGCCGAAGCGATTCGATTCACTTTCGATCTGCAAAAACGCCTCGATCTCGATGTCCACTGGCTTTCAGGCATCGAGGCGCGGCAGCGCGAACAGTTTCTCTCACCAAACGTCACCGCGGGCATTCACAGCCCAAGCGATCACCAGGTGGACAACCGCAAGCTTGTCACCGCGCTGCAGCGCGCGTTCGAAGCTGCTGGCGGGACGGTCCATGCGCATACGGCGATCCGGGCCATCGACATCGCGCAAGAGAAGGTGCGCGGCGTGGTGGCGGCGACTGATGGCGACGCCGACATCCATCACGCAGCCGACGTCGTGGTGTTGGCCGCCGGCGCATGGTCGCGCGACATCGATGGATTGCCGACCGATTTGCGCCCGCCCGTCCGGCCGGTGAAGGGGCAAATGCTGTCGCTTCGCATGGATGCGGAGGCGCCGCTGCTACGCCATGTCGTATGGGCGCCCGGTGTGTATCTAGTGCCGCGGAACGACGGCACGCTGATCATCGGCGCCACGGTCGAGGAGAAAGGGTTCGATAGCGACCTGACTGCCGGCGGCATTCTGGACCTGTTGCGCGATACCTGGGAAGCGTTGCCCGGCATCACCGAGTTGTCCGTCGATGAAATGTGGGTCGGGCATCGCCCGACAAGCCGGGACGATGCACCGATCCTGGGCCCAACCACCGTGGACGGGCTGGTCATGGCCACGGGGCATCACCGTAACGGCATTCTCCTGACCCCGATTACCGCCAATGCCGTCAGCCAGTATATTCTTGAAGGCATTGTCGATCCGGCGATAGAACCCTTCACACTGGACCGGTTCGCCAAGAGCCGCCGCAAACGCGCGCGCCCCGCGCCAGCAGGCAAACTCGGAGTGGTATCATGAGCACTATCCGCGTCAACGGCGAGGATCGAGACCTGAGCGCGGCGACCGTTTTCGACCTGTTGATGGCGGAGGATGTCGACCCCCAGGGCCGATTCGTGGCCGTCGCCATCAACGGTGTCGTAGTGCCGCGCGGCCGGTGGGAGCGCGAGCCGGTCAAGGACGGCGATGAGATCGAGATCGTAACCCCGGCGCCGGGCGGCTGACCGCCCTTCACCGGACCAGGAGTCACGGAAAGCCATGTATAGCCCATTGGAAGACCCGCTCACGATTGCCGACAAGACGTTCACGTCCCGCTTCCTGATCGGCAGTTCGCCCTTCCCGAACAACCAGGTCATGCTGGACTCAATCGAGGCGAGCGGCGCGCAGATCGTGACGGTCGCAATCCGGCGGATTGACCTGTCGGCGGGCGGCGAAACGGTGCTCGACCTGCTCGAAGGCGACTATCATATCCTGCCCAACACCGCCGGCTGCTACACCGCCAAGGACGCCGTGTTGACCGCACAGCTCGCGCGGGAGGCGATCGAGACAAATTGGATCAAGCTCGAAGTCATCGGCGACCGCGAAACCCTGTATCCCGACGTGGAACATCTGTTGACCGCGGCGGACGAGTTGGTGCGCGACGGGTTTACGGTGATGCCTTACTGCACCGACGATCCGATCACTTGCCGCAAGCTCGTCGACCTCGGATGCGCCGCCGTGATGCCGCTCGGTGCGCCGATCGGATCGGGCATGGGTGTGTTGAACCCCTACAACATCGAGATCATCCGCGCCGAGAACGAAGTGCCGGTGATCATTGATGCCGGCATCGGAACGGCGTCGGATGCGGCCCTGGCGATGGAGCTCGGCTGCGACGGCGTATTGCTGGCGTCCGCCGTATCGCGGGCGCACGATCCGGTCCGGATGGCAACGGCGATGCGTCACGGCATCGAGGGCGGCCGACATGCCTTTCTCGCCGGCCGGATTCCGCGCAAGCGGCACGCCGAAGCATCCAGCCAGAAAACCGGCGTGATCGGGACTTGATCCTTCCGGACCCGCCAATCCTGATCATCACAGATCGCCAAATGGCGGATAAGCCACTTATCGATATCATCGCGGCCGCATTGCGCGGCGGCGCCCGGTGGTTCCTCCTGCGCGAACCGGACCTGCAGGCAGCCGACCGACTGTCCCTCGCAGCGTCCCTGGCGGCGCTCTGTGCGCCCTACGGCGCACGGCTCTCGGTGAGCGCCGACCTGGCAGCCGCAGCCGCAAGACAGACCACCGGCATTCATCTTCCGCAGCGAATGGCGCAGCCGGAGACGGTGGCGACGGCGCGCGCCCAGCTTGGTCCGGATGCCTTGATCGGCATTTCCGCGCATTCCCGCGCCGAGGCGGCGGCAGCACAGAACGCAGGCGTGGACTACGTGACCCTGAGCCCTGTCTTCCTGACCGACAGCAAACCGGGATACGGACCGGCGCTCGGCCCCGACGGTTTTCGCAGCATGGCCGCTGACTTGGATATTCCCGCCGTTGCGCTCGGCGGGATCGCCGCCGAGACCATTCCATCCGTACGGAGCGCAGACGCAGCCGGCGTTGCGGTAATGGGCGGCGTCATGCGGGCCGACGATCCTGAAACATCCGTCATCGACCTTATCTCTGCCTGGGAAAATGGCTTCTAGCAGGCGTCCGGACCGCCATTTCCTTGCCGCACCCATCCGGGTCTGTAAGAATAATACGGGCTGCTCAAGCCCTTACCTCACCATCCGCTCTCAGGGAACCTCGCCTCATGCTCGATTGTTTCGCCAGTAAAGCCAATGCCCGCACGGTTGAAATTACCGCGGTTGAGGCGAAAACCTTCACCGCCTGGGTAAAGAAACAACCGAAGCGGCAGGCGGAATGGATTTCCGCGAGCGGATTTTCCGCCGATCCGGGCAGCGTCCTGCTTCTGCCGGGCAGCCGAAAATCCGAAGGGACGATCCAGAACGCTTTGGTCGGCGTGCGGGATGACCAGGACATCTGGTCCTGGGCATCGGCCGCAAACAACCTTCCCAAGGGCCGATACGCGTTCGATGGCGACGGCGACGCCGCTGCGCGCGCCGCGCTCGGTTGGGCGCTCGGATGTTACCGATTCACACGCTACAAAAAATCGACCGCCGAGCTGCCGCAGCTCGTACTCAGCAAGGCCATGCGCGCCGGTCATGCGGATTCCGCTGCATCGAGCATCTATATGGTTCGCGATCTCATCAACACGCCCGCGTCGGACATGGGCCCCGGCGAGTTGGCGACGGCGGCACAAACCCTGGCGCGTGAATTCAAGGGACGATGCAAACTCATCATCGGAGACGACCTTCTGCGTGAAAACTATCCCATGGTCCATGCCGTGGGCCGCGCCTCGAGCCGGCCGCCGAGGCTGATCGACCTGACTTGGGGTAAAGCGCGCAATCCCAAGGTGACCTTGGTCGGCAAGGGTGTGTGTTTCGATTCCGGCGGGCTCGACATCAAGGGCGCCTCCGGCATGTTGCTGATGAAGAAAGACATGGGCGGTGCGGCCAACGCCCTGGGTCTCGCCCGTATGATCATGATGAATAACCTGCCGGTGCGGCTGCGCGTCCTGATACCCGCAGTCGAGAACAGCATCTCAGGCGACGCCTTCCGGCCGGGCGACGTCCTGTCCACACGAGACGGCATGACAGTTGAAATCGGCAATACCGATGCCGAAGGGCGGCTCGTCCTTGCCGATGCATTGACCGAAGCAGTATCGGACAAACCGGCGATGCTGCTCGATTTTGCGACTCTGACGGGCGCCGCGCGGGTCGCCCTTGGACCGGAACTGCCCGCGATGTTCTGTAACAACGACGCGCTTGCGAATGATTTCTGTTCTATTGGAGATGACGTGAGCGATCCGGTCTGGCGCATGCCACTGTGGCGACCCTATCGCCAGTTTCTCGACAGCACGGTCGCCGACATCAACAATGCCGGGTCTATTCCGCAAGGCGGCGCCATCACTGCCGCGGTATTCCTGCACGACTTCGTCGGCGACGACGTGCCCTGGGCGCATTTCGATATCTACGGTTGGAACGCTTCAAGCTCGCCCGGCAAGCCAAAGGGCGGCGACGCGATGGCGATCCGAGCTGCGTTCAAGGTGATCGAACGAAAGTTCTCGTAAGTTTAACGAGTTATACCGATCACCATTCCCGGTTGACATCTTGTTCTCTAATTTTCTTTGCGGTAGTGTCCTACGCATCCTCCCAAGATGACGTGAAGGTAACCTTAGGTTATGTCCTTGAAGCTGAGTGCAAGCCAAGCTCTCGCGCTTTGGCATGGTATTACCGTTGATATTCTGCGAATGCAGGGCCCAGACCTATCGACTCGGCAGATTGCTGTTCTCCTAACGGTTTATCTAGAAGACCGACCACACACGGTTCGAGAGCTCTCGTCTGGATTGCAAATTTCCAAGCCCGCCATTACGCGAGCGCTCGACCGGTTGTGTGAGGATGGACTGTTGCGGCGCAAGACAGATGACAAGGACCGTCGATCCGTGTTGATTCAAAGAACTGTCAAAGGGTCGGTTTTCCTGAGCGAAATCGGGGATGCCATCCAGCGCGCGGCGGACTCGAATCCCAACATCTCCGCTCCGACAAGCTAAGGCATCCTAAACCGGCCCACCGACCGGATTGCCCTTGGCAGGCGATCCGGTTCCAACATGGTGAGGCTGAGAATATGAAAATCAAATCCGTAACCGCCGACTGGCTGCATGCGCCGATCCCGGAAGACCGGCAGCACAGTACCGATTTCGGCCGCATCAAGTCCTTCGATACGACACTCGTCCGCGTCGAGACCGAATGCGGCATCGTCGGTCACGGCGAGGCGCGCGCCGCGTTGTCGAGCTCCAGCACGAATTTCGCGCTCAACACGGTCATCGAAGAGGAATTGGGATCGCTGATCATCGGCGAGGATCCGCGCCGGATCAGTCGCCTTTGGGACGTGATGTACAACGGCAGCCGGGCGCAGCTTGCGCTCGACCGGGGCCATGTCTTTCCGGATCTGGGTCGGCGCGGCCTGCGGATTTGCGGGATCAGCGGCATCGACATCGCCCTTTGGGATATCCTCGGCCAGTCGCTCGGCGTTCCCATCCATCAGCTACTGGGCGGCAAGCGCCACGAGCGGATGCCGGCATACGCGTCCGGTGGCTGGGCGCCGGTCGACGGCATCGTCGAAGAGTTGCAGCGGTTCCTCGATTCCGGGAATTTCAAGGCGGTGAAGATGCGCGTCGGTGCGGGCGACGGCACCCTCGCTCATTCCGTGGCCCGGGTGCAGGCGGCACGCGAAGGGTTGGGCCCGGATATCGACATCATGTGCGACGCGCACGGCACCTTCTCGGTCGTCGAGGCCAAGCGTTTCTGCGATCAGGTCCGCGACTGCCGGATCGCCTGGTTTGAGGAACCGGTGACGGCGGACAACAAGCGCGGCATGGCCGAAGTGCGCGCCTCCACCGACATTCCCATCGCTACGGGCGAAAGCGAGTTCACGCGTTTCGACTTCCGCGATCTAATTGAATGCCGGGCCGCGGACATCCTGCAGCCCGACCTGTCCATCGCCGGCGGCATTACCGAGACGATGCGCATCGAGGCCCTGTGCAGCGCCTGGCAACTGCGTTTCGCGGCGCATATCTGGGGCGGCGCCACGACCTTCGCGGCCGGCCTGCACGCCTCCGCCGTCGCATCGTCGGCGTTCATTCTGGAGTATTCGCTGGGCGCCAACCCGATGCTGCACCAACTCGCGAAGGAAGACTTCACGGTGTCGGACGGCTATATCGAGATTCCGGACCGGCCGGGCCTCGGCGTGACCATCGACGAGGACTTTGTCCGCGAGTATCGGGTCACACGCTGACGGTCACTCGGCCGGCGCCACATGCCCCGGTTTAACGTCGTCGATCCAGGCGTAGACGCTGAGGGAGACGACCAGCATGACGCCCAGGAAGCCGAAGGCGGCGCGGTAGGCGATCTCGGGCACAACGCCGTCCGGGGCGTCGAACGCGCCAATGATGAAGCCGGTGGCGGCCTGCCACAGGAATATCCCGCCGATAGACGCCGTGTTCTGCAACGTCATGCCCCGCCCGACCAGCCGTTCGGGCAACACCGACCGGGCATGGGCATGCAGCACCAGCGATCCCGCGCTCGCGAGCCCCAACAGCAGGAGCAGGCCAAGCGCCTGCCATAATGTCGGCTGCGCCCACAGGGCAAAGGTGATGAGGATCGTCGCCAACGACACCGCCGAGCCGATGACGACCCATTTCCGCGTGTTGAAGACACGGTCGAGCGGCCCGAAAAGCAGCGGGCTGACCACCAACGCGCCATACAGAATGTTCAGTACATCGCCGCGCTGTTCCGTGTCGAGCCCGTGCACGTCGTTGAGATACGGACCGGCCCACAGCGCCGCGACGGTCATCACGCTCGGATAGATCGTGAGCTGCATGGCGATGATGCGCCACAGCAGACGGTTCTTCATCACGGTTCCGATGCCGGCCAGAATCTCGCGCGGCGTTTCCTTCACATGCGCCGTGTTGTCCATGTCGGGCGGTGCGTCGCGCACGACCAGGTACAGCAACGCCGCCAGCAGCGCAGTGACGGCAGCGGAGATAACGAACGCCTCGCGCCAACCTATGGTCGCCGACGCCCAGGCGAGCGGGGTCGCCGCCAGCAACACGCCGACACTCGACACCCCCATGAGGATACCGCCCATGGTGGCGAACTTCTCGCGCGGGAACCATCGGCCGATCACGACCATCGCGCCCATCAGGCCCGAGGCGCAACCCAGCCCCAAAAGCGACCGGCCGGTGGCGAGGCCAAGCCCCGACTCCGCCGCCGCGAAGGCCAATGCACCAAGCACCGCAACCAGGAACAGGACCGGCATGACCCGGCGCGGTCCGAACCGGTCCAACAGCACGCCCACGGGAAGCTGCACCAGGCCGAATGCCAGGAAAAACAGGCCCGCGATGCCGCCGATGGATTCAGCGCTGAGCGCTAGGTCCCGCATCAGGTCGGGAGCAATGACCGTCAAGGAAGCGCGATAGAACTGACTGGCGATATACGCGCCGACCAATGCCGCGAAAATCATCCAGGCGCGCCGGCGGTGATGATCCTGATCGGCGGCCGGGCTCAATACCCCAGATCCGGGTCGACCACGTTGCGCAGCGGTTCACCGGCCCGCACGCGGCGAATCGATTCGCAAACGTGGCGAACCGCCGACTGCGGATTGGTAATACTGGCGTTGTGCGGCGTGACCGTGACCTTGGGGTGATCCCAGAAAGGACTGGCGGCGGGCAGTGGTTCCTCGCGAAACACGTCGAGCGTCGCACCGGCGAGTTGTCCGACGGCGAGCGCGGCCAGAATGTCACTCTCGACTTGATGGCCACCGCGCCCAGCGTTGATCAGATAGGCGCCGGCAGGTAAGGCCTGAAAGAGATCGCGATCGAGGATGCCTTCGGTTTCCGGCGTCAGCGGCAGCAGGCAGACGAGGATTTCGCTGCGTGCCAAAAAGGCGGCGCGGCCATCCTCGCCGTGAAAACTCTGTACGCCCGGCAAGTCCTTGGGACGCCGCGACCATCCGGCAACGTCGAAGCCCGCGCCGACCAGCAGCCGGGCCGCTTCGCCGCCCATGGCGCCAAGCCCAAGAATGCCGACACGTCGGTGCATCGCGGCGGGCGAGGCGATCATGCGCCAGTCATGCGCGCGCTGTTGTGCGTCCAATGCCGGTTGTTCCCGGTGATAGCGCAGCACATGCAGCAGGACATACTCGGCCATGCATGTCGCCAGATCGTCGTCGACCATGCGCACCACCGGCACGCCCTCGGGCAGGGTCGGATCCTTTAGCAGCGCATCGACGCCCGCGCCGAGATTGAGAATCGCCTTGAGGTTGGGAAACTGGCGCAACGCGCCTTGCGGCGGCAACCAAACGAGCGCGAACTCGATGTCCGCCGGATCGCCGGGCTCCTCCCAGGGGCGAAACTCAAGATCGGGAAGCGCCGCGTGCAAGGCATCGCGCCACGCGTCGTATCGGTCGCTTTCGGAATAGAAGATCAGGGCCATGGCCGCAGATTACATGTTCACGGACCCGGCGGCGATGGCTTCTTCCGCGGTTTCGAGGTCGAAAGCTGCCGCCAGCAAAGCCCTGGTGTAATCTTCGGCCGGCTCGTGGAATATCTGGTCGGCGGAACCCTGCTCCACCACCTTGCCGTTGCGCATGACGATGACATGGTCGGAGAGCGCCCGCACCACGCGCAGGTCGTGACTGATGAACATGTAGGCGAGTTTGTGGCGTTCCTGGAGCGAGCGCAGCAGATCGACGATCTGCGCCTGCACCGACCGGTCCAACGCGGACGTCGGCTCGTCCAGAACGACGAAACGGGGTTTCAGCACCATCGCACGAGCGATGGCGATCCGCTGGCGTTGGCCGCCGGAAAATTCGTGCGGATAGCGGTGTCGCGTTTCCGGATCGAGGTCGACCTCCTCCAACGCCTGGATCACCAGCTTGTCGCGTTCCTGTTCATCGCCGCCGATCCCGTGCACCCGCAGCCCTTCCTCGATGATCTGACCGACCGACATGCGCGGACTGAGGCTGCCATAGGGGTCTTGGAAGACGACCTGGATTTCCCGGCGGAGCGGACGCAACGAACGGGCGGACAATCCCTGGATATTACGCCCGTCGAAGACGATTTCGCCTTCACTGCTCTGCAGCCGGATCAACGCCATGCCGAGCGTCGTCTTGCCCGAGCCGGATTCGCCGACCACGCCGATCGTTTGGCCTTCGCGGATCGAAACCGAGATGCCGTCGACGGCGCGGACATAGTCGACGGTGCGGCGCATCACGCCTTTCTTGATCGGGAACCAGACCTTCACGTTGTCGGCATTCATGACCAGCGGCGCGGCGTCGGACGTGGGCGCCTTCTCGCCTTTGGGTTCCGCCTCGATCAGGCGTTGGGTGTAGGAATGCTGTGGCGTCTCGAAAACCGGGCCGGTCTCGCCCTCTTCGACGATCTTGCCATGCTGCATCACGCAGACCCGGTCGGCGACCTTGCAGACCACGCCCAGGTCATGGGTGATGAACAACATCGCCATGCCGAACTTGGTCTGCAATTCCTTCAGCAGCTTGAGGATCTGCGCCTGGATCGTCACGTCGAGCGCAGTGGTCGGCTCATCCGCGACCAACAGGTCCGGCTCGTTCGCCAACGCCATCGCGATCATCACACGCTGGCGCTGACCGCCGGATAGTTCGTGCGGATAGGCGGTCAACCGCTGTTCCGCGTTTCCGACGCCGACGAGGTCCAGCAATTCCAGCACTCGGGCGCGTGCGGCATCAGGCGCCATGCCCTTGTGCAGGTAAAGAACCTCGCGAATTTGCTTTTCGATCGTGTGCAGCGGGTTGAGCGACGTCATCGGCTCCTGGAAGATCATCGAAATCCGGTCGCCACGGACCTGGCGAAGAATCTGCTCCTTTGCGCCGACCAATTCCTGGCCCTTGAATGTAATCGAACCGGACGGATGCGACGCCAGGGGGTAGGGCAGCAATTGCAGGATCGACAGCGCGGTAACAGATTTTCCCGAGCCGGATTCGCCAACCAACGCCAAGGTCTCGCCTTCGCAGATATCGAAAGACACGCCCTTTACCGCATTGACCGACCCGCCCGGCAGATTGAAATCAACGGCGAGATTGTCGACCGATAGGAGCGGTTTCTTGCTCATCTTCTTATCCTTGCGCCTTTCGCGGGTCGAATGCGTCACGCACCGCCTCGCCGATGAACACCAACAGCGACAGCATGGCCGCGATTACGAAGAAGGCCGTGATGCCAAGCCAGGGAGCCTGGAGATTATCCTTACCCTGTTTCAAGAGTTCGCCCAAGGACGGCGATCCCGGCGGCAAGCCGAACCCCAAGAAATCGAGCGACGTCAGCGTGACCACGGAGCCGGAGGTAATGAACGGCAGGAAGGTCAATGTCGCGACCATCGCGTTGGGCAACAAATGGCGGAACATGATCGTCCGGTTGTTGACGCCAAGCGCCCGCGCCGCCTTGACGTATTCGAAGTTCCGGGCGCGCAGAAACTCGGCCCTAACCACGCCGACCAGCGCGGTCCAGCTGAACAGCAGCATCAGGCCCAGCAGCCACCAGAAGCTCGGCTGCACGACGCTGGCCAGGATGATCAGCATGTAGAGCACCGGCAGGCCACTCCAAATCTCAATAGCGCGCTGGCCCAACAGGTCGGTCAGGCCGCCGAAATAGCCCTGCACCGCGCCGACGATAACGCCGACAATCGAACTCATGATGGTCAGCACCAATCCGAACAAGACCGATATCCGGAATCCATAGATGATGCGCGCCACTACATCGCGCGCGTTGTCGTCGGTTCCGAGCCAATTGCGCCATGACGGCGGGGCCGGGGCTGGCGCCGGCAAGTCGGAGATATGCGTATCGTAGCTAAACGGAATCGGCGGCCACACGATCCAGCCCTTCTTCTCGACCTGCTCGATGATGAAAGGATCGGTATAGTCGGCCTCCGCGTCGAAATCGCCGCCGAAGGTAGTCTCCGGATAGAACCGCATGAACGGGAAGTAGACGCCGCCGTCATATTGGATCAACAACGGTCGATCGTTGGCGATGACCTCGGCGAACAGCGATCCGAAAAACAGCACGAGGAAAATCCAGGCCGACCAGTAACCCCGCTTGTTGGCCTTGAAATTCTCTATCCGCCGACGCGTCATCGGCTTGATCCGTACGCCCAGAACGCGATCCCGCCCCGGCATGTCGACGGCGGCGGCGGTCATGTCTCGCGCCCCTCGAAATCGATCCGCGGATCGACCATCATGTAGGTCAGGTCGCCGACGAGCTGCAACAGCAGCCCCAGCAATGTGAACATATAGAGCGTCGCGAACATCACCGGGTAATCGCGATCGATCGCCGCCTCGAATCCAAGCAAGCCGAGGCCGTCGAGCGAGAAAATCACCTCGATCAGCAGCGACCCCGTGAACAGCATGCCGATGAACGCGCCGGGAAAGCCGGCGATGACGATCAGCATCGCATTCCGAAAGACATGCCCGTATAGAACCTGCCTTTCACCGAGTCCCTTGGACCGCGCGGTTACGACATATTGCTGTCCGATCTGATCGAGGAAAGAGTTCTTGGTCAGCATCGTCAGGCCCGCGAACCCACCGATTACCAACGATAGGATCGGCAGAGCCATGTGCCAGAAATAATCGACGATCCGCATCGGCCAGGACAGCGAGGCCCAATCATCCGACACCAACCCCCGCAAAGGGAACCAGTCGAGATACCGTCCGCCGGCGAAGACAACGATCAACAGGATAGCGAACAGAAATCCAGGAATAGCATTGCCGAAAATCACCGCGCCACTGGTCCAAATATCGAAGCGCGATCCGTCCCGGATCGCCTTGGCAACGCCGAGCGGTATCGAGATCAGATAAATGATCAGCGTACTCCAGACGCCGATGGAGATGGAGACCGGCATTTTCTCGAGAATGAGTCCCACCACGTCCTTGTCGCGGAAGAAGCTCTTACCGAAATCAAATGTCAGGTAGTTGCCGATCATCGCGAAGAAACGTTCGTGCGGCGGTTTATCGAAACCGAACTGCTTCTCGAGTTGTTTGATAAAAGCCGGGTCCAGTCCTTGCGCGCCGCGATATTTGCTGGTCACGGCATTGTCGCCGACACTTTGACCCTGCCGTTGGCCACTGCTGACTTCGGAGCCTTCGTTGCCCGTGATTCGCGCGGTTGCATCGACTGCCGTGCCTTGTATCTCGGCAAGCACCCGCTCGACGGGACCGCCCGGCGCGAGTTGAATCACGATGAAGTTGACGATCATGATGCCGAGCAACGTCGGCACGATCAAAAACAGACGCCGGATAATATAACTCAGCATCGCGCCTTATCCGGTCCGCACGGTCACTTGGCCTTCGGCGGCGATTTGCGCCGCTGCAATCCGTCGGCCTTGGCACGATCGACCCACCAACTCATGAACTGCACGCCGCTTTTTGGCGTGACGGCGGGGCGTCCGAACTTGTTCCAGTGAACCACCCGGTCGTAGGGAATGTGCCAGTGTGGAATCACGATATGCTGCGACAGCAACACGCGGTCGAGTGCCCGCGTGTATGTCACCAAGCTCTTGCGGTCGGGCGCGGCGATCAGTTTCTCGATGATATCGTCCGCGACCGCATTCTTGAGACCGGCATAATTGCGGCTGCCGACACGATCGGCCGCCGTCGTGCCCCAGAAATCGCGCTGCTCGTTACCGGGCGAGTCCGACTGCCCCCACGACATCACGATCATATCGAAGTCGAAATTCTGGACGCGCTGTTGATACTGAGCGGTATCCACCGTCCGAACCCGCAGGTCGATGCCGAGCCGTTTCAGGTTTTTCTTGAACGGCAGGGCAATACGTTCGAACAGCGGACTCACGAGGAGGACCTCGAAGCTCATTTGCTTCTTGGTTTTTTCATGCGTCAGGATTCGCGTCTTCGGGTCGACGCGCCATCCGGCCTCGCGAAGTATCTTGTTGGCGATACGAAGGTTGGCGCGAATGTTGCCGCTGCCATCGCTCTTTGGATTGCTGTATGCCTTGCTGAAGACATCCGGCGGCAATCGATCTTGGTATTCCTGTAGTACCGCCAACTCGTCGCCCTTCGGCAACCCGGTGGACGCCAACTCCGAGTTCTCAAAATAACTGCCGGTCCGCGAATACTGGCCATAGAAAAGCGTCTTGTTGGACCATTCGAAATCGAAGGCGTAATCGAGCGCGCGGCGCACCCGCGGGTCCTTGAACAGATCCCGCCGCAGGTTATATGCGAAACCCTGCATACCGGTGGACCGGTTGTGATCCAGCTGGACCTTCTGGATCATGCCGTCGCGCACCGCCGACGTGTCATAGGCGGTCGCCCAGTTCTTCGACGAACTCTCACGCCGAAAGTCGTAACTGCCTGCCTTGAAGGCCTCCAGCGCCACGGTTGTGTCGCGGTAATACTCGTAACGCAACGTGTCGAAGTTGTACTGACCGATGTGGGTCGGATGGCGGGCAGCCCAGTAATCCTTGACCCGCTCATATTCGACGGCCCGGTTCGCCTCGAAAGATTTCACACGATAGGCACCGTTACCGAGTGGCGGTTCCAGCGTCGTTTTGGTGAAGTCCCGGTCTTTCCAGTAGTGTTTCGGCAGGACGGAAAGCTGGCCGATGATCAACGGCAGTTCGCGATTTACTTTGCCCGGCTTGAACGAAAACTTGACGCTGCGCGTTCCAACTTTCTCGACCTTGGCGACATTGCCATAATAGAACCGGTAGAACGGAGCGCCTTTCGCGACCAGCGTTTCGAAAGTCCAAATCACGTCCTCCACTGAAATCGGCTTGCCGTCGTGCCAGCGCGCATCCGGGTTCAAATGAAAGGTGATCCAGGAGCGATCGGTCGGCATTTCCACCGACTTGGCGATCAACCCGTACATGGAAAAAGGTTCGTCTGCCGACGACACCATCAAGGTGTCATAGATCAGCCCGATACCCGACGCCGAACGGCCTTTGACGATGAAATTATTGAAACTATCGAATCCGCCGATCGCGCTGAGCTTGACGTCACCGCCCTTCGGCGCGTTCGGATTCACATAGTCGAAATTCTTGAAATCGGCGGGATATTTCAAATCGCCGTGCATCGCGATGCCGTGGCCGCGATACATGTCGGCGGCCGATGCGGCGCCCAAACCCGCCACTACTCCCGCCATCATCCACAGTGTGGCGATCAGGAATACGGCGGCAGCGTTCCTATGTCTCATCGAAGGCGCCTCCCAGTTGCGGTTATTATAGTGCCCCTCGACCAATCCGAGTACCGCATCCTCGCGAATCGCCCTTCGATGTCAAATTAGAATATTGTAAGATTTTCGTTATTTGACAGGCAATTTATCGCGGATTCCAGCGCTGTCACGCGTCTTTGAGATAGGCCATCGCTTCACGGTGGCAAGTTTCGTTGGCCGCCGCCAGCACATGACCATCCGAGTGCCGGTCCAGTGGCGCGCCGGACCAATCCGTCATGATGCCGCCCGCCCCTTCGACCACCGGCACCAGCGCCATGAAATCGTAAATCTTCAGGCAGGCTTCAGTTACCAAATCGACATAGCCCGTCGCCAGCAGTCCGTAAGCGTAACAATCCCCGCCGTAGCGTGACAGCGCGACCTGCGCCGCCATGGCATCCACGCGCGTGCGCTCGTCATCGGTCTTGAACATGTCCGGGTGGGTTGTGTAATTCGTCGCCGTCGCCAGGGTCGAATCCTTGCGGGTCTCGATCGGCGCGCCGTTCAATGTTGTCGGCGTGCCCGCCGCCCCGACCCATCGTTCGCCGGAAATTGGCTGGTCGATGATCCCGAGGATCGGTTTCCCATTCCGCATCAACGCAATCAGGGTGCCGAAAATCGGCATGCCGCTAATGAAGGCCTTGGTACCGTCGATCGGATCGAGCACCCAGGCGAATTCCGCCTCGGTCCGGACAAAGCCGTGCTCTTCGCCGAAAATACCGTGATCCGGGTGCGCGTCTTCGATGATCGTCCGCAACGCCGTTTCAGCCTCGCGGTCGGCGATCGTCACCGGGCTGTCATCGGCTTTGGTGTCGACGGGGATCGGCGTCCGGAAGTATCGCCGGATGATCGCGCCGCTTGCATCGGCAAGCTGCCCGGCCAGTGCAATGAACTCGTCGGGGCAGCGTTCTGCCGTCATGGATAATTCCCGCAGCGGTTACCGGGGCGTTGACCGTCCTGACGGACGGCGGTTAGGGCATCGGCTTCGGGCTATCGCTCAACGACCGCAGATAGGCGATGAGATCCGCCCGATCCTTGTCTTTCTTGAGACCAGCATACGTCATCTTGGTGCCCTTGGCGTAAACCTTGGGCTTGTAGAGGAACTTGCTGAGTTCCTCATATTCCCAATTTTTGCCCATCCCCTTCAACACGTTGGAATAACCGAACCCGGAGACCGCGGCCTGTTTGGCACCAACGACATTCCACAGATTGGGGCCGATCTTGTTCTTACCGCCCTTTTCGAAGGTGTGACAGGACGCACATTTCTTGGCGACCTTCTTGCCATTTTCGACGTTCGCGGCGGCGAGCATCGGCCCGACCATGGCGGGGCCAGCCGGCGCGGCGGCAGTCTGCGTGGGCGCGCTTCCACCGGCGCCCGCGGCGATCGCAAAGGCGGGCTTCGCCAGCGGCATGGGGTGATAGATTTGATCGGCAATGAAACCCGCCATCAAGGCAAGCAGTCCTGCGCTGAGCACGGCGCCAGCGACCTTATTCACGAAGAGCGGATCTTTCCCCATAGCCTCAACCTGTAATTTTTGAACCTTGCGCACCAAATAAAGTGCGCCTCAGGAATATCACCCGAAGCGCATCGCCAACAAGCTGGCGTAACCTATACCAATGGGCTGTAATGCCGAAAGTCGGGGCGGCACTGCGCGGCAAAATGACGCAGACCGGCCTCATTCGAATCAAACCAGCAATCGTCATAATCCATTCCGATGTCCGCACCGCAAAACCCCATCGTGATCATCCCCGCCCGCATGGCGTCGATCCGGTTCCCCGATAAGCCATTGGCGGCTATCGATGGAATCCCGATGATCGTCCATGTCATGCGCCGCGCCGAAGAGGCCAATGTCGGTCCCGTCCTGGTCGCGGCCGCCGAACAGGAGATTGCCGACGCGATCGACGCAGCCGGCGGCACGGCCATCCTGACCGATCCGGACCTGCCCTCCGGTTCGGACCGGATCCACCAGGCGCTCGTGCGATTCGATCCTGACGGCAACCATGATGCGGTCGTCAACGTGCAGGGTGACCTGCCGACGATCGAACCCACGGCCATTAACACGGCGCTTCACGCCCTATCGGGCGATGGCGTCGACATCGCCACCCTCGCCGCGGTCATCACCCGGGACGCGGAACGCGACGACCCCAATGTGGTGAAGGCGGTGGTGCCCTTGGCCGACGGTGCGCGGCAGGGCCGGGCGCTCTATTTCACCCGCGCGACCGCACCGGCAGGGGACGGCCCCTTGTTGCACCATATCGGCCTCTACGCCTACCGGCGGGCCGCGCTGGAGCGGTTCATCGAATTGCCGCCCGGCGTCCTGGAAATACGAGAGAAACTCGAACAGTTACGGGCGCTTGAGGCCGGCATGCATATCGAAGTGGCGCTCGTTGACACGGTTCCGCTCGGCGTCGATACTCCGGCCGACCTTGAACGCGCGGCACAAATTCTCGCGCGATAAGATGGATTCCCAGCCATGACGGCAAAATCGGACAACCTGATCGCGTTTCAGGGTCTCCCTGGTGCTTATTCGGACCTCGCCTGCAGGACCGCCTATCCCGACATGGAGACCCTGCCCTGCTGGACCTTCGAGGACGTCTTCGCGGCGATCCATGACGGTAAGGCGCGGCTCGCGATGATTCCGATCGAGAATTCAGTGGCCGGGCGGGTCGCGGACATTCACCACCTGCTGCCGGATTCGGGCCTGCACATCATCGGCGAACGTTTCGAGCGGGTGAACCACCAGCTCCTGGCGTGCAAGGGCGTGAAGATCGAGGACCTGGAGACCGTGCACAGCCATGTGCATGCGCTTTCGCAATGCCGCAACATCATCCGCGAGCTTGGCGTCCAGGCCGTCGTTCATGTGGATACCGCCGGGTCGGCGAAGGAACTATCCGAGACCGGTGACCGCACGATGGGCGCGATTGCATCGACCCTGGCGGCCGAGACCTACGGCCTCGACATTCTGCGGACCGATATCGAGGACGAAGACCACAACACCACGCGGTTCATCGTGATGGCGATGGAACCGATCGACCCCGACCCCAAGGACGGCATGGTCGTCACCTCCTTCGTGTTCCGCGTGCGCAACGTGCCGGCGGCCCTGTACAAGGCGATGGGCGGTTTCGCGACCAACGGCGTGAACATGACGAAGCTGGAATCCTACATGGTGCGCGGGCAGTTCACCGCGACCCAGTTCTATGCCGATATCGAAGGGCATCCGGATAACACATCGGTCCGGCTCGCGCTGGAGGAATTGGGCTTCTTCAGCCGCGAAGTGAAGATTCTAGGCGTCTATCCGGCGTCGCCGCACCGCGCGCACGTCAACAACGTCTGACGCGCGCTACAGTCCCTATAGTCCCAGCCATTCGTTGATCAACCGCCGCGAAATCGAATCCTTGCGGGGCAGGCGGAACGTCGCGTCCTCCGGTGAATTCAACAGAAAATCGCGCGAGAACCACTGCGCGCCGTCTTCCAGCTCGTTATAGTCCACCGTCAGGTCGAAGGTTGTCGCCCGCGCGGTATAACCGAGCATGATGTTGGCCGGAAACGGCCAGGGCTGCGACGAATGGTAGGTCGTGTCGGTGATCTCGAGGCCGACCTCTTCAAAAACTTCACGCGCGACCGCATCCTCCAGGCTTTCGCCGGGCTCGACGTAGCCGGCCAGGATCGAATGCTGCCCCGGCAACATGCTCGACTTGCGGCCGAGGACCACGCGATCCCCACCGTCATGAATCAGCATGATCACCGCCGGGTCGGTGCGCGGGAAACAGAGGTTCCGGCAGTCCGCGTTGCTGCATTGGCGCACGTGACCGGCTTCCTTGACCTCGGTCGCGCTGCCGCAGAGGCCGCAGAACCGGTGCCGCTTGTGCCAGGTCATCATTGCCCGGGCATAGGCCAGCAGGCCGCCTTCGTTGGCCGTCATGCGCGGACCGACGCGCCGCAAGTCCTGAAACGTGCCGTAGTCCCGTAACGGCGGTTCATCGTGATGCGAGACATCGATGGCAAAATGCGCGGTTTCCTCGACGAGACCCAGGAAAACGATCGCTTCGGCATTGTCGAGCGGTACGTGTCCCGTGGGCAACGTCACCGGCTGCGGAAAATCGCCCTCGATCACCAGGCTCCGCGACCGCCAGACGGGGACGATCCGCGAGGCCGGATCGGTCAGTTGCGAGTCGAGCCACCCGGCATCCTTGCGCAGATGGCCGGCACGGTCGATTTCGATGCTTGCATAGGTATTTGCACTTTTCATAAAGCGAATTTCGCACGGTTGCCGCAGGCCACGCAACTGGCACCGGGCGGTGGCGGCCCGACTCCCCTTGCCTTCTCGACACCGGTAGCTGATATAGTGAAATTGGAAGGTTGGTCTGCGGACGGATCCCTCGCCAACCCGGTCAGATCCGGAAGGAAGCAGCCGTAACGAGTCAGGTTCGGGTCGCCCGGCCGGCCTTCCACTCGACAATGGGAGCCGAAGGTAAGAACAGTCCCGCCGCATGGCAAAGGGCACAGAATCAACGGCATATCGCGTCCTCGCTCGCAAGTACCGGCCGAGCAATTTCGAGGAACTGGTTGGCCAGGACGCGCTAGTCCGCACATTATCGAACGCGATCGACAGCGGTCGGATTGCGCATGCCTACATGCTTACGGGCGTTCGCGGCGTCGGCAAGACGACGACCGCGCGGATCATTGCGCGTGCGCTGAATTGCGTCGGCGAGGACGGCCAAGGCGACATCACCATCACGCCCTGCGGTAAATGCGATCAATGCATTTCCATCGCCGAAGACCGGCATATCGACGTTATGGAAATGGACGCCGCCAGCCGCACCGGCGTAGACGATATCCGCGAATTGATCGAAGGCGTCCGCTACAAACCGGTTTCCGCGCGCTTCAAGGTCTACATCATCGACGAAGTGCACATGCTGTCGAAGAACGCCTTCAACGCGTTGCTGAAGACGCTGGAGGAGCCGCCCGAGCACGTCCGCTTCATCTTCGCGACGACCGAAATCCGCAAGGTCCCGGTCACCGTGCTGTCGCGCTGTCAGCGCTTCGACCTGCGCCGCCTCGACATGGCGCAACTGGCGGAGCATTTCGGCAATGTCGCGAAACAGGAAGAGGTGACGATTGAGGACGACGCGGTCCGGCTGATCTCCCGCGCGGCGGACGGATCGGTGCGCGACGGACTATCGCTGCTCGACCAGGCAATCGCGCTCGGCGACGGCGCCGTGACCGGCGAGCAGGTGCAGAACATGCTGGGCCTCGCCGACCGGGCCGCGGTCTTTGACCTGTTCGACCGGCTTATGGGCGGCGACATCAAGAGCGCGCTCGACCAGATGCAGACCATGTATCGAGACGGCGCGGATCCGGTCGCCGTGCTGCAGGACCTGCTGGACGCGACCTACTGGATCACCCGCATCAAGATCGCGCCGGAAGTGGCTGACGCCGCCTATACGCCGGAGATCGAAAAAACCCGTGGCGGCGACCTTGCCAAGAAGCTGGGCATGCCGGTGCTGACCCGGACCTGGCAGCTCCTGTTGAAGGGGCTGGAAGAGACCCAACGTGCGGAAGCACAGCTTCAGGCGGCTGAAATGGTCCTGGTTCGGCTCGCCTACGCGGCGGACCTGCCGTCGCCGGCCGACCTTGCGAAGCAGTTGACCGAAAAACCGGCCGCTCCGAACGACGGCGGCACAGCGGCGCAGGCTCCTTCCAGCGGCGCAGCCCCCAGCGGCGGACCCTCCGGTTCCGCGATGGCCGCCGTGGCCATGCCGGACCCGGTCCCCGAAGCGGCGCCGGACGCGGCTCCTGCGCCAATACCGGACGCCATTCCGGAAACCAGCGCGGCGCAGATAAAGTCACCGGAAAGCTTTGCCGAGGTCTTGGCGTTGTTCGACGAGCAGCGCGAGGTCGGCATTCGCGTGCAGCTTTTCAACAATGTCCATCTCGTCCAATTCGAGAAGGGCCGCGTCGAGTTCCGGCCGACCGAACACGCGCAACGCGACCTCGCCAACAAGACGGCGTCGATGCTGACTCAGTGGACCGGCGAACGATGGGTCGTCAGCATCTCACAGGACGCCGGCGATCCGACGATGGCGGAACAGGATGCCGCGGCGCAGCAGCGCTTGCTCGATGCGGCCGAAGAACTACCATTGGTACAGGCGGTCAAGACAGCCTTTCCGGGTTCGGTCATCCGGAAGGTAACGCCGCGCGGCGACACATCGGAACTCGACTATCCCGATATGGCCAGCGATGACGCCGGGCTCGGCTATGACGACGAAGACGAAGAAGAGGATTAAGCGATGAAAAATCTCGGGCAACTGATGAAGCAAGCCCAGGAAATGCAGACTAAAATGGGCGAAATGCAGGAAAAGCTCGAGACGCTGGAAATCAGCGGCAGCGCCGCGGCCGGCATGGTGACCGTTATCCTGAACGGCAAGGGCGCGATGCGATCAGTCAAGATCGACCCATCGTTGATCAAACCCGAAGACGCTGAAATCCTCGAAGACCTGATCACGGCGGCGCATAACGACGCAAAGTCCCGTCTCGAAGAGAAGGTGCAGGAAGAGACGTCGTCGATGATGGGCGGCCTGCAGCTTCCGCCCGGCTTCAAGCTCCCTTTTTAAGACGGGGGCATCATGAATGACGTCGAACGGCTGACGCAATTGCTGGCACGGTTGCCAGGCCTGGGGCCACGATCGGCGCGCCGGGCCGTTCTTCATCTCCTTAAGAAGCGGGAGACGCTAATGCAGCCGCTGGGCCAGGCGCTCGATGCGGTGGCGGAAACCGTCAAGACCTGCCCGACCTGCGGCAACATCGATACGGATACGCCCTGCAGCATCTGCCGCGACGAAGAGCGCGACCCCGCCATCATCTGCGTCCTCGAGGAAGTCGGCGATCTATGGGCGCTCGAACGCACGGGGTCCTTCAAGGGCCGCTATCACGTTCTGGGAGGGCATCTGTCCGCGCTGGACGGGATCGGACCCGAAGACCTGAATATCGGCGGCTTGATAGACCGCGCCGGCCGTGACGAGGTGCGCGAGATCATCCTTGCGACGAACCTGACGGTCGACGGGCAGACCACCGCGCACTACATCGCCGAACGCCTGGCGGAGACGGATGTCCGCGTCACACGACTGGCGCACGGTGTGCCGGTCGGCGGCGAACTCGACTATCTCGACGACGGAACGCTTACCGCCGCATTGCGCTCGCGCCAATCACTGCAAATATAGATACGAACGACCAAACTGGGCCGCTTCCGGAAAATCAATAAGAACCAACTGAAAAGCAGGACACCATGTCGACGACGACACGAGCCCCTAAATCCGGCCCTTGGATGGCCATCCTCCGGCGCGCCGGCCTGACCGCCGCGGCCGTCGCCCTCCTTACCAGCACGGCGCACGCCGAGCCGAACGAGGTCGTCGTCACGCCGGAAGCCCGCACCACCATCGCCGTCACGATCTACAACGGCAATATTGCCTTCGTGCATGAGCAACGGCGCATCGACCTGAAACCCGGCCGCAACGTGTTGGCGCTGTCAGGCGTCAGCCCATCGATGCAACCGGCGACAGCCTCGGTTCTGGCGGATGCACCCAAAAACGCGACGCTGGTCGACCAGACCTTCGCCTTCGACCTGCTGACCCCGGCCTCATTGTTGAAACATTCGGTCGGCCGCACGGTGCGAGTCATCAAGACGCACCCGACCACAGGCGAAGAAACCGTCGAAATCGCCAAAGTGCTGAGCACGCGCAACGGCATCATCCTGCAGATCGGCAATCGGATCGAAACAAAAATTCCCGGCCGCATCGCCTATGATGCGCTGCCGTCCACTCTGCGGGAAAGTCCGACTCTCCTGGCTACGTTCGATGTGAAGCAACCGGCGGCCACAACACTGGACCTGCACTATCTGACCGGCGGTCTCACCTGGCAGGCCGACTATGTCGCCAAGCTGGATGCATCGGAAACCAAGCTGTCGCTACAGGCGGTAGCCACGATCACGAATAACAGCGGCGCCGCCTTCGGGGATGCCGTGTTGCGGCTCGTGGCCGGGTCGATCAATCAAGGACCTCAGCGCAGTTCGCCGCCTGGGCGCGCCCTGTCTGCCCGAAAACAGACTGCGCAGCTTGCGGCGCCGGTTCCGCCCCAGCCCGCTGGGGATATGCACATCTATCCAATTGCGGACAAGACATCACTCGAAGACAGGGCGACCAAGCAGATCGTCCTGTTCCGCGCCGCGACCGTACCCGTGACCAAGGAATACCGGATCGAAGGAAACGGCAGCTTCTATACCCGCCGGTTCGGCAACCCACTCACGCTGAACGCCGAACGTCTGCTGCGCTTCAACAACAAGGATAAGGAAGGACTTGGCCTACCCATGCCCGCCGGTACGATCCGGGTATACGGCCAAGCCGACGGATCGGGAGGCACCTTCTTCGGCGCGGACCGGATCGGGCACACTCCCGACGGCGCCGAGGTTCGCCTGCGCCTGGGCCGTGCCTTCGATATCACGGCGAAGCGCAAGCAGACGGATTTCCGCAAGCAAGGCTTGCCGAAGAACACCTATGAGTCGGCCCATGAGATCAAGATCGGCAACGCGACCGGCAAGGCGGTTACCGTGAAGATCGTCGAGCGCATGCCGGGAGACTGGAAAATCCTGGAGTCTTCGGCCAAGCACCAAAAGGCCGCGTCGGACCGCGCCGAATGGTCGATCACCATCCCGTCCAAGGGCGAGACGAAGCTAACCTACAAGGCTCGAATCCAGCTCTAGGCCCCGTCCGACCCACCCGATAAATCCGACTGACCCAACGCGGCATTCCGCAGCGGCAATTCCGGCACATCGGGGGCTTCAGGCCCATCGATTTCAACGATTTCATCGAGTTCCAGTTCCTGGATCCGGGTCGCGCGCTTTTGCACCTTCTCGGTCGAAATCCGGATCTGGCGAATGTCTTCCTCAGCCTGCCCGAAATGCTTTTGCAGATTCGCAACCCGAGAGTCGAGACGACCCACATCGTCGGTAATTGCGGTCACCTCTTTCAGGATCAGCCCCGCCTGCTCCCGCATCTGGGCGTCTTTCAACACCGCCCGGATGGTGTTCAGGGTCGCCATCAACGTGGTCGGCGACACGATATAGACGCGCGCACGATGCGATTTCTCGACGACCTCGGGCAGCTCGGCGTGCAATTCCGCGTAAACCGCTTCCGACGGCAGGAACATGAGCGCGGATTCGGCGGTCTCCCCCGGCAAGATGTACTTCGCGGCAATATCGTTGACATGCTTCATCACGTCCGCCGCGAAAGCGCGTTTCGCCAAAATACGGTCGCGCTCCTCCCGCGCAGCGCGAAGTAAATGGTAGCTCTCGAGCGGAAACTTGGAATCGATGCAGATCGCCCCCGGCGGGTTAGGCAAGGTCAGCAGGCAATCGACCCTTGAGCCGGTGCTGAGCGTGACCTGAAACGCATAGGCCGACGGCGGCAGGGCGTTCCGGACCTGATCGGCCAATTGGGTCTCGCCGAATGCGCCGCGCGACTGCTTGTTGGACAACACTTCCTGCAAGTTGACGACATCCTTCGACAGCTTGGTGATGTTCTCCTGGGCCTTGCCGATGATCGCGAGCCGTTCCTTCAGGTCGCCCATGGTCGTCGCCGAATCGACGGCCTGTTTGTGCAGCGAATCGTTGACGCGCTGACTGACCTGGCCCAGGCGCTCCTCCAGCGTGCGCGTCACCGCGCGCTCTTGGTTGTGGATGCGTTCCCCCAACGCGTTCTGGGCAGCGATCTGATGTTCGGCGAACTGGCTCAACCGGCTGGCCAAGTCGACCTGCGCGGCCGCGAGGCGGTCGGCCGCGTCGCGGCCGTCGTTGCGGTTACGCAAAAGCAGAATTACGACCAGCATCGCCACCGAAATGGCGGCGATCGATATCACGACGGGCAGGTCGAGGCCCGCCAGCCAATTCAGGATGTCTTGCAGTTTCTGCCCTTCCATCAGCGTTTCATTCCGAAATGGGAGCTGCCGGAGTCTAGCATGGCGTGGTTCCGTATCGCATCAATGGCCTTGACGTAGGCCGTTCCGCCCCATACCTAGCTGAGAGTCGACAATAATTCCATGGACCCGCGTAAATGGCTGTATTGCCTATCATCACAGCACCCGACCCCCGGCTGAAAGTTCAGTGCGAGCCGGTCGAGTCGGTTGATGCGGCGATCGCGAAGATGATGGACGATATGCTCGAGACCATGTACCTCGCGCCCGGCATCGGCCTGGCCGCGCCGCAGGTCGGCATCACGAAACGCATTCTCGTGGTCGATCTATCGCCGAAGGACGGTCCGCGAGAGCCACTTCGCATGGCAAATCCGGAGATTCTCTGGCACTCGGACGAATTGGCGACCTACGAGGAAGGCTGCCTGTCGCTGCCTGAACAATACGCCGATGTGGAACGGCCCGCGCACATCAAGGTGCGCTACCTGGATCAGGACAATACGGTACAGGAACTGGAAGCGGACGGCCTGCTCGCCACCTGCATTCAGCACGAAATGGATCATCTGGACGGCGTCATCTTCGTCGACCATGTCTCGTCGCTAAAACGCCGCATGATCCTGCGCAAACTAACCAAACTGAAAAAACAGGAGGCGCTGGCCGGGGACTGACGCCAGCCTCCCACGCCATCCATCACCATGCCCTTGCGTCTTGCCTTTATGGGAACACCTGATTTCGCCGTCCCCGCGTTGCAAGCGCTGCACGCGGCCGGACATGATATCGCCTGCGTCTACAGTCAGCCGGCGCGCCCCGCGGGCCGGGGACAGAAGGAACGGCCAAGCCCAGTTCAGGCCGCCGCCGAGAAGCTTGGTTGTCCCGTGCGCACGCCGTCGTCGCTCAAGAACGAGGCGGCGCAGCAAGCCTTCCGTGATCTTGGTCTCGACATCGCCGTGGTGGTCGCCTACGGCCTGATCCTGCCGCAAGCCATTTTGGATGCGCCGCGGCATGGTTGCCTCAACATCCATGCGTCACTGCTGCCGCGCTGGCGCGGGGCGGCGCCGATCCAACGCGCGATCCTCGCGGGCGACACCGAATCCGGCGTCACCATCATGCAGATGGACGCGGGTCTCGACACCGGCCCAACGTTGCTGATGGAGACGACACCGATCACGGATGCCACGACCGGCGAATCACTGCACGATGCCCTTTCCGAGATGGGAAGCCGAATGATCGCCGAGGCTCTCGAGCGGATCGCGGCGGGATCATTGCCGCCGACCCCGCAGCCGGAAGACGGCGTTACCTACGCCAAGAAACTGTCGCGCGACGAAGCCCGGATCGACTGGCGCGACCCGGCCGATGATTTGGAGCGCAAGTTGCGCGCCTTTACGCCCTGGCCGGGCACCTGGTTCGACCTCGACGGACAGCGGGTCAAGCTGCTGGAAGCCGAGGTAACCGACGGCAAAGGCAAACCGGGGACAGTCCTGGACGATGACCTCACAGTCGCCTGCGGCAACCGGGCGCTGCGCCTCAAACGCCTACAACGGCAAGGCAAGAGCCCCATGGATGCGGCCGATTTCCTGCGTGGTTTGGCCGTGCCGGCAGGCCGCGTCCTGTCATGACCCGATGGAAACTGACGCTGGAGTATGACGGCGGCCCGTTCGTCGGCTGGCAGCGGCAAGATAACGGACCCTCGGTTCAGGAAGCGGTCGAGAAAGCCGTTCGCGCGTTCAGCGGCGAAACCGTGACGCTGCATGCCGCCGGGCGGACCGACGCCGGGGTACACGCCATGGGACAAGTCGCGCATGTAGACCTGACGAAATCCGCCGACGCCGACACGGTGCAGAATGCCATCAACTTCCATCTCAAACCCGCGCCCGTCGCGGTCGTCGATGTCGTGGCAGTCGACGAGGACTTCCACGCCCGTTTCTCGGCGACGCACCGGGCTTATCGCTACCGCATCCTTAACCGCCGCGCGCCGCTGACCCTGTTGGCGGGCCGCGTGTGGCACGTTGCCACCCCGCTCGACGCCGCAGCGATGCAGGACGCAGCGGACGCTCTAATCGGCAATCATGATTTCACCAGTTTCCGCGCGGCTGCCTGTCAGGCCAAATCGCCGGTCAAGACATTGGACACCTTGCGGGTCGATCGCGACGGCGAGGAAATCGCGATTACCGTGGAGGCCCGGTCCTTCCTGCATCATCAGGTCCGTAACATCGCCGGCACGCTCAAGCTGGTCGGTGAAGGAAAATGGACCCGCGCCGATGTCGAAGCCGCGCTCGCGGCCCACGACCGCAGCCGGGCGGGTCCGACCGCACCGGCCGATGGTCTCTATCTGATGCGGGTTACCTACGATCCCTCGCCCTAGGCGGGCCGATCAAATCAGCATGCCGTTCCGGGCAACGATGATGAACTGGCTCAGCATGAATTCACCGACCACCAAGGCGACCGCCAAATAGGGTGAAACTTCAAGCGCGGTGCGCAAAATGAACAGGTGATAGAGCAGCACGATTGCCAGCGCCGCCAAGTTGACCAGCACCAGGACATCCCGAGAGACGATGCCGCTGGCGGACAGCAGCATGACCGCGAGCAGGATCAATATCTGCGGCCCCGCAGACCAGTTATAGGCCACGATATAGCGGCAATAGTTCGCGTCCTTACCGAGCGCCCGCGCCACCGGCGCCATCAACAAGGGCCAAGCAGTCCAACTGATCACATAGGCGATGGCCTCTACGGTGACGAGGCGGAACCCACTTACCTCGTCGGGGATCGGGCCGGGCCCTAGCGCCAGGATAATGATGTAGCCGGGCAGGACGACGGCGGCGCAGAAAAAGGATTTGATGACGCCGGGCACGGAATCGTCAAACAGCGCGACGGCACGGCTGTCCCGCAGAAACATCCGCCAGGCCGCAAATAGCCCAGTCCACACTTCCGAAATGGTAATCATAGGCGCTCCGGCTATCGCGCTTCGAAAAACCGCATCAAGACGTTCTGGTAAATATCGGTCAAGGCGCGGATATCGTCCAGGCTACAGCGTTCGTCGACCTTATGCATGGTTTGGCTGACCAACCCGAATTCCGCGACCGGGCAATGATCCTTGATGAACCGTGCGTCCGACGTACCGCCGGTCGTGCTGAGTTCCGGACGCCGCCCGGTGACCGTTTCGATACTGCCGCTGATCAGGTCGCTTAACATGCCCGGTGGGAAAATGAAGGATTCGCCGCTGACCCTATAGGTCAGGTCGTAGCCATCGGGTCCGGCGGTCTTGTCCAATGTCTCGCGGACCCACCGCACCAGCGTTTCCGAGCTGTGCATGTCGTTGAAGCGAATGTTGAACCGGCCCTCCGCCGTGCCGGGAATGACATTCTCCGTCGGGTTGCCGATGTCGATGCTGGTAATCTGCAGGCTGGACGGCTGGAAATGCTCGTTACCATCGTCCAGCGGATCGCGGATCAACGCCTCAAGCATCCGCGTCAGGGTATGCGCCGCATTATCCGCGAGATGCGGATAGGCGACATGGCCCTGCGTGCCCTTCGCGGTCACGATAAAATTCACGCTGCCGCGGCGGCCAATTTTCATCATCTCGCCGATTTCGGACGGGTTGGTCGGTTCCCCGACGACACAGGCATCGATGCGTTCGCCCTGCTCCTCGAGCCAGTCGAGCATCTTGCGCGTACCGTTGATCGCGGGGCCTTCCTCATCGCCGGTGATCAACAGGCTGATCGAGCCGGGCACCGTTCCATCGACCGTCACGCGCGCGGTCGCGGCAACGAAGGCGGCGATGGCGCTTTTCATGTCGACCGCACCACGGCCATATAAAAATCCATCGCGAATTTCAGCCGAGAAAGGATCGACCGACCAGTCGTCAGCCGGACCGGTCGGCACCACGTCGGTATGACCGGCGAAGCAGAAATTCGGCTGCTCGGTCCCGAGCCGGGCGTAGAGGTTGTCCACGTCCGGCGTGTCGGCATCGGAAAAGTTGAGGCGGTGGCAGGTGAAGCCGAGCCCTTCCAGCACACCCTGCAACTCCTCAAGCGCGCCGCCCTCCTTCGGCGTCACGCTGGGACAGCGGATCAGGTCGCGCGCAAGGTCGACCGCGTCAATCAAACCGGTCAGTCCCGCAGCAAGTCGTTGATCGAGGTCTTGGCACGGGTACCTTCATCGACGGTCTTGATGATGACCGCACAGTAAAGGCTGGGCGCGATATTCTGCCCCGGCAGCGGATCGGTCGGCAGTGTCCCCGGCACGACGACCGAATAGGCCGGCACCCGGCCGCGGATGATTTCACCGGACATCTTGTTGACGATCTTGGTCGACTGTCCGATGAAGACGCCCATGGACAGCACCGCGCCCTCCTCGACGATCACGCCCTCAACCACTTCGCTGCGGGCGCCGATGAAGCAGTTGTCCTCGATGATCACGGGGTCAGCCTGCAACGGCTCCAGCACGCCGCCGATGCCGACGCCGCCCGACAGATGGCAGTTGTCGCCGATCTGCGCGCAGGAGCCGACCGTGGCCCAGGTATCGACCATCGTGTTCCTGCCGACATAGGCGCCGAGGTTGACGAAACTCGGCATCAGGACCGCGCCGGGCGCAACGAAGGCCGAGCGCCGGACAACGCAGTTGGGCACGCTGCGGAAGCCCGCCTCGGCAAACTGCGCGTCGGTCCAACCTTTGGTCTTGGCAGGCACCTTGTCCCACCAGGATGACCCGTCCGGTCCACCGCCTTGCGCCCACATGTCGTAAATGCGGAAGGACAGCAGCACCGCCTTCTTGAGCCATTGGTTGACAGTCCAGCCGTCCGGGCCTTTCTCGGCGACGCGCGCCTTGCCGGAATCGAGCAGGTCGAGCGCGGATTCAATGGCGTCGCGAACCTCCCCCTTGGTTGCGGAGGAAATCGCGTCGCGATCCTCCCAGGCAGCGTCGATGGCAGTTTGCAGATCTGCGTGGCTCATGGATCAATCTCTTGTTGGTACAACCCTGAAAAGAGCGCCGACTTTGGGCAACAAGGCCCGGAGTGTCAAGGCGAGGGCGCGATACGATCCGCTACCGCCACCAGCCAGTCCGACAAATCGTCGATCACGTGGTGGATATGCGGATCGCCCTCGTTGCCACCCGACCAATGATGGTCGTTGCGGATCCAGACGGTGGTCATGCCCCGTTCATGGGCCGGTTTCAGATTGCGGGCGAGATCCTCGACCATCACCGCGCGGGACGGGTCGATATCGAACTGCTCGATCAGGGTATCGTAGGGCGCCGGTTCCGGTTTCGGCACGTATTCCGCCGCGACGATGTCGAAAACACCATCGAAGTGATGCGACACGCCAAGCCGGTCGGTCACGCGCTGGGCATGCGGCACCGACCCGTTGGTGTAGATCACCTTGCGCCCCGGCAGCTTCGCGAGGGCGGCATCCAAGGCCGCATTCGGTGGAACCGGGCTGACGTCGATGTCGTGGACATATTCGAGGAATTCTTCCGGCTCGATCCCATGCTTGGCCATCAGGCCGTTCAGCGTGGTGCCGTGCTCGTGGAAATAGGATTTCTGCAGTTTGCGCGCTTCGTCCGGCGGCAAATCGAACAAATCCATAATAAATTGCTGAATGTTTCGGTCGACTTGCAGGAACAGGTTGCATTCCGCCGGGTACAGCGTGTTGTCGAGATCGAAAACCCAGTGGGTGATATCGGAAAAGTGGTCGCTCATGGCAGCAGAGAGTGTCGCAAGCGCCGTCATCCGGCAACCTTTTAATCAAAGGCAATCGTCCGCTAACAATTAATAAACCCTTACCCGATACCGTTCCTCAACCCTGCGGTTCGGGTGGCTTTTCGCCGTTGGGAGGGAGAGATTTCATGCCATCGATGATCCGGGGACGCCGCGCTGATAGCGCCCGCGAAGACTGGGCGGACATACCGGCAACGCTATCCGGCTATCCGGGTCCCGTACTTCAGATTACAGCGTCGGGCGAGTTGCAGGCGCTCAATGACGACGGCCGCTGGCTGATCGACGCTCTCGACCGCCCGGCGGCGCGCGAGGCCGCCTCTCGCCTGCTCGACCTGATCAAACAGGCCATCGACCAGAAGTGCACCACCCGGGACACATTGGCGTTGCCGGCGGACGGCGGTGAGCGGGTTATCGACACGACCGTACTGCCGCGCGGCGATCGCCGCGCCCTGGTGGTTGGGCTCGACACGACCGAGGCACAGGCAACCATCCGCGCCGACGAGAACCGTTACCGGCAACTGGTCGACATCGCCGCAGACTTCTCGTGGGAGACCGACAAAAACGGCGTTTTCACTTTCGTCTCGCCAGCGACCGCACTCGGCCATTCGCGGAATGCGCTGGTCGGCAAGCGGGCCCGCGACATACTGCTCCGCGAGCCGAGCAAGGCGGCAGTGCTGCCGTTCAATGCCATCGCCGCCGTGCGCCAGGAGGAGATTTGGGTGCGCAACGCGGATGGCCATCCCGTCTGTCTCGCAGTATCTGCCCTGCCGATTTTGGACGAAAAAGGTCTTCGCTGCGGCGCGCGGGGTGTCTGCCACGACGTTACCAGCAGCCGCCTGGTCGACAGCACCGATGCCCGCCGCCGGGTGCGCGACCGGGTCGTCAATCACATCCTGGATTCCATTCGTGGCCAGCCAAACTCTCAAGCGATGTTGGACACGGCCGCGCGCGCAATTTGTAAGGCTGCCGAAGGCGACGCATGCGAAGCCTTCCTCTTCGGCGACGATGGCCGCGCCACGCGTGTAGCGGCCTTCGGCGACACCGGCATGGCCGAGCGGTATTCCTACGAGCTGGTCAAACGGATCGACGTCTCCGACCTGCATCGCGCCACCGTGGCGGGACGGCCGGCGATCGGCATGCTGACCGTTTCGGCCGGCGTGCCCACAGGCGCCTTCCTGATCTGGCGCGTCGAACCGGGCGCCGAGTGGACCGACGACAATGAACTGCTGCTGGTTGCGCTGCGCGAGCAAATCGGCGTCGTGGTATCGCAGATCGTCGAACAGCGGAAACTGGAAACCATCTCGCGCTTCGACGAGCTGACCGGGCTGATCAACCGGCGCTTCTTCTACGAGGAGTTGGACCGGAGACTATCGAAATCGGTCGAGCGTGGGCGACGTGGCGCGTTGATCTATGTGGATCTGGACAACTTCAAGGCGGTCAATGACAAGCTCGGCCACGACAAGGGCGATGCCGTGCTGCGCAAGCTCGCCGATATCCTGCGCGCCAACACCCGCGAATACGATCTGATCGGCCGGATCGGCGGCGACGAATTCGCGATCTGGCTCGACGACACGGACGCGAACGTGGCGGCCAAGCGCGGCGAAAATATGTTGATCGCGTCGCAGGCCATGAGCGGCATGAGCGCATCGCGCGAGAAACCGCTGGCGATCTCCATCGGGATCGCGATCTACGATCCGCGGAGCGAGGAAACCCGCGATACGTTGATCGCACGATCCGACGGCGCCATGTATGAGGCCAAGCAAAAGGGCAAGGGCCGCCTCGCACTCGCCCCGCCGGTCGAGCGCTTCACCGCTCGCCAAGCCAACTGAATTTCAGAGATTTTCCGTACGCGGCGTCAGCCGTTCCGGATCAGCGTTCCGGATCCATGTTCCGTGAAAATTTCGAGCAGGATGCCGTGCGGCACCCGGCCGTCGATGATCACGGAGGCGTCGACGCCGGCCTGTACCGCTTCGACGCAGGTCTCGACCTTCGGGATCATGCCGCCGGTCAGCGTGCCGTCCTTGCGGAAGGCTGTCGCATCGGCAATCGTCATCTCGGGGATCAATCGCTTGTCCTTATCCAGGACTCCCTCCACGTCGGTCAGCAGCAGCAGGCGCGTGGCCTTCATCGCACCGGCGATGGCGCCGGCGACCGTATCGGCGTTGATGTTGAAGGTCTGGCCGTCCTCGTCCAGCCCCAGGGGCGCGATCACCGGAATGATATCGGTCTCCCGCAGCACGTTCAGGACATGCACATCGATATGCTTCGGATCGCCGACGAATCCCAGGTCGAGCACCTTTTCGATATTGGAATCCGGATCACGCGCCGTGCGCTTCAGCTTCTCGACCGTGATCAACTGCGCATCCTTGCCGGACAGGCCGACCGCCCGGCCGCCCGCCACGCCGATGCTGGCGACGATCTCCTTGTTGATCTGACCCGAAAGGACCATTTCGACGACGCCAACGGTCGCACCGTCCGTCACCCGCAAGCCATCGACAAATTCACTTTGGATCTTGAGCCGTTCCAGCATGGCGCCGATCTGCGGCCCGCCGCCATGCACGATGACCGGATTGATACCGACCTGCTTGAGCAACACCACGTCGCGGGCAAAGACGCCGGCGAGGCTTTCGTCGCCCATGGCATGGCCGCCGTATTTGATGACGAAGGTATGCCCGGCATAGCGGCGCATGAAGGGCAGCGCCTCGGTCAGAATCCCGGCTTGTTCCAGCCACTTCGCCCGTACATTCGTTTTGTCGTCACTCATCGGCCGTCGCTTTCAGTCGTCGTCAGTCCAACACCAACCGGACGCCGTTTTAGACCATTCCTTAGCCGCCCGCCAGTTCGGCCAGGTCGGCGCGCAGTTCGGCGATGCCGCGTTTCTTGATCGCACTGGTCGGCAGCACCTGCGGCAGCGCGGCGGTTCGTTTGCGCAGCGCATTCTCCACCTCCGCGACACGGGCGGCCAGCGCCGCGCTTTTCAGCTTGTCGCATTTGGTCAGCACGATCCGGTAAGGCACCGCCGCATTCTCCAGAAGGTCCATCAATTCCTCGTCGCTCGGCTTGAGGCCGTGGCGACCATCGACCAGCAAACACAGCCGCCGCAACCCGACCCGGCCCTTGAGGTAGTTCTGGATCAGTCGCGTCCATGCGGCCACTTCGGTCTTGGCGGCGCGGGCATAGCCGTATCCGGGCAGATCGACCAGCATCAGCCGGCCGCCGAGATCGAAGAAATTGATCTGCCGCGTGCGGCCAGGCGTGTTGGAGGTGCGGGCCAGCGTCTTGCGCCCGGTCAGCGCGTTGACCAGGCTCGACTTGCCGACATTCGATCGTCCCGCAAAAGCGATTTCCGGAAACTTGTCCTCAGGCAGGCCGCCAAGATCGGCAGCGCCGGTGACGAACTGGCATTCCTGCGCGAACAGCTTGCGCGCGGATTCCAGTGCCTCGGCGTCGGGTCCGGACTCGTTGGTCGTGGACTCGTCCGGCACGGACCCGTCCGTCAGATCGTGCCCATGCGTTTCATGATCACCCATTGCTGCCCCATCGACAAAATGTTGTTCCAGGCCCAGTAGATGACCAGCCCCGCCGGGAACGGCGCGAGGATGAAAGTGAAGATCAACGGCATGAAGAGAAAAATCTTGGCCTGGATCGGGTCGGTCGGCTGCGGATTGAGTTTCTGCTGCAGGAACATGGTCACGCCCATGATGATCGGCCATAGGCCGATGTTGACCATGTCGAGCGCCAGCGGCACGTTCCAATCGATCAAACCGAACCCGGTCAACAGACCCAGCGGGTCGCGTGCCGACAGGTCGTTGACCCAACCATAGAACGGCGCCTGCCGCATCTCGATCGTGACGAACAGCACCTTATACAGCGCGAAAAACACCGGAATCTGAACCACCATCGGCAGACAACCGGCCGCCGGGTTGACGCCTTCCTTCTTGTACAGCGCCATCAGTTCCTGGTTCATGCGCTGTTTGTCGTCGCCGAACCGCTCCTTCATCGACTGCATCTTGGGCTGCAGCCCCTTCATCTTGCTCATCGCCCGATACGACTTGTTCGCCAGCGGGAAGAACAACAGCTTGATGCCGACGGTCAGCGCCAGGATCGCCAGTCCGAAATTACCGAGATAATTGTTCAGCCAGATCAGGGCGTAGAAGATCGGCTTGGTCAGGAAATAGAACCAGCCGAAATCGACGGCGAGATCAAAGCGCGGAATGCCGATCTTTTCTTCGTAACTGTCGAGCAGCGGAACCTGCTTCGCCCCGGCGAACAGATGGTTCGTCACCTCGACGGTCGCCCCCTTAGGCACAGACATGGCGTCCATCAGGTAGTCGGACTGATATTTTCGCGTGGTCCCGACCGCACCGCTATTGAAGCTCATGTTGAGCGCTGCGCCCTGGTCCGGGATCATCGCCACCAGCCAATACTTGTCGGTGATGCCGAGCCAGCCACCCTTGGTCTTGAACCGCTTTGGCCCTTCCTCGACCAGATCGTCGTAATCGATTTCCTGCAGCGCATCGTTGATGACGCCGAGCAGGCCCTCATGAAGGATGTAGAAGTCTAGGATTTCCGGCTTGCCGGTGCGCGAGATAAGCCCATACGGCGCAACACTGACCGTGTTGGCGCCGTTGTTCCGGACCCGCTGCACCACGGTGAACATGTAGTTGTCGTCTACCGAAATCTGCTGTTCGAAGACCAACCCTTCGCCGTTATCCCATCGCAGGTTGACCGGCGATCCGGGCGCCAATTCCCTACTGGTGGTGTTCCATTCGGTATTTCGGTTGGGCACCTTGGTGCCGTTGAGCGGAATCCAGCCGAATTCCGAATAATAGGGCTGCGGCGTACCGGCCGGATGCAGCAGTTCGACCAGCGGACTTTCCTTGTCGAGAGTCTCCCGATAGTCCTTCAGGAAAAGATCGTCGATCCGCGCACCCTTGAGCGAGATCGACCCTTCGAGCCGAGGATTGGTGATCTTGATGCGGGGCGTGGTTGCCAGGGCGGCTTTGCGCTGCGAAATCGGATCCGACGTGGCTCCGACGACACCAGATGTGTCGACGCCCAGATTCGGCGTGTCGGCGATGCCCGGAACTCCCGGGGCCGAACCTACTGGGCTGCCGGTGGCGGGCGCGCCCTCGGCGGACTGGGCTTGCGACTGCGCCGCAGGCTGCTGCTTCGTTTGTTTCTGGATCGCCTGCTCTTGGGCTACTTCCTGTTCACGGCGCGGCATTTCGAAAAACACCTGATAGACCAGCAAAATCACAACCGACATTACGATTGCAATAACCAGATTCTTTTGATCAGCCATTACCGTGTCACCACTTCTGAACGCGCGGCCGCCCGATGTTCGCGGCAACAGGCATCGGGGACCGGGTCATACCCGCTGCCGCCCCACGGATGACACCGTGCAATTCGGCGAAGCGCCAGCCAGCTTCCGCGAAGCGGCCCATGAACCGTCACCGCCTCGATGGCATAGTCCGAACAGCCCGGCAGATAGCGGCAGGATCCCGTGAAGAACAAGGACAGGAAAAGCTGATATCCGCGGATTAGTACGCGCAGGAATGAGGCAACTAAGCCCATCGGTGTTCGGTCCTCCCGATCCGTATTAACGGCTGCGCCATAGGTCGAGACGCTTTAGAGCTTTTTCAAGATCGCCGGTCAACGCCGCAAAATCCCGGCGCAGCGTTTCCTTGCGGGCGATCAGGACATAGTCATGGCCGGGTTCGGCATGCTGAGGCATAACCGCCCAAACGGCAGCGCGCAAGCGCCGCCGGGCACGATTTCGCTCAACGGCACCGCCGACCCGCCGGCTTGCGGTGAAGCCCACACGAACCGGTGCGCCGGAGTCACGCTGTCGACAAGATTGAAGGACAAGCCCGGGAGCCACCGATTTCCGGCCTTTCGCAGCACGTAGGAACTCGGGCCGCCGCGTCAGTCCGCCGACCGGCGACCGCATAGCGTCAGGCTGAGAGCCGCTTGCGGCCCTTTTTACGGCGCCGGGCCAAGACCTGACGGCCGGCCTTCGTCGCCATGCGGGAGCGGAATCCATGCCGCCGCTTACGGACAAGGTTGCCCGGCTGAAAGGTACGTTTCACGATTATCTCTCCAAAGCGCCTAAGGATAGAGGCCCGGTGTATAAAAGGTCGGTAAACGGGTGTCAATCAGCGGTTTACGGCGGCGTCGATAGCGATGACCAGGATACGGCCCGCGGCCCGACCCAGCCGGCCCGCGAGGGTCGCGATTTTCCGGTAACCCGAACCTCACAGTAAGGTGAATCGCGAGTGAAACCAGCCCGGTGTAGATACGCACTACAATACCGTTGGGGGCGGCGATCGGTTGTGAGGAGTTAACGATGGACGTGCAGGATAATCCGGGCGAAAGCAAAAGCGGCGGCTTCTCGTGGAAGCGGCTGATCCCGTTATTCGTGCTGGCCGCCGGCCTTGTCGCCTTTTTCACCCTCGGCCTGGACCAATACCTGACCTTCGACGCGCTCAAGGAAAACCGCGCGTGGCTCCTGGACCAGGTTGAACAATCGCCCGTCTTCGCCGCGCTCGTCTATATGGGCATCTATATCGCGGTGGTCGCCTTTTCGCTGCCCGGCGGCGCCGTCATGACGATTACCGGCGGATTTCTGTTCGGCCAATGGCTTGGCTCAATTTATGTCGTCTTTGCGGCGACTGTCGGCGCCGTAATCCTGTTCATCGCCGCCAAAACCGCGCTGGGCGACCTGCTGCGCGCCAAGGCCGGTCCATTCCTGCAGAAGATGGAGGCTGGGTTTCGCGAGGACGCCTTGAGTTATCTCCTGGTCCTCCGCCTGATCCCGGTGTTTCCCTTCTTCATCGTTAATCTCGTGCCGGCCTTCCTCGGCGTGTCGCTGCGGGTCTTCTTCATTGCGACCTTCGCCGGCATCATCCCGGGCAGCTTCGTCTATGCCACCGTGGGCGCCGGGCTCGGCAGCATATTTGACGCCGGCGGCGATTTCTCCGCCCGTGGCATCCTCACGCCGGAGATCATCACCGCGCTGGTTGGGCTCGCCGTACTGGCCCTGCTTCCGGTAGTCTACAAGCGCTACAAGGCGAAACGCGGCTGACCGTCGCAAAACGGCACGGTGTTGGGTAAACTCGCTCCTCGTTAACTGGATGGGCGGCTTTTTCGGCCAACCCCGCCGGGACTACTGAGATTGGGCCGCACGGAAATGCGAAGTCTGTCTTCACGTTTACTGCTGTTGACCGTCATTTTCGTCATGCTGGCGGAAGTGTTCATCTTCGTGCCGTCCGTCTCCCGGTTCCGCCAAAGCTGGATCGACCAACGCCTGGGCCTGGGCCATTTGGCGATCCTCGCCCTGGACGCAACGCCGGACCGGATGGTCAGCGAGATGCTGCGCCGGGAACTGCTCGAACATGTCGGCGCCTACGCTCTGTTTGTCCGCCGCGGCGGCGCGCGGCTGGTGCTGAGTAACGAAATGCCGCCACCGGTTGCCGCGAGCTTCGATTTGGGCAAGGCCTCGATGATGGAGCTTGTGGCCGACGCCTTCATGACTTTGCTGCGAACCGAAGAGCGCGTCATCCGCGTGGTCGGCCCGTCGCCGAAGGACCAATCGGTCATCATCGAGGTCGTGCTCGACGAAGCGCCCTTGCAGAATGCCCTCGCCGAATTCAGTTGGCGCATCTTCGGGCTGTCCCTGGTCATTTCCTTGACCACCGCAACGCTGGTCTTCCTGACACTGCAATGGCTGATGGTGCGCCCGATGCGCCGAATTACCGAAAACATGATCACGTTCCGCGAAGACCCGGAAGATGCGAGCCGGGTGATCCAGCCATCGGGACGGCGGGACGAGATCGGCACAGCGCAACACGAACTGGCCGGCATGCAGAAACGCCTGCGCGCGACATTGAACCAACGCGCCCATCTCGCGGCGCTCGGCACGGCGGTCGCCAAGATCAATCATGACCTGCGTGGTATCCTGGCCTCCGCCCTGCTGTTGTCCGACCGGCTGAGCATGATCGACGACCCTGACGTTCGGCGGGTGACCCCGACTCTTTTCGCATCGATCGAGCGCGCGGTCGCACTCTGCAGCAAAACGCTCGATTTCGTCGGCCAGGACCAGCCGGAATTCGACCGCAGCCGCTTCGCGCTGCACGGCATAGTCGCCGAGGTCGAAGCAGGGATCGTCGTGCCCGACGACCGGGTCACCAGCTTCAGCAACTCGGTTGCGCCCACGATCGAGGTCGAAGCCGACCGCGAGCAGCTCTTCCGGGTCCTCAACAACCTGATGCGGAACGCGATGGAGGCGGGCGCCGAGCAGATCGACGTCGCCGCCACGGCGAACGGCCGCTGGGTCGAGATCGACATTTCGGACAACGGGCCCGGCTTGGCGCCCCGGGCACAGGACAAACTGTTCCGACCCTTCGAGGGGTCTGCGCGGGCAGGCGGGACCGGCCTTGGCCTTGCGATCGCCCGCGAACTGGCCCGGAACCATGGCGGCGATCTACATCTGGTAGAAACCGGTTCCGACGGCACCACATTCCGCATCTCATTGCCGCAGCCGTAATTTTTTGCACCGCAGCAATTGTCCCCGGCAGAACTCTGCGCTATAACCGGTTTGTGGCCGTAAGACATGACCTTGCATGGCATGCTGCGACGCAATCAAGACATCCAGGGACCTATCGATATGACATCGACTAAGCGTCAGGGACGTATCTCCGTTCCCGAGCTTCGCGCCCGTAAGGGCGGCGAACCGATTGTCTCTTTGACTGCCTATTCGGCCCCGGTCGCCGAATTACTGGACCCCCATATGGATTTCCTGCTCGTCGGCGATTCCGTCGCGATGGTGATCTATGGGATGGACAGCACCCTCGGGGTAACCGTCGACATGATGATTGCGCACGGCAAGGCCGTGGTGCGGGCAACCAAACAAAGCTGCGTTATCGTCGATCTACCCTTCGGCAGCTATCAGGAATCGCCGGAGCAGGCGTTCCGGACATCCGCGCGGATCATGGCGGAAACCGGATGCCAGGCGGTCAAGCTGGAAGGCGGCGTCGAGATGGCCGACACGGTGCGGTTCCTGACCGAGCGCGGCGTTCCGGTGCTGGCCCATATCGGGCTGATGCCGCAAAGCGTGAACACGGCCGGCGGGTTTCGCGCGCAAGGCCGGAATGCCGACGAATCGGCGCGCATCGTCGCCGACGCCTGTGCGATCGAAGAAGCGGGTGCATTCGGCATGGTGATCGAAGGCACGATGGAGGACGTCGCGCGCGCGGTCACCGAAAAGGTGACGGTGCCGACGATCGGTATCGGCGCTTCGCCCGAATGCGACGGTCAGATCCTGGTGACCGACGACCTAGTCGGGATGTTCTCGACCTTTAAACCGAAATTCGTCAAGCGCTACGCCGAGTTGGGCGAGGAGTTGCAGAAAGCGGCCGCCGCCTATGCCGCAGACGTCCGTGCGCGGCGCTTCCCCGGGCCGGAACAGTGTTTCCACCCCAAGGCGCCGCAGGCCGCTGAGTAGCCGGGATGCCGTCCACGCCCGAGATCGTCCGGACGGTCGGCGGGCTCCGTGACCGGGTCGCCGCGTGGCGCAGGAACGGAGAACGCGTTGGGCTCGTGCCGACCATGGGCGCATTGCACGACGGCCATTTGGCGCTTGTCCGCCGATCGCTCGACGATTGCGACCGGACCGTCGTCAGCATTTTCGTCAATCCCACCCAGTTTGCGCCGCACGAAGATTTCGAAACCTATCCGCGCGACGAGGCCCGCGACCTTGGTGCAATCGGCGCGATCGGCACCGACGTCGCCTATATGCCGAACGCCGGCGAAATGTACGCCGAAGGGTTCACCACCACGGTATCGGTGGCCGATCCGAGCAATGGCCTGTGCGGCGCGGTACGACCGCATTTCTTCCAAGGCGTCGCCACGGTCGTGTCCAAGCTGCTACTGCAATGTCTGCCGGACCGGGCATATTTCGGCGAGAAGGATTATCAGCAGCTTCTGGTCATCAAGCGGCTGGTCCGCGACCTGAACATTCCGGCCGAAATCGTCGGCGTGTCGACCATCCGCGAACCCGACGGCCTCGCGCTGTCATCCCGCAACGCCTATCTGTCGGACGCGGACCGGAAGACGGCGCCGCTGCTGAACGCAATCATGCGGCAGGTTGCCGAAAAGGTGGCCGGCGGCGTCGCGGTGGCCGAGGCCGAAACATGGGGTCGCGCCCAATTACAGGAAAACGGATTCGACCCCGTCGATTATCTGGAAGTGCGCGACGGCGAAACGCTGGCACCCATCACCGACACGCTGGCACCCGGCCATCCTGCTCGTGTCTTCGCGGCCGCTTATCTCGGCAAGACCCGGCTGATCGACAATATTCCCGTCGCCCGGATTCTATAAACCCGGCTCTATGATGCGCCACCGCCTTTGCTGCCGATGGGTTCGCTGTAGGACGGCGCGATATCCCAGGGAAACAGAATCCAAGTATCCTGACTGACTTCGGTGATGAAGGTATCGACCAACGGCCGGCCCGCCGGTTTGGCGTAGATCGTCGCGAAATGCGCGCCCGGCAGCATATCCCGCACCACTTTCGCCGTGCTGCCGGTATCGACCAGGTCGTCGACGATCAGCCAATCGCTGCCGTCGCCCGCCCCGGCTTCCTTGAGCACAGTCAGGCTTCCATGGTCCTTATGGTCGTAGCTGGCGATGCAAACCGTATCGATCAGCCGGACCTCCAGCTCGCGCGCCACAATGGCGGCGGGCACCAATCCGCCCCGGGTAATCGCGACGATCCCCGCGAACGGCCCCAACGGCAGCAAACGCCACGCCAGCGCCCGGGCGTGCCGATGCAGTTCCTCCCAGGAAACAGGGAATTCCTTGCTTTCTCGATCACTGTTGGACATGGCCGGCCGGCTATCCAAAGTATGCCGCGCCGTTTCCGGCGTTAGCGGACGAAGACGCGGACCTCGTTGGCCTGAACCGTAGCACTCGACATGGAGTTCATGCCGACACGGCTGGTCGGCAAGCCCTGCTCGGCGAGCGTGCGCATCACGTTTTCCGCATTACGGCGCGCCGCCGTGCTGTTCAGCACGATCTGTGCCGGCGACCCCGTCTTCGGATGCACCGCGACGAGATCGAATGCGGCATTCGGCTTACGCTCGAGCGCCTTGCTGACCGCGTTGTACAACGCCAGTTGATACTCGACATTGGGCCGGTCGAAGCGGATCACCACCAGCGGCCGCGCGTTCCGCGACAGCGGCGCACGGGCGGCCCGGCTCGCCTTGACTTCGGCTTGCACGAAGGCCCGGTTCACGAGGCTCATGCCGTAGCGCTCGCCATTCTTGATCGCGATCGACATGGCGGTGAGGTTGCGGCGCTCGCTGCCGAGATACCCGGTCTGGCGATTGAGATCGTCGCTCAATTCATTGAGCAAACGGTCGATGCCGACGACAGTCTGATTCACGCCGTCTTCGAGCCCGCGCAGTTGGACATGATCTTCGTCGACCGCACCACTCAAGGTGAAGGTGGCGCGCACGCTGTCCAACAGATAACCGGCGACGCTGGCTTCGGCGCCGGCGTCGTTCGACAGGCTGTTCATTTTCGAGATATTGCCTTCGATACGCTTGAGCTGTTTCTGCGCTTCGTTCCATTGCTGGACGAGCAGCGGATTGCCGGGCGTCGTCCCGACCTGCAGCTTGGAATTCATCGCCGCGACGGTGCCAAGATAACGTTGCGTCGCATCCGTGTTGTCGCCGCGAATCTGCACCATGCGACTATCGAGCCGGTTGACCGCCGAACGCAGCTTGTTCAGGTCCTGACGCATTGCGCCGACCTTCTTGCCGACGAAGGTTCCGGTCGGTTTCCCTGTCGCCTGCGGCTGCGTCGCCAAAGGCCTGGGCTGGATCGCGGGCTGCGTCGCCAAGGGCGCCACTGCCGAACGTGCCGCAGCAGCGCCTTGCTGCGCCTGCTGCTGCGCAGCGCGTTCCGCCTGCGAAGCGGGAATTTCAAGACGTTCCCGGCTCTGTGATCCTGCCGCCGGGTCATCGCCGGTCAGCGATGGCCACAGGCTCGAGCCGCAGCCGGCAAGAAGAATGCCCCCTGCGACGATTGCACCAAAATTGCGCGTTGATCTCATTGATCTCATTGCGAAGCAGACACCCTGCTTTGTATCTTGGGACACGTCCCAAGGCCCCCACGACCCGCCAGCCGTTTTCTCGAATCTTTTACGGGGTATGAGCATTCCAGCGTCACCCCCGTTACGACTGGCGAAAGCTCAACCAGATACTACTTTAGCACCCGACAGGTCACAAGCCGCATTTGCCGTCGCCCTGCATTGCATTTCAGGGTGACGCATATTTGCAAACATGCTTGTCATTGGGGGCGGCTTTCTTTAGTGTCCGCGCCGCTTGCAGGCTGTAACGCTTGCACAGCGCGCCCGTAGCTCAATTGGATAGAGTGCCTGACTACGGATCAGGAGGTTGGGGGTTCGAGTCCTCCCGGGCGCGCCATTCCTTTTTCGGCATTTCCATTCCTAAATAGAAATCCCTTTCGGTTGCCGGTTCGGCATGCCGTAATAAACAGATGCCCGATTCGCACGGAAAAGGCCGGCGGGATGCGTTTCCCGCCGGCCTTTCCGATTCGGCCGTCTCCTGGAGTGTCTAGGCAGCCTTCACTTCCGAAATGAACTCGTCGACCGCCGACCGCAGCATCTCGGACTGCTGCGACAGCTCGCCGGCCGCGCCCAACACTTCCTGCGCGGCCGAGCCGGTCTCGGACGCGGCCTGGGTTACGCCGGTCACATTGCTGCTGACTTCCTGCGTGCCCATGGCGGCCTGCTGGGTGTTCTCCGCGATTTCACGCGTCGCGACCCCTTGCTCGGAAACGGCATTGGCGATGGTGTCAGAAATCGCGTTGATTTCGGCGATCGTGGTCCCAATGCTCTCGATCGCGCCGACGGCCTCGCCGGTGACCGATTGCATCCCGGATACTTGATCGGTGATCTCCTCGGTCGCCTTCGCCGTCTGAGTGGCCAGATTTTTGACCTCCGACGCCACGACGGCGAAGCCTTTGCCGGCCTCGCCTGCGCGCGCCGCTTCGATCGTGGCATTCAACGCCAGCAGATTGGTCTTTTCCGCAATCTCATTGATAAGACCGACCACCTCGCCGATCTTCTGACCGGCATCGGCCAAGGTCCGCACCGTCTCGTTCGTGCGTTCCGCTTCGGAATTGGCCTTGGCGGCGATCTCCGCCGACTGTGACACTTGGCGATTGATCTCGTTGATCGACGCCGACATCTCCTCGGACGCCGAGGCGACCGTCTGCACATTGGTCGTCGCCTGTTCGGAGGCCGCGGCGACCGCCGTGGCCTGCCGGCTCGTCTCTTCCGCGGTCGCCGACATCGATTCGGCGGTCGCGCGCATTTCCGTGGACGATGCCGACACTGTCTCGACGATACCGCCGACACGGTTCTGAAAATCGTCGGCAAGCGCATGCATGGCTTGGCGTTTCTCTTCTTCCGCCTTGCGTTGCTGCTCGATGCGGTCGGCCTCCATCTTCTTCATCTGCAGGGCATTGTCCTTGAAGACCTGCATCGCGGCCGCCATCGAACCGATTTCGTCTTTTCGGTCCCGCGCCGGGATACCGACCTCTAGTTCGCCATCGGCGAGCTTTTCCATCGCGCCAGTCATGGCGACGATCGGCCGCGACGTCGCCCGGCCGAGGAACCACGCCATGGCCAGACCGACGGCCAACCCCATTATGCTGACGACCAGAATGACCAACTCGCTATTGAGAATGATCTCCTCGGTTTCGGCGCGGAGCCGCGCTTCCTCCTTCTCGGCAGCGTGCTGCATCCACTCGGCGTCCGCGACGATGATCTTGGCCTTGGTCACGAGATCCGTCTCCAGCAGCTTCTGTAGCTTCAACTCGTCCTTGTGTACCGTCTCGTAGGTCTTTTTGTAGCCATTAAACAACTCCACGACTTCGGCGAAGAGTGCCTTTTCCTTGTCCGTGTTCAAAATTCCTTTCAGCGCCTTCAGCGTCTTGTCGAAGATCACGAATTCCGCCTCGGTCTTCTCGGCGAAGCTCTCGTCGCGCTGGCCGATCAGGATGTTGGTGTAGAGCCGGATCAGCAGCGCGTGTTCGAGCGCGCTGTTCGCCAGCTTCACCGCCGGCGCGTTGCCCTCGCGCTCCGCTTCCTCGATCACCATTTCCAGATCCTTGACGATCTTCTCGCCATCCGGAAACAACCGGTCGCGCACCAGCGTATCGTGTTCGATCTTGAGCAGTTTCGTCTCGCCAAAGAACGCCATATAACCGGCGAAAGCCTCGCCGATTTCCTCGACCTTGGCGCGGTGCGCCGGGTCCTTGATGACCTGAAGGCCTTGATCGATTTCCTTCTGAACCTCGACCGACAATTTCCCGACGGCTTCAGCGTCCGCGTTGGCGCCGGTAAATCCGTATTCCCGGGCATGGGCGCGCAGCTTGAGAAATCCAACTTCAATCTTCGCGGCAATCGTGGCTTCTTCGACGGCTTCAGCGAATTTCTCCACATCGACGCCGACATTCACGAAACTGCGATACGCGTTGCCGGACACCAAGGAAAACAGCAACAGCACGGCAAGGAATCCGAGAAGGATCTTGGTCCCGATCTTCCAGCCGTTCAAAAGCCCGCCGATACCGTTAAGACTTCGCGGCATCCCAGATTTCAATTTTGCGCTCGTCGTCATAATTCATTCCCCGATCCAAACAAAATTCAACATTTCCACAACCGCCCGGCCTTGCCTGTGCGGATGCCCCCAAACTCGTCTCCGACCGACCCGGATCAGTCCAGCCCCCGAAATTCAGTCTATGAGTGTTCCTACGATCAGCCTTGATGTTTGGATCATCTAACATGCTGATTATTTTATATTTTTCTCGGTTTATTTTATTAAAATCCCGACCATTTGAATGTTAACGGAGCCTTAATCACTACCCATTTCTTAAGGCCCCATCAGCGTGCCGCGGAACAGATTGGCATTCGCGATGTCGCGCTTCCGGCCATGGAAATTTGGATTGTATTGCGGCGTCGGTTATTCGACTTTATTCCGAAATCGGAATGTCACCTCATCATCTTCCCAACGAGAAAATCGGGCCGGTCATTGTCGAAATATCTGCCGAGCCGGACGACGAAGATGGCCGGCGCGCCGCCGCCGCTACAGCGGCGGCGTCTCGGCACGCGAAAACGGTGTGGGGTCCCGACGGAGCGATATCGAAGAATTTTCGAAAGAGACCATGGAAATCTTCATAAACCGCAGCAGATAGAATGCGACACCCAATTGCCGCGACCCATCCGACGCTGCCCCGCAGCGCCACGCAGGAGACGGACCATGACCCTTCGCCTCGCATTCTGCCTCTTGGCAGGTTTGATCACCGCTGGCGCCGCCTCGGCCCAGACGACTGCGACCTTCATCGCGGCAAGCACGGTCGACCTTGAGAACCCGCATGACCTGAAGCTGTCGCCCGACGGCAAGTACCTGTTCGTCTCGGATGTGGGGAACAATCGGGTCGCGATCCTTGATCCCGAGACATTGGCGTTGATCGATCAATTCGGGGCCGATCACCAATCGGGCACCCACGATGTCGACTTCGATGCGGAGGGCCGCGCCTATGTGGCGGACACGCACAATGGCCGCGTCACGATCTACGCCATGACCGGGACCAAGGCGAAGCTCGTCGGCGAGTTGAAGGAACGGCTGAGCGGCCCCGAGGGTGTGCTCGTCCATCCGAACGGCCGGGTCTATGTCGCGGGCGCCTGGTCGGGCAATGTAGTCGCCTACAAGGACGGCAAGATCGTCAAGGAGCTGAAGGGCCTGTCATCGCCGCACGACCTGGAGCGTACGCCCGGCGGCGACATCTGGCTGTCGGACGCCGGCAACGACCGCATGCTTTTGCTGTCGCCGGATTTGGAGATCAAACGCGAATGGAAGGGCGCGCCCTACGACTTCGACGGCGTACGCTACCAGGACGTCCTGCCCGACGGCACGGTCATTGCCGCTGACAAGAACAACCATCAGGTAAAGTTCATCGCTGGCGACGGCCGCGTACTCTTGGTGCTCGGCAGCGGTTCCGCGGGCAAGGGGCCGGGACTGTTCACGACGCCGGAAGGGATCGAGGTGCGCGGCAACACATTGTGGGTTTCCGATTCCGGCAACGATCGGATCGTGAAATACACTTTCACCGTCGAGTAACACCCAAGACACAACACGGCCCAAATGAAACGCGGCCGGCGGGGACGTACCCACCAGCCGCGTCTTTGGTCAAGCCGACTGGTTCTTAGGCCGCCTTGACGTCGGTAATGAATTGTTCGACGACGCTCCGCAGCATATCCGATTGCTGCGACAACTCGCCGGAAGCCGCCAACACTTGCTGCGCCGCAGCACCGGTTTCCGATGCCGCCTGCGTGACGCCGGCGATGTTGCTGCTGACTTCCTGCGTGCCGGTCGCCGCCTGCTGGGTGTTTTCGGCGATCTCCCGTGTCGCGGCGCCTTGTTCACCAACCGCGGCGGAGATCGTTTCGGCGATCGCGTTGATCTCTGCAATGGTCTCGCCGATGCCTTTGATCGCGCCGACCGCATCGCCGGTCACCGACTGCATGCCGTTGACCTGCTCGCTGATCTCCTCGGTCGCCTTGGCCGTCTGGGTCGCCAGATTCTTGACCTCCGACGCCACGACGGCGAAGCCCTTGCCGGCCTCACCGGCGCGCGCCGCCTCGATCGTCGCATTCAGCGCCAACAGGTTCGTCTGTTCCGCGATTTCGCTAATCAATGCGACGACATCGCCGATTTTCTGTGCGGCGTCGGCCAACGACCGCACCGTTTCATTCGTACGCTCGGCCTCGGCATTCGCCTTGGTCGCAATCTCCGCCGATTGCGAGACTTGGCGGTTGATCTCGTTGATCGAGGCCGACATCTCCTCGGAGGCGGACGCCACCGTCTGCACATTGGCGGTGGCCTGCTCAGACGCAGCGGCAACCGCCGTGGTCTGACTACTGGTCTGGTCGGCCGTCGCGGACATGGCCTCGGCGGTCGACCGCATCTCGGCAGACGCTCCCGCGACCGTATTCACGATTTCCGTGGCCTGCGCATCGAAGGTCTCGGTGAGTTCGACCACAAGTTTCGCGCGTTTCTCGCGCTGTTCCTGGGCCTTACGCTCCTCTTCCTCGAGACGCTTCTGCTCGATTGCGCTGTCCTTGAAGACCTGCATGGCTTCCGCCATGTTCCCGACTTCATCGGCGCGGTCCTGCGCCGGGATTTCGACATCGAGATCGCCGGCCGATAGGTCCTTCATCGCACCGGTCATGGCGACCACCGGCTTGGAGATCATGTTGCCCAGGCCCCAAGCCAGACCTATGCCTATGATGAGTCCCAGAGCACTGATTGCCGCGATGGATATCTCGCCGTTGACGATGATTTCCTCGGTCTCGGCGCGCAGCCGCGTCTCTTCCTTCTCGGCGGCATGCTGCAGCCATTCTGTGTCCGCGACGATGATCTTCGCGTTGCCGGCAAGGTCGGTGTCTAGCAGCTTTTGCAGCTTCAACTCGTCCTTGTGCACGATTTCATAAGTCTTTTCGTAGTCGTGGAACAGTTCCACCACTTCGGCGAACAGAACCCGTTCCTTCTCCGTATTCAGGGTGGCCTTCAACGCCTTCAGCGTCTTATCGAAGATCACGAATTCCGCCTCGGCCTTCTCGGCGAAGGCCTCGTCGCGCTGGCCGATCAGGATGTTGGTGTAGAGCCGGATCAGCAGCGCGTGTTCGAGCGCGCTGTTCGCCAACTTCATCGCCGGGGCGTTGCCCTCGTGCTCCGCTTCCTCGATGATCAATTCCAGGTCCTTGACGATCTTCTCGCCTTCCGGAAACAACCGGTCGCGCACCAGCGTATCGTGTTCGATCTTGATCGCCTTCATCGTCTTGAACTGGGCCATGAAGCTTGTTAAGGCCTTGCCGATTTCTTCGACCTTGGCCCGGTGTTTCGGGTCTTGGATCACCACAAGTCCGTGCTCGATATTCTTGGTGATCTTCACCGCGAGTTTTTTCACGGCGGCGGCATCGGAGTCGCGACCGGTATACCCATATTCCCGGGCATGCGCGCGAAGCTTCAGGAAATTCGCCTCGGTCTTCGCCGCGATCGAGGCCTCTTCGACCGCTTCGGAGAATTTCTCCACATCCGTGCCCACGGCTACGAAGCTGAAATACGCGTTACCGGCAACAAGGACGAGGATCGCCAGAACGACCGCCACGCCGCTCATGATCTTGGACCTGATCTTCAGTTTATTGAAAATGCTGATGATGCCGAGCGGGCCGGAGCCCACCGTTTTACCGTTCGCAACCATTGTTTTCACCTATCCAATTTTTGGCGATCTTCCCTCACAGGAACCGCCGTTTACACGCCGATGCCCAACATGTGCGCCAACACGGGGTCATCGGTCCGAACCGTCGTGCGAGAAACCGTTTTGCCACTCGTCATGGTTTAGCGGACCACGCTTCGATGAACAGTTCGCAAAACTTTTCATTGCGTTGCCGAAATAACAGGCAATATCCGCACCATACTTGGTGCTAGTTAAAGAACTGTACACGCATGGGAATTCCTCTTTTAGTTGAATCGGTCCAGACAAATTACCACGCTGGAAAATTGCTATTCCCGATACAATTTACGCAACTATAGAGTGTGTCTTCGCCATACTTTTGGCTTAACGCTTAAAATGACGGCAGCCCATCCGCCGCGAAAATCTGCGTCGCCCCCTCCACTTTCCCCGGAACGCCGTGTACGATGAGTTGATGACCGACCCCGCCACACTCATCATCATCTTCGTCACATTTCTGATCGCCGGCGGCGTGAAAGGCGTGATCGGCCTCGGCTTGCCGAGCGTCAGCTTGGCCCTACTGACCGCGACGCTGGGCCTGCCTCAGGCGATGGCGCTGCTGCTGGTGCCGTCCTTCATCACCAACCTCTGGCAGGCGGTGGTCGGCGGGAACGGGCTGCCGGTGCTGAAACGGCTCTGGCCCTTCCTGATCATGGCGACCGTCACCGTATGGATTGGCGCGACCGCGCTGACCCGCGTGGACCTGGCGCTGTTATCGGGCCTGCTTGGGGTTCTGCTCGTCTCCTATTCGGCGCTCAGCCTGCTGAAAGTCCGCATCGCCATCACCCCCCGCTACGAAGCTTGGGCCGGGCCGATGTTCGGCACGATGAATGGCGTGCTGACGGGCATGACCGGTTCGTTCGTCGTGCCCGGCGTCATGTTCTTGCAGGCGATCGGTTTGCCGCGCGACATGTTCATCCAGGCGATGGGGATGCTGTTCACCGTTTCGACCGTCGCACTGGCGGTCGCGCTCAAGGGCAACGATCTGTTGTCGGCGGATTTGGGCATACTGTCCGCAGCCGGCGTCGTCCCAGCGGTGACCGGCATGGTCGTCGGCCAGCGCGTGCGCCAGCGGCTGTCGGAAGAGCGATTCCGGCAGGTCTTCTTCATCGCCCTGCTCGCGATGGGTCTCTACATCATTGCCCGCGCCGCACTCTAGTTTGGGCCGCGGCCGCCGAAATGGCATAATCGGTTAATGCCAGTCGTACCGACACGGGGAAGGAAACATCCATGAGCGACACCGCCAAGACCGCCCACAAGCCCAAGTCCCACTTTCACGCCCGCGTGTCGGCGGAGATGGAGCAGCATCTGGAGAAACCCGAATGGGGCCTCCGGGAGAAACTGGCGCTGACCGCGCGCATGCTCGCGCGCGACGGCCACGGATCCGGGCTTGCCGGGCAGATCACGGCGCGCGGCGACGATGCCGGCACCATGTGGACCGGCCGCTTCGGCCTCGGCCTCGAGGAACTGCGCGCGTCCGACTTCATGCTGGTCGATGACGACCTCAACGTCCTGGACGGCGAGGGCATGCCCAATCCGGCCAACCGGTTCCATCTCTGGGTCTACAAGGCGCGGCCGGACGTACAGAGCATCGTGCATACGCATCCGCCGTATGTGTCGGCGCTGTCGATGATCGGCGTGCCGTTGATCGCCTCGCACATGGATACGTCGATGTTCTATGACGACTGCGCCTGGCTCAGCGAATGGCCGGGACCGCCGATCGGCGACGACGAAGGCGAACTGATCGCCACCGCGCTCGGCGACAAACGCTCGATCCTGCTGGCGCATCACGGCCAGTTGTCGGCGGGAGGGTCGGTCGAGGAGGCCGCGGTGCTCGCGTTTCATTTCGAGCGGGCGGCGCAGCTCCAGCTCCTGGCGATGGCGGCGGGCGAAATCGAGCCGCTCGACCCGCAGTGCGGCCGCGACGCCCACGACTACCGCCTGAAGCCTGCGGTGGTCGATGCCACTTTCCTGTATCAGGCAAGGCTGGTTCTGCGGACCGAGGCCGACTGCCTGGACTAGCTATCTGCCGCTCAACCAAACCGCCGGGCCAGTGGTTTCAGCAGGTGCGGCGACAGGTAGATCGGAAACTGGCACATCGCGAAATAGAGCCACGCCATGTCCGGCAGCACGCCGCCGGTCGCCGCCAGCATCAGCCCCATATTGCGCTGCGACGCCATGAAGGCGAGCGCGAAGGCGCGGTCCCGGCCGGCCCACAGGAACGCCAAAAGCGTGACACCCAGCACCGCGAAGGTGATGACGAAGGCCAGCAAGCCGATGGCCGTCGCCAAGAGCGGCGCGGCGAGGAAGCTATCCGCCACACCGCCCATCACGGCGGCGACGAAGACGAACAGCACCAGCACGTTGAGGCCGTCGATCTCATTCTTGCGCCGGGCCACGGCGTCGCCCCCGGCAATTCGCCGGACGACCGCGGCGACCAATGCCGACCCGGCGAGGATGGCCAGCAGCTTGACCCCCAGCGCGATCGGCGACAGCGACAATGTTCCATCGAGAAACAGATAGGCGTAGAAGGTCGCGGTCAGCGGCGTCAGCGCCGTGCTCGCGACCAGCGTGAGCAGAATGAGCGTCGCGTCGAAGCCCATCAGCGCAGCGAAGGCCGGGGCCGCCATCATCGGCGACGCGACCGCCTGCAGCATGATCGCCAGATACAGGTCGGGGAACCGCCCTTCCAGGTCGAACGCCAAGCAGACGCCCACGAAGAGCAGCGGCATCACGACCATCGTCCAGCCCGTCGCCGCCAAAAGGACACCGGGACGCCGCAAGGTGCCGCGCAATGCCGCCGCATCGACCCGCAGAAAGGCGATGCAGAGCAGCGCGAAGATCGCTTCGGCGACATACGGCTTGAGCACCGCGCCGACCGCCGGCACCGCGATGCCGATGAAAACCAGCACCGCAATCGCACCCGTCCCTTGCCGGCCGAGCCACGCCAACCCGGCCAGTGGCGAATGAAGAACGGACATTGATCCGCCGTTCAGTGCGTTGTGGATGGGAAATTTTGTGCCGTCATCATACCGCGCGGCGGCACCGGCAAAAGAACCAGTTCGGCGGATACCGCTAGTCCATTACCTTTTGCAAGGTATGGCGCCGGTTGCTTGTATAGGGGCGGACCTGTTCGGGCCAACGGCCCTGCTCGATCGCGTCGGCCCATTCCTTGCTGGTCAGCACATCGGGGCTTTCGATCTCATAGATCGCGCTGTAGGTCGGCTCGGCGCTGGTATCGACGGCTTTTTCCTCGCCGCCGATGCTGAGCTTCAGCGGCGCCTGCTTCAATCGCGTCACCGAGATGACACCCGGCACCTTCAGCAGCATCGGTACATGTTCTTCGTCGTAAACTTCGTTGAACAGGTCTTCCTTGTCCGCGTCCACATCCATGCTGGCGGTGAAGATATATCGCGCCGTGATCGGCATGCCGTTTCCTTCCTTATTGTCGATGCCTGACGTGGCCGAACGCGCTTAATCGCGAATCCAACCCGGCCCCCACAGGTTGAGGCTGCGTTCCTCGAGCGGCCAGACCCTCGGGGCCATTTCGCGCGGCATGATTTCCAGTTCGGCGGAAATCTCCACTTGATTGCCGTGCGGATCCTGGATCATGAAGAACAGATTGTTGCCCGGCCCGTGCCGGCCCGGCCCCCACCACAACTTGATATGCCGGGAAGACATGTGATCAGCCCAATCGCGGATATCGTTCCAGGACGATGCCTCATAGGCATGATGATCCGAGCCGACCTCCGATGCGCTGAACACCGCGAAGCTGTGATGTTCCGGATCGGAACGGTAGAAGGCGACCTTGCGCGTCGCGGGGTCGTCGACATCGGCGCTGCAATAGTCGGAGGGCACGTAGCCGAGCACGTCCTCGTAGAACGACATCATGCGCGCAAGATTGTCGGTCGCCACGACGACATGCTGCAACCGCCCGGACAGTTTGACCGCCGACGGCGTGTTGACCGCCTTGTGCGACGGCAGGTCCCGGCGCGGCATGCCGAAAACATTGAGCCAGCCATCCGGATCGCGCACCGCCACCGCGTCCCCTTCGAAGATCGCCGAAGGCGACGGTTCGGTGTTGACGCCCTGCCCCTGCACGAAATCGCGGATATCCTGAAGCTGCTGGCGATCCTGTACGCAGAACCCGTGATACGGCCGCTCGCCCGGTTTGCCAGGGCCGACCACCAACCGCCGGTCGGGTCCTTGCAGCAGGACGGTTCCGTCCGGCATCGGCGACGCCTGATAGCCAAAAGTATCGGCGTAGAAATCCGCCAGCATGGCCGGATCATCGGAATTCAGCCGCAGATGATCCAGTTTGGAGGGCCAGATCGGGGACTCGATGCTCATGGATTCGCTCGCTCTGAGAAAGGCCGGCATATTCTATGCGTTTCGCGGCAGACCGCAACGCCCAGTGCGGCGTTTTAACCGCCGAGACCGTATTGTCGGGCGGTCCTCCCGATCGCTATAATCCCCTATAAATAAAGACGATAGCGGGAAGGAAACGACCATGGTCGGCAATGGCCCTCGCCGGTATACCGGCGACCTGGTCAACATCGATGCCGGACGGATCAGCCGGGATATCTTCACCGATCAGGCCATCTACGAGGACGAGTTGGAGCGAGTTTTTCCGCGCTCCTGGATGTTCATCGGCCATGAGAGCCAGATCCCCGAGCAGGGCGATTTCATCCTCAGCCGCATGGCCGAAGAATCGGTGATCTTCAACCGCGACCGCCACGGCAAGCTGCATGTGTTCCTGAACAACTGCCGCCACCGCGGCATGCGCGTCTGCCGATACGACACCGGCAACACCCGCAAGTTCATGTGCCCTTTCCACGCGTGGGTGTTTTCCGACGAGGGCGAGCTGGTCGGCGTGCCGAAGATGGAGACCGGCTACCACAACGAACTCGACAAATCGGAGTGGGGCCTGATCGAGGCGCGCGTCGCCAGTTACCACGGTTACGTCTTCGCCTGCTGGGACGAGGAAACCCCCGACTTCGAGACTTATCTCGGCGATCTGCGCTTTTATTTCGACGACTATTGCGAACTGCCCGACGGCACGCATGGCGACTGGGAAGCGTTCGGCGGCGTGTTCAAATGGCGGGTGCCGTGCAATTGGAAATACGGCGCGGAAAATTTCGGCGGCGACTATTACCACAACCCGAGCCACGCCTCGGTCGACGCCGTCGTGTTGTCGCCCGCCGGCGTGAAGGGCCGCCACACCTACGACGCGGTCACCAAGACGCGTGAACTCTATAAGCTCAACGTCTGCGTGACGCCCGAAGGCCACACCGCGCGCGGCGAATTGTTCAAGGACGACTACGAGTATCTGCCGACCTATCAGGAAATGGCGGTCGTCGAGGACTACTTCCGCGATTGCTACAAGCGGCGCCAGTCCCGTCTCGGCGAGAAAGCGCGCTGGTACGGGCACGGCGGCACGATTTTTCCCAACGTCTCCTACTCCAACGGCGTGCAGAGCATGGGCACCTGGAACCCGTGCGGCCCGCACGAAACCGAAATCTGGCGCATCTTCCTGGCACCAAAGGCGGCGCCCGACGAGGTCAAGAACGTGCTGCGCCACTACGTCATCCGCTACCAGGGGCCGTCGGGTCTGACCGAACAGGACGACATGGAGAATTGGGCCTCGGCACATGAAGGCGCCCGCGGCACGATCGCACGACGCCATGATTTCCACTACGGCATGGGCATGGGCTACGAGCGCAAAGGCTGGCCGGTCGAATGGCTCGGCGGCGACGTCTACGCGACCGAGGATGTATCGGAACAGAACCAGCGCGCCTACTACGCCCGCTGGGCCGAGGTCATGGACGACCCGCCGACCGCAAACCGCCGGCCGAAACCGGCCGAAGCGGCGGAGTAGGAAACGGTCATGGTCGGATCGCCGAAGAACGCCCTGATCGACGAACTGTTGGTGCGCTATCGCGTCGAACAATTCTATATCCAGGAAGCCGAACTGCTGGACACGCGGCAGTTCGAAGCATGGCTCGATCTGCTGGCCGACGATATCCGCTACTGGATGCCGGTCATGCGCAACAAGGGCCATGGCGAGTGGGACGACGAATACACCCGCGAGGGGACCGACCTGAATTGGTTCGACGAAGGCAAGTTCGAACTGGAACAGCGGGTCAAGCAGATCGCCACCGGCCTGCACTGGGCGGAGGAGCCTATCTCGCGGACCTGCCACATGTTCTCGAACCTGCAGGTCACAGACGACAGCGACGATGAGTTGACCGCCCGGTGTCGCTTCATCGTGTACCGTAACCGCACCGAGACCGAGACCGATTTCTTCGTCGGCAAACGCCAGGATACGCTGCGCGAAACCGACGATGGCTTCGTCGTCGCGGCACGCGAAATTTATCTGGACCAAAGCGTGTTGCTGGCGAAAAACCTGACCGTGTTCTTTTGATCCACCGAGCTTGAACCGCAGGACGGAGGCGCATCATGGCCGACCCCAAAACCGTCATCGTATCCGGCGGCACTTATGGCATCGGCCGCGGCATCGTGCTCGATCTCGCACGGCGCGGATGGAATGTCGTGGGCTTCGGGTTGGACGGCAAACAAGCCGGCAGCGCCGCCGACAACGGCATCGACGGAACGCGCGCGGCGCTGGCCGCCGAAAGCCTCAAGGCCGACGTGATCGAAGCCGATGTCGCGGAGGCCGGCGCGGTGGCCGGGGTGGTAGAACATGCGCTGTCACTGCACGGCCGCATCGACGGCGCGGTCAACAACGCGGCGCTGCGGCCGAGCGGCACGATCCTGGAAACCGACGAAGCCACCTTCGACCGCGTCGTCGCGGTGAACCTGAAAGGGCAATTCCTGCTGTGCAAGGCCGTGATCCCGCATATGCGCGATGCCGGAGGCGGATCGATCGTGAATATCGGTTCCGGCGCGGGCTGGGGTAAACCCGGGATCGCCGCCTACTGCGCCAGCAAGGGTGGCGTCTTCGCGTTCAGCACCGCGCTCGCCTATGACCACCTGCAGGATCGCGTGCGCGTCAACGTGGTGGTACCGGGGCCACAAACCGCATCCGGCATGGTCGAGGCGATGGCGAGCAGCGGCAGCAGCAGTGGGTCGCAACCGGTCACGGCGAGCGGCCGGCAAACGCAGCCGCAGGATATCGCCAACGCCGTCGCGTTCTTGTTGTCGGACGAAGCGGCCCAAATTTCAGGGACCGTCGTCGACGTCGGCGCCTTCGCGCATCAAGGCGGCGTCGGCCAGCCACGCGTGTAAGCGCGAAAACTATTTCGCGGCAGGCCCTACCTTCATCGTAATAAATTGGTACAATTGTCACACACCGGTAACGTCGTACTTGCATAATCCGGACGTCAGAACAGGGGACAATTCAATGAAACCGAAATTAACGTCGAAATTCGGCGTGGGTATCGCGGCGACCATGGCAGCAGTCATGCTGAGCGCTGGTGTCGCCCAGGCCAAATCCGATCTGCTCGTCTACACGGCGGTGGAAGCGGACGAACTGAAGAAATTCAAGAAAGCGTTCGAGTCCGACTACCCCGATGTGAACATTAAGTGGGTGCGCGACTCCACGGGCATCATCACGTCGAAGTTGCTCGCGGAAAAGGACAACCCGAAAGCGGACATCGTCTGGGGCGTCGCCGCGACGAGCCTGTTGCTGCTCAGCAAACACAACTATTTCCAAGGCTATGCGCCGAAGGGCGTCGACAAGCTCGACCAAAAATATGTCGATACCAAGAACAACCCACCCCTTTGGGTCGGTCAACGGGCCTGGATCGCCTCGATCTGCTACAACACGGTCGAAGGCAAGAAGCACAAGCTGCCCGTGCCCAACACTTGGGACGACCTGACAAAGCCCGTCTACAAGGGCCACGTGATCATGCCGAACCCGAACTCGTCGGGCACCGGCTTTCTGGACGTGTCGTCCTGGATCCAGTTGAAGGGCGAGAAGAAAGCGTGGGGTTACATGGACGCGCTGCACACCAACATCGCGCGCTACACGCATTCCGGCTCCAAGCCGTGCAAGCTCGCCGCCAAGGGTGAAATCCCCATCGGCGTTTCCTTCGCCTATCGCGGCGCCAAATCCAAGAACCAGGGCGCGCCGCTCGAGGTCGTGGCCCCGGCAGAAGGCGTCGGCTGGGACCTGGAAGCCTTCGGTATCGTGCACAACACAAAGAACCTGAAAGCCGCAAAGGCGTTGGCCGACTGGTCGGTGACCAAGAAGGCGAACAAGATCTACAACGAGGAATACGCCGTGGTCGCCATGCCGGGCGTTGCCAAGCCGGTGAAGAATTTCCCGCCGGGCATCGAAGGCAAGATGATCAAGAACGACTTCCAGTGGGCGGCCGCCAACCGGATCCGCATCCTAGACGAATGGCGTAAGCGCTACGACGGCAAGTCCGAACCGAAGAAGAAGTAGGACTGGCGTTTCGACAAGATTTGGCCGCCCCGGTTTCCGCATGGAGCCGGGGCGGCTTCTTTAGGCCGATGCTATCGTGTTTCTGATACGATAGTGCTGGGAGGATCGGGCGCATGGACGGCTCAGGCGGCGGCGCGTATCTGCGTATTCGGCATCTGACGAAGAAATTCGGCGACTTCGTCGCCCTGCAGGATGTCTCCCTCGAAGTCCACGAAGGCGAATTCGTCTGCTTCCTCGGGCCATCGGGCTGCGGCAAGACCACGCTGCTGCGGGCGATCGCAGGGCTCGACATCCAAACCTCCGGCACCATCCATCAAGCCGGGGTCGATATCTCCTCCCTGCCGCCCGGCGAACGCGACTTCGGGATCGTCTTCCAATCCTACGCCTTGTTCCCGAACCTCACGGTGACGCGCAACATCGCCTACGGCCTGGAAAACAAGAAAAAGTCCCGTGCGGAGATCGATGAACGTGTCTCTGAACTGATCGACCTCGTCGGGCTCGACGAGCATCGCGACAAATACCCGGCGCAGCTCTCGGGTGGACAACAACAGCGTGTCGCCCTGGCACGGGCGCTCGCCACGTCGCCGGGTCTCCTGCTGCTGGACGAACCACTGTCGGCGCTGGATGCGAAAGTTCGCGTGCATTTGCGTCACGAGATCAAGCAACTGCAGGACAAGATCGGCGTCACCACGATCATGGTGACGCATGACCAGGAAGAAGCCCTGGCAATGGCCGACCGAATCGTCGTGATGAACCAAGGCTTCATCGAACAGATCAGCACCCCGACCGACGTCTACGCCAAGCCTGTATCGCCTTTCGTCGCGGACTTTATCGGCACCACAAATTTCATCGACGGCGTGATGACCGCCGACGGCCGAATCTCGGTCGCCGGCGTCACGATCGACGCGAGCGACGACAGCAGCGCCTTTGCCGCCGGCGATAAGGTCACGATCTGCGTCCGGCCCGAGGACGTGCAGGTAACCGAATCGGCCGACGGCCAAAACGGCAGCTTCGAGGTCACCGTCTCCGACATCGAGTTCCTGGGATCGTTCTATCGCTGCCATGTCATACCGAAGGGCGGGAACGGAAGCGGCTTCAAGGCGGATCTTTCGGCGAACCACGCGCGCAATTTGCGTCTCGAGGAAGGGCGGATGTTGTACGCCCTGTTGCCGGCGGAATTCGTGCGCGTCTATGCGTCGGGCGAGACCGAGTAACCGCGGCATGACCGACATCGCCGCCATCAAGCCGAAAGTCAGCAGCGAAGATTGGATCATGCGCGCAGTTCTGGTCGGGATCGCGCTCTATCTGTTCGTCTCGATCCTGCTACCGCTCTACACGATCCTGTCCAAGAGCTTCAAAGACGCCGATGGAGCGTTCATCGGTCTGTCGAACTACGCCAATTTCTTTTCGACGCCTTCCTTGTTCTGGTCGATCCAAAACAGCCTGACGGTGACACTGCTCTGCTGTTTCATCGTCGTGCCGGTCGCCTTCACCTACGCCTATGCCCTGACCCGCACCTGCATGCCGTTTAAAAGCATCTTCAAGGGCGTGGCGCTGATCCCGATCCTGATGCCCTCTTTGCTGCCAGCGATCGCACTCGTCTATTTCTTTGGCAATCAGGGGATTATCAAGTCCTGGCTTTTCGGCTACGACATCTACGGCCCGATTGGGATTGTGATGGGTGAGTGTTTCTACGTCTTCCCGCATGTCCTGACGATCATGCTGATCGCGATGGCGAATTCCGACGCCAGGCTCTACGAGGCCTCGAATGCGCTCGGCGCCAGTAGGATCAAGACCTTCTTCACGGTCACGCTGCCGAGCGTCCGCTACGGCGTCGTGTCCGCCTTCTTCGTCTGTTTCACGCTGGTGATTACCGATTTCGGCGTGCCGAAGGTCGTCGGCGGCAAGTACAACGTGCTGGCCACCGACATCTATAAACAGGTCGTCGGCCGGCAGGACTTCGAAATGGGTGCCGTGGTCAGCATGATCCTGTTGCTGCCCGCCGTGTTGGCTTTCGTCGCAGACCGGATGGTCCAGCGTAAGCAGGTCGCGCTGTTGTCAGCCCGGGCGGTCCCGTTCCAGCCCAAGCCGAGCCGCACGGGCGATATGGCGATGCTCACCTTCTGCGCCGCGATCGGTTTCATCCTCATATCGGTCTTGGCGATGGCGGCCTTCGCCTCCTTCGCCAAGTTCTGGCCCTATGACCTGTCGCTGGTCCTGAACCACTACGATTTCGACCTGATGGACGGCGGAAGCTGGGACGCCTATTTCAACTCCATCGAGTTGGCAGCCTGGACGGCGGTGATCGGCACCGCACTGGTCTTCACCGGCGCCTATCTGGTGGAGAAGAGCAACGGGTTTCTGGCCGGTCGCGCGGGCATGCAACTCCTCTGCATGGTGCCAATGGCCGTGCCGGGGCTGGTGCTGGGTCTTGCCTATGTCTTCTTCTTCAACGCGCCGGGTAATCCGCTCGGCTTCCTATATCACACGATGCCGATCCTGGTGATCTGCACGGTGACGCATTTCTACACCGTCTCGCACATGACCGCGATCACCGCGCTGAAGCAGATGGACGCCGAGTTCGAAAGCGTATCCGCCTCGCTCAAGGTGCCGTTCTACCGCACCTTCATCCGCATCACGGTGCCGGTCTGCCTGCCCGCGATTCTGGATATCTCGATGTATCTGTTCGTCAATGCGATGACGACGGTGTCGGCGGTCGTGTTCCTGTACTCACCGGACACGGCGCTCGCCTCGGTCGCGATCCTGAACATGGACGATGCCGGCGACGTCGCCCCGGCAGCGGCAATGGGCATGATGATTGTCGCGACGGCGGCGGCGGTGCGGTTGCTGCACGCGATCCTGACCCGCGGCATCCTCGCCCGCACGCAGGCGTGGCGACGGCGCTAGGACACGCCGGCCGTCTATTTGCGGAGTTGCGGCAAGATGGCGACCGCGGCCACGCCAAGCGCGATCGGACCCGTCACCGGCGTCGGCGCCAGCAGGGCGATACCCGCACCCGCAGCGAGAACGCGACTCCATGCCGGCATCGTTCGCTTGAGATATCCCTCGACCGCAATCGACAACAGCACAAGACCGGTCGCAGCACTGATGCAGATCAGTATGATCGGTCCGGTCTCGCCGATCAGCAGAATCTCGTTCGCGTAGACAAAGGCGAAGGGCAGGATGAAGGCGCCGAGCGAGAGCCGGACGGCAGTGACGGCAATCTTCATCGGATTATCCAGGGCGATGGCCGACGCCGCATAGGCCGCGACCGCCACCGGCGGCGTCATCGCCGACAGCACCGCGAAATAGAGCAGGAACATATGGCCTGCCATCATGTTGACCTTCAGGTCTTCCACCAGCAGCGGCCCGACTAGGACCGCCGCCAGGATGTAGGCGCTCGGCGTCGGCATGCCGAGGCCGAGCACGATGGTGAGTGCTGCCGCGATGACTAAGGAGAAAAAGAGATCGGCATCCGCGATGAAAAAGATCAGATGCGAGAACTTCGCGGCGAGCCCGGTCATCGTGATGCCGCCGATCACCAATCCCGCGGCCGCGCAGGCACCGGTCACCGGCACCATGCGCATCGCCGTTTCCGCCAGCGCTTCATAGATCGCGCGCGGCCCCATCCGCGTATCGGCGCGGAACAAGGACACCAGCACGATCGTGACCGCGCCGAAGGCCGCGACATAGGTCGGCGAATAACCTTCGATGAGGGCCACGACAATGACGATGAGAGGCACCAGGAACAGGCCGCCGCGTTTCATCGTGTCCCTGAGTTTCGGGATGTCCGACTCCGCAAGCGGCGCCAATCCCATCTTGAGCGATCGCAAATGCACCTGGGTATAGATGCAGAGGTAGTAAAGCGCTGCCGGCACCAAGCCCGCGATGACGATATCCAAATAATCCAGGTCGGTGAAATCCGCCATGATGAAGGCGGCGGAGCCCATCACCGGCGGCAGGATGCTGCCGCCGGTCGACGCCGCGACTTCCACGCCGCCCGCCAACCTGCCGGAATAACCGAGCCGTTTCATGATCGGAATGGTGACCGCGCCCGTCGTCACCACGTCGGATGTCGGGCTGCCGGAAATCGTGCCGTATAGTCCGGACGATACGACGGCGATTTTGGCCGGCCCTCCCGGTGACCGGCCGCTGATCGCCGCCGACAGATCGAAAAAGAAATCGCTGCCGCCAGCGCGCGACAGGAAGGTCCCGAACAGCACGAACAGAAACACATAGGTTCCCGCCACCCGTAGCGGCACGCCGAAAATGCCGTCCGTGGTGAAGACCATAATGTCGATGAAATGCTCGTAGGTGATCAGGCCGTGATTGAGCGGCCCTTCAAACCAGTCGCCAAACAGGTTATAGGCGATGAACAGTCCGACCAGCAGCGTCAGCCCCAATCCCACCGTGCGCCGCGTCGCTTCCAACGTCAGCACCCAGACAATGGTCGCGAACACCATGTCCCATAGGCTCAGCGGGTCGAGCAGGGTGATCCGGCCCGCGATATCACCGGCATTCACCGCGAAGTAGACACCGGCAACGCCGCTGGCCAGCGCCATCACGATGTCATAGGCCGGCGGCGCGCGATCCTCATCGACCGCCGTCGCGTTGACCGTCAGGAACACCAACACCAGCATCAGCGTCAGGAAGATGATGGTCAAAGCCAGCGCGTCGATCAAAGCGACCGTCGCGGCATAGAGCACCCACACGGTCACGCAGGCCGCATAGGCGGCAATGACGGCCTTCAGCCACCCGGTCGGTTGCCGGCGTCCTCCGGTCGAAAACGCCACCGTCAGCAATTTCATCGCACGTAGCCCCGATAGGGTCTCGGCGCCACCGAGGCCGCCGAGATTTTCAGTTCCGACTAACCCGCGCTCTAAAGGGCTATTGGAGGCCAGCCGCCTTGTACGCCTCTGCGGCGCCGGCATGGTAGGGAGTCGACTTGGAACTGGCCATCAACTTGGTGTCCAGTTTCTTCATCGCCTTGTGAACGCCCGACAGCTTCTTGGAGTTATCGATCAACGCCTTGGTGAGGTTGAAGGCGTCCTTTTTCGGCATCGTGTCCAGCGTCACGAGCTGGGCGGACAACGCCACGGTCTTCACGTCGTTGGGCGCCCATTTGTAGGACCCGCCCTTGACCGTGAACCGGCCGATCTGCAACTTCTTCGAGACTTTTTCGATCGTTGCATCGGAGACGTTCAGCAGTTTCAACGGCACCGCCTCGCCCGGTTGGCGGATCGAACGATGGCGCACGAAGATGCCGTTCCCGAAGGAATCGATACGGCGGTCCTTGATCAGGTTGCTCATTTCCTTGGATGCGGCGAACACGACCTGTCCGCCCCAGCCCTCGATATCCTTGTAGGAGGCGCCCGCCGCCTTGAACATCTCCTCAATCACCTGCGAGACGACATTGCCGCGCTTGTTCACCGCGATCCGGACCGGCGCCTTTTTCTTGACGATGTCCTCGATGGAATTGATGCCGTGCTTGTCGGCGAATTCCTTGGTCATCACGAATTGCATCGGCGCCCAATTGTAAAGTACCGCCACGGCGCGCAGATCATTCGCAGCCTGCTTGAAGGGGCGCTTTCCTTCGAGGGCGAGTTTCGCTTCCACATCATGGACGATAGCGAGTTGGCACTTCTTCGCGCGCAGCAGCCCAACGTTGGCGAAGCCGCCGCCGGATGTCTGGTAGGTTATGGTCGAGCCCGGATACGCGGCCTTCATTGCGGAATCGACACCGGCACCCAGCAGCGACCACAGGCCGCCCGGACTAGCACCGCACAGCGTCAACGTATAATCCTTGGCCTTCGCCGGGGCGCTGATCGCCGCCGCCAGCGCAGCAATCGCCATGAATGAGAACAATTTTCTCATCGGAAACTCCCTAGATTTGCGTAATTTATGAAGACTTGTAGGGACAATTAGTACCGTGATCGCAACGGCCGTGCCAACCCCGCACTCGACCACGTCGCGCCGCGATAAAACGGCTTTCTTCTCTACTTGTGAGGTACAGCCTTGGGACCTAGGCTGAGCGATAACAAGAACACGGACAGCATGAGGGAACGCAGACGCATGCAACGATCTAGGCTCCCCGCCGGCGGCGCGAATGTCTTTCAGAAAATACGGCAGAAGCGAACCGACGCCCTGGCGCAAGGGTTGTCGCTGCTCGACCTGTCGATCGGCGAACCGAAGGGTGCGGCGCTGCTCAGCGCGCGGCAGGCCGCCCAAGCCGCGGTGATGAGCGAGGACGAGGCGATGCACGCCTACCAATACAACGAAAGCCCGGCGGTGCCCGATTTCTCCCGCCGGTTCGTCACCGCTCACCTTCGCCGCGACCTGTCGGATGCCGCGGTCGACTACGTGCCTATCCCGGGCATCAAACCGATCCTCGGCCTGTTGCCGCTGGCCTGCGGCTGCGCGCAGCAGCCGGTGACCGTCGCCACGACGACCAAACCCGGCTATCCAATCCCCGCGAATTGGTGCGATTACCACGTACATGCGACGCATTACGCCCTGCCGCTGAGTTCGGAGAACGGCTTCCGGTTCTCGACGGCGGACATCCAGCCCGGCACCGACCTGATCATGGTCAACTACCCACACAACCCATCCGGCCAGGTCGCTTCCGTGGACTGGCTGCGCGACCTGTGCCAGCACTGCAGTGATCACGACATCCGGCTATTCAACGATGCGGCCTATTTCGCGCTCAGCCACGACAACGACAGCGCCACCTTGGCGGAGATCGCCATAGACTTTCCCGACCTCTCGTGGTGCGAGGCCTATACCGCCGCGAAACTGATCGGCAACGGCACCGGATGGCATGTCGGCGCCATGATCGGATCGCCGGATTTCATCGCGGACGTGAAAGAGGTCAAAGGCAAGACCGACGCCGGCTTCGTCGCCCCCATGGCGGCCGGCGTGATCACCGCACTTGAGACCGACCAAGTGAACATCGACGCCATGCGCGAGACCTACCGGTCCCGGCTGACACTGCTGATGGACCTGATGAAGGATTGCGGCATGCGGTTGGCGATCGAGCCCAAGGCGGGTTTCTACACCCTGTGGGAAACCCCGACGCACGCCTTCGGCAAACCAATGCCGGATGCGGAGGCATTCAACTTCGCGATGATTGAAACCGTCGGCGTGGTCGGCGTTCATTTCCCAGGTTACGTGCGCTACGCGGTTTGCGCCGACGTCGCCGCAATGGCCGATGATCTCCGCGCCGCCTTCGCAAAGGCCAAGGTGACTTACGGCTAGGGCCGCGATATCACCACAGCCTACGGCGTTGGTAGGACGATCACGCCCAGCCGCAAGCGGTGCCGTTCCGCGTGCAGCATGACCGCGCTGACATATTTCGGCGCTTGACTGCCAACCGGCTTGCCAGAAAATTTCTTATAGAGCGCCACCAGTTTGCCCGGTATGGGATCGCCCCGCGTCGCGTCCCAAACCAGCAGCGATTTGCCGGACGCCGGCAGCTTGAAATTCGGATATTCCGGCGAGATGACCACGGAGTCAGGGAATTGCAGCCGAATGTTGCCGCCCAGCAGATTGAATGCGGCAAATACTCGCCCGTTGTGGAAACCCGCGTCGCGAATTTGCTGAGACAACGCGCCATACGGACCGTTGAGCGGATTCGGCCGGTCGAAGGATGGACCGGCAACCGTCCGCAACACCAGGAGTGCGATTACCATTGCCGCGCATAGCCCGGTGACAGTGAAGATCGCCGCTACCCGCCACGCCGCCAGCCGGGGATAAGCCCAGAGCGCGGCGATGATCGGCCCCAAATACAAAAGTGGCTGCAGCCAGCGGTCCTTAATCTGCGTCACTTCAAACGCGATGATCAGGATAACGCATAGCGCCAGGGCGATGCCGACGGATCGCATCAACACGCCGGCGAACCGCGCCGCCGACGCATCCAAGGACCGGCCCGGCGCTGACCGTACAAGCGCCACACCATATACCGCGGCGAGCAAAGCCAGGAAAATACCGACGCCCCAGGTTAATCCCCACACGCCCGAAACATAATTCATGATCAGGCTATCGGTCTGCGTCATGGTGAGTTTATGCGCACGCGACAGGGTGGCGTCGCGGTTCGAGATGAGCCATACCGCCGGCTGCCACAACAGGACCGCCGATACCGCCGGCGCAATTAGGAAGCGCGGTGTCGCGATCGCCGCCCGGAATCCAGGCATCGTCAACGCCGCAAAAAGCATGGCAATGGCAACGATCGGAAAATTGAACTTCGCCAGGCAGCCGACCGCGAACCCAAGTCCCAACAGAGCATAATCGACCGCCCGGCCCTGCTGCAGAACGCGCACGAAGGCATAGGTAAACAGGGCGGACCCGAAGACGACGAGGATCGAATGGGTCAAGGCGCGCTGCGATTCCCACGCGAGTTCCGGCAGCAGCAGCAACGACGCGGCAGCCAGCGCCGCGACCACATTATTTTGCGCCATCCGCCGCACGGCGGCGTAGGTCAGCAGATAGCTGCCCGCGAGCAAGAGGTTCTTGAGCAGCGCCAGGGCAAGGACGCCTTCCCCGAACACCCGAAACAACAGGATCGCCATCCAGGTATAGAGTGGTGGCTGAGATCCGTATCCCCAGGCCCATTCCTGGGCCAGCAAGACCTGTTCCGCTTCGTCCTTTCCCAAACTTGGCGAAATGAACACGCGAACGGCAACCTGCACCGCGAAATAAACGCCTATGATGAGCGGCATGGCCGTGGCGAGCCGATCTAGGGAACTGGGTCGCGTCATGGCCGCTATCCTAGGATGGACTATCCGGGCGAATGGCCGTACGCGCAGCGCCGCCTCAAATCCAATGCCCGTGGGCCCTTTGAATGCCAATGCATCGCGATCCGGTCAAGCCGAGATCGCCTTGGGAGGCAGCCGTCAATACTGTCCATCCCGCCGCTAGCGTTTTCTGCGCTTCTTCTTTTTGGATTTAGCGCTTTTCGCCCACAGCCCGCGCTTCGATTCACGGGCATCGGTTTCGTCCACCTGATACCGGTCGGTCTGCGACAACACCGTCTTGGCCCAGCCGGACCGAACAAGCGCTTCATTGAGGTCCGTCTCGCCAATGTAGCATGTCGCATATTTCATCGCCGGGCCGGACGTCGTCGCGGGATCGCCCGCGCTCGCGTTCACCGGCTTTTCCTCCGGCTTGGGCGCTTCGGCCGCAACGGGTTTATCCGGCGGCATCTTTTCGATATCGCAGGATAGATACTGGCCGTCCGCCAGCTTGATGAGTTCGGACCATGCGACGATACCGCAACGCATCTTAACGTCGCCCATAGTGCAGATGTCCTCAAGACCAGGTGCCGCAATGCCGAATAGTCGAACCGTCCGCTTGCCGACAATGATCTGATTGCCGGAAATAACCTTGGCGTTGCCCCGAATTTCCTGCGCGACACTCGGCACCGGAAGCGTCAGGCAAAGGACCATGAACCCGGCAACAACGAACGAGCGCGGACGACGCGTCGGACGTGGCCTTTGTGGCAACACGGCAACCCCCTTTCCCTGCACGGAACACTTCCGCCCAGCATAACGGTGCTCGGCTCTACTCCATGCCCATCGTCGCATCATATCATCGCCGAGACGGTATCTGGGGCACGGAGCGACCAACCGCTGACAAATGACCATTTCTTCCTACGGCTAATGCGTTAAGGAATGGTAGCCATCGGCTCCCGCAGATCGAATTCGCCGGACCCTACAGTACCGGGCCGTAACCGCAAATGTAGTTGTCACGGTCCCGGTTCAACCCCAATTCATGGGAAAAACCCCTCTGTCTCGATCCGCATCGTTACCGTTTCAATATCCAATTGAATGAGCTAACATCCGCACCGATCTAATGAATTTAACTTCGGGGGGGTCATATGAGACACCAAATCATCGTTTTGGGCGCGGCTTTGGCGCTGGTACTTGCTGGATGCGAATCCGCGGGCGGCGGCGGCGACAAGATGGCCGCAATGGGCACGCCGCTTGATGCCGCGGGGCTGGCCAAAGAGTTCAAAAAGGGCAGCAAGAACTGCAAGTGGACAAAGCCGGACGGCAGCAAGGGTGAAGATTTCTACTTCAAGACGTCCGGGCCGTACTCCGGCGATGCCGACCGCAACATCGGCAACAAGACGATACAGGGCCGCTGGAAAATCGTTGGTCAAGGCTTCTACACCAACTTCGGCAAGGGCAAGAAGGCGCTCGGCGATTGGCATAAGGTCTACAAGGTCAAGAAGAATACCTACGACCTTCACAAGAGCGACGGCTCCAAGGCCATGACGATGAAGTGCTCGTAACGGTCGACCGCCGTACGACTGTACGCGAACACTAAGACCGGCCGTACCGTTCCGCGGCTTCGGCACGAAACGAAAGAGGCGGACCCAGGGTCCGCCTCTCTTGTTTGGCGACAATTCGACAATGTGCGGCAGGATCGGCCGCGAAAATATTGGTCCCGTGTCAGCCGATCAACTTGCCGACCCGCGACAGGCTCGCCGGCTGTGCCGCGCCGTATTTCTCGCAGAACGGCGCCACGAGTGCCGTAACCGCGGATTTCCCTAAGGAATCCATCAACGCACAGGGCGGCTTGCCGAATTTCAGCGCCGCCTCGGCACCCATGTCTATGGCATCGGGCTCGGCAACTTCCTCGTCCAATTGCTGCAGGACAGGAAGGAAAGCCGCCCCCAGCAAGCGGTCGCCGATCGCCTTGTCCCGAGCCGCGTCCGACGCGGACGGATCGCCGATTTCCCAGGACCCTCCCTCGGACCCAACGCGGACCACCGACTCCGCCGGTTTGTAGAAATCGCCGAGCGGCATAAGGTTTTCCTGCGCGTGTAACAGGACCTGCGATCCGACGAGATTGCTCACCACGAACGGGCCGGCCGCGGCGCCGAAGACATCGCTGGCGACACGATCGATCTCAAACGGGCTTCCCATGCCGTCGTCATACAGCCGCATCGCCTCGTTCACGTAGGGGCAGAAAAACCGATTGAGCGCAAAGCCGTAACTGTCGCGGCAAGCCACGGTCTTCTTGCCGGTCGCTTCGCAGAAGGCAAGCGCCGTCGCGAGGACCGCAGGGTTTGTCTTCTCGCCCCGAACGACTTCGACGATGGGATTGACCGCCGGCGGATTGAAATAATGCATGCCGAGGAAACGCCCGGGACTGTCGACTTCCTTGGCCAGTTCGGTGACCCGGAGGCAACTCGTGTTGGTCGCCAACAGCGTATCTTTCGACAGGATGGGCATTAAGCGCTTGTAAAGATCGACTTTCACATCGAACCGCTCGAAAATCGCTTCGATCACCAAATCGCACTCGGCCAGGTCGGCAATATCGGTGCTGCCTTTCATGCGCGCCCGGGCGGATTTCGCATCCGGCGACTGCATCCGGCCCCGTTCCACCTTGCGGTCGAAATAGGCGGCCGCCTTGCCAAGCGCCGTGTCGACCTGTTCCCGCGTCGTATCGACTAGACGCACATCGAACGCGTTTTCCGCGACATTCATCGCGATTCCCGAGCCCATGGTCCCGGCCCCCACAATGCCGACGGTCTTCAAACTCATTCGATGGCCCTGTTCTGCTTGTTTCGAAGCGGCGCATGCTAGCCTTCTGGACCTCCCGCTTCAATGGTGGTCGTCGCGACATTTTCGCCCATGCGACGAAAACATAAACGGAATGGGATACCGTCCCGATCACCAGTGAGACCGAATTTAAGCACCTCACACGGATAACAGAGTGCGACAAGAGCATGCCATCCGAGGACGATGGGCTTTGCACATGGCCGAAAATCGGCTAACCCTCTTGCAACGAATTAAAGAATTTCTTAAATCGTAGCGCGTTACCGGCGAACCGGGCCGTTGCCCGGCGTGATCGCACGCAATAGTTACGAGGCAGCAATATGATCGAAATCGATCACCTAACGAAGGCATTCGGGGCGATCAAGGCGGTCGACGATGTCAGTTTCAAGGTAGCCAAGGGCGAAGTCCTCGGATTCCTGGGGCCCAATGGCGCCGGCAAATCGACGACCATGAAAATGATTACCGGCTTCCTGCCCCCCAGCAGCGGGACGGCCATCGTCGCGGGTTTCGACGTGCGGCGCAATCCGATCGAAGTGAAGAAGCGGGTCGGGTATCTGCCGGAAGGCGTTCCCCTCTGGCCCGATATGACGCCCCGTGCTTTTTTCGAGTTCATCGCCCGGGTGCGCGCCTTTGCCGGCGCGGAAGCGGCCAAGCGCATCGGCGTCGCCGTCGAGAAGACGCAGCTCGCCGATGTCCTGGATCAACCGATCGAAACGTTATCCAAGGGCTTCAAACGGCGGGTCGGCCTGGCCCAAGCACTGCTGCATGATCCGGAGGTCCTCATCCTGGACGAGCCGACCGACGGGCTGGACCCGAACCAGAAACACGAAGTGCGCGAACTGATCCTCGATATGGCAGGCGAGAAAGCGATCGTCATCTCGACCCATATCCTGGAGGAAGTCGAAGCCGTGTGCAGCCGGGCCATCATTATCGCGCGCGGCAAGATCGTCGCGGACGACACGCCTGCCGCGCTCGCCGCTCGATCGGACCGGCATAACGGCGTGACCCTTGCCACCAGCGCGCCGGCGGCGGTACGGCCGGCCCTCGAAGCGCTACCGGACGTCGCGGCCGTGCTCGACGCGCCGGACGGATTGCTCTTCGCGCGCGCCCGGGACGGCAAGTCCATCATCTCTCAGGTCAGCGCCGCGCTCCGCGGGATCGACGCCGAGATCAATCAGATCAGCGTCGAACGCGGGCGGCTTGACGAAGTCTTTAGGCAAATCACCAACACGCCATCCAGCCATGCATAATATCATCACGATTTTCCGCCGCGAGATGTCGAGCTATTTTGCGACACCCGTGGCCTATGTCTTCATCATCATATATTTGGTGCTCACCGGCCTGCTGACTTTCCATATCGGCAACATGCTAGACCGCAATCAGGCCGACCTGACCGCCTTCTTCACCTTCCATCCCTGGCTCTATCTGTTCCTGATCCCGGCGCTGTCGATGCGGCTTTGGGCGGAAGAACGGCGCACCGGCACCATCGAACTGTCGATGACACTGCCGATTTCGCAGGGCGAGGCCGTGGTCGGCAAGTTCCTTGCCGCCTGGTGCTTCACCGGGATCGCACTGGCCCTGACATTCCCAGTCTGGCTTACGGTCAATTATCTGGGCGAGCCGGATAATGGCGCCCTCTTGGCAGGCTATGTCGGCAGTTGGTTGCTGGCGGGCAGTTTCCTGGCCATCGGATCGTTTATTTCCGCGCTGACCAAGAACCAGGTGATCGCCTTTGTCGTAGCGGCGGCGATCTGTTTCGTGCTCGTCGCGATGGGTTCGACCATCTTCCTGGATTTCCTGAGTGACTGGTTTGGCGGCGGGGTCGTCGAATTCTTCCGCTCGCTCAGCGTGGTCATCCACTTTAACGAGATCTCGAAGGGCGTCGTGGATATCCGCGACATCGTCTACTTCGGCAGCTTGATCGTGCTGTTTCTGTTTCTCAACGTCGTCGCAATCGACCGCCTGAAGGCGTCGTGAGGAAGGGTTAGAAAATGTTTCGATGGATCATGGATCGTAAGGGCGGCTGGATTGCGCTCGCCGTTATCGCCGTCGTGCTTTTCTTCGCGGCCAACGCCTCGGTGACCAACGTCGCCGGCATGCGGGTCGATCTGACCGAAGACAAGCTCTACACGCTGTCGCCGGGCACGCGCAGCATCCTCGGCAAACTGGAGAAACCGGTTTCGCTGACGCTTTATTACTCCGACAAGCTGGGGCTGACCTCACCGGTATACGGTAATTACGCCAGCCGCTTAAAAGACATGCTCCGCGTGTTCGAGAGCGCCGGCGCCGGCAAAGTGACGCTTGAAATCAAGGAGCCCAAACCTTTCTCCGAGATCGAGGACAAGGCCGTCGAACTCGGCATGCAGGGCGTGCCACTCGATCAAACCGGCGAGAAGGTCTATTTCGGCCTCGTCGCCGAAGCCGACGGCAAGCAACGCAACATTCCGTTCATGCAGATCGAGCGCGAGAACTTTCTCGAATACGACGTGGCCAGCCTGATTTACCGGCTGGGCAGTGGCGGCAAGACGGTCGTCGCGGTCTACACCGATCGGCCGTTGTTTGGCGATCTGCAAATGCAGATGCGCGGCATTCCGACCCGGCCCTATGCCGTGATCCAGCAGATGCAGGATCAGTTCGACGTGCGTCACATTTTCTCGCTGGAGGATGTCTGGAAAGAAAAACCCGACGTCCTGATGCTGGTCCATCCGGGCGACCTGAACGATGAGGACTACTACAACCTCGACCAGTACATGCTGCGCGGGGGCAAGGCGATCGTCTTCGTCGATCCATTCAACGAATCCGCGGCGGCGCGCCAACGCGGGATTCCGCAGAGCATTAAGTCCGACTTGAAACGGATGCTGGATCACTGGGGCGTCGAGATCGTCAAGGATCGCGTCGCGGGAGACCGGCGCTTCGCCCCCATGGTCAATGCCGGGAACCAACAACAGGTCATTCCAGCACCGTTCCTGACGTGGATGAACGTCAAGCGGGAGGGCTTGTCCGCCACCGACGCGGTGACATCTAACATCAATCAACTCAACATCCGAAGCGCCGGGATCCTACGCAGTAAAAAGGACGCCGCGCTGAGCTTCGAACCCTTGGTCACGACCACGCAGGAAAGCCAGGCAGTAGACCTCGATATGTTGCGCGGCTCCCGCCCGAAAATTCTCAAAATTATCGAGGCCTTCAAGCCGTCGGGTGAAAATCTGGTGGTCGCCGCACGCTTGAACGGCAAGACAAAAACCATGTTCCCGGATGGCCCGCCCAAGAAAAAGGAAGCGGAGAAATCCAAATCCGACGCGGGGCCGGCCGACAAGAAAGCGGAAACGGGCACGCCGGCAAAGACACCCGAGAAACCCAAGGGTGATGCCGGTAAAACAAGCGGCGACGCGGTGAAGCCGGAAACAGTACCGACCAAACCGGCCGTAAAGGCCGACCGGGCGGAGCGCGACGTGGCACAGGCAGCGCCAAGCGCCGAACAGCCGGCGAAGGCCGATCCAGCGCCTGAAAAACCGGCCGAAAAACCAGCGACCGCCGAAAAACCAGCGACTGCCGAAAAACCTGCCGCCGAAAAACCCGCAGAGCCCGGAAAGGCCGTCGCCAAGGAAGGCGAAAAGAAAGCGGAAGAGACGCCAAAAGCGCCGCCTTTTATCGCGGAATCGACCGGGCCGATGAACGTCATTCTGGTCTCGGATGCGGACTTGCTGGAAGACCGATTCTGGGTACAGAACCGCGAATTCTTCGGACAGCGCGTCCGGCTTCCTTTCGCCAACAACGCCGATTTCGTGGTCAACGCGATTGAAAACCTGGCGGGCGGCGACGATCTAATCAGCCTCCGCAGCCGGGGCACGGCGCAACGCCCCTTCACCAAGATCCAGGAATTGCAGCTCACCGCGGAACAGAAGTTCCGCGCCGAGGAACGCGTGCTGCAGAAAAATCTCGAGGAGGCGGAAAAGAAGCTGGCTGAGCTTCAGAAGAAGAAGGCCGAGGGCGTGTCGGAAGCCACCGTCGATAAGGCGGTCGAAGCCACCGCCGAAAAATTCACGCAGGAAATTCTGGCGACCCGCAAGCAACTGCGGCGCGTCCAATTGGCCTTGCGGGAAGATATCGAGTCCTTGGAAACATGGCTGCGATTCATCAATATCGGCCTGATCCCGATCCTGGTGGGTGTCGTCGCGATGGGACTGGGAGCGGCACGGCATCGCCGGCGACGGCGCGGAATGCAAGCGCCCGAAGGCTAGCGTAGCGCCCCCGAACCGGCGGCGCTAAGATGCGGCACGATACTGAGCCGCCAGCACGGAGACCGGATCGATGCGAATCGTCACCCTCTTGGCCAGCGCCACCGAGATCGTCTCGGCGCTCGGCTTCAAGGACTCGCTCGTCGCACGAAGTCACGAATGCGACTTTCCGGCCGACGTCAGCGGTCTGCCTTTCTGCACCGAACCGAAAATCGACGTCAGCGGCAGTTCCCATGACATCGACCAACGGGTGAAAGCGGTCGTCCGCGACGGCCTGTCGGTCTATCGTGTGGACAGCGACGCCCTCAAAAGCTACGAGCCCGACGTCATCGTCACGCAATCGCAGTGCGAGGTCTGCGCCGTCAGTGAAAAAGACGTGCTGGAGGCGACCTGCGATTGGCTGGAAAACCGCCCGCGCATCGTCACCTTGAAGCCCGACGCCCTGGCCGACATCTGGTCGGACATCGCCCGGGTCGCCGACGCGCTCGACGCCCCGGACCGGGGCAATGACTTGATCCGACGCCTCAAAGCCCGCATGGAATCGGTCGAGGAAGAAGCGCGCGCGCAGATCGTCAAACCGACCGTCGCCTGTATCGAGTGGATTGACCCTCTGATGGCGGGCGGCAACTGGATGCCGGAACTGGTCGCGATGGCCGGCGGGGAGAACCTGTTCGGCGTGGCCGGCGCACATTCGCCATGGATGGAATGGGCCGATCTTAAACGCGCCAACCCGGACGTGATCGTGATTCTACCCTGCGGGTTCGATATCGCCCGCGCCCGAAAGGACATGCCGGCGCTGACCGGGCAGCCGGGATGGAACGACCTGCGCGCCGTCCATAACGGCCGGGTCTGCGTCGCCGACGGCAATCAATATTTCAACCGCCCCGGCCCGCGCATCGCGGATTCGCTGGAGATTCTGGCGGAGATGCTGCACCCGGATCATTTCGACTACGGCCATAAGGGGACAGGCTGGGAGTCATTGTGAAACCCGGAATCGCCCGTTACAGTTCGACGCTTCAAGGCCGATCCACCAAACCTACACACGCGCCGAGTCCCATGATCGCTCTCCTCCAACGTCTTCTCGTCATCTTCCTGCTCGCGTTCATCGCGCTGCCGGCAACCGCCGCAGAACCGGGTAAGGCACCGGCCAAGACCGAGACGAAAGACCTGGAACGCCTCGTCAACACGCTGGAAGATCCGGCCAAGCGCGATGCCTTCGTCACCGACCTGAAAACCCTGATCTCCGCGCAAAAAGGCGCGAAAGAAACGGTGGAGAAACCGGTCGGCTCACAATTGCTGGAGGCCGTTTCCGACAAAGTGGAGTCCGCTGGCAAAGAATTGGCGGACGCGGCCGCCACGCTGATCGACCTGCCACAACTTGCAACCATTCTGCGGCAGGCGATGTCCAACCCGGAGACCCGGTCGCTGTGGCTTATGGTCTTACTAAAGCTTGCCGCGATTCTAGCGGCCGGGCTCGGCGGCGAATGGCTGGCGCTGCTGGCCATGCGCCGTCCGCGCGCGGCAATTGAGACGCAAACGACCGACGGATACTGGGTTCACCTCGTCTTCGTTATTCTGCGCACGGCGCTTGAGCTTGTTGCTGTCGCGGCTTTCGCGGCTGCCGCCTATGGGATGATGACACTGACCGCGCCCGCCCACCAAGGGCAGGTCATCGCAATCGCGCTTATCAATGCCAGCGTTATCGCGCGCGCGGTCACGGCGGTCGCCCGCATGCTGCTGGCGCCGCGTGTCGCGTCAATGCGGCTGATCCCGATGACCGACGAGACGGCCAATTACAGTTTCGTCTGGATTCGCCGCCTGACGAATCTCTGTGCTTATGGATTCCTGCTGCTCAACGCGGGCTTGGCGCTCGGCCTTGCACAAGCGGCCTATCAATTGCTGTTGAAGCTGCTTGGCCTGCTGGTCGGGCTGCTGCTTGTCATGCTGGTGCTGCAGAACCGGCAGCATGTCGCCGCCCGAATTCGGGGCGACGGCAACGGCGCCCTCCGTCAGGTGCGCGGCCGGCTGGCTGATATCTGGCACATCCTGCTGATCATCTATCTCGTCGTGACCTATGGCGTCTGGGTACTGGACCTGCCGGGTGGATTTGAATACGTCCTGCGTGCGACGGCCCTCACCGTCGTCATCTTCGCAGTCGCGCGTGGATTGATCGAAGTGATCCAACGCGGTGTGAAGCGAGCCTTTGCGCTCAAAGACGAACAGAAACGCCGGTTTCCCGGCCTGGAGATGCGCGCCAACCGCTATCTGCCGATGCTCATGACGGCGTTGAAGGTCGTCATCTCCATCGTCGCGGCAGTTGCCTTGCTGGAGGTCTGGGGCCTCGACATCTTCGAATGGCTGAGCGGCCCCGTCGGACGGGCCGTCCTAGAACGTGTGGTGACCATCGCCCTAATTATCGCCGTCGCCCTGTTGGTCTGGGAAATCATCAGCGCCGCCATCGAGCAGTATCTCGTCGGCAAGGATCGCGAGGGCAACGCCGTCACCCGCAGTCAGCGGGCGCAGACCTTGCTGCCGCTGGTCCGAAACGTCGTGCTCGTTGTGCTGGCCGTCATGGTCGTTCTGACGGTGCTGTCCGAACTCGGCATCAACATCGGTCCGTTGATCGCCGGCGCAGGCATCGTCGGTCTCGCGGTCGGCTTCGGTGCACAGACGATGGTGAAGGACTTCATCACCGGCTTCTTCATCCTCATCGAGGATACCGTCGCGGTCGGCGATATCGTCGAACTGGGTGGTCATTCGGGCAAGGTCGAAGCGATGTCAATCCGGTCGATCCAACTGCGCGACTACTCGGGACAGGTTCACCGCATCCCGTTCAGCGAGGTCACCACCACGGTCAACAAGAGCAAGGATTTCTCCTTCGCCACGTTCGATATCGGCGTCGGCTACAGCGAGGATATCGACCGTTGCATCGAGGTGATTCGCGACGTCGGCACCGAAATGGTGGCGGACGAGGAATATGCAGCGGTTATCGACGGCGATATGAACATCATGGGCGTGCAGGCCTTGGGCGATTCCGCGGTCGTGATCCGCGCCCGCATCCGCGTCAAGCCAGGCAAACAGTTCGGCCTGCAGCGCGCCTTCAACCGATTGATCAAAATGCGCTTCGATGCGGAAGGAATCGAAATTCCCTTCCCGCATCGCACCCTGTATTTCGGCGAAGACAGCAGCGGCAACGCCCCGGACGCCCGGGTCCGGTTGATCGACGCGCGAACGAAAAAACCGGACACCTCCGCCTCGAGCACACCCGCCAAACGCCCTGAGGGCGAGGCGCGAAGCGCCGATGACAGCGCGGGCGATGCCCCCACGGACGGCTAACCGTTTCGGTCAACCGAATCCTTAGTGATTGCGCAGGTGGAAAACCGCTTGTGCGGCCATCAAGTTAGCGCAGCTGCCCGTGGCAGAGAACCGCACCGGATTACCGCTCGAATCCAAGGCAATGGCCCGTTCCACGGCAATACCGAGATTGCCGCACAGGGCGAGGAAATCACGGATCGTGCAGAGATGGATGTTGGGCGTCTCGTACCAGTGATCCGGCAGCGCATCGGTCTGCGGCATGCGGCCGCCCGTCAACAACCCGAGGCGTACTTTCCAATACCCGAAATTCGGCAGCGATAGGATCACATTGTGGCCGATGCGAACGAGGTTCTCCAACACCAATCGCGGCCGATGCGTCGCCTGCAGGGTCTGGCTGAGCACGACATAGTCGAACGCACCGTCGGGATAGTCGTCGAGGTCGGTATCGGCATCGCCTTGGATCACCGACAGGCCCTGGCTGACGCATTCGTTCACGCCGGCCATGCTGAGTTCGATGCCGCGGCCATCCACCTGTTTGAATTCGGCGAGATAGCTGAGCAACGCACCGTCGCCGCAACCGATGTCGAGCAAGCGGCTCGATGGCTCGATCATGTCGGCGATCAACTGCAGGTCGACGCGAATCATGGGCGGGGTGCGGTTCATCGATCCGTCCATGTCACGATCGCCCAAGGCCGTGATGCTCGGCACAGCCGTTGATGAAACCGGTCAACACTTTGTGGAACTCCGGCACGTCGAGCAGGAAGGCGTCATGCCCCTGGTCGCTTTCGATCTCAACGAAACTGACATTGGCGGCGACCGCGTTCAGCGCGTGCACCACCGCACGATTCTCCGACGTCGGGAACAGCCAGTCGCTGGTAAAAGAGATGATGCAGAACCGGGTTTCGGTGCCTTCGAATGCCAGGGGCAGCGATCCGCCATGCTCGGCCGCCAGGTCGAAGTAATCCATCGCCCGGGTGATGTAGAGATAGGAATTGGCGTCGAACCGATCGACGAAAGTCGAGCCTTGATGGCGCAGGTAGCTTTCCACCTGGAAATCCGCGTCGAAGCCGAAACTCGGCATGTCGCGGTCCTGCAGGTTGCGGCCGAACTTTTGATGCAGCGCCGGCTCGGACAAATAGGTGATATGCGCCGTCATCCGCGCAACGCTTAGCCCCCTTTTGGGCGAGACACCGTGGCTGGCATAATCGCCGCCGTGCCAGTCCGGATCGGCCATAATGGCCTGCCGGCCGACCTCATGAAACGCGATATTCTGCGCGGTATGGCGCGCCGCGCCGGCAATCGGAATGGCTGAGAATACCCGGTCCTTGTACCGGGACGCCCATTCCAGCACCTGCATCGCGCCCATCGACCCGCCGATCACACAGAAAAGCTGATCGATGCCCAGATGATCGATCAGCATCACTTGCGCCCGCACCATGTCGGCGATGGTGATGACGGGAAAATCCAGCGCATAGGGCTTGGCGGTTTCGGGATTGATCTCCGTCGGCCCGAGCGTGCCGAGGCAGCCGCCCAGCACATTTGCACAAATTACGAAATATCGATTTGTATCCAACGCCTTGCCGGGACCGACGATATCCTCCCACCAGCCGGGTTTGCCGGTGATGGGGTGCGTGTCAGCGACATACTGATCCATCGTCAGCGCATGGCAGACCAGCACCGCGTTGCTGCGTTCGGCGTTCAGCGTCCCATAGGTGCAATAGGCCATGGGCACCGGACCGAGCTCAACGCCGCAGTCAAGAGTCAGCTTTGCGTCCACGCCAAGCTGCACCCGATGACCGGGCAATTTTGCGTCCGGTTGGCTCGGTTTGTTCAGCGGCGGCGTTTCGGCCGATTTTACACGCTCAGAAATCGGACCACCCTCACAGGTCGGTTTGGGCGCGATACTTTTGGTCCGATGCCTGCCAGTGTCAATGTTTTCTTTGATTTATGGTACATCTCGCACTACTAGTTATCGGCTTTTTAGACAGGTGGGCACGATGAACGAAAGCGGAACCTCGCTGCAGGATCTTCGAAACGAAATCGACGCGATCGACGCGGAAATGCATGGCCTAATCATGCGCCGGGCCGCCCTCGTCGAGCGAATTCGCATGGTCAAGGCGCGGGACTCCGTCACCACGGTGCGTCCGGGCCGCGAAGCGGACATTATGCGGGCCCTGGCCGCGCGACACGACAGTAACTTCCCCTTTCCAGCGATCGCCCGGATTTGGCGCGAAATCATCGCCAATATCACGCGGATGGAGATGCCGGAGTATGCCGTTGCCGTCTATCCCGGCGCAGAAACACCTGGCTGCTGGGATCTGGCACGCGACCAGTTCGGCAGCGCGACGCCGATGACCGCCTTCGGCAGCGCCCGCGAAGTACTGGGCGAGGTATCGGCCAAGAACGCCGCGGTCGGGGTCCTGCCGTGCCCGCGGGAGGGCGATAACGACCCTTGGTGGATCAACCTGGCAGTCCAGGATGGATTGCGTGTCTCCTATCGCTTGCCGTTCAGCCCGCGCATCGCCGCACAGGGCGGGGAAAACCGTCTCGAAGCCTTCGCCGTGGGCCGGATCGTCCTGGAAGAAAGTGCGAACGATCGCAGCTTGATCGTGATCGAGACCGGCGAAGCGTTGAGCCGGGCCGGCCTGTCGACGCTGTTGGATAAAGCCCAGATTACCGGCCAACCGATCGCATCGCATAACGGCGGCGGATGGTATTACCTGATCGAGGCAGATGGGTTTTTCGCCAACGACGACCCGCGATTGGAGGAACTGGCGAAACTGGCGGCCGTGGCCCGATGCATCGTGGTCGGCGCCTACGCGACCCCGCTCGACGAAACCGAAATTTCCAAGGCCGCGTCATGACCACGCCCACGCCCCGCCCCGGAGTCCTGGATATCGAACCCTATGTCGGCGGTCTGCACAGCGTCGACGGCGTGGAACGGGTGATCGTGCTCGCGTCGAACGAGACGCCGCTCGGACCGAGCCCAAAGGCCATCGCGGCTTATGAGGCGGATTCCCGCAAACTCCACCGCTATCCGGACGGGCACGCCTCCGACCTGCGCGCCGCCATCGGCCAGCGCTTCGGCTGTGACGCCACCCGCATCGTGTGCGGCGCCGGCTCGGACGAAGTGCTGCAGATCCTGATGCGCGCCTATGCCGGCCCCGGCGACGAAGTGCTGTACAGCCGGCACGGCTTTTCGATCTATCCGATTTTCGCCCGCGGCGTCGGCGCGACACCGGTCGCGGCACCGGAAAAGGTGCTGACCGCGGATGTCGACGCGCTGCTATCCAAGGTGACCGACCGGACACGCCTGGTCTTCCTGGCCAATCCGAACAATCCGACCGGCAGCTACCTGCCCGTCGACGAATTGCAGCGGCTGCGCGACGGTCTGCGCGACGACATCCTGCTGGTCATCGATTCCGCCTATGCGGAATACGTCACGCGGAACGACTACACCGCGGGCAATGACTTCGTCGACCGGCATGACAATGTCGTCATGACCCGCACCTTTTCGAAGATCTTCGGCCTCGCCGCTCTGCGCCTGGGATGGGCCTATTGCCCCGGCGAGATCGCCGACGTGCTGAACCGGCTGCGCGGCCCGTTCAACGTCAACGCTGCAGCCCAGGTCGCCGGCATCGCCGCGATCGAGGACACCCAGCACACGGATGCCAGCCTCCAGCATAACGACATCTGGCTGCCGTGGCTGACCACGGCACTTGGCGGGCTCGGCTTGACCGCGCATCCGTCGGTCGGGAATTTCGTGTTGGTGCAGTTCGGCGATATCGCCCAAGCGTCCGACGCCTATCAGTTCCTGCTGCGCAAGGGCATCATCACGCGCATGATGGGCAGCTATGACCTGCCGGACTGCCTGCGGATTTCGGTCGGACTCGAGGATGAGATGAAAGCGCTCACCGACGCCCTGGCAGAACACCTGGGGCGGTCATGAGCGATACTCCGATCTACAATCGGGTTGCTGTGATTGGCCTCGGGCTGATCGGATCGTCGCTCTGCCGGCGCATGAAAAGGGACGGCCTCGCCGCTCACGTCGCCGGCCACGCCCGCAGCGCCGCGACGCGCGAAACCTCGATGGCCCTCGGCTTTCTCGACAGTGTTCACGAGTCCGCCGCCGACGCGGTCGACGATGCGGATCTCGTCGTGCTTTGCGTGCCTGTCGGTGCGAACGCTGCCGTGGCGGAAGCAATAGGGCCGTCGCTCAAATCCGGCGCCACGGTGACGGATGTCGGCTCGGTAAAGATGGCGGTGATCCGCGACGTCGGCCCGCACCTGCCGGACGGCGTTCATCTGGTGCCCGGCCATCCCGTCGCGGGAACCGAGCATTCGGGTCCGGAATCGGGCTTTCCCGAGCTGTTCGAGGATCGCTACTGCATCCTGACCCCAGCCGCCGGCACCGATCAGAAAGCCGTAGACCGCGTATCGGACCTTTGGCAGCGCGCCGGCAGCAAGGTCGAGCTTCTGGATGCGCATCATCATGACCGCGTCCTCGGCATCACCTCGCATCTGCCGCATCTGATCGCCTATACGATCGTGGGGACCGCCAGCGACCTGGAGCACCAGCTTCGCCGCGAGGATACCGAGAACGGCGACCTGATCGAAACGCGGGAAGTCATCAAGTATTCGGCCGGCGGCTTTCGCGATTTCACCCGGATCGCCGCGTCGGACCCAGTGATGTGGCGCGACATCTTTCTGAACAACCGCGAAGCGGTGCTCGAACTGCTGGGCCGCTTCGTCGAAGACCTGACCGCCCTGCAACGGTCCATCCGATGGGGCGAGGGCGACGCGCTCGAAGATTTCTTCACCCGCACCCGCGCGGTCCGGCGCGACGTCATCGACATGAAACAGGCCGGCTCGTTCAACCCGACGGAGCGGGAGGAAGAATAGGCGGCAGCTTCAGCAGCCGGACCGGTCCAAGATAGAGCCGGCCCTTCTGCGCCGTCAGCGGCACCGTCACGACCCGCCGACCATCGCCGTTCCCGCCTGGCTTCGACAGCAGATCCAGCGCCAGACGCGCCGCCGACGCCTCCCGCCGACGCAGCTTTCCGTTCTGCTCAAGCGCCGACAGCATCGCGCGGTGCCCGCGGATCTCCGCTGTGAACGCGCCCAGCGGGCGCAACGCGGCATCCAGTGCCAGCGTACCGTTCGCCGTCATGTCCAGCGCACCCCATCCCAGCGCGATCTGGCGGATGTCGATCGTTCCGCCATCCTGCCGCCACGCATCGAGCGCATCGCGCTGAAGCTTTCCGGGCGGCTTTCCATTGAGTGTCCCGGAGAGCCGGAATGTCCGAAGATCGGGACCGAGCGGTCCGCTGATCTTCTTCGCCAATTGCGTATCCGATGCCTGGACCGTCAGGTCGAACGACGGCGGCCCCGACGAAGCGGTATCGTCCGGCCAACGGAGTTGGGCCTGGACATGCTTGGTCGCGGACAATTGATCGCCGTCAGGCTGGCTCACCCGCAGGTCCTGAATATCAGCGACCCCTTCGGACATCCGGCCCCTGCTGTTCACACGGCCGATAAACCACGCCGAGCCCGTCTCCGCCGCAACTTGCAGCGGCCGCCCCTGCACAATACCGGTCAGTTGGTGCGGTCCCATTGCATCGACGCGATACCGCCGCCAATTCCAAGGCTGGATCTCGAATAGCGCTCCGGATGACCTTACGGACCATCCATCCTTGGTGGACGCGATGGCTGGCGCGGCGATCTTGAGCCGCACCGCGCCGGGAAAACCGCCAACATCGAGGGCGCCATGCTCGACGACATAGCCTTTCTGATTGCGCGCATCCCGCCAGCGCAGGAATCCGTCTTCGACCTGACCGGCGACGTAGAACCAGAACAGCGGATAGCCGACCCCGAGAAGGACGATCAACAGGGACGGGCCCAGAAGGATAGGTCTAAGAAACATGGACATGATGCACGGCAATACTTATAAGTCGCGCGCTTCAGGGTAAAGCACCCAGCAGCATGTCCGGCCATCCAGCGGAAAAGAAACCCGGTGCCCATGCCGAATGACAACGCCGACGCCGTAACGCCTGAAACGCTGCGCAGCCTGCTGCCGGCCAAGGGCGATTTCTGGGTCTTCGGATACGGCTCATTGATGTGGGATCCGGGGTTCGATCATACCGCCGCCCAGCCCGCGCTGCTGTACGGCTATCACCGCTCCTTCTGCATGTATTCGAAACGGCACCGTGGCACGCCGGCTCGGCCCGGCCTCGTTCTCGCGCTTGACTGGGGCGGATGCTGCCGCGGGATGGCTTTCCGAGTAGACCGGCGCACCGCCGAACCCGTACTGGACTATCTATGGGACCGGGAAATGGTACGCTACGCCTATCTGCCGCGCGCCGTGCATGTCGAGGTGGAGGGAGAGCGCGTTCCCGGCATCACATTCGTCGCGGACCGGCACCACGAAAGCTATGCTGGGCGCCTTGGGCCGGCAGCGGCAGCGGCCGTTATCCGTGCAGCCCATGGCGGTAGGGGCTCGAACCGGGACTATCTTGTCAGTACTATCCAGCATCTGCGGGTATTTGGGATCACGGCGGGCCCGATTCACGAATTGTTGCCGCTGGTCGATGCCGCGGGATAACACGATGCCGCTATGGCGTTTCTGCGAGGAGAACGGAACGGAATGAGTGCCGTGCGCCGCACCAGAGTTCGCCGGGCGTCCATCGGATTAGTCTTCCGGTTGTTCATGCTCGCGCTGCTGCTCGCGCCGCCGATGGCCTCGTTGTCGGCTCCTGCAGCGGCCCAGGATACTCAGCCCACGCGCCCCTTCGCGCGCATCCTGGTCGATTGGAACCGCAGCCTCGAACGTGTCGAGCAATATCTCAAGCAGCCATCTTACTCCGAGGAAAAAACAAAGCAGCTTCGCATCCTGCTGATCCGCCTGCGGCAGGAAGCAGCCGCGACCGAGAAAACGGCGGAAGAGAGTCTGACCGCTGCCGAGCAACTATTGGCGACACTCGGGGCCGAACCCGCAGACGCCGAGCTGGCGGAACCCGAGTCCGTTCGGCAAAAACGGGCGCAGTACAACAAGGACATCAGCGACTACAAAGCGCGGGTGAAACAGGCGCAGCTCGCCCGGGTGAGAGCCGACCAGTTGGATAGCCGGCTGTCGAAGGCGACAACGACGCTCCTGGTCGACGACCTGCTGACCCGCATGCCACTGCCCTACATGCCGGGCACCGTCGAGACCGCGATCGAAGACTATTTTCAGCTTGCTTCCGAGCTCCTGAATGCGCCGCAGACCTGGTGGCGGTCGCTGCCACCTGAGAGCCGGAAATTCGGCGCGCTGATTGTCGGGCTGGCGTTGATCGGGATTACGCTGGCAACGGGTTTCCTGCTGCGGATATGGATCCTGCGGCGCTTTGGCCGCGACCCCGCAATCGAAGATCCGAGCTATTCACGGCGCTTCTTTTCAGCCTTCACCGAATGCCTGGCACGCGGCATCGTTCCGGCACTCCTGTTCACGGCCATTTTGCTGCGTATCCAAAGCGACGACGCCCGCGTCACCGGATTCCTGCTGGTCGCGCTGTCGGCCTTCTGCGGTGCGATGATCTTCCTTTTCCTGGCGGTCGCCCTGGTACGGGCCGTGCTGGCCCCGAACATGCCGGCATGGCAGCTCACCGCGTTGAAGCGCCGCAATGCCGTCATCATCGGCCGCCGCGTCATCCTGATTGTCGGGATCATCGCCGCCGACTTCTTCATCCGCGAAAGCGCACTACCGCTGGGCCTTTCCCAGGCGTTCTGGTCGGTGCAAGGCGCCCTGTTCGGTCTGGTCGAGAATATTCTCATCCTATTGCTGCTGCTGCGCAGCCTGTGGGAACCGGTTGAGGAAGACGAAACCGCCGGGGAAGCGCCCGCGGTTGCCGGGTCCGAACCGTCGGAAAAGAGGAGCAGCCGCTTTTGGGCGGGATTGCGCATCCTGATCGGCATCATCGCCTTCAGCGGGATCGTTGCGTTCCTGGCAGGCTACTCGCGGCTCGGCGACCATATCAACGAAGCCTTGATCACCAGTGCCGCGATTGCCGCCGTACTGTTTTTGCTGCGCGGCCTGTTACGCGAACTCGTCGGGATTGCGCTGCGGTCGGAGTTGGCCAAGCGGCACCTGGCATTGCCCCACACGACCCGCAGCACGATGAAGTTCTGGGTCCGCGCGTTGCTGGACGCGGCGCTCATCGTGAGTGGCGCTGTCCTGATGCTAATCGTATGGGGGGTGCCAGCGGATGATCTGTCGCGGTTGAGCGGCAAGGCACTGACGGGCTTTGAGATCGGCAGTGTCACGATTTCGATCACCGATATCGTCACATCGCTGGTGGTCTTCGCGCTCGTCCTCGGTATAACCCGCGTGTTGCAGCGGGCCCTATCCGACCGCGTGTTGCCGGAAACGCATTTGGCCGTCGGCGTGCAGCACTCGCTTGCCGCCGGGTTCGGTTATGTCGGCATCATTTTGGCCATAACGCTGACCTTATCGACGCTGGGGATCGATCTATCGAATATCGCGCTAATCGCAGGCGCCTTGTCCGTCGGCATCGGCTTCGGCCTGCAGAATGTCGTGAACAATTTCGTTTCCGGCCTGATCCTGTTGATCGAGCGGCCGATCCAGGTCGGCGATTGGGTGGTGGTCGGTACGAATGAGGGCCGTGTTAAGCGCATCAGCGTGCGGGCAACCGAAATCGAAACCTTTCAACGCGCATCAGTCATCGTCCCCAACGCGGAACTGCTCTCCAATTCGGTCACGAACTGGACCCACAAGAACAACCTGGGCCGCGTCGAAATTGCCGTCGGTGTTGCCTACGGCTCGGATACGGAAAAAGTTCGCGACATCTTGTTGGAATGCGCCAAGGAGTGCGACGAAGTACTCGCGTTCCCCGAACCTTTCGTCCTATTTCTGGATTTCGGCAATAGCAGTCTCGATTTCGAACTGCGCTGTTTCGTCGGCGACATCATCCGACGGCTGCGCGTTGCGACGGAGATTCGCTACATGATCGACCGCCGCTTCCGCGAGGAAGGCGTCGAAATTCCGTTCCCGCAGCATGTGGTGCATATGGCGACGGCCGCGAATACCGACCGACCCCGCGACCCTGGTCAAGAACCCGAGCCAAAGCCCGACCCGGAACCGTCCTAACCGCCGCCTAGGCGCATTTCGAGTAACCACAGGACAAGCAGGCGTCGCAGCCTTCCTGGCGGATCAAACTCGCAGCGCCGCATTTCGGACATTGCCGGTGCGCCGTCTCGCCCACGGCCTTCTGCAGGCCGAGCAGCCCGTCGCCCTCTTGTGATCCCTGCGGCTCAGACCCAACCGGCCCAAACCCTGCGGACAGGGTGATGAAACCAATGTCGATCATGTGCCGTTCGATTACACCGCCGATCGCCGCCAACAGCGACGGCACATACTTGCCGTCCATCCATTGGCCGCCGCGTGGATCGAAGACAGCCTTCAGCTCCTCGACCACGAAGGATACGTCGCCGCCGCGGCGGAACACCGCGCTGATCATCCGCGTCAGCGCCACGGTCCAGGCGTAATGCTCCATATTCTTGGAATTGATGAACACTTCGAACGGACGACGACGGTCGCCGTCGGCGATGTCGTTGACAGTGATGTAGATGGCATGGTCGCTGTCGGGCCATACCAGCTTGTAGGTGCTCCCGCCCAATGATTCCGGGCGTTCCAGCGGTTGCGCCATGTAGACGACGCCATCGTCGCCCTCTAGCTCGGGCGCTGCGCGGACCGAGCTCATATCGACCGACAAGACCGACCCGGTCACGTCGTTCGGCCGATAGGTCGTGCAACCCTTGCAGCCCAGCACATACGCCCGCCGGTAAACGTCCTTGAAGGAATCGAAGGAAATCTCGGCAGGCAGGTTGATCGTTTTCGAGATCGAGCTGTCCACATAATCCTGAACCGCCGCCTGCATGGCGAGATGGTCTTCCGGGGCGAGCGTCTGCGCATCGACGAAGGTTTCGGGCAATGCAGTGTCAGCACCGTGGATTTCGCGATACTGCGACCACGCGTAATCGGCCACGCTGCGCTGCTCGCGCCGGCCATCGGTTAGCAGCACGCTACGGCTATATTCGTAACGGAAAACCGGTTCGATGCCCGACGATACATTGCCGGCCAGCAGCGAAATCGTGCCGGTCGGCGCGATCGACGTGACCAAAGCGTTGCGCATGCCATGTTTGGCGATCGCGGACCGCAGGGCCGGCTCGAGGGCGGCGACCGACTCGCCGGCGAGATACGCATCCCGGTCGAACAGCGGGAAGGCGCCTTTCTCCTGCGCCAGGTCGATCGATGCACGGTATGCCGATCGCTGGATCGCCGCCATCCAGCGGCGCGTCGCCGCCACCGCCTCGACGCTGCCATACCGCATGCCGCACATGATCAACGCGTCGGCCAGACCGGTAACGCCGAGGCCGATTCGACGTTTCGCCAAGGCTTCCTGACGCTGCGCCTCCAGCGGGAACGCGGAGACCTCGACCACATTGTCGAGCATGCGCACCGCCGTCGGGACCAGCCGCTCGACAGCGCCGAGATCGAACCGCGCCTCGGCGGTAAAGGGGTTGCGCACGAAGCGTGTCAGATTGAACGATCCCAGATCACATGCGCCATACGGCGGCAATGGCTGTTCGCCGCAAGGATTGGTCGCCTGGATATGCTCGCAATAATGCAGATTATTCCGCTGGTTGATCCGATCGATGAAAATTACACCCGGTTCAGCGTAGTCATAGGTCGCCTGCATGATGCGATCCCACAGATCGCGCGCGCCGACCGTCTTGAACACCTTGTCGCCGAAGACCAAATCCCACGGCACATCCGCATCAACAGCTTCCATGAACGCATCGGTGACCAGCACCGACAGGTTGAACATGCGCAACCGGTCGGCCTGCCGTTTGGCCGAAATAAAGTCCTCGATGTCCGGATGGTCACACCGCAGCGTCGCCATCATCGCGCCCCGCCGTGAGCCCGCGCTCATGATGGTGCGGCACATCGCGTCCCAGACATCCATGAAGCTGAGCGGCCCGGATGCATCCGCGCCGACGCCACGAACCGGCGCACCGGCCGGGCGCAGCGTCGAGAAATCATACCCGATGCCGCCGCCTTGCTGCATGGTAAGCGCAGCTTCCCGCAGGTGTTCGAAGATGCCGCCCATATCGTCGGGGATGACGCCCATGACGAAACAATTAAACAGGGTGACCGACCGGTCGGTCCCCGCACCGGCCAGAATCCGGCCGGCCGGCAGGAATTGGAATCCCTCCATCGCCGCGCGAAATTCGCACGTCCAATGCTCCGGGTCAGCCTCGGGTACCGCGAGCGCACGCGCCACGCGGTCCCAACTTTCCTCAATGGATTGCTCGGCGTGCTCCCCGCCGGGCGCCCGGAACCGGTATTTCATATCCCAGATTTCCTGGGAAATGCCGGTCAAGATTTCCATGACCACCGTTCCTGATTGTTACTTGAAATCTAGTACCGCATGGGCGCAGCGTCAAGAAATGTTCTTTTTTTGTTCTTCACTTTCTGACGGAGTAACACCGCAGCGTGGCGCTGATCTAAGGTGCCGCTTCGGCCGCGGGATCCGGCACATTCTCTAATTCGATGCCATATCGGTCGGCGGCCTCGACTTCGATCCTTCGGGTGGCGGTTTCGATCCGCTCTTCGAGCTGCGCCGCGAACTCGCGGCGGCTCAGGCCCGGCATGATAGGCGGCAGTAATTCCAACACGATGGTGCCCGACCGTTTCACGAATGTGCGGCGCGGCCAGAACATGCCGGAGTTAAGCGCAACCGGCACCACCGGCACGTCGCATTGACCGTAAAGCGCCGCCACACCCGGCAAATACGCGCGCTTTACACCGGGCACGGTTCGCGTGCCTTGCGGGAAGATGATGATCTTGCGGCCTTGGGCCAGACATTCCCTGGTTTCCCGGACCATCCGCTTCAGCGCAGTCGCGCCGCCGGCCCGATCGATCCCGATCATGCCGACGCGCCACAGGAACCATCCGAAGAAGGGAAACCAGAACAGCTCGCGTTTCAAGACATAGGCGCAGTCCTCGAACACCACGTTGTAAATCAGCGTGTCCCACGCCGATTGATGCTTGGACGCGACGATGAACGCGCCGTCGGGCAAATTTTCCGAGCCGCGTATCTCGCATCGGATACCTACCGTCGCATTCGCGATGGCGATACAGGAGCGGACCCAGACCCAAGCCATGAACCAGAACCCGCGCCGCGGCAGCAGCATCAACGGCACGTAGAGCGGGCTGAGCAGCGTGGACCATCCATAGAACAAGACGGCAAAAACAATCGATCGAACGTAACTCATCAGGCCCCGGCTCTCCTCATCAAGGCCTCGCCCCAATGGCGGACCACCGCGACTAGATACTTGTTGTATTCCCCGGCAATCAAGGCCGCGGTGCCAGGCCACCACCACCAATTGTCGAGCTTCACATGCGTCGGAAATACCGGATGGGGCAGGATCGTTTCCGTCGGCATCGCTTGGCGAAATTCCGCCAAACTCCGAGGCATATGATAACTCGCCGTGACCAGACGCAAGGATCGATAGCCCTGCTCGCGCATCCATTCGGCGGTTTCGCTGGCGTTGCCGGTAGTATGATCGGCGCTGTAGCCGAGAGTGATGCAGCAATCCAACGCCTTTGGCGACTGCCGCGAAAGTTTAAGGAGCTGTTGCACGTCGACACCCCGGTGCACGCCGGAAACGAAAAGCTTCTTGGCGAACCCTTGCGCCAGCAGAGCTAGCCCCTGCTCAAGCCTCAAAGTGCCGCCGGTCAATACGACAATCGCGTCGGTCTCCTCGGTCGACACTTTCAAGGACTTTGGAATTTCCGCCGCGAACACGAACAGTCCACCCAGCCAAGCAGCAAAGGCGATGCCGAGCAAAAAGATCACATAGCGGTGCCGCCGTCGCCGGGCGCGTTGTCTTCGGTATGGCCCCACCATTATCCGGCCACCGTCGTCTCAAAGAGGGTCAGCCAACCACTCACGGCATCCGCCGTAATGCACGGATTACGGTGTGGCGCGCGGTCATCGTCGCGATCAGGCAGGCCAAGATCGGGACGACGCCCAAAGCGATCCATTCCCAAGGCGCCAAGGTCGGCGCCGGCAGCAGTACGGCATCAAGATCGGAAAGCAACCGGCCGAACCCGAACAATGTAATGACCGCCAGCAACCCGCCAAACAGACTGCCCAAAAGCGACACGCGGAACGCCTGCCGCTGGAATTGCTTTGCGACATATTGATCCGTCGCCCCGATAAGATGCAGAACCTCGATCACGTCCCGATGAACGGCAACGCCACTGCGCGTCGCGAAAACCACAGCCGCCATAGCCGAGAATCCGATCAAGACGATCACCACCGTCGCCAACAACTCCAACGTCCGGACCAACGATTCGATCTGCCCGCGCCAATATTCGTGGCTGTCGACCACTATCCCTTTGATATTTTTACTTATTTCTTTCGCAAGCGCAGCCAGATCGACAGCGCCCGCTTGCTCCAGCCGAACGTCGATCACGCGCGGCAACGGAAGGTCCTGCGCTTTGAGATTCGGCCCCAACCACGGCTCGAGCGCGGCCATCGTCGTTTCCGCCGGCACGACATTCACGATCGCGACACCCGGAACATTGCGCAGCATCTTCGCGGCGTTCCGGATGCGGGTTTCGATCTCGCCGTCCTTTTCCCCGTCGATCGGCGTCACCTGAACGGTAAAAGCGGCCGTCAATTCATCGTTCCACGCCGCGGCAGCCGCCGCCAGCACCATCGCGCCGGCCAGGATGACTGCACCAAGATAGACCATGATGCCGATGATCCACGGCAGGAGCCGTGAGGACGATTCCCGGGAGAGCGGAAGGACAGCTTGCGATTCGCTCATTTCTTCTCCGCATCGCGATTCAGGACCGTCAATTCACCGTCTTCCAGATGCATCACGGGGTGCGAGAACCGCGCAATCAGGCTCTTGTTATGCGTCGCTATCACCACCGTCGTACCCATACGGTTGAGTTCCTCGAACAAATACAACAAGCGTACCGCGATTGTGTCGTCGACGTTGCCGGTCGGTTCGTCGGCGAGCAAGAGGCTCGGGTGCGCAATCACGGCGCGGGCGATCGCGATGCGCTGTTGCTGCCCGCCCGACAAGGTCGGTGGTCGCGCATGGAGGTGATCCTTCAGCCCTACCCAGGTCAGCAGCTCGGTGACGTGTTTACGCACGACATCTTCTCGGCTGCCGGAGACTCGCAGCGGCAATGCGACATTGTCGAATGCCGAAAGATGCTGAATAAGCCTAAAATCTTGAAAGACCACGCCGATTCTTCGCCGCAATTCGGGCAGTTCGCGACGTGGCACACGGGTGACATCCCGGCTGAACAAGGTGATAAAGCCGCGACTCGGACGATGCGCCAGATACATGAGTTTGAGCAGGGACGATTTGCCCGCGCCGCTGGGGCCGGTCACAAAATGAAACGACCCGGGAGGGAGCGTAAACGTTACGTCGCTGAGCACTTCCGGGCCGGCGCCATAGCGCATGCCTACGTTTTCGAACCGAACCACGTCTTCCGCCGAAATTTATTCGTTGAAAGGTAGCCAATCGGCGGCGGACGAACCAAGCGGCATCTCGCCGGCTGCCCCATTCCCGCCCCGGATGGGCAAGATGGCATGCGGAACCATCCGCGTAAAGCACTCCCATCCTTGCAACGTGACTCGCGACCCCTTAGACTCCCCGACCAGTCGAGGGGTGAACACTATTAGGTCAGATTTTCCAGCAACATGATTATCTCTTGCCCGACTTGCGGCGCCAGCTTCAACGTGAAGCCAGGGGCGCTTGGGTCCACAGGGCGAACGGTAAAATGCAGTAAATGCGCGCATCAGTGGCACGCAATGCCCGACGCAGAGCCGGACGACGACGCGCTCGAAGTCGTGGATGCACCCGCGTCCGAAGATGCCGCTCCGGAGCCAACGCCCGCTGAACCCGCCGACGCAACCGAAGCGGCCAGCGAAGAACCGGCTGCGGAACCCGCCGCCGCTGACCCAGTGGAAGACTCGCCGGTGGCCGAGACGCCAGTGGACGATGTGCCAGTGGACGATGCGCCAGTGGACGATGCGCCGGCACCGATAGAAACCGCCACCGAGGCGGTGTCAGAAGGCGCACCCGATCCTAGCGATTCGGTCGAAAAACTCCTGTCCAACGCGGCAATGGACAATCTCTTCGGGTCCGACGACGAGACGGATACCGACGATGACGTCACGGCCGCAAGCGATGACGGCAATAGCGAAGACGCGACCGCTGCGGGCGCGGAAGAAATCCCGGCGGCCTGGACGGCGGACGAGGATGCCGACCAGAACACCGACGATGACGCACAAACGGACGGTTTCCCGCCGCCGCCGGGTGCCGCCGGCGGCACCAACCCGGACGACGCGGCGGCTGCGGAAGAAGGCGGCAAGCAATGCAACGGATTGATGCGTTTGATTTCCTTGCTGGCGCTGATTCTGTTTATTTCCGCTGTCATTGGCGTCGGATTCTTCATGCAGTCGAAGGTCGTAATGTGGTTCCCGGCATCCAGTAAAATTTATGCGATGGTCGGATTGAAGCCGGACGTGCTCGGGCAAGGCCTCCACATCGCCGATCCAAAACCGACCAAGGAAATCGACGGAAACGACGAAGTCCTGGTCGTCAGCGGCGCCATCAAGAACACTTCGGGCAATAAACAGAAAGTGCCGCTCTTGCGCGGCGCCCTGTTGGACAAAGACGGCAAGGAACTGCACATCTGGACATTTACGGCGCAGAAGGATTCCGTCGAGCCGGGAGAACAGGTGATCTACAAGACCCAGTTCAAGAACCCGCCGGCAGCCGCCGAAAAGCTCGACATCACCTTCACACGCTCGAGCGATGCGCAAACCGCGGGACACGAAGCCGCAATGCCGGACAAGAAGTGACCGGCGTCCTTCGGCGGAAACGCGGTTAGAACTGTTTCAGTAATCGATCGATGTAGTCGAGTTCGGGCTGCGGGCGCGTCCGTTGCCCGGCGCGGCGGCGTAACTCGTCGCGAATCCGCCGGGCGTCCCGTAAGCGCTCCTGATCGGGAATTTCGACCTGTTCGGTATTCATGCCGCGCCCGTCGTTGTCGGTAGTCCGGCCGAACGGATCGCGCTGACGGTCGCGCGCCTCGGCGTTCGGATTCCCTTCGCCCCTCTGGCCACGCTGGCCGAGCTGGCGCATAAGCGCTTCCGTGGCGGCGCGCGCGCCCTGCTGAAGCTGGTCGATCGCGTCGGTTTGCGGCGGCACCGCCTGGCCGGCCTCACCCTTACCCAATTTGTCGCTGGATCCACGCATCGAGCGCTCGGCCCGGCCAAGCGGGCGCGGAACCGAATCGGACATCTCGCCCAATTCGCGCATCAATTCGCCGAGCCGCTTGCGCAGCGCTTCCTGCGATTCCGATTCCTGCGATAGCGGCGACTGTGATTGATTGGGTTGGCCGTCGGGGCGCCGCATGCCCGGCGGCAGCGCATTCGGCGGCATCCGGAAGCGGCGATTGCCTTTCCGCATCTGGCCGCGGCGCTGCGCCTCGCGGAATGTCTTATCCAACAACTTCTGCTGATCGCGGATGATATTTTGCAGTTCGTTCAGCATTTGCATCGCGCGCTGTTGCTGCTGACCCGGCCGGGCAAACCGGCGTGCCCGCAGATTTTCGAGCATATTCTGAAGCTGCGACAGCATTTGCTTCGCCGCATCGCGCTGACCGCTTTTCATCAACTCGCGAATCCGGTCCAGCATCTTCTTCAGGTCGTTGCGGTTGAGCGTGATGTTCTGGTCGTTCTGCTGGTTCAGCTCGTTCGGTTGGCGTGGCGCGTCCTTCATCGATTCGGCGAGGGAATTGAGATACTCGTCCATCGCCCGCTCAAGCTCGCGCAACAGCTTTTCAAGTTCCTTGTCCTCGACCCCATCGCGCAAGGCATCCTGCAACGCCTGTTGCGCTTCCCGCAGCGCCTGCTCGCTGAGTGACAGGGTCCCGTCTTCCAGGCGAAGTGCCGTATCCCACATCAGCTTCATTACGCCTGCGACATGCTCCGGCGTGTTCCGATATCCGCGTTCCAGACGCCGCGATGCGGACGTCAGGGCCATGAACACCACCACATCGCCGCTGTATGCTTCATGCTCCCACGCAAGGATTTCCAGATTCGCGGCAACCCGGTTCCGGTTCTTGTCCGGATAAAGCGCAAGCTGGCGGCGCTGCTTGATGATTGCCCGCGCCACCGGATGGGTGAAAACGCGCTCCGGAAGCACGGCCTGCACGACAGCGCTCTTACCGACCTGACCTGCCGCGTCCCGCGCCAGAAGCTGGATGTTGACCGGCAGGCCGGCCCAGGGGTGCGGTGTCAGGTCATGATAGCTGGTCGATTTGACCTCTCGCGCCATGACGCCGGGCAACGGCAGCTCAAGGCCGATCGGCGGCAGGTTGGCCAAAGCCGACTGTTCCGAAACCGCGCCGGATCGCGTGATCGACGCTGTCACCTGTTCGACGCCGTAGTCGTCCGTCGCCTCGATGTCCAGACGCAACGCCTTACGCTGACTCTCGCTGGGTTTGCCGGAAAAGGCGACCGTCGGGATCGTGTCGTCGGTGATCGCGACGTCCCAACCCACCAGTTCCGCGCCGTCCTGCCGAACCAGGACGCGGCCCGGCTCTGCCAAATCGGCTTCGATGTGATATCCAGCCTTGCCGTCGCCTTCAAACGGCTTCGCGGCATCGCCCATGGCGAGGTCCGGTGCCGTCTGGCCACCGGTCAGGCGTATGACGAGCTTGCTGCCTTTCGGCACCGTGATGACCGTGCCGGGCGCCACCGATTGTGTCGCGTCCTTGTCTTCAACGGCCGTCGCACCGGCCAGTTCGCCCGACGCCAAAAAGACCGGCGGTTTCCGGGTATAGTCCGGCGGCGTGATCCAGGCATCCAGCTTGACCGCCACTTTTCCTTCGCCGGCCAGCAAGTCCGGTGACAGAGCCTGCAGAATACGGTCGCCGGCCTGATTACCAACGGCCAGGAACCCAGCGATCAGCGCGACCCCAAGCCCAATGCGAAAAGCGAACGGATCGCGCCGGATTAGCTGCGGCTGCGGCCAACCGATGCGCAGGCGCGCGACGGCCGCCTTCATGCGTTCCTGATGCAGCCGCCATAAATCACGCGAAGCCGAATCGGCAAAACCCGTCGCCAGGTTGTCTTCCAGCGTTTCCAGCGGGCGATGATCCAGATCGTTGACCTGTTCGATATGGCGAAGCGACTCTTCGCGATCCGGAACCCGAAAGGCGCGCGCGCCGCGCCATAAACACACGGCAATGGCGGCAGCGAATCCCACAAGCAGCAGCGCGTGCAGCCATCCCGGCAGCGCCTGCGGCAACCCGATGAGCGCAAGCACGAGAAACAGTCCGGCAAAGGCGAGCCCGGGCCAAAGCGCCGGCCAAAGCCGTTCCCAAAGAAGAATGTAACGGGAAAGAGCAATGCGCCACCGCGGCAGTACCGCCGCAAGGGCCGATCCGCGTCGTTTCCTTGGCGTCCGGCTCCTGGGGCGTATCATCCCATACTCCGCCGTCTGAGGGGGTCGTCCTGCTGCCCGGCCTGCTGCCAGTCTGCGAAGCTGTCCAACCCCAGCAACGCTTCGTAGCTCTGCCGTGCGCGGATCACCGAATAATCGCTTCCGCTCACCATAATCTCCGGCACCAAAGGCCGCGAATTATAGGTCGACGCCATAACAGCACCGTAAGCCCCCGCAGAGGCGAATGCCAGTAAATCTCCGGTGACCACGGGCGGCAGTGGGTAACCGCGCACGAAGGTGTCGCCGGTCTCGCAAACCGGACCGACAACATCGGCGGGCTCGAAGACCGCATTGGACGGCGCCTGCGCCACCGGCATCAGGTCATGATGCGCATCGTAGAGCGTCGGGCGGATCAGATCGTTCATCGCGGCATCGAGAACAACGAAGCGGCGGCTGTTCCCAAGCTTCACGAACAGCACACGCGAGACCAGCAGGCCCGCGTTGCCGACCAGCATGCGGCCCGGCTCGAAGGCCAGCTGACAGCCGAGATCGCCGACCGTCTCGCGCACCATCACCGCATAGTCCGCCGGCAGCGGCGGTTCTTCGTCGCGATAGGGGATGCCGAGCCCGCCGCCGAGATCGAGCCGGGTTATCGTGTGCCCTTGGTCGCGCAGCGTCCGCACCAGATCGGCAACGCGGCTGAACGCCACGCGGAACGGTTCCAGATCGGTCAACTGCGAGCCGATATGGACCGCCACCGACACCGGGTTGATACCGGGCAGATCGGCGGCCCGCCGATAGGTCTCGACCGCGTCGGCGATATCGATGCCGAATTTGTCTTCCTGCCGGCCGGTCGAAATCTTGTCGTGGGTCTTCGCGTCCACGTCCGGGTTGACCCGGACCGCGATATCCATGGTGGCACTGCGCGAGTCCGCGATCGCGGACAGCGCCTCCAGTTCGGGCAGCGATTCCACGTTGATCTGATGAATGCCGCGTTCCACGGCACTCGCGAGTTCTGCCTGAGACTTGCCGACCCCGGAAAAGATGATGCCGTCCGCAGGGACACCCGCCGCCAGCGCCCGGCGCAATTCGCCTTCTGACACCACGTCGGCGCCTGCGCCCAAATCCGCAAAGGTCTTGATGACCGCCAGGTTCGAGTTGGCCTTGACCGCATAGAACACTTTCGCGTCGAGACCGGACAATGCTTCGGCGAATACCTGGTAATGCCGGGTCAGCGTCGCCGTCGAATAGCAATAGAAGGGGGTCCCTTCCGCCTCGGCAATCCGGGTGATCGGCACGTCTTCCGCGTGCAGGGCGCCATTGCGATACTGAAAATGGTTCATCGCGGCGCCGGATAGGTTCTGGGATATTCGCTCTTGCCCGGCGCTTCCGGCGGCCCCTTTTTGCCGCAAGCGGCCAGACCGGCGGCCAGCGCCAGAACGAAAAACACCCGTAAAATCAATCGCATCACAAGAATTTCTCCCGTGCGGCCTTGGCGGCCTCGCGCACCCGGCCGGGCGCGGTCCCGCCGAAACTCGTCCGGCTCTGTACCGACGCCACATTGCTCAATACTGAGTATATATCCTGGGTGATCCCGGATTCCACCCGTTGCATGTCCGCAAGCGGCAGATCCGCCAGTCCGCAGCCCTGTTTTTCCGCCAAGGCGACGATCTGGCCCGTCACGTGATGGGCTCGGCGGAAAGGCATATCGAGCACGCGCACCAGCCAATCCGCCAGATCGGTCGCCGTCGGGAACCCATCCACGAGCGCACGTTCCATCGCGTCCGGGTCGGCTTCCATGTCGCCGACCATGCCGGCCATCGCGGCGATGGCGAGCGACAGGCTTTCCGCGGCGTCGAAGGCCGGCTCCTTGTCTTCCTGCATATCCTTGCCGTAGGCCAGCGGCAGGCCTTTCATCACGATCATCAGGCCGGTCATCGCGCCGACGATCCGGCCGGCCTTGGCGCGCGCCAGTTCGGCGGCGTCCGGGTTGCGCTTCTGCGGCATGATCGACGAGCCGGTGGTATAGGCGTCCGACAATCGGATGAAGCCGTATTGCGGCGTACACCACAGCACGATTTCCTCGGCCAGGCGCGAAATATGGATCGCCGAAATCGACAGCGCCGCCAGGAACTCCAGCGTGAAATCGCGCGCCGACACGGCGTCCATGGAGTTCTCCATGGGCGCGTCGAAGCCGAGCGCCGCCGCCGTCGCATGGCGGTCGATATCGAAGGACGTGCCGGCCAGCGCAGCAGCACCCAGCGGGCTTTCGTTGACCCGCGCGCGGCAGTCCCGCAGCCGCCCACGGTCGCGCCCGACCATCGCCACATAGGCCAGCAGATGGTGGCCGAAGGTAATGGGTTGGGCCGGCTGCAGATGCGTGAGGCCCGGCATAACGGTATCCGCATGCGCCTCGGCCTTTTCGATCAGGGCCGCCTGCAGCGCCTGAAGCTGTTCATCCAAGCCATCGACCGCGTCCCGCACCCACAGGCGAAAATCGGTCGCCACCTGATCATTGCGGCTGCGCGCCGTATGCAACCGCCCGGCGGCATCGCCGATCAATTCTGCGAGACGGGCCTCAATATTCAAGTGGATATCTTCCAGCGCCGTTTTAAATTCAAACGTACCGGCCTCGATCTCCTTCAGGATGCGGTCGAGCCCGTCCTGGATCGCGGCGCCGTCTTCGGCGCTGATCAGGCCCTGATCGGCCAACATTGCGCAATGCGCCTTGGACCCCGCGATGTCCTGGGCGTAGAGCCGCCGGTCGAAACCGATGGAGGCGTTGATTTGTTCCATGATGGCCGAGGGGCCCGACGCGTAGCGCCCGCCCCACATGCTGTTGCTGCTCATGGCGCACCATTTATCGTAGGCACGATGAAACCCATTGAATTCATATCAAAACTTCTCTTGGCCATCTTTCTGTTCGCCGCGGTGGCGTCGGGCCCGACATTCGCAGGCCCACCGCTCAACGGCTGGATGGAGCAATTTACCCCCATCGATACGCCCAAACCAGTGCCGCAAACGGGCTTCTTCGACGGCGCGGCCAAGGGGCAATCGCTGGGCGACTTCAAGGGCCGCGTCGTGCTGGTGAATTTCTGGGCGACCTGGTGCGCCCCCTGCGTCCGCGAACTGCCCTCGCTGGACCGGCTGCAGGCGGATATGGGCGGCAAGGACTTCACCGTGGTCGCGGTCAGCATCGACCGGGGCGGCGCGAAGACGGCCGAGCCTTTCCTCCGGAAGAAACTCGGCCTCAGCAAACTCGGGCTCTACGTCGACAAGCGCATGGAACTAGCCCGCGCCCTCGGCGTGAAGGGCATGCCCACCAGCTTCTTGATCGACCGTCGGGGCAACATCCGCGGTTCCCTCACCGGCATCGCCGAATGGGACGACAAGGACGCCAAGGCCCTGATCCGCTACTACATGAAGGACGGCGGCTAGCGCGTCGGGACCGGCGTTTCCCCGCCGTAGTCGTAGAAACCGCGGCCCGCTTTGCGACCGAGCCAGCCCGCCTCGACATACTTCACGAGCAACGGACAGGGCCGGTATTTCGAATCCGCCAAGCCTTCATACAGCACCTGCATGATCGACAAGCACGTATCGAGGCCGATGAAATCGGCAAGCTCGAGCGGCCCCATCGGGTGGTTCGCGCCCAATCGCATCGCCTTGTCGATCGCTTCGACGCCGCCGACGCCTTCATACAGCGTGTAGACCGCCTCGTTGATCATCGGCAGCAGGATGCGGTTGACGATAAAGGCCGGGAAATCCTCGGCCACCGCCACGTCCTTGCCGAGGGTCTCGGCCAACGTCTTGATCGCCTGGAAGGTTTCCTCGTCGGTCGCCAATCCGCGGATCAGCTCGACCAGCTTCATGACCGGCACCGGCAGCATGAAATGCATGCCGATGAAGCGTTCCGGCCGGTCGGTCGATGCCGCAAGCCGGGTGATCGAAATCGATGAGGTGTTGCTTGCCAGCAGAGCGTCCGCCTTGAGATGCGGCAAGAGCTGCTGGAAGATCGCGCGCTTGATCTCTTCGTTCTCGGTCGCGGCCTCGATGACGAAATCGCAGCCGCCGAACAACGCGTAGTCCACACCCATCTCGATCCGGCCGAGCGCCCCCGCCTTGTCGTCCTCGCTCAACAGCGAGCGTTTGACCTGGCGGTCCATGTTTTTGGTGATGGTCGCGAGCGCGGCGTCGAGCTGGTCTTGCGACAAATCGACGAGCTTCACGTCGAATCCGGACGCGGCGCAGACATGGGCAATACCATTGCCCATCTGACCGGCGCCAATGACGCCGATAGTCTTGATCATAGCCCTACTCCCAACGTGCCGGTGCGGCGTGCCGCCTACAGCACTTTATCGAGTTCTTCCTCCAGCTCGGGCACGATCGTGAAGAGATCCCCCACGATACCGTAATCCGCGACCTGGAAGATGGGCGCTTCCTCATCCTTGTTTATCGCGACGATGACTTTGCTGTCCTTCATACCGGCCAAATGCTGGATTGCACCCGAAATGCCGACCGCGATGTATAGTTCCGGCGCTACGATTTTGCCGGTTTGGCCAACCTGATAGTCATTCGGCACGAAGCCGGCGTCGACCGCCGCCCGCGATGCCCCGACCGCGGCGCCGATCTTGTCGGCGACCCGTTCGAGCATGACGAAATTCTCGCCATTCTGCATGCCGCGGCCGCCGGAAATCACCACCCGCGCCGCCGTCAGTTCGGGGCGCTCGGACTTGGAGATTTCGGACCCGACATAGCTGGTAAGACCCGCATCACCGGTCGCATCGACCGCCTCGACGGCAGCGGAGCCGCCCGCATCGGCCACCGGGTCGAACCCGGTGGTCCGCACGGTGATGACCTTGACCGCGTCCGACGACTGAACGGTCGCGATCGCGTTGCCGGCGTAGATCGGCCGTTCGAAGGTGTCGTCGGATTCGACGGCAGTGATATCGGAGATCTGCTGCACGTCGAGCATGGCGGCGACGCGCGGCAACAGGTTCTTGCCGAATGTGTCCGCCGGCGCCAGCACATGCGAATAGTCGCCCGCCAGCTTCACGATCAACGGTGCGAGATTCTCGGCGATGCCATTGGCGTATTCCGCACCCTTGGCGACCAGCACCTTGGCGACGCCGTCGATCTTGGCAGCGGCCTCGGCCACGCCGTCGCAGTTGTCGCCCGCGACCAGCAGATGGACATCACCCGAAATCGCGTTGGCGGCGGCGACCGTGTTCAGCGTCGCACCCTTCAGTTCCGAATTTTCGTGTTCGGCAACGACGAGGCTTGTCATACTCCGATCACCTTCGCTTCGTTCTTCAGTTTGTCGACTAGTTCGGCGACCGTTTCCACCTTCACGCCCGCTTCGCGCTTGGGCGGTTCAACGACCTTGAGCGTCGCCAGCCGGGGGCTGATATCGACGCCCACGTCTTCCGGGGTCAACATATCGATGGGTTTCTTCTTCGCCTTCATGATATTCGGCAGCGAGGCATAGCGCGGCTCGTTGAGGCGCAGATCGACAGTGACGACCGCCGGCAGCGAAACCTTGATCGTTTCCAACCCGCCGTCGATTTCGCGCGTAACCTGCGCGCTACCGTCGCCGAGTTCGATCTCGGACGCGAAGGTCGCCTGGCTCCACCCCAGCAGGGCGGCCAGCATCTGACCGGTTTGGTTGGAATCGTCGTCGATCGCCTGCTTGCCCGCGATCACCAGATCGGGGCTTTCGCGATCGACCAGAACCTTGAGGATCTTCGCGACCGCCAGCGGCTCGACCTGCTCATCGGTCTGCACCAGGATGCCGCGGTCGGCGCCCATGGCCAAGGCCGTGCGGATTGTTTCCTGGGACTGCTGTGCCCCGATCGATACGGCGATCACTTCGCTTGCGGTGCCCGCTTCTTTCATGCGGATCGCTTCCTCGACGGAAATTTCGTCGAACGGGTTCATCGACATCTTAACGTTGGCGGTTTCCACGCCGGTCTGGTCCGCTTTGACGCGGATTTTAACGTTGTAATCGATAACGCGTTTGACGGGGACGAGAACCTTCATCGCGCTCACTTCTCCCCTAGGCTTTTTGAAACTGGATTGAACCTGGATTTAGATTGACCTTAGTGCGGCCCCGGTACGCTGCAGTGCAACATCGCAGTGCACAAAGGCTCGCTTTCGCGCGGAAACATAGGCGTTAGCGTCCCGCAGGTCAAACCGGCCTCTACCGCGTGGAAATGTCGCGAAACCCCGCCACCCGGTTCCGCATGGCATGGGTCCGGCTGACCTCGCCGAGGGGCGCCAAATCCCAGTTCCACTGGGTTCCCCGGCCCGGCAGGTCCGCGCCGTAGAGCGCATTCTGACGCTGAACCACCGCGCCGTCCTTATCGAGGGCCGCGCGTTCCGTCTCGGTGATCAGGCAAACCACCGCGTCGAACCGCCGCAGATAGGCGAGGTGGGCCGCGATTACCGCGCGGCAGAAGTCTTCGAGTGGCTCGCCATCCAAACGGGTCCGGCGCTGCAGTGCAGCAGCGGGGAATATCGGCAGTTGCGCGAGCAAGTTCGCGGAGACGACGAGATCGATATCCGGTTGGTCCAGAAATACGGTCGGGTCCGGAACCGGATCGCCCTGCCAGCCGGACGACACACGGAAATCGAAGTCGGCCGCCATACCGGTCACATCCTCCGCCGCCAGGGTCACATTGGCGAAGGCGGCGGCCTGCCGCCGCGCGGCGCGCAAATGCACCAGATCGACCAGGACCACTTGCTCGAACTGCCGCGACAACTCAGCCAAGGGAATATCAAGCAGCAGCCCCGAGCCCAGGACCAGCGCCGTACGCCGCCGCCCGCATTGGTCAATGGCCTCTCGGATGAGAGTCTGCGACTGTTCCAGATGCGGCGCCCACGCGCCGGCCAGGCGTTTCTGCCGCGCGCCGATGGCGATCGCTTCCTTCAGATAGCCGAGCTTGCGCGCATATTTCGGGCAGGCCGTGGTGAGATATTCGAGGAGTTCGAGGATCACCGCGGGATCACGGTCTTAGCGGTTCGCGCCCGGCACCCAGAGGACATCGTCCGCCCCTCCGTTGTTGGCGTCCCGTGCCATCACGAACAGCAGGTCCGACAGCCGGTTCAGGTAGACGATCGCATCCGGATTGACGGTCTCGGTGGCGCTCAACTCGGTGACCATGCGTTCCGCCCGCCGCGCCACGGTGCGGGCGTGATGCAGATGCGCCGCCACCATGGTGCCACCCGGCAGAATGAAACTGGTCAGGGCGTCGAGCCCCTCGTTAATGGTATCGATTTCCGTTTCCAGCCGCGCCGCCTGTTCGGCGGTGATCCTCAGTGCGCCGTCGCCCTTGCGGCCTTCTTCCGGCGTGCAGAGGTCCGCGCCCACGTCGAACAAATCGTTTTGCACCCGCGACAGGATGGCGTCGGCGCGCGCCAGCGCCTCGGACGGATCGGTCCGCGCTATTTCCGCGCGGGCGATGCCGAGCACGGCATTCGCTTCATCCACCGTACCGTAGGCCGCGACGCGCAGATCGTGCTTCGCGACCCGGCTGCCATCGCCTAAAGAGGTCTGACCGGTGTCGCCACCGCCGGTATAGATACGCGTGAGCTGAACCATCAGGTCTTCCCCAGCACGACCATCAGAATGGCGAACAGCAACAGTGCGACCGCCTGGCATACGATCCGGGCGCGCATCAGCTTGTTCGAGTAGCGTCGGTTGAACTCACCGCCGCGCGCCATGCCGAACACGCCGACCAGCAGCACACCGAGCGTGGCGAACATGGCAACAACGAGAAGGACCACGATAAATCCGGACATGGCTATGGATATAGAACCTTTTGCCGCCGCTGCACAGGGTCAACCCGGCCGCAAAGTACGCCGCTACGGGTTACGTCGCGCCAGCGCCAGGCCCAGGCCGGTGCCGATCAGCAGGGTGCCGGTGATGCCGTTGCGGACCCGCGTCCGGCGGGCATCCATCAACCGGCCGCGCAACCGCCCGGCCAACAGGGCGTACCCGCTGTCGATGACGACGGCGAAGACGACGAAGGCGACGCTCATGCAGATCAACTGCGGGCCAACCGGCAAGGCCGTATCCAAAAATTGCGGGAAGAAGGCAATGTAGAACAGGATTGTCTTCGGGTTGGTGATGGCGACGACCAGCCCTTGCAGGAAGACGCCGCGCGCCCGTGGCGCGGGCGCAACATCGTCGTCCGCGACGGAGCGCAACGCCGCGCGCCAGTGCCGCACGCCGAGATAAATCAGATAAGCGACACCGATCCAGCGCACCCACTCGAATAGATCCGCGACCAACACCAGCATGGTCGAGAGACCAAGCGCACCCGCGACCACCAGCAGCGCGTTGCCGAAGCTCGACCCCGCAACAGTCGAGAGGCCGGTGCGCGGCCCATGCGCCAAGCTGTTGGCGATGACCAGGGTCACGATCGGGCCCGGCATGAGGATCAACGCAACCGTCGCAACCAAATAGGCCGCGAAGAGATCGCCGTTCAGGAATTCCATAACCGCGCGTCCTTTCGAGTGAGTGGGCCGACCACGCCGGTTCGCCCTAGTTCCGGCTACCCAGCAATCCACGGACGATCACATTCGCCTGAATCTCGGCCGTCCCTTCGAAGATGTTCAGGATCCGGGCGTCGCACAGCACCCGGGAAATCGGGAACTCCTCGGCATAGCCGTTGCCGCCGTGAATCTGCACCGCGTTATCCGCGTTCGACCATGCGGTACGCGCCGCCAGCAACTTGGCCATGCCCGCCTCCACGTCGCAGCGCCGGTCCGAATCCTTCTGTCGTGCCGCGAAATAGCTGAGCTGCCGCGAGATCATCGTCTCAACCGCCATCCAGGCAATCTTGCCGGAAATCCGCGGGAAGGCGATCAGCGGCTTGCGGAACTGTATCCGTTCCTTGGCATAGGTCAGCGCCAGTTCGAGCGCGTTCTGCGCCACACCGACGGCGCGGGCGGCAGTCTGAATTCGCGCGGACTCGAAGGTCGCCATCAATTGCTTGAACCCGTCGCCCTCGGTCTCGCCGAGCAGGTTCTCCGCCGCTACCACGAAGCCGTCGAAGCCGATCTCGTATTCCTTCATGCCGCGATAGCCAAGGACGCGGATTTCTCCGCCGGACATGCCATCCGCCGGAAAGGGGTCGGCGTCGGTGCCGCGCGGTTTCTCCGCCAGGAACATCGACAGACCGCGATACCCCGGTTCGTCCGGGTTGCTGCGCACCAGCAGGGTCATCATGTCGCTGCGCGCGCCATGGGTAATCCAGGTCTTGTTGCCGTGGATGCGGTAGACGTCGCCATCGCGCTCGGCCCGCGTACGCAGACTGCCAAGGTCCGATCCGGTATTCGGTTCGGTGAACACCGCTGTCGGCAAAACCTCCCCCGATGCGATGCGCGGCAGCCATTTCTGCTTCTGCGCCTCGGTCCCGCCGAGCTTGATCAATTCGGCGGCGATCTCGGAGCGGGTGCCGAGTGATCCGACGCCGATATAGCCGCGGCTCAGTTCTTCCGTCACGACGCACATCGCCATCTTGCCGAGCCCGAGCCCGCCGTATTCCTCGGGTACGGTCAGGCCGAACACGCCCAGCTCCGACAATTCCTCGACCAAGGGCAGCGGGATCAGCTCGTCCTTGATATGCCACTCCTGGCAATGCGGCGCGATCTTCTCGTCCGCGAAGCGGTTGAACTGGTCCTGCATCAGGGTCAACGTCTCGTCGCCAAGCGCGGGGTCGGCGAAGCCGTCCTCGGCGATCAGTTCGCATAACCGATGCCGCACCACCGGCGTGTTGCCGGATCGCGCCAGCCGTCCAACTGCATTTGTCAGAAACGCCGCGATCGCATCGGGGGGCACGTTGAGATCGACGAGCCGAAACAACTCGCCCTGGCTCATCGCGATGCCGCCGATGATCTGCCGGAAATACTCACCGTAGGCCGCCTGCAGCATGAGCGCCTCGCGCTCGCCGAATTGACCGGCTTTGTCCGTGCGTTCCCCCCAATCGAGCATCTGACGCAACGCCTCGACATAGGTCGATAACCAGGCGTACCCATGCGCCGCGAACTGCTCGGTCTCCAGCAGCGCGCCATCGACCCCGCCTTCCGGCGCGATACGCGCGGAAATCGCCCGCTGGGCCCGGCCAAGCAGCGAATCCGAGGAGGCTAGCGCTTCGCGGCACGTCGGGAGCAGATTATCCAACAGCAGCGGTTCGTCCGTCGCGATCGCGGATTCTGACATTTCTATCTCCTAGGCCCTGTACATCCGCACGGGGCGCCCTCACAAGGTTGTGTGCGGGTTTCGGGTTGTTGGTTCTTGATGAGATCGTCCAAGCACCCGATCCTTAGGGAAACTATGCATGTCCTGTCAAAAGGAAAGTCGGATGCCGCATCGCCTTGTAAGCCGCCGATGGACGCTGGCGGGTGCCGCCGGCACCTTGCTGTTGCCGGCAACAGCGGTTGGCGCCGCCCGGCCGACCGCGACGCCCTCTCAGACCGAGGGGCCGTTCTATCCCACGGGCACGGCCCGTCCATCGGACCGGGATGCCGATTTGTTGATCCTGAGCAACCGTCCCGGACGGGCGACCGGGGATACGATCTATGTGAAAGGCCGGGTGTCGACGCTCGACGGCGCGGCGGTATCGGGTGCCGAGGTGCATATCTGGCAGGCCAACGCGAAGGGCGTCTACAACCATCCGAGCGACGGCAACGACCCGACCTTTCAGGGCTTCGGCGCGGTCACGACCGACGCACAGGGCCGCTATCGGTTCCGGACGCTGCAGCCGGCGGGGTACGGATCGATGTTCTTCCGGCGGCCTCCACATATCCATTTCAAAGTGCTGATCCGCGGTAGACCGGTGCTGACGACGCAGATGTATTTCGCGGACGGGGAAGGTAATGATCGCGACGGCATCCTGAACGGCGTGGACAGTGCGGCCGCCCGGGCCGCATTGATCGTGCCGTTCCGGCCATCGCCCGCCATCGAACCGGATAGCCGGTCCGGCACGTTCGACATTGTCATCAGCGCACCTGCATAGGCATGCGGCTGCCAAATTTTCGCTTAAGTCAGGAGACCCGTTGACCGAGTCGGGCGGCTAGCGCCCTTTTGGCCGGCCGCGCGGTTTGCGGTCGGTGCGGCCGGTCGCTTCGCGCGACGCGGCATCCCGGGGGGAATTGAACGGCAGGACATTGTCTTCCCGCTGGACAGGCTGTTCCGCGTTCACCGCGATCCATTCCGCCAAGAGTTCGGCGACCGCCTCTTCACGCTGTTCAATCGGCGTAAAAGTGGAGGAACCGCTGTGCTGTATGCGCGCCGAACACGCCGGACGGCGCTGATAAATCCAAAGATTAAACACCAGATACCTCTGTCGCCATACTTTCCTCCCGTCAGATCACTGTAGTTCGAGTCCGCTGCCGGTCAAGTAGGAAACAGGATGACCCATAATCCGATCTATCGGCATTGTACTTTTGGGCAGCCACACCCCCGCAATTCGTGTTAGTGCATAAGGGATATCCCGCCAGCCCGGTCCACGGCTCCGGCGTTTCATTTAAAATCCAGGAAATACAGCAGCTTGCAGGTTATTTTCGATATCATATTGCCCGTCTTCGGCGTCATGCTGATCGGTTACGGGGCGGCGCGGCTGGGATTTTTCAGCAAATCGGCAAGCGACGGTCTTTCGGCTTTTGTGTTCAATTTCGCCATTCCTGTCTTGCTGTTCCGAAGCCTTGCGACCACTGAATTGCCCCCGGTGTTGCCCTGGGGTCACTTGCTGTCCTTCTATCTCGGCGCGGCCATCGTGACGGTATTCGGCATGGCCGTCGGGCGGATCGTCCGCAAGCGTCCGCTCGATGGACAGGGGATCGTCGGGCTGACAGCGGGCTACGGAAATACGGTAATGATCGGCGTGCCGCTCGTGCTGACCGCCTTCGGCGATGCCGCTACACTGCCACTGTTCCTGATTATCGCCTTCCACAGCGCCGTGCTGATCACCAGCGGCACGATCATTGTGGAAATCGCCCAGGGCAGTCGCGCGGGGCTCCGCAAGCTGCCGCTCAATTTGTTCAAGGCCTTCGCGACCAACCCGATCATCGTCGGGTTGATGGCCGGGCTGATGGTTGCGGCGCTGTCCTTGCCGCTGCCGAAGCCGGTAGATGACATCACGCGATTGCTGGGTACTGCGGCAGCACCCTGCGCGCTGTTCGCGATGGGCGCGGCGCTGCCGCAGTACCGCATCGCCGGCAATGTGCTGGAATCGTCCCTGGTGACGATCCTCAAGCTTGCGGTGCACCCGCTGCTGGTCTGGCTTCTCGCCACCTACGTCTTCACCGTCGATCCGTTGCACCTGCAGGTCGCGGTGCTCCTCGCGGCCACGCCGGTCGGCGCGAACGTCTACCTGTTGGCCGCCCGCTATGACGTGGGCACCGCCACCGCCACGACGTCGGTCTTCCTCACCACCGCCGCTTCGTTGATCACGCTGTCGGTCGTTCTGTTGCTGATTGCCGCACGATAACCCGTTACGGCCGAACCAAAAATCGACCGAACCCATGCGCGGGACGACATGGACACGGGACGATGGATCGGCCACCATGCGGTCGATGGATGATCTGCTTTTGCAGTCTGGAGTGTTTCCCTTCGCCGCGGCGGTGCTCGGCGCCGGTGTCCTGCGGCTGATCGCCGGATCGAAGCGCGGTCCCCTGATCGCCGGCGGCGCAATCGGCATCGGTTTCCTGGTCGGCTTCGTCCTGATCCTCGGTGCGCCGGCGCGCTGGCCGCTCTCTTCCAGCGAGAAACTGTTCGCAATCGCAACACTCGCGACCATGCTGGGCTTGGCGCTCGACCTGTCCCGCGATTCGCCACCGGTGACCCGTCTGTTGGCGGCCGTGTTGCCGCTTGCCGCATTAACCTGGGTCGGCTGGTCCCGCATCATCGGCCAGGACTGGATCGACATCGCAACGCTGGCGGCGGTCGCGCTCGGCGGCGGCGTCGTTCTGACACAGCTTTTCGCGTCCAGGGATCGGGCAGCTGAATCCGGCATCAAACTTATGATCGCCTGCATCGCCCTGGCGCTCGTGGCAGTTTTCGGCGCATCGGCGTCGCTGGGCCAGCTCGCCGGCGCAGCAGCGGCGGCCACGGCCGGGTTTCTGGTCTGGATCTGGCCGGTCCCGCGCTTCCCATTTGCGGCTGCCGCCGTGCTCGGCGGCGGACTGACTTTCGTCGCCCTGACCGGCGTCGTCGCCGTCTTTACCAGCGCACCGAAACCGGCGCTGGCGATGCTGTTGCCGATCTTTTTCGCCGACCTTGCCTTGACGCGCATGCCCAGGACCCAACGCGGCCTGAGCCGGGCGATCCGGCCGATCCTGCTCGGCGCCGTGGCCTTGATCCCGGCGCTCGCCGCCATCGGGCTCGCTTCCCTGCTCGGCGGTGGCAGCGGCTACTGATACAAACTACGCTTGATTTCAACGTTCCCCGTTACCACCTTTATTATAACTGTCCGGAATGCCTCCGGCTTTCGGCGGTTGAACGACGTTTCGTCGACGATCCGTCTCCCCGTGCGGCCGATTTCAAGGCCTTGGACCGCACCGCAAGGGAAAGGAGACGACTATGACTGAACAGACAAAACAGAGCGTTATCTGGACAGCGGGAATCGTCGGAGTCCTGGTGATCGCGCTGATCCTCGCCTATGTCTTCGGATGGGTACCGACCCCGACAGGCGGGTAAGGGCCAACGTCCAGAAGTCATCACTTAAACGAGGCGCCGGCGACGGCGCCTCTCTTTATGTCGAAATTCGCCATAACCCGAGTACCGCCTTTGGCCAATTGCCGGTAGAGGTCGACGATGGTATGGTCCCGCCATGTCGACACACCGCTGGACCAGCCATGGCACGCGAATTAGCGTCCCGGCCCTTACAAGGGACCGGGTTCGTTTTCCGTGCAGTAATGGTTTTTCCAAAATTGGTGTGTCTCATGTCCACTTCCACTTCTAATTCCCGCAACCCATCGGCCCGTCCTGAACCGGTCGCGGCGTTTTCCGTGACCGCGCAATCATCGCCCGGCGTGATGCCGCGCGTCCTCGACCTGTTCGCCAAACGCGGCCTCGTCCCGACCCACTGGCACTCAACCGTCAAAGACGCGGAGCTCGCCATCGACATCCGCATACAAGGGATGGAGCAGCCGTTGGCCGATTATATCGGGCGATGCCTACGGCAGATCCATCTGGTCGACCGGGTGCTGGTGATCCACGACTCGGAGACTGACCGCGCCGCCGACAGCGCTTGATCGAAGCGCGCGGGACGGCTATCCAGACGCCGACATGGCTTTCCTCGATCACATCCGCGCCTGCAACAACTTCGATGCGAGCGCCTTCCGGCCGTTCCTGATCGGTGCCGATCAGACCGGTTACATCCGGCATGACTTCGCCGACACGCTGCGCCGCTGGCCGGACATATTTCAAGTATCCGAGGACGCGGTCCGGCTCGATCCAGGGCTGGACAGTTTCGAGACACGATCCGAGGCCGTCGCCGAACCGATCCGCACCCTGGCCGACGAAGGTGTCTTCACTGGCTGGCGCGGCGAAATCTATCCGGTCAAGCCGGACTGGCACGCCCCGCCGTCAATGCAGCTCGAACGCGCCGCGGCGCCTTTTTTCGGCATCCGCGCCTACGGCGTGCATTTGAACGGTTATGTCCGGAAGGCCGACGGCCTGCATATGTGGGTCGCCCGCCGGGCGCGCGACAAGGCGACTTTTCCCGGCCAGCTCGACAACATGGTCGCCGGCGGCCAACCCGTCGGCATCAGCCTGCATGACAACATGGTCAAGGAATGCGGCGAGGAAGCCGGCGTCCCGGAGGACATCGCACGAACCGCGCGGCCGGTCGGAATGATCAGCTATACGCACCAGCCGCCCGAGGGCTGCAAGCCGGACCAGATGTTCTGCTATGACCTTGAGGTGCCCGAGGACTTCACGCCCACGCCCGTCGACGGCGAGGTCGAGGCCTTCCACCTCTGGCCGATCGAAAAGGTCGTGGAAGTCGTGCGCGACAGTTCCGATTTCAAGTTCAACTGCAACCTCGCGGTGATCGATTTCCTGATCCGCCACGGCGTGCTGAGCCCGGACACCGAACCCGACTACACCGCGATCCTGCACGGGCTGCGCAGCGGCGCCTAATTGGGCCGCCTGGCTACGCGTCCTTCATCTTGAGGGCGTCGATGAAGGCGGATTGCGGGATTTCCACCTTGCCGAACTGGCGCATCTTCTTCTTACCCGCCTTCTGCTTGTCCAGCAGCTTGCGCTTGCGCGTGATGTCGCCGCCGTAGCATTTCGCCGTCACGTCCTTGCGCATCGCGCCGATGGTTTCACGGGCGATCACCTTGCCGCCGATCGCGGCCTGGATCGGCACCTTGAAGAGCTGGCGCGGAATCAGGTCCTTGAGCCGTTCGCAAATCTGGCGGCCACGCGGTTCTGAGTTGGCGCGGTGGACGATCATCGACAATGCATCGACCGGCTCGGCGTTGACCAGGATCGACACCTTGACCAGATCGCCTTCCCGATAGCCCGTCAACTCATAGTCGAAACTGGCATAGCCACGGCTGATCGACTTCAGCCGGTCGTAGAAGTCGAACACCACCTCGTTCAGCGGCAGGTCGTAGATCGCCATCGCCCGCGCGCCGACATAGGTCAACTCGTGCTGTATGCCGCGCCGCTCGGTACAGAGGCTCAGCACCGAGCCGAGATACTCGTCCGGCACCAGGATCGTCGCACGGATCCACGGCTCCTCGACCGAATCGATCTTCACCACGTCGGGGTAATCCGCCGGGTTGTGCAGGTCGATTTGCGACCCGTCGGTCATGTGGAGGCGGTAGACGACCGACGGCGCGGTCGTGATCAGATCCAAATCGAATTCACGGCTCAGCCGTTCCTGCACGATTTCCAGATGGAGCAGGCCAAGGCAGCCGCAGCGGTAGCCGAATCCCAGCGCCGCCGAACTCTCCGGTTCGTAATGCAGCGACGAATCGTTGAGTGCCAGCTTCGCCAGGCTCTCGCGTAGATCCTCGTAATCCGCGTTGTCGACCGGGAACAGCCCGCAGAACACGACGGGTACCGTCGGCTGGAACCCGGGCAGTGCCTCCTGCGCCTTGACCCGCACGCCGGTCAACGTGTCACCGACCCGGCAATCCGCAACCGATTTGATGCTGGCGGTGATGAAACCGATCTCTCCCGGCCCCAAGCTATCGGTCATCTCGCGTTTCGGGGTAAAGACGCCGACCCGGTCCACGTCATGCACCGCACCGGTCGACATCATCTCGACCTTCATGCCCTTGGTGATCTCACCATCGACCACGCGAACCAGGGTGACCACGCCGAGATAGGCGTCGTACCAACTGTCCACCAGCAGGGCCCGCAGCGGCGCGTCATGGTCGCCCTTGGGCGGCGGCAGCCGGGTAACCAGCGCCTCCAGCACGTCCCCGATGCCGAGGCCGGTCTTGGCGGAAATTTGCAAAGCATCGGTCGCGTCGATACCGACCACATCCTCGATCTGCTGGCGGATACGCTCCGGCTCGGCGGACGGCAGGTCGATCTTGTTGAGGACGGGAATGATCTCGTGATCGTTGTCGATCGCAAGATACGTATTGGCAAGCGTCTGCGCCTCAACCCCTTGCGACGCGTCGACGACGAGCAGCGATCCCTCGCAGGCGGACAGCGAGCGGCTCACCTCGTAGGTGAAGTCCACATGACCCGGCGTATCCATCAGATTGAGTTGATAGGTCTCGCCGTCCTTGGCGGTGTAGTTGAGCCGGACGGTCTGCGCCTTGATCGTGATGCCACGCTCGCGCTCGAGTTCCATGGAATCGAGCACCTGTTCCTGCATTTCGCGTTTGGTCAGCCCACCGCATTCCTGGATGAGCCGGTCCGCCAGCGTGGACTTGCCATGATCGATATGCGCAATGATCGAGAAATTGCGGATATGGTCGAGATCGGTCATTGCCGTTACGGCGCTCCTACGTCAGCGGTGAAATCAGCCTACAAGATGCAATTCTTCGCAAAATCCGCGGCTTCGTTGGCGCTCCAGTCGCCTTTTGCCTTCTTCTTCATGTCAGCGCACCATTCCTTGCTGCCGACTTCCGGCGAGCAAGCGGCGAATACGCCGACCAATGCGATTGCGATCCCAAGCCTTATGAATTTTTTCATCTCGTTTCCTCCCTCGGGTTTGGAGTCGGCAGGAAGATACGGGCGACGACGCCAAGACGCAATGCACCATTGGCCGGGCCGTTTTTACTCCGCAATCAGCCCTTCCAGCGTCTCCAGCCGGTCGGCTTCATGATGCGGCTTGTCCCAGCGAATTCGATGGACGCGCGGGAACCGCATAGCGAGTTTCGACTTGTGCCGAGCCGAGCGGTGCACCGAGTCGAAGGCGATTTCCAGCACCAGGCCGGGCTCGACCGCGCGGACCGGACCGTAGCGTTCGGTGCTGTGGCCGCGAATCCATTTATCGAGTTCCGCCAGCTCCGCATCGGTGAAGCCGAAATACGCCTTACCGACCGGCACCAGTTCGGGCTTGCCGTCGCCATCGGGCCGCCAGCAACCGAAGGTAAAGTCCGAGTAGAAGGACGACCGCCGCCCATGCCCGCGCTGGGCGTACATGACGACGCAATCGGCCAGCATCGGATCGCGTTTCCATTTGAACCACGGCCCTTTTGGGCGGCCCGCGGTATAGGCGCTGTCACTGCGTTTCAGCATCAACCCTTCGATCCCGTTGGCGCGGGCGTCGTCGCGCAACACCGACAGATCGTCCCAACTCTCGAAGGGTACCAGCGGTGACAGGTCCATGCGGTCGGGCGGCTCACGCCGGCTCCAATCGTCGAGCCGCACCCGCCGGCCATCGAACGGAAGCGCGCGTAGGTCCTCGTCACCGTCGAACAGCATGTCGTAGAGCCGCACATGCGCCGGGTGATCCGTCAGCATCTGCTTGGTCACGCGCTTCCGGTTGAGCCGCTGCTGCAAATCGTTGAAGGGCGCCACCACACCGTCACACAGCACCAGCAGCTCGCCGTCCACGACCGCGTCGAAGTCCATCGCGTCGACGATATCGGGGAACGCGCCACTGATATCCTCGCCGGTGCGGGAATAAATGCGCCGCTCGCCGCCGCCCGCGACGAGTTGGACGCGGATGCCATCCCACTTCCATTCGGCCCGAAAATCAGCCGGATCGAGCGCAGCCAGATCGCCATCGTCCAGCGGGTTCGCCAGCATCAGCGGCCGGAAGGCGATGCGGCGATCGACCGGCGGCGGTCCGGCACGCCCTTCCAGCCAGGCGAACAAAGAAACATAGGGCGGCTCGAGCCCGAACCAGATTTCCTCGATCTCTTCCAGCGTCACGGCTCCCGCATCTGCCAGCGGCGCGGGCGCCATTCGGGTCAGCGCCGTCTTCGCGAGCCGCGCCGAGACGCCGACGCGCAGCCCGCCCATGATCAGCTTTAACAGGGCGTAGCGTCCGTCGGCATCGAGCGAATCCAGCCAGCCTTCGAGCAAGCCCGGCACATCGGCACGGTCGGCGCTCTTGAGCGCAATCACCATATCGCCGAGGCGCAACGGGGTTTCCGCCACCGCACCGTCGCCCGGCCAGATCAGCGAGACGGTTTCCGCCAGATCGCCGACATAGTCATAGGACAGGCGGAACAGCGTCGGGTCGACGCGCGCCTCCGTCAGCGCCCGCACGAGCGCTGGTTTCGCGTGACGCTGGGTCAATCCGTCGGTCAGCGTAGCCAGGGCCCAGCCGCGGTCCGGATCAGGCGTCGTGCGGAAATAGTCGGCGAGCAGCTGCAGCTTGCCGTTTCGCGACGGCGTGTAGACCAGCCCATCCAGCAAGGCGGCGAAGGCTTTCACGCGTCTTCCTCCTCGCGGCCGACAAGGGACAATGCTTCCGCTTCGATCCCGTGCGACCGTGCGTAATGCACCAGCGCGTCTTCGCGGCCATGCGTCACCCAGACGCGCGGCGCCTGGACGTCATGCAGCGTCCTCGTCAGTTCATCCCAATCCGCATGGTCGGACAGGATTAGCGGCAGTTCGACGCTGCGCTGCCGCGCCCGCTGGCGTACCCGCATCCAGCCGGACGCCATCGCCGTCACCGGGTTGGGAAAGCCGCGCGACCAGCGGTCCCGCAGCGACGACGGCGGACACAGCACAATCTCCCCGGCGAAGCCTTTCTTGCTCTCGCGCCCGACCTCCCGCAGAGGACCGAGCGACACGCCCTGCGCCGCGTAGAGATCGCAGAGTTCGGTCAGCGCGCCGTGCAGATGGATCGGCCGGTCGTAACCCGCCTCGCGCAGCAGGGCGATCACCCGCTGCGCCTTGCCCAAGGCATAGACGCCGACCAGATGCACCCGGTCGGGATTTCGCGCGAGCGAGTTCAGCAGTTTCTGAATCTCGTCGCCGTCGGGCGGATGGCGGAAGACCGGCAAGGCGAAAGTCGCTTCCGTCACGAACAGGTCGCAGGGCACCGGCTCGAAAGTGTCGCAGGTCAGGTCGCGCCGCCGCTTGTAGTCGCCGGAGACCACCACCCGCGTGCCCGCGTGCTCGATCACCACCTGCGCGCTGCCAAGGATATGCCCCGCGGGCGCAAGCCGGACCGTTGCATCGCCGAAGGACCGGGTCTCGCCGTAGGCCGCCTCGTCGTAGGTCTTCGCCGCGCCCGCGCCGAAACGGGACCGCATGATTGCCGCCGTGCCCGGCGTGGTCAGCACGGCGTCATGCCCGGCGCGCGCATGATCCGCATGGCCGTGGGTGATCACGGCGCGGTCGACCGGTCGGTGCGGGTCGATATAAAAATCGCCCGCCGCGCAGTACAAACCCTGCGGCGTGACCCGCAGCCACGCTTCCGGTGGAGATTTTTCTGCCCGAGGCATTTGTTCCCTTTCCGTTCCTATCGACTCCTTATATGCTTGACCCGCTCGCCGGTGGCAAGAGCGCTCACCGATAGCAAGACAGCCGAACCAGCAAAGCGCGCATCAAGCGGCAAAGACAACAGGGACCTTACGAGAAAACGCATGCGCGCGAACGCCCCGCTCAAAAAAACCACCCGCGACAAAGGCGGACAAGACAGCCGCGGCGACCAACTCGCCATCGACCTGCCCGGCACTCTACCGGACCGCTTCACCGAGTGGTTCGCGTCGCGCGGCTGGCGGCCGCATGCACATCAGTTGGCCCTGCTCGACGCCGCGTCGCGCGGCAAGACCACGCTGCTGATTGCGCCGACCGGCGGCGGCAAGACGCTGGCCGGCTTCCTGCCCTCGCTGGTCGAGATCGCCGAGGGCGGCGCGCGCGATTTGCACACGCTTTATATCTCGCCGCTGAAGGCGCTGGCGGTCGACGTGCACCGCAATCTGCAGATGCCGATCGAGGAGATGGGCCTGCCAGTCACCGCCGAGCCCCGCACCGGCGACACCTCGCAGCATCGCCGTAAACGCCAGCGCGAGACGCCGCCGAACATTCTGCTGACCACGCCCGAATCGCTGACCCTGTTGTTGAGCTATGCCGATGCGCCACGGATGTTCCGCAACCTGCGCTGCGTCATCCTCGACGAGGTGCATGCGCTGGCTGGCAACAAGCGCGGCGATCAACTGGCACTCTGCCTCACCCGATTGCAGGCGCTGGCACCCGACTGCCGCCGCGTCGGCCTGTCGGCCACTGTGGCCTGGCCGGAGGCGCTCTGCCGCTGGGTCGCACCCGACGCGCAAGCCGACAGCGTGCACCTGATCGAGGGTGGCGGTGCGGTCGATTCCGAAGTGCGCATGCTGGTCACGCGCGAGGAAATGCCGTGGTCCGGCCATATGGCGGTGCATGCCCTGCCCGAGGTCTACGAGGAAATCCGCAAGGCGGGCACAACGCTGGTCTTCGTCAACACGCGGGCGCAGGCGGAGATCGTGTTCCAGGAACTGTGGCGCGTGAACGACGACAATCTACCGATCGCCTTGCACCACGGCAGTCTGGCGCGCGAGCAGCGCCAGAAGGTCGAGGCGGCGATGGCCGAGGGATCGCTGCGCGCGGTCGTCGCCACCTCGTCACTCGATCTCGGCATCGACTGGGCCGCCATCGATCTGGTGGTGCAGGTCGGCGCGCCCAAGGGTGTCAGCCGGCTGATCCAACGAATCGGCCGCGCCGGACACCGGCTGGACACGCCGAGCCGCGCCGTGCTGGTCCCCGCCAACCGGTTCGAGGTGCTGGAATGCCGCGCCGCGATGGATGCGATCCGCGAGTCGACGCTCGACGGCGACCCGCCGCAGCCGGGCGGGCTCGACGTGCTGGCGCAGCATGTCATGGCGATGGCCTGTTCCGCGCCCTTCCATCCCGACGCCCTGTATGCGGAGATCACGCGCGCGGCCCCCTATGCCGAGATCACGCGGGCCGAGTTCGACGATGTCGTCGCCTTCGTCGATCACGGCGGCTACGCGCTGCGCAGCTACGAGCGCTGGCGGCGGCTCGAATCCCTGCCCGACGGAACCTACCGCGCGGCCTCCCCCGCGATGGTGCGGCGGTTGCGGATGAATCTCGGCACCATCGTCGAGGCGAACACGCTGAAGGTGCGGATCAAGCGCGGCCCCTTCCTCGGCGAGGTCGAGGAGTATTTCGCGCTTGGCCTGGAGATCGGCGACACTTTCATCTTCTCGGGCCAGATGCTGCGCTTCGAAGGTATCCGCGAGATGACCGTCGAGGCCAGCCGCGCGCCCGGCGACGCGCCGAAGGTGCCCGCCTATGTCGGCGGCCGCCTGCCGCTGACCACGCATCTGGCGGACCGGGTGCGCGCGATCCTGGCGCGGCCCGCGACCTGGGGCTCGCTGCCGGATCAGGTGCGCGACTGGCTGAACATCCAGCTCTGGGCCTCGTCGCTGCCCGAACCCGACGCGCTGCTGGTCGAGAGTTTCCCGCGCGGCGACAAGCATTTCACCGTCGCCTACTGCTTCGAAGGCCGGAATGCGCATCAGACGCTCGGCATGCTGCTGACCCGGCGGATGGAGCGCGCGGGCCTCGCCCCGCTCGGCTTCGTCGCCACCGACTACGTGATCGCGGTGTGGAGCCTGAACCCGGTCGGCAACGTGGCCGAGCTGTTCGACGAGGACATGCTGGGCGACGACCTGGAAGCCTGGATGGACGAATCGTCGATGCTGAAGCGCACCTTCCGCAACGTGGCGGTGATCGCCGGGCTGATCGAGCGGCAGTATCCCGGCCAGCAGAAGACCGGACGGCAGGTCACCTTCAACTCGGACCTGATCTACGACACGCTGCGCCGCCACGAGCCCGACCACATCCTGTTGCAGGCGACCCGCCGGGACGCCGCGCGCGGGCTGACCGACGTCAGCCGGCTCGCCGGGATGCTGAAGCGCGCCAAGGGCAACATCCTGCACCAGCGGCTCGACCGGGTATCGCCGCTGGCGGTGCCGATCCTGCTGGAGATCGGCAAGGAGCGCGTCGAAGGATCGGCGATCGATCTGATGCTCGACGAAGCGGCGCAGGACCTGATCGCCGAAGCGACAAAGGGCGCGCCATGAGGGAGCCGACACGATGATGCCGGGCACCGCGCTGCCTTTCGACTTCAACCGTGAATCGCTGATGGCCGACGCGAGCGGCGCGCTCTATTGGCCGGACCAGAAGACGCTGGTGGTCGCCGACCTGCATCTGGAGAAAGGCTCGTCCTATGCGAAGAAGGGATCGCATCTGCCGCCCTACGACAGCCGGGAAACGCTGCGCCGCCTCGCGCTGGCGATCGATGCCTATGGGCCGACGCGGGTGATCTGCCTCGGCGACAGCTTCCACGACGACGACGCGGCGGGCCGGCTGCCCGACGACGACCGCGCCGCCCTGCAGGCGATGACCAACGCGATGGACTGGATCTGGATCGCCGGCAACCACGACCCGGCCCCGCCCGCCGGCATCGACGGGCTGACCACCGCGGAGTTTCGTGCGGGCGAACTGATCTTCCGGCACGAGGCCCGTAAAGGTACGTCGCCCGGCGAAGTCTCCGGCCATTACCATCCGAAAGCGGGGGTCAGCGCACGCGGCCGCCGCGTCACCGGGCGCTGCTTCGTCGCCGACGGAAAACGGCTGATTCTGCCGGCCTTCGGCGCCTATACCGGCGGCCTGGACGTGCACGACCCGGCGATCGAATCGCTGCTGCAGGATAAATACACGGTGCTGATCTGCGGCCGCGCCCGCGTTCACCGCATCCCCCGCGAAGTGGTGCGGCGGCGGACGGAGACGGAAGAGGCGCGGCAACCGCGGCTGATTTGAGCGGATGTACCGTGCGCCGCCGGGAACGAAATCCGACCCCGAGAAGCGCTGGGCGCTGACCGAGCGGGTCTTCTTCGCCTGCGGCGCCTGCCATATCCTGGCCTACGCGTTTCTCGAAACTTATCACGACGCCGGATTCGGCGCGGTTTGGATCAAGCCCGCGAATGGCTTCACCGGAAACCACATCGTCGCCGTCCGGGACGATCAGGCCTTCGACTATCACGGATATTCGAATTGGCCTGCGCTCCTCGCGCATACCACCGCAAAGGCCAACCGGTGGTGGCCCGGCTGGACGGCGACCCTTGTCCCGTTGCCAAGCAACGTCCTTATCTCCGAACCGTTGTCGCGAACTTATGATGGGTTGTGGCTTCGGGAGCCGGGGCAATTCATGCATGACGCATTGCCGCGCGCCCATGCCTTCCTAGCCCGGTTCCCGCCGCCGTAACGCCTATTTCGCCGCGGCGGTCACCACGATTTCGACCAGGGTCGTGCCGGCGAGCGGGGCGCCGACGCAGGCGCGCTGCGGCCAGGTGTTCCAGTCGTCGCCGATCCACTCGTTCCAGACCTCGTCCATGCCTTCCTTCTGCGACATATCGGCGAGGAAGATCTGGGCCGACAACATGCGCGTCTTGTCCGACCCGGCCTCGTTGAGGCTGTTCTCGATTAATTCAAGCGTGCCGCGGGTCTGCGCCTTGATGTCGGACCCCGCCGCGCCAGCGGTTGCGACGGTGTAGACGATGCCTCCATGACGAACGGCTTTGTTGCGGCCATTTGCACTGCCTTTCCAACGATCGATGCTCATCGCGTTCTCCTGATTTTGAATATGATTGGGTACCGGGGCGAGCGCCTAGTTGCTCTTGGTCGGGTCACCGCCCGGCGGACTGGATCGCTCATGGTGGTCGACTTCCCCGAACTCGTCACGGACTTTCTGAACGGGGCACAGGAACAGATCGCGCCGCATTTCGCGGAATACAACGGAATCCCGAAGGATCTGGATAAGAACTAGGGTTGGGTTTAACGAAGGACGGGAATGAGAGGGGCGGTCAGGAAGCTTCTTCGTCGTTACCCGAGTCGAGCTGCCGGCCGTCGAGGAAAGCGACGGTGGATTGGACCTCGCGGTCGTCGCGCTTGCGCTCCGCCTTGGTGCGTCCCGTGCGGGTGCGATTCTCGGAGGCGGCCTCTTCCTTGGCCGCGCGCAACTTCTGCTTCCGGTAACTCCGTAAATTTATGACTTCGCCCATAATCGACTCGCTCTAGCGATGAGGCGCCCCTACTGACAAGCTTAACCGCAATCGCAGGATGACAACAAGGCCAATGCGCCCTTCGTTTGTGACCTACCCCATTTGCGCTAAACTGAGACGGCAATGAGAATGATTTTTCGGTGGGAGTGACGGCGTGCGTATGTATTTCATCCTAAGCGCGGTCCTGTTCTTGGGGCTGACGATTTTCGGGCTGTTGAGCGGCACGTTCTTCTAACGCGGCAGCCAACACCGCAACCCAACAAGCAAGAATACAAAAATAGAGGAGACGTCCATGCGCTGGGCACGATTCGAACGGAATGGAGAAGCGACATTCGGCATCATCGAAGGCGAGGAGATCGAGGCGGTCGACGGCACGCCCTTCGGCGACCACACCCGGACCGGCGAAAAGGTGCCACTGGACGGTACGAAACTGCTGGTCCCGTTCGAGCCGAAGACCTTCTATGCCGCGGGCCTCAATTATGTCGACCACATCATGGAGCAGGCGGAAATGCATGGCCGCGAGCCGAACATCCCCGAACAACCGGACATCGGCTACCGCGCCAACAACGCCCTGATCGCGCATGACGAGGACATCGTCATTCCGAAGGACGCCACCGACAAGGTGCAATACGAGGGCGAACTGGTCGCGATCGTCGGCAAGCAGGCAAAACATCTGACCGAGGAAAACGCGCTGTCCTGCATCCTTGGCTATACCATCGGCAACGATGTCAGCGAGCGGACCTGGCAAAAGAACGACCGCACCTTCTGGCGCGCCAAGAATGCCGACACGTTCAAGCCGATGGGGCCGTGGATCGAGACCGACATCGACCTGGACAGCTTGCAGACAACCGTCCGGGTCAACGGCGAGCAGACCATCCAGTTCGCCACCAACAACATGTTGTTCAGCCTGCAGCGCTATATCGCCGCGATGACGCAATACCTGACGCTGCATCCCGGCGACATGATTTGGTCCGGCACCGAGGGGTCGTCGCCCGACATGAAGGACGGCGACGTCGTGGAGATCGAGATCAACCAGATCGGTCTGCTGCGCAACCGTTTCGTGCGGGAGAAGTAGCCAACACGGGAGACGCTCATGAGTGATTTCGACGGCGAGGCTTTCATCGACCGGTTCAACACGGTCTGGGACGACCACGATCTTGACGGCATCACCGACATGTTCACCGACGATGTCGTCTTCGAGGCGTCCTTCGGCAGCCAGCCTTACGGCGAGCGCGCGACCGGCAAGGAGGACGCGCGCAAGCTCGCCGCCGCGGTCTTCGAGAAAGTGCCGGACCTGCATTTCGCGGAAATCCGGCATGTCGTGACGCCGGACTTCGCTGTGGTCGAATCGGTCACCACCGGCACGCCGGTCGGCGGATCACCCTATGAGATACACTTGGTCGACGTGCTGACGATCCGCGACGGCAAGATCGCCGCGAAACGGTCCTACCGAAAAAGCCGGCTGTAGCGATGGGTCCGGCTACCGTGACGCGTTGACTGGGTGATTTGCGGTGAAGGTGTTCTTCGACGTGGACGGCGTTCTGATAGACAGCTGGCACGCGGCACCAGACCGACGTAAGCCGTGGGACTCGACTATCGAGCAGGATTTGGGCGTACATCGCGAGGCCTTTAAGAAATCGTTTTTTAGATCACCCACCGACTCATATGAATCCTTGATGCATGGATGCACGATCGGTGCGCTTGATCTCAAAGAAGCTTTGGCCTCTATCCTTCCGGCCGCCGGATATGATGGTTCGGTAGACGCGTTCATCGCCTATTGGTTCGAAAAGGATTCGAACGTCAACCGCAGCGTCATGGATGTCGTTGATCGCCTCGCCCGGCACCCCGATATCGACCTCTATCTCGCGACGAACCAGGAACATTATCGCGCCAGCTATCTGTGGGACGAATTGGATCTGCGCCGGCACTTCATCGACATCTTCTACAGCGCAAAGCTCGGGCACTCTAAGGCCACACCGGCATTCTTCGAACAGGTGAATGCCGAACTCGGCGTTAGCCCAACCGAAAATCCACTCTTTTTCGACGATAAATCGGAGATGGTTCGCGTGGCGCATAACGCAGGATGGGATGCCTGTGTCTTCGAGACCGTTCAGGACCTAACCGGGCATCCGCGACTGAAAAACCTCCTACGGCTTTAGTGTCTGACAGCGGTTCCGGCTAACGCCGGTTCTTTAGATAGCTGCTCTTTACCAGAATCTTACCGTCACGGAAGGTGAACAGGTCGCAGCCCGCGACCTCCACCGCCGTACCGTCGGTCCGGGTGCCGCGCAGAATCCATTCGGAACAGCCGCGGTCGCCGCTGATGAAATGCCGGGCGTCGTCGAAACTCACGTCGGGGATTTCGCCCCAGACCTGCTCGACCCTCGCGCGCACGGCCGCCGCACCCTCATGCCTGTCGCCCCAAGCCGTCTCACCGCCGCCGGTCTCGAAGATACAGTCGTCGGCCATCGCGGCCATGATCCGGTCCGCGTCGTGGTCGTTCCAGGCCTCGCCATAGGCTTCGAGGAATTCGACCGTCGGGCTGTTGGAATCGGACATGGAAACCTCTTTCGTCGCTTGATGAGCAGCAAGTATAGGGCAGACTTGCCCGGAAAACCGTTATTGTTCAGTAGGTTTAAACCGCGTTTCCGACTTCCCGCCTCCGCGGGTATGCTAGTCATATGTCCGACACCCGGCACCTGATCGTCCAGCAAATACCGCATCTGCGGCGGTATGCGCGCGCATTGGTTGGCGACAACAATCAAGCGGACGATCTTGTTCAGGATTGTCTGGAGCGTGCCTGGAGCAGAATGGACCTCTGGGCCAAGGGGACGAACATGCGCGCCTGGTTGTTCACGATCCTTCACAATCTTCATTTGAACACTGCGCGCAAATACCGAAACACCCCTAAATTGATGCCGTTGGACGGCGGCGCGAACGGTCTGCCTGTCAGGCCCGCGCAGGAAGACCAGTTGGAAATCGGTGCAGTCTGGAAGGCTTTCTACAAACTGCCGGAGCCGCAACGAGCGGCATTGTTATTGATCGCGCTGGAGGACATGAGTTACGAGGACGCGGCTGCTGTGCTCGATATCCCGATCGGCACGTTGATGTCGCGAATTCACAGGGCGCGCGAAAAACTGCGCCGTTTGATGGCCGACGCCGAACACGTCGAGTTGGGGAAAGACCAATGACCACCGCAAAGAAAGTCAGCAAAGCCGAGCTGCACGCCTTTGTGGACGGGCAACTCGACACAGCGCGTCATCGCGAAGTGGCGGAGCATCTCTCGGAAAATCCCGATGCCGCCGCGCGCGTCGCCGCCTATGAACAGCAGAAGCAGGCATTGCGGACATTATTCAATCCCGTGCTCGACGAGGCGTTGCCGCCAACCCTGATCCCGAAGCAACGCGCACCCAAACGGGTCCATCTGCTGTGGGCGGCAGCGTCGATTGTCCTGTTTATCTCCGGCGGCCTGGTCGGCTGGCAGGCGCAACAAATCACGCAAAAAGGTAATACCACCGTTTTCACCGTCGCCCGGGGCGCCGCCGTCGCCCACAAAGTCTTTACCCCGCAACGGCGTCACCCGGTTGAGGTGACCGCCGACGAAGAAGCACATCTGGTCCGCTGGCTGTCGAAAGTTCTCAAAGCGCCGTTGCGCGCGCCGCAGCTCGGGGATTTAGGTTTCTCGTTGGTTGGGGGACGCTTGCTGTCGGCCGAGAAGGGCCCGGCGGCGCAATTCATGTATCAGGACGCAAAACGCCGCCGTATTACGTTGTATGTCATCACTGACGGCGATTGGCAGACCCAAGCCGAATTCCAATTCACCCAACAAGGCCCGGTCGGCGTTTTCTATTGGATCAGCGGACGGGTCGGCTACGGATTGACGGCTGAAATGCCCAAGCCGGAATTGCTCAAAATCGCACGCACGGTGTATGACCAATTGCAGCCGTAACCCGGGTCGCTGGCTTCACAAAGTCAGTCGTTCCCGGCCGAAATTGCACATTTCCATTCCCAGAACGGAATAATCGGCCGCCCGGCGTGTTTATAGAGGTGCAGGCTTGTCATTTTTCGGCGGCCCGCAGACCTTGGTCGGGCCGTGTGAACAGTGGCACAGGCCGCCATCAAAGTCCGCTGCACAGGCGATTTTGCCAAGAACGCAGCGGGCGCTGAATATCTTTGGAGGGAATTAAAATATGAACCGGACTATAAAATTGACAGCGCTCGCGACCGTTGTCGCGCTTACGGGCATCTTTACCTTGGGGATGCAAACATCGGACGCTGCGGACGGAAAAGCGGCGATCGAACAGCGCCGAGCGCTGATGAAATCCATTTCGAAGGACTTCAAGCCGATCAAGGCCTACGTTAAGAGCGGCAAAGGCTCGGCGGCGGATGTTGCGAAGCATGCCAAAGCGATCAACGCGTCGACGGGTAAGATCCTTGCCTTATTCCCGAAAGGAACCGGGCGCGGCGACTTCTCCGACAAGGAGACGCGTGCACTGGCGGCGATCTGGAAGGACTGGGCCGGTTTCGAAAAAGCCAATAAGGCGCTCGCCGACGAGAGTGCCAAACTGGCAAGCATCGCCGGCGGCGGCGATCAAAAAGCGATCGCAAAGCAGGTTGGCGTAATGGGCAAACTCGGTTGCGGCGGGTGTCACAAACCGTTCCGCGGCGCGAAAGCGAAATAAAAATCGGAACGGTCTTATCGACCAACGGTTTGCAACACGCTGACGACCATTAAGTCATCGTCATCGGGCTGCCCTGGACCCTGCCGCGGACCCCTCTTTACGAGCACTGAAATCCGCGGCGGGGTTTCTTCTGCATGCGCCGATGATAGGTGCGGCCCGTTCCCATGAGAGAATTGTGCCCATGATAAAATTGCGAATGCGCAAGTTGTGGATTTTGCATCTAAAAATTTCCGGGTAACCGGAACCCCAACAGGGAGCAAATGCATGCGAAGACTAATGACAATTTCCGCCGCTGCTATCGTCGGGACGACTATGGTGCTGCTGCAACCAGCCTTGGCGGCGAACGTAAAGGTGACGCCGCTCGGCGGCCAGGAGGGCGAGTTTTGCCGTCTCGACCGCGCTTTGATCTTCGAGGACCCGAACGGAACACGCCTGCTTTATGACGCCGGGCGTACCGTCGCCGGGCCGAACGACCCTCGTCTTGGCAAGATCGACGTGATTCTCGTGAGCCATATGCATGGCGATCACGTCGGCAACCAACACATGAAGGCCGTCAACGCGGGCACCTGCGCCAAGCCCGACCGTTCGGTCAACGCGACGCCGAACTCCAACAGCGTGAATATCGCGCTGGCCAAGAAGGCGAAGATCGTCACCGGCAGTGAAATGCCCCGGTTTTTCGCCGGGAAACTGAAGGCTGCCGGCGCCAATCCAAAAGACTCAATGCTGGTCCGATTCGGTGCGATGAAAAAAGTTGGCGGCGTCGGCATCACCACGGTACCCGCGGTGCACAGTAACGGCCTCGCGCCGGCGTTCATCGGCGGATCGCTCGGCGACTCCATGAAGGCAGCGGGCATCACCGGCTATGTCGGTCCGCCCACCGGGTATGTGCTGAAGTTCACCAACGGCCTCGTGGTCTATTTATCCGGCGATACGGGCATCACCGCCGAACAGGACGTCGTGGTGCGCGGCCACTACAAGGCGAAACTAGCGGTGATCAACATCGGCGACACCTTCACCACAGGACCAACGGAAGCCGCCTATGTGATCAATGAACTGGTCAAGCCAGCGTCAGTGATCGCCTCGCACGCCAACGAAGAAGCGACCAAGGGCGGCAAGGTGCGGCCCGGCACACGGACCGAGACATTCATCAAGGCCAGCAAGGTGCCGGTCCACGTGCCGCTGAGCGGCAAGACGATGGAGTTCGACGGCGGCGGGAAATGCGTTTCCGGCTGCTAACCCGGTCATAAGGTCCTCCACACACCCAGGGCCGCGGCCTAGCCTTCGTTGCCCTGGGGACCGGCGCCAGCCGCGCCAACACCGCCCGTGACAGACCACTTATGATTACCGGTCGCCGTCACGCTCGCGAACCTTCTCCGCCGCATGCTCGGCGAGCAATCGCAGCGCCAGCAAATAAACGATCGCCGCCGCCACGAAGCCGACCGGCGAAAACATCTCCTTCAGCGGCTGATAGGCGAAGATAAGCGGCAGCAGCCCTACCGCATAGATGATGACGACGATGTAGCGCTTCATGTCCTGTCCGGCGGTCGTGACCCGCGGCGAATCCCGCGTCGCATACCCTAAGGCCGTGTTCGCCCCCTGACAAATGGCCGCGCCTTCGCATTGTCCGGCAGCGTGCTACGCTATTGCCGTCACTGATATCTGGCGAATTGGCACGGGAGGAATCGATCCATGGCGAAGAACAATATGCTCGACGGCGGTCAACTCATCGTCGACTACCTGGTCCGCGAAAAGGTGCCCTATGTGTTCGGGCTGTGCGGGCATGGGAATATCGGATTCATCGATGCGCTGTACGAGCGGTCGGACGACATCGAGACGATTTCGGTTCACCACGAATCCGTCGCAGGCTTCATGGCCGACGTCTATTACCGCGTCACCGGACAGCCGACGGCGACCTTCACCTCCTGCGGCCCCGGCTCCGCGAATATGCCGATCTGCCTCGCCAACGCCTATTTCGACTCCGTGCCCTTCCTCGCCGTGACCGGCAACGTGCCAACCAGCCAGTTCAACCGGGGCGCCTTCCAGGAAACCTACCGGCAGCATCAAGCGGATTTCCCGTCCACCGTCCGCGCCTATTGCAAGCGCGTGTTCCAGCCGACGCGCGGCGAGATGGTGCCCGTGGCCATCCGCCAGGCGTGGAAGACGATGGTCACCGGCCGGCCCGGCCCGGTCGTCCTCGACGTGCCGTTCGACATCTTCAAGGAAGCCGCCGCGCAGGAGACGCCGAAACCCGAGGAATGGAACGCGAATATCAGCAGCCGCTGCGGCGCAGACCCCGACGGTGTCCGGCAGGCCGTCGACATGTTGCTGGCGGCCGAACGCCCGGTCATCTTGGTCGGGCAGGGCGTGAAATACGGCGGCGCGGCCGAAGACCTGCTGACCCTGGCCGAACGTTTGGGAATCCCGGTCGCCAGTTCGGCCAGCGGCATCGGCGCGATGGACACTGGCAACCCACTCAACCTCGGCTTGGTCGCGCGCAACGGTACCTATCAGGCGAACCAAGCGACACGGCAGGCCGACGTGCTGTTAGCCCTCGGCGTACGGTTCGACGACCGGACGTCCAGTTCCTGGCATCCGGGGTATTCCTTCACAATCCCACCGACCAAGCTGATCCATGTCGATATCGACCCTGACGAGATTGGCCGAAACTACCCGGTCGCCCTCGGATTGATGGCCGACGTCCGAACCTTCCTGCGGCAGATCCTCGCCGAACTCGACACCAGGAAGAACACCGAGGCGGCCGCCGATGCCCGCAAGGCCTGGCTCGATGCGATCGCCGGTTACCGCAAGGAATGGGACGCCTTCGTGGCGCCCGGCTTCATCGACGAGTCGTCGCCGATCCACCCGCAGCGCGCCGCGCATGAAATCGACAAGGCGCTCCCGGAAGACGCGATCCTGGTCAGCGACATCGGCATCCATCACAACTGGCTCATCCAGTTTTGCAATCCCAAACGCCCCGACTCGTTGATCGGATCGATGGGATTCGGGCCGATGGGATTCGGCGTCGCGGGTGTGCTCGGCGCGAAACTAGCCGCGCCGGACCGGCCCTGCGTCTCGGTCTGCGGCGACGGCGCTTTCCTGATGCATGCCAGCGTGTTGGCGACCGCGGTCGAATACAACATCCCCGCGGTCTGGGTGGTGTGGAACAACTACGCCTATGCCTCGATCCGCGGATTGCAGCGCGGCTACCTGGACGGCCGCGAATTGGCGACCGACTTCAAGGACCCGAATACCGGCGCGCCCTACAACCCGGATTTCGCAGCGATGGCCCGGTCCGCTGGGGTCGAGGCCGTCAGCGTCGACCGAGCAGGTGACCTGGGCGACGCCATCCAAGCCGGCATCGCCGCGAACAAGCCCTATCTGATCGACGCCAATATCGCCGCCGACGCCAACCCGTCCGGCGCAGGCGTATGGGAATTGCCGGGCCTGGGCATCAGCGCACCGGCGATTGGCAGCCGGTACAGTCCGAGTTGACCCGCAGGCATATCGTCATTCTTCCGCGGCGCGATCCCGTGCTTTCTTGAGTTGGGCCTCGCGGAAGGCGATGTAACTGATACTGCCGCCGATCACCGCCGCGCCGACCCAGGTCCAGAAGTCCGGCGTCTCGGCGAAGATGAAGAAGCCGATCAGCGCGGCCCAAACGAGCCGGGTAAACCGCACCGGGGCGAGCAAGGTCGCATCCGCGTCCTTGAACGCCTGCGCCTGCGCCATGTTGGTCGCGCTCGACACCACGCCGATCAACACGAACCACAGGAGATGCTCGAGTGTCGGCGTCACCCAGTGCAGCGCCGCCGGAATCGCGGCCACGCCGATGCGGAACAGGTACATATAGGTGACGATGGTGAGCGGCGATTCGGTGCGGGTCAGCAGTTTCAGCAACAGCATCGACACGCCGGACAGCACCGCGCTCCCCATGATCAGCATCGCGCCGGGGGTAATCACCTCGACCCCCGGACGCAGGATAATCAACGCGCCGACGAAGCCGATGATCACCGCCGACCAGCGCCGCGGCCCCGCCTTCTCGCCGAGAAACAGCACCGCGCCGACGGTCAGGAAGATCACCGCCGTGAAACTGAGCGACGTGGCCACGACAAAGGGCACCAACGTCAGTCCCGTATACCAGGCCAGCGCGTTGGCGCCGCCGATCATGCCGCGCGTGACATGCAGGCCGAACCGGTGCGTGCCCAGCGTACGGCGCAGACCTGCCCGCATAATGAACGGACCAAGCGCGAGCAATGCGAAGAAATGACGAATGACGACGACTTCTTCCGGCGGCAGATCGCTGCCGAGATACCGGATCACGCCGTGCGTGCCCGTGGCCATACCGACGGAGACCGTCATCAGCACTATACCCCGCAAGCCCGGCGGCATGCGCGTGAAGGCATCGTGCAGTCGACGATAAGTGTGACGCATACGGTCCGGTTTCAGGTCCGCCCATTGGCGGCAGAATGAGGCGGCAGAAGGATACGGCGGACGGAGACTATATCAGCAATCTGCCGGCGGGGCGGCGGTTGGACCTAGCTTTCTTCGGGCTCCGGCTCATCGGCGGTGAGCGGCGGTACGGTCATCGCCAGATTGCCCACTTTCATGAGGGTAATCCCAGCATCGGCCAACGCCCGCAACACTGCCTCGTTCACCCGGTACCGCGTGTTGAAATATTTCATGCTCGGCACCCAGTAGCGCGCGCCGATGATGACGCCGCCATAAGTGAAGTCGTGCACGCCGACCTGGGGCGGCGCGCCTTCGGCCAATTCCGGGAATCCGCCCAGCGCCTCTCGGACAATCTCGATGGCCTTGGTCGGGTTCTGGTCCTCGGCGATACAGAGGCGCGTCTCGATCACGCGGCGTTCGTCGGAGTTTACAAGAATCTCGCCGACGATCTGCTTGTTCGGGATGGTAATGCGCTCGCCGTCCTCGCCGACCAGAGTGGTCGCCGCCAGGGCGATCTCGTCCACCACGCCGCTCACCTTCCGGACCGTGATCGTGTTGCCGATCACGAAGGGCCGCCCCAGGATGATCGCCAGGCCCGCGCCGTAGTTGGACAACGGCCCCTGGATCGCCAAGGTGGCGCCGAAAGCCGAGGCACCGGCCAGCGCGATCAACGGCGCGATGGTGACACCGAAATTGCCGAGGGTGATGATGATGACCATCACCACCAACAGGACCTTCACCACGTTTCCCAAGAATTTCGACAGGGTAACGTCGATATCCTTGGCCAGCGCCATGCCCTCGGCCTTGCGTCCCAACCAACCGGCGATCTTAAGGCCGATGACCAGGACGATCAGCGCGCCGAGAATCTGAAATCCGTATTTCACGATGAAGTCCATCACCGTGTCAGCCAGCGACGTTATCATCGCTATGTTTTGCTCAATATTCGCTTCGAGCTTTTTATCCATCAAACAATCTCCACGGGGAACTGAACGCGGCCACCGGCTTAATAGCCGAGCTTCCGATCGATGACGTTGCGCAAAGGCACGCCGTCGATCATGCGTTGCAGGTTTTCAAAGAATATGTCGAGGGCGCGCGGCATGTAGCGCGCCGAATCATCAGACGAAATATGCGGCGTCAGGATGGCGTTTTTGACCTTCCACAAGGGCGACTCTGACGGTAGCGGCTCCTCGGCGAACACGTCGAGGACCGCACCGCTAAGGCGGCCATCTTCAAGCCGCGCGCTCAGCGCGTCATAGTCGACGATCGGCCCGCGCCCGATATTGACGACCCCCGCCCCCGGTTTCAATTGGTCCAGCTCCGCCGCGCCGATCAGGCCGCGCGTCTCGGCGGTCAGCGGCGCCGCGATCACCAGGAAATCCGCATCCGCGAGCGCCGCATGCAGGTCGCCGGTGGCGAAGATCGCGTCGACATCGTCGTCCGGCGCCGCGGTGCGCCGAACGCCGCGCACGGTGATCCCAAGGCTCCGCAAAGCCCGCGCCGATGCCCGGCCCATATTGCCAAGCCCCAAGATCGTCACGGTCTTGCCCGCCGCCGTGGAGCTGAAGATCTGCTCCCACCGGGACGCCCGTTGGTTGGCGATGATCGCCGGCAGGCGCGCGTTCAACATCAAGATGGACATGACCACCGATTCGGCGGCTTTCGGCGCGTGCGTGCCGCTGTTGTTGGTCAGGATGACATCCGCCGGCAGCCAGTCCATCGGCATCAGATATTCAATCCCGGCAGACGGTGCATTGATCCATTTGAGATTGGGCGCGACCGTGGCCAGGTTCTCCCGCGGGAAGCGCTGGGCGAAGAGGATTTCCGCCGTCTGCATATGCGTTGCAAAATCTTCGCTGTCCCAGCTGAAGGTAACGGTCAACTGTGACGCCAGGTCCGGATGCCGCCGGGCCACATCCTGATACATTTCAGGAGAAATGTGCATGTGCGGCGGCTTGGCGCGAAGACTGTCGATATGCAGATGCATGGGTGTTCCTCCTGCTTTTGATGCGTATCATACCGAAGCCGCTTCTTGCGGTCTTGCATACAAGCGGATGTTTTTTGGAATTTTCGGGATAGAACCATGGCGCTGACGCAAACTGAGACTGAGAGCCTCACCAAAGCGGTCGACGGCAGCATGACCCTGGCCGAAGGACTGTTCGACCGACTCGCCACGGAAACCGCAGATGGCGGTGGGGTGACGCGCGCCTCCTATGGCGACGGCGAGCAGTTGGCTCATGACATGTTCGCCGAATCGGCACGCGATCTCGGCCTCGACGTGACCACCGACCTCGCGGGCAACGCCTACTACACCCTACCCGGTCGCGACCGCTCGGCGCCGCAGGTGATGACCGGCTCCCATCTCGATTCGGTACCGAAAGGCGGCAACTTCGACGGTGCCGCCGGCGTGGTCGCGGGTCTGGCGGCGCAGGCCGCGATCAAGGCGGCGGGGATCGAACCGGCCAGGGACGTCACGGTCATGGCCATCCGGTCAGAGGAATGCAGCAGTTGGTTCCGGGGCCGCCACGGCGGCCATCTCGGATCACGCGCAGCACTCGGCCTGATGAAGCCGGAGGAATTAAAGAACGCCGTCCATCTCGGCACCGGCAAGACGCTGGGCGAGCAAATGGCCGCCTATGGCCTCGACCCTGAGAAACTGATGGCGGCACCACCGCACCTGACCGCCCAGGACGTGGCCGCCTATATCGAACTGCATATCGAGCAGGGCCCGGTCCTCGTCTCCGCCGAAACGCCGGTCGGCGTGGTCACCGGTATTCGCGGCAACACGCGCTCGCGCGACGGCCGAGTGCTGGGCGAATACACCCATAGCGGCGCAGTGCCGCAATCGCATCGCCACGACGCCGTGCTGGCCGGCGCTGAGCTGCTGACCGCGCTCGACCGCGAAACCGAAGCGGTGCTGGCGGAAGGCGGCGACATCGTCTTCGCTGCCGGAAAGTTCGGCACCGACCCGGATATGCACAGTCTGTCGAAGGTGCCGGGCGAATTGAACTTCACGCTCGATATCCGCAGCCTGGACGTGGCGACGCTGACCCGGATGCGGGAATGCGCCGAGAGCGCGGCGGCGGAGATCGAAACACGGCGCGGCGTACAGTTCGATTTCGGCGGGTTCGGCGTCAGCCAACCCACCGTGATGGCCGAAGATCATTGCCGACTGCTTCACGAGGGTTGCCAGGCACTCGGCATTTCGGCGATCGATATCGCGAGCGGCGGCGGCCATGACGCCCAGGAATTCGACCGGATCGGCGTGCCGTCGTCGATGATCTTCGTGCGCAACGACCACGGCAGCCATAACGCGGACGAAGCGATGGAGATTGCCGACTTCGCGCTGGGTACGCGGCTGCTCGCCTGGATGCTCGCCGACGCCCTATGATCTAAAACGGCCAAGCCCGGCGACCGGATGGCTGATAGCCAAAAGGAAAGGGCGCCTACCGAAAGCGGGCGCCCTACGAGACCTTGCCAAACAATTCTAAGGTCGTTAGCCGCTGGCGGCGACTGGCGTAAACAATCGAGGGTCGGTCAGCGCGGAAACAGAGTACAACCGCACGTCCGAGTTATGCTTTGCCATGCTGACACGCGCACGCGCATGCGGCGGTTCACCTTCCGGCGTGAACAGCTCTATGACCTCCAAAACGAACGCTGGGGCGTCTTTTTTTCGGAATTTAACGCCCACTTCAAGGGTTTGAGGCATTTGTCTCTCCGCAGTGTCCTCTAGTTAAAAAAATTCTGACCCGATACTGCTAACAAATTGTTAACCGTCACGCCCCAGAGGGCCTTTTGTAGTTTATATTTCAAGAATTTACGGTCAAATCGCCCTATCGCGGCGAATTTCGACACATCCGTTCCGATAATGGGACTCTATTACCCCGATGCCGGACACGAATCCGGCCCGGTTGGCACGATACGAATTCACGCGGTATCGTTGCGCAACCGGCACATCGACCAACCGCCCACAGGAGACCCGCCATGCCCGACGATCAATCCCCCGCCGCCGAAATCGGCGCGAAACCAACCTTCTTCAAAATGCGGGCGCAACTATTGGACGACGGCCGCAGTAATACGCCGCTCGCCGACACCGAAAATATGTGGTCGCGGCTAAAGGTCTATGCGTCGGGCGGCGAGAACACGCTGCACGCCCATCCGAACGAAGATCACATGTTTGTCGTCCTCGATGGATCGGCCTGCTTCTATGGGCCCGGCGGCGAGGAACGCGTATTGACCCGCAACGAAGGCCTGATGCTGCCGGCCGGAAGCTTCTACAGCTTCCAGGCGACCAGCGACGAACCGCTGGTGCTGTTACGCGTCGGCTGTTGCGTGAACGACCGGGACGATCACGGTAAGCGGATCGCCGTCGGCGGCGGCCCTCTGCCGGGCAAATCCAAGGCCAATAAATGGAAGGCCCCGGTCTATCGCGACGGCGCCTTTTACGAGTAGCGCCAGGCGCTCAGCCGGTATGCCCTGATGCCTCGGGCCGGGCAGCGAGATGCTCGGCCTCGCGTGCCATCAACTTGGCGAGCCGGTCCGGTGCGAATCCCAGCCGTGAGAGACAGGGGCCGACATTGGCGACCTCGCGGTAGCTGGTGATCAAGCCATCCCGCAGGCCGACGATCGCGACACCCTCGAACATGCCGCGCCGTCCCTCGGCGCCGTCGAGCTTCGAGTCGTAGCTGAACAAATAGCGCACATACCCGGTATCGCCCTGGCAGACCGGATCGTGCATGTCCCATCGGAAGTTAGTCGCGTCCCGGTGGAACCGGTTCTCCAGCATATCGGCAATCTCGGTGCGGCCGGTAAAAGTACCGTAGAAAACGTCATGATACTGGCCATCCTCGGCGAACAGGGCGGCGAATGGGCGGCCATCGCCGGCAACCGCCGTGGCGGCAAAACGCTGCATCAGGTCGTCGAAATTCATTCCGGTTCCTCCCCTAACAATCCTCTTCCAGGCAACGCCGGCAGCGCAGGCGTTCGCCGACATGGCGCGCGCGGCCATCTTCGGTCAGCACCCAGGGCCGGTTCGTCCACGGTGGATTGTGGCGCAAATGCTGGCGGTGGCCGCAGTCCAGCAGCGCCACCCAGTGCCCCTTGTCGTCGCGGTCGTAGCCGGTGATACGGCGCGCCGGGCCATCCGGCACGGTCAGTCGGCCGCGGCGACGGTTTCCTGCAACAGGTCGAGGGCCGCGCGCGCGAACGCCCACATGTTGCCCTCCCGGTCGTCGGACCCGGTGGAAAGCGTGATCACACGCTCGGTCGGCCCGGCGATGGCGATGCAGCTATGACCGGCCGGATCGCCATACCGATTGCCCGTAGGGCCGGTCGCGCCCGTCTCGCCGATGGCCCAGTCGGTGCCCATGCGGGCGCGCATCGACTTGGCCAGGATTTTGGCATGGGTTTCGGTCGCCGCGCGTTCGGTTTCGATATCCGCATCGGTAAGGCCCGCCAACGTCTGCTTGGCCTCCCGCGTGTAAACGACGGCGCCACCCCGGAAATACGCCGACGCCCCCGGCACCGCCAGCAGGGCAGCCGAAATAATACCACCGGTGGATGATTCGGCGACCGCTACGGTGGCACCCTGTTCTTTCAACAAAGCGCCGACCTGTTCTGCTAAATCGGTGAGAGTCGTCATGGCCACACTCCTTCGGAATTCGCGTCAGCCCACCATACAATCACGAATTCAGCGGTGGCGTCGATGGATCCACACGCGGCGCGCTTAACCAACCGCCTCGAAATGCTGTTGCACAGGGTCGTATATGTGCAGGCCGCAGGAACGGATATCGATATACCAGCCGTGCAGCCGCAACCGGCCGTCGCTGACCCGGTCGCGAATCGGCGGAAACGTCATCAGGTTTTCGAGCGAGACCAGCACCGCGCTTTGTTCGCAGACGCGAGCTTTCTCCTCGATGGATGCATCGGGCATGGTCCCTTGGACCCGCAGGTAGGCGGATCGCACCAGGCTCATCCAGGGCACCACAAACTGGCTGTCATCGGCTCCATCTTCGCGCTCTTCGAACATCGACCGGATGCCGCCGCAATGCGCATGGCCGAGCACGATGAGGTGATCGACCTCCAGGTTCTGGACGGCGAATTCGAGCGCCGCGCTCGTGCCATGGAATTCGCCGCCTTCTTCGTAGGGCGGCACCAGATTGGCCACGTTGCGCACGATGAATAGGTCACCGGGATCGGTCTGCAGGACGACCGTCGGATCGACCCGCGAGTCCGAGCAGGCGATGAGTGCGACCTTGGGCCGCTGGCCTTCGTCCACAAGCGTCTCATAGGTGCCACGCTGCTCTTCGAAGCGCCCGCCGCGGAACTGCTTGAACCCGGCGGTGAGTTTGGCAATGGGATCCATGATGTCAGTAACCCTCAAAAATAAGATACCGTGCGGGGATCGTACCCAAATAAGCGGACAAGACAACGGTCACCTTCTGCGGCAGACCGCCGCGTTGCCCAGTTGGGCGTTTTGCCGAAACATCGGCGTGCTACGATGCCCACCGCCATCCGCGCGATTCAATGGAAGGATCCCGTGCATATCGAGACGTTAAATCTACGCGAGGTGATCGTCTTTCTCGTCGCGGCGGGCGTTGTCGTGCCGTTGATCCGACGGCTCGGGATCAGTCCCGTCCTCGGATTCCTGGTCGTGGGGCTGATCATCGGCCCCTTCGGCTTGGCGCGGTTCACCGACACGCTGCCGTGGCTCAGCTACGCGGTAATCGGCGACCTGGACGGGGTGCGCGCCCTGGCGGAACTCGGCGTGGTCTTCCTTCTGTTCATGATCGGCCTGGAGCTATCGATCGACCGGCTGTGGGCGATGCGCCGCCTTGTGTTCGGATTGGGCGGTGCGCAGGTCATGGTGACCGGTGCTGTGATCACCGGCATCGCATTGCTGTTCGACAATACGCTGCCGGTCGCGGTCGTGCTCGGCGCAGGATTCGCGTTGTCCTCCACGGCAATCGTGATGCAGGTTCTGGCTGAGAACGGACGACTCGGCACCACCTCCGGACGAACCAGCTTCGCCATCCTGCTGTTTCAGGACCTGGCGGTGCTGCCGATCCTCTTCCTGGTGGGCGCCTTCGCGGCCCAAGCCGGCGAGTCGGTATGGCTCGCCTTCGGATCCGCGATCGGCCAGGCGCTGCTCGCCGTTGCCGTGATCCTCATATTGGGCCGTCTGGTAATCCGGCCGTTGTTTCGATTCATCGGTGCCGCCGCGAGCCACGAAATGTTCCTCGCGCTGGTCCTTTTGGTGATCGTCGGCACCGCACTGGTCACGGAGAAGGCCGGATTATCGATGGCCCTCGGCGCATTCTTGGCCGGATTGCTGTTGGCCGAGACGGAATACCGGTACGAGATCGAAGTCGATATCGAGCCGTTCAAAGGGCTGTTGCTGGGCTTGTTCTTCGTCTCCGTCGGAATGTCGATCGACCTCGCCAAGACGGCGGCCGAGCCAGGGTGGCTGATCGCGGCGGTCTTTGGCCTGTTCTTGGTCAAGGGACCGATCATCTACCTCCTGGTGCGACTGTTCGGCGAACCCCGGCATGCCGCGCTCGAATCGGCACTGCTGCTAGGGCAGGGCGGTGAATTCGCATTCCTGATCATCGGGCTCGCCGTCACGCTCGGCGTGATGCCGGGCGGGACCGCCCAATTCATGCTGATCGTGGCCGGCATCACGATGGTTGCCACGCCGCTGGTCGCCCATGTCGCGCGGCGGCTCGCCCGCGCGGTGGAAACACGCGATGAAAGCGAAGGCGCGCCGGACGCCGATCTGCCAACGGACCTGTCGGACCACGTCATCATCGTCGGCTATGGCCGCGTCGGACAGCTGCTTGGGTCGATCCTGGATGGGCAGCGGCTGGTCCACGTCGCGCTCGATACCGACATGGCGATCGTCGCCCGGTTTCGCGCCGCGGGCGGCAGCATTTTCTACGGCGACGCGAGCCGCTCCGAGATGCTGGAAAAACTGAACGCCGGCGACGCCGCCGCACTGGTCATTACCATGGACAGCCCGCGCGCGGCGGAACGCGTCGTCGCGACGGCGCATAAGCATTGGCCGGGTCTTGCGATTTATGCGCGCGCGCATGACGTCGACCATGCGGCCCGCCTGATCGAGCAAGGGGCAACGCATGCAGTACCGGAGGCGACCGAAGCGAGCCTGCAACTCAGCGAGCAGGTCTTGATGGGTGCGGGCATTCCCGAACCCGCCGCCCGGCAAATGATCGAATCCCGCCGCCAAGTCGAACAGGTCGCGATCGACGAAGGCGAACAGCCGGGAACGGACTAACGTGACCCAGGGCTATGCGGTTCGCTACTGTAAGCCCCAGCAGAGAAAAGGAGTTACAAGAAATGCGCCTATTGCTGGTGGACAAGCGTTTTCCCGATGAGCCCGAAATCGAGCGGGCGGTGATCGACGGTGCCGGCGACTATGAATTCTACCCGGTCGCGGACGACGTGCCGGACGATGCCTGGAGCAAGGCCGTGGGGATTCAAACCTTCCGGGAAAGCAAGGCGGTCAACGCAATGGCGATGGCCGGCAAACTGAAGAATTGCCGCATCATCGTGCGCGGCGGCGTCGGGTTCGACAATCTCGATTTGCAGGCGCTCGGCGAGATGGGGATTGCCGTGTGCAACGTGCCGGACTACGGCACGACCGAAGTCGCCGACCACGCGATGGCGCTGTTCCTGGCGCTGCGACGGGGCATTACGACCTATAACGACGCATTGCGCAAAGATCCCGCCGCCGGCTGGAAGTATGACGCGGCACCCTGCGTCGACCGGCTGCGCGGACGGCAATTCGGCATCATCGGCCTCGGCCGGATCGGCACCGCGGCGGCACGGCGCGCACAGGCGTTCGATATGGACGTGCTGTTCTACGACCCGGAAGTGCCGGACGGCACCGACCTTGCCACCGGCTTTACGCGGGTCGCCTCCGCCGAGGAATTGGTCGAATCGGTCGACGCCGTCAGCATTCACACGCCGCTGACCGAGGCAACCACCCGCATGGTCAACGCCGACCTGCTCGGTCGCATGCGTCCCGGCGCGGTCCTGGTCAACACGTCGCGCGGCCCCGTGATCGACCTAGACGCACTGCACGCGGCGCTCAAGGACGGGACGCTCGGTGGTGCCGGGTTGGACGTTTTTCCGGTGGAACCGGCGGACCCATCGCATCCCCTGATCAGCGCCTACATGAAGCGCGAAGCGTGGATCGACGGACGGCTGGTCCTGAGCCCACATGCCGCGTTCTTCAGCGACGACGGCAATAACGACCTGCGCCGAAAATGCGTGGAAACGATGGTCGACTATATCGGGGATGGCCGACTGCGGAACTGTGTCAACCGGGAATGGCTGCGGACCGGGGCGAATTAGGTCGACACTCGGAAACGCCCTATAATCCGGGCGAGTGCAGTCAACAATTCGAAGAGGCTGAGAATGGTCGAGGCAGTCCCCGTCGACGCGCCAATCGGCGCGGAAATTCGCGGTGTGGATTTGTCGCAAGATTTGGACGACGCGAGTTTCGCGGCAGTCGAAGCTGCATTCAACGAGTATTCGGTGGTGTGGTTCCGCGGCCAGACAATCTCGGCCGAACAGCAGGTCGCCTTCAGCGAGCGGTTCGGCGAGATCGAGGTCAACGCCTTCAACAAGTTCGCCCTGCCAGGCAACCCGAAGGTGCTGATCGTCTCCAACATCAAGGAGAACGGCAAGGACATCGGCTATGCCGACGCGGGTAGCCACTGGCACACGGACATGTCCTACACGGCCACGCCACCGCGCATGACCATGCTTTATGCCATCGAGGTGCCGGAAGAAAACGGGAAGCCGCTGGGCGACACTCTGTTCGCCAGCGCCACCGCCGCTTATGACACCTTACCGGGTGACACGAAGGCCAAACTCGACGGCCTCAAGGCCACGCACCGGTTCGCGGCGAAGGAACGCGGCGTCAAGAAACCGGTCGAACTGACGGCGGAACAGATCGCCAAGAATCCCGACGTGATCCATCCGGTCGCGCGCACCCATCCGATCACCGGGCGCAAGGCGCTCTATGTCCGGGCCGGCGAATGTATCGGCATCCCGGGCATGCCCGACGACGAGGCGATCCCGCTGATCAAGGAGTTGTCGGACCGGATTATCCAGCCCGAGTTTCTGTACCGCCATCAATGGCAGGTCGGCGACGTGCTGATGTGGGACAACGCGGCGGTGCAGCATTGGGCGCCGCGCGACTACGAATGGCCGCAGCGCCGCCGCATGCACCGCACAACGGTCAACGGCTCGGTGCCGTTCTGAGGCGCCGGCGGCGTTAGTCGGCCGCCTCTTCCTTCATACCCAATTCGGCGAGGATTTCGTCGGTATGCTCGCCCAGCATCGGCGCGGCGCGGCGGATCGATCCCGGCGTGCCCATGAGCTTCACCGGCGTGCCGAGCGTCCGCTGGCGGCCCGCCGCGGTGTGGTCGACCTCGACCACCATGTCGCGGGCCAGCACGTGCGGGTCGTGGAATACCTCGTCGTGATACATCACCGGCCCGGCGGGAATGTTGGCAGCGTCGAGCGCGTCGAACCATTCCTGATTGGATTTCGTGATGAAGCGTTCCTGCAACAGCGCGACCAGCGCCTTGTTGTTAGCAACCCGGTCGGCCTTGGTGGAGAAACGCGCGTCTTCCATCAAGTGCTCACAGTCGAGCACCTTGCAGGCCTTCTCCCAAAGGTTCTGCGCCGCCGCGCCGAGGACAAGCCAGCCGTCCGACGTTTGGAAAACCTGATAGGGCGAACTGCCGCGATGCTGCTGGCCGAGCCGTTCCGGGCGCTTATCGGTCGCGAAATAATAGGCCGCCTCGTACACGCATTTGGATATCGCGGACTCAAATAAGGACACGTCGACCTGCTGTCCCTTGCCGGTCTGTTCCCGCGCCGCCAGCGCTGTCAACACGCCGATTGCCGCGAACATGCCGCCGCTGGTGTCGGAAATCGGGATCGGTAGACGGTGCGGCGGACCATCTTCCTCGCCGCAGATCGACATGAGGCCCGACATCGCCTGCGCCACCAAATCGAAACCGCCGCGCGGGCCGTAGGGGCCGGTCTGCCCGAAACCCGAGACCGAGCAGTAAACCAGACGCGGGTTCAGCTTGCTCACCGCGTCGTAGCCGAGACCGAGTCGCCCGGCCACGCCGGGCCGGAAATTCTCAATGAGGATGTCCGCCTCGGCGATCAGCTTGCGGCAGATATCGAGATCGCCCTCTTCTTTCAGATTCAGTTCGATGCTGCGCTTGTTGCGGTTCCACAGCATGAAGGGCGCGCTTTCGCCGTTTACGAAAGGCGGCGTCTTGCGCAACACGTCGCCTTCGCCCTTGCGTTCGACCTTGATCACGTCGGCGCCCTGGTCGCCCAGAATCATCGCGCAATACGGGCCGGAAAGGTTCGAAGTCAGGTCAACGACCTTGAGATGGGACAATGCCGCGGGCATCGCTTCCTCCTTGCTGCTGTTCTTGTATTCGTTGCCCCCCAGCTTACGCTGATAGGTGTTAATCGTCGAAATCGTACAGAACCGCCGCGTTGTCGGCGAGAATCGCGTTCCGCACCGCCTCGTCCGGCACCCAGTCTAACAGAACATCGAGACAGTCCGCTTCTTCGGGCTTGTCGCTGGCGTCCTTGTGGTGCGGATGCGGCCAATTCGCGGCCCAAACCAGTCGGTCCGGCCGCACGTCGACCAATGCCCGCACCTTGTCGCCGACATCTGCGTAGTGCGGCGGCCCGTCCGTCGTGGCGAGATAGGGTGCGGAAATCTTGACCCAGCATTTGCCGCTTTCCATGAAACGCAGCAGCGCCTGGAAGCTGGGATCGTTCACGCCATTCTCCGGCGGTGTGCGGCCCACATGATCGATCACCACGTCGACCGGCAGTTTCTCCATCATCGGCATGGCATCGGCGATCCACGCGCCATCGTCCTGCATCTGGATATGCCACCCCAAGGGCGCGATCCGCTTCGCCATTTCCGGCGCGTCGGCCGACACGAAATCATCAACCAGCAGATAGAAGCGCAAGCCCCGCATGCCCGCATCGTGCAGTCGGCGCAGTTCGGCATCGCTGACGTCTTTCTTGGTAACCGCGACGCCGCGCGCCTTGGACGGGCCGAAATGGGCCATGGCGTCGAGCGTGCAGCTATTGTCCGGGCCGTAGAGTGACGGCTGCACGATCACACAGCGCTCCATCCCGAGGCGATTCAGCATGGTTTCGTATGCTTCGATCGAGCCGCCGTAGTCCGGGCTACGGCCCGGCACCCGCGGGTATTGATCGGCCGGTCCGTAGATATGCGAATGGGTCTCGCACGCCTTGGGTGGGGCCACCAGTTTCGGCTTCCGTCCGTCGCCGCTCACCATGTAGTCATTGGTCATGCTGCGTGCCCTTCCTGCACTGGATGTCCCATGATCGCTTCGAAGCGTTCCGCATAGTGCGGCCAAACCTCCGGATTGACCAAACGCGGCGGCCGCTCACCGTTCAATATCTGCACCCATTGGGTCGCGGAACCCTGCGCCATCTTGAGCCAGTTTTCCCAGGTCATGCCCGCATTGTGCGGCGTCGCCAGCACATTGTCGAAGCGCAACAGCGGATGGTCGAGCGCCGGCGGCTCGACCAGCCAAACGTCGACCCCGGCACCCGCGATGACGCCCTTTTCCAGCGCATCGACGAGATCGTCGTCGACATGGATGCCGCCGCGGCCGACCGTCACGAAGAAGGCGGTTGGCTTCATCAGCGCGAAGGCGCGCGCGTCGAACATCCCCTCGGTCTCGGCGTTGCGGGGCATCGCAACCGCGACGAAATCGGACTCGGCGAGCAATTCGTCGAAGGGAACAAGTTCGGCACCGCGGCGCGCAGCCTCCTCGGCCGTCAGCCGGGGATGGCTGGTCAGGATCCGCATGCCGAAGGCCTTACAGAATTTCGTCAGCGTCTGCCCGATCGCGCCCATCCCCATGATGCCGACCGTCTTGCCGGAAATGTTATGTCCGGCAAAGTCACGCCGGACCCAGTTCCGGTCACGCCGCATCGCCTTGTCCGACTGCGCCATCTGCCGCGACAGGCACATCATCTGTGCCAAGGCGTGTTCGGCGACGCCCTCGGCATTGGTGCCCGCCTGGTTGACAACCGCCACACCGGCTTCGGTGCAATCATCCACGTTGATCACCTCGTACCCTGCGCCACTAGTCGAGATCGCCAGCAGGTTGGGACAACGGGCGATGAAGTCCCGGTGGCCGCTGAAAGCTTCCGGCAGCGCCGTACGGTTGCCGCGAATTTGATATCCCACCGCGGTATCGAACTGCGCCTGCAACGCATCGTCGGGCATATCGTAGGCCAACTGCGTCATTTCGATATCGCCTTGCTCGGCGATTATTCGTTTGAATTCCTCGACAATTCCCATGATCTCGAAATAAACGATATGCTTGCGTGCTGCCACGGCGTGTCCTCGTTGACTGTGGGGATTATGATGACCGCGGCGGCGGCCACGGGGAGACCCTACACGCTATACCCGTTGATCGTTAAACTCGGAAGTCATTCATCCATCGCTTTTCGGCGATTCCTCCCGCCAGCCGGACCGTGATCGACCAACCGCCCAAGAGGCAGGGCATGCCCTGTTGCCGACACCGGCCCGGAGTCACCATTTGACCACGCCCCCTACCGCACCACAGACCACGCATCGCGTCAGCCCGTGGGAGTTGTTCCGCAACGTGAACTACAGCTGCCTCTGGCTGGCCGGCGGATTCATCGGCACGATCCGGTGGCTCGAGCTGCTGGTCATCAGCATCTACGTGTACGAAATCACCGGCTCGCCCTTCCTCACCGCCTTGATGACCTTCTTTCGATTGCTGCCGATGGTGTTGCTGGGCGCGGTGATCGGTGCCGTCGCGGAGCGTCTAAACCGCCGCGTTCTCATGCTGTGCGGCCTTTCGGTTCTGATGGTAACCACCACGGTGCTCAGCGCACTGGCCTATACCGGCAATCTCGAGATCTGGCACGCGGCGATCGGCGCGTTTCTGGGCGGCACGGTGCATACGTCGGAGTTTCCAATCCGCCGCATCATGGTGGCGGAGATCGCCGGGTCCAAACGGTCAGCCGCCGCCTTGGCCTTCGATTCCCTCACCAACAACACCACGCGGTTGATCGGCCCGATCTCCGGCGGCGTGCTGTACGACGTCATCGGTTTATACGGCGCCTATACCCTATGCGCCGCGCTATACGCCGTTAGCTTCCTGCTCGTGTGGCGCGTCGAGTATACCGCCGAGTCCCAGTCGACCGGCACGTCGGCGTCCTACCTGACGAATATCATCGAAGGCTTTCGCTTCGTGCGCCAGCGGCGGATGATCGTTGGCACCCTCCTCGTCACCGTCATCATCAACATGTTCGCAGTACCCTTCTCGGCGATGGTGCCGGTGATCGGCAAGGAGAAGCTCGAACTCAGCGCCTCGCTGATCGGCGCGCTAGCAACCACCGAGGGCCTCGGCGCCTTCCTGGGCGCGGTCTTGATCGCGCTGCTGCAGCCGAAGAATTTTCCCCGGACCTATCTGCTGGGATCCTTCCTGTTCCTGGCGGGCGTCGCGGTCTTCGCGCAATCGGATACACTGATCTTCGCCTTCGGCGTTTTGCTGGTCGCCGGGTTCGGCCACGCAGGATTCTCAACCACCCAATCGGCCATCATCTTCGGGGCGGCCTCGCCGGAAATGCGATCCCGCATGCTCGGCGTGCTGGCAACCAGCATCGGCGGCGGCCCGATCGGCGTCCTGCATCTCGGTTGGCTCGCGAACAACATCGGCGGGCCTTGGGCGCTTACCATCGTCGCAATCGAAGGGTTCGTCCTGTTGGGATTCGTCGCCGTGATCTACCCCGAACTGTTCCGCGGCGGGCCGCTGGCGGTCAACGGAAAAGCAGCAGAATGACGATGCCGACAACGATCAGGACCATCCCGAAGATTTCGTAGCGGGTCGACCGCTCCTTGAACACGACATAGGACGTCAGCAGCGAGAAGATCAGTTCGATCTGCCCCAGCGTCCGCACATAAGCCGCGTTCTCCAGGGTCATGGCGTTGAACCATGCCATTGAACCGAGCACGCCGGTCAACCCGACGAGAAACGAAAACTTAAAGTTCCGGAAGATCGCGACGAGTTGGTCGCGCTCGCGCCAGACCATGTAGACCCCCATGACGACGACCTGGATCACCGTGACCCAGATCAGCGTCAGCGCGGCGGGCAGCAAAAATCCGTCCAAGCCCAGCGACAGACTGGCCGCACGAATGCTGACCGCAGCGACGGCGAAACCCGCCCCCGACACCAACCCGATCAGGGCGATGCGGTTGGTCCATCCGGTTATGAAACCGCGCAGGGTGGCTTGGCCATGCGCGACCGAGATCATCATCACCCCGACCACGCTGATGACGACCGCCGATGCCCCGGCAATACTCAACGCTTCGCCGAAGAAAATCAGGCCGAATAGCGCCGTCTGCACCGCCTCGGTCTTGGTATAGGTGGTGCCGACCGCGAAGTTCCGAAACGAGAAAAGATAGACCAGCAGGAACGTGCCGACGATCTGGCCGATGCCGGCGACGAAGGTCAGCCCGACGAAAGACGCGGTCAGCGGCGGAACCGCCTCGTCCGACAACCAGATCAGGCTCGCCAGATAGATCGCGGCGATCGGCAGCCCGAACAGGAACCGCACGAACGTAATCGCGCTGGTCGTCAGCTCGGTCTTCAGATGCTTCTGCAATCCGGTGCGAACGGTCTGCAAAATGACAGCCGCCACGGTAATGGCCACCCACAATTCCATCGCGCTTGTCCTGACGGGTCCTGTCTTGGAGGTTCTTTCGAGTGTGACTAACGCAGGTCGGACAGGATCTTGCTGATCTCATCGACAAGCGCGACGTTCGGTTGGTCGAGACAAACGCGATCGCCAATGAGCTTGATGGCGGCTGGCGTCAGCGCCTGCCCTTCGCAAGGACCCTCAATACAAACACCGTCTTCCACGCGAAACAATGCCGCATGGCTGTCGCAGAAAAGATGGCTGCTGTCGTCGTATTCGAAGAATTGGCCGATCTCGCTATCCAAGCGAGAGAGCGCGTGCGGGCATAGATTGACGTAGCCGAAAATCCGGCTGCCGAGGCGCGCGACGACAAGCCGCTGCGCCAGATCCGGCCCTTCGACCGCAAAGCCACGCGCACCGCCGTCCGGTATATCGGCGAGGCGGCAGAGCTCGAGCATGGCAGCGCGGTCCCGATCCGGCCGTGCGATCAGCCGGGCTTATGGGCGCGGTCGAAATACCCGTCCGGTGAGATTTCAGCGACGACACCGAAAGGCGAACGGAATTTGATCGGTAATACGCCCGGCTGGGAAAGGATTTCGCAGCCCATTTCCTTGAGCTTTTCGTGCGATCCTTCCAAGTCTTCGACTTCAACACCGAAATGATGGATGCACGGCCCCGGTCCCGCCAATCCGGCTTCGGGCGAGTCTTCGCTATCGTATTCGATGATCGCCAGGTCGATGACCCCGTCACTCAGATGACAAGAGGTGTGGTCCCGGACCTTGGACTGCTTGAGTTCCTCAAATCCGAAGACGTCCTTGTAGAAAGCCTTGGCCTTGTTCACGTCGGGAACCTTGACCGCGATGTGATAGATCTTCGACATTTGCTTTCCTCCGCCCTTTCAGTGGCTGAATTGCGGGCATTCTACGCCAGAGTCTCGACTCCCACGAAATCCAATCCGGCATCCGGCACTACTCCAGCCGACCGGCATCCTCGCTCGGCTTACGGTCTTCGGCCCTGCGATAGACGACCATCGCCGCGATCAACACACAGGCGATGAAGCCGAAGGCCGCCCGGTAGGCGATGGCGGGCGCCGTCGACCCGCCGTCCGCGAAACCACCCACGATGAGGCCTGTCGCGATTTGCATCACGGCCACACCCGCGACCATCGACGTATTCACCGTGGTGATGCCGCGGCCGACCAATCGCGCCGGAAACAACGACCGACCATGCGCCATCATCGCCACCCGATGCCCGCCCAGATAGCCGATCACCGCGAACAGCCCCGTCACGGCCCAGAGCGGCGGGCGGTCGAGCAGTGCCAGGATCAGAAACGCCGTGGCCAAGGCACCGCAGCTCACCATCACGACGCCCTTGCGCGTATCGAACCGGCGGTCCATCGGCCCGTAGCTCAGCGACCCGGCCAGCATCGCCGCCGCCATGACCAGCATGACGTTGCCGCGCGCAATTGCGTCGAGGCCATAGACATCGTTCAGCATCGGCGCGCCCCACAAGCCGAACACACATAGCGCGCTGCTATAGCCGACAAAGGCAATCGCCAACACCGGCCCGATCGCCGGCATGCGCAGGGCCTCGCCGACACCGCGCAGCATGTCGCCGAGACTTTCACCGGCACTGCTCTCACGGGTTTCACCCGGCGGCGCATCGCGGACGCCGATCCAGGCAACGACCGTCAGCACGGCCGCAACTCCGGCGGCAATCAGAAAAGCATTGCGCCATCCCACGCTCTCCGCCAGCGAGGCGAAGGGCGTGGCCGCCAGCAGATGGCCCGTCTCACCGCCGCCGATAATGATCCCGGCGAAAGTGGCATATCGGTCCGGCGGAAACCATCGGGCGCACACGACCAGCGATCCGACCAGCACCCCGGCGCAGCCGATGCCCATGCAGATGCGCGCCACGGTCAGCCCCGCCAACCCGTCCGCGCGCGCAAACAGAACCGCCCCAGCCACCGCAAACAGCAACAGGCTCGAGACCGTACGCCGTGGCCCGAACCGGTCGAGCAACATGCCGATCGGAATCTGCGCCGCGCCGAAGGACACGAAGAACGCGCCGGTCAACAGCCCCAGATCGCCCGGCGTCAGCATCAGGTCGCGCGCCAAATCCGGCGCGACCACGGCATGCGACGCGCGGAAGAACTGACTGACCACGTAGACGCTGCACAAGGTTGCGACAATACGGACGGCTGCGGCTTTCGGGGGAGGCTGCTTGGACATTTGCGCGACGGTGGCGCGGCGCCCGACGGTTGTCAACGCCTCGCCATTCTTGCTCTGTCCGCGCCGTTGATTTGCGCCGATCGTCCGCGGCGTTATAGTGGCGCCCCATCCACCCCCGCCTATCCCTTACCGCACCGATCCTAAGAACACGGTCCCGGTCGCCGGGCGCCCGCTTGAAGATTAAGGACACGATGAGTTTCGATTTCATACCGTTCCAGGAAATCGACGGATTGGCTGTCGCCGGACTCGTGGTCGTCTATTTCATGGCCTTCTTCATCCGCGGCATCATCGGCTTCGGCTCGGCCATGCCCGCCGTCCTGGGCAGCGCGTGGATATTGCCGCCCCATGACGCCGTGCTTATCGCGCTGCTGACATCGGTATTCGCGCAAGTTCAATTGCTGCCGCAGGGATTCCGCGACGCCAACTGGAAGATCACAAAGCCGCTGATCGCCGGGACGATTCTGTCGGTGATCGTCGGCGTCTGGATATTCGCATCGTTAAAGGCCGCGTGGCTGACCATCGTGCTGGGGCTCATCTTGAGTGCCGCCGTCCTGATCGATATCGCGCAGCTGACCCAGCACATGGCCAAGGTGTTGCGGCTCGACCGGTTCTCGGTCGCCTTCTCGCTCGCCAGTGTCGCGGGATTGATGGCGGGCATCGCGGGCGCCGGGTCGAACTATTTCCTCTCGGTCTACATTCGCTGGGCCGCGCCGGAGCCCCGCGCCTTCCGGGCGACCAACATCGTGAGCTCGGGCGCGATGACGCTTTGGCGCGCTTGCGTGACGCTCGCCGCCGGGCTTCTCACGATCAAACTCGCCGTCGAATCGCTCCTGGTGATGCCCGCGGTCTACGCCGGTGCCTGGGCGGGGCGGAAAATGGGCGAACGGCTGTCGGCGGAGCGGTACTTCGGCTTGTTTCGCTGGCTGCTCCTGGCGGCGGCCGTCGCGCTGATCTGGAAGGGCGCAACCGCCCTCGGTTGAGGTCTCCGCTGAGCTCGAGGGATTTGCGCCACGCCACGCCCGCGCCGTATAGTTCTGAGCACATTCCGGACCATCGTCAGGCGCGCCGCCGCATCCTTCGGCCTCGCGCCGCCGCGCCAACCGCCTGACGGCATCAGGAGACGGCATCATGTATCAAATCAAACCTTTGGGAGAGGCACTCGGCGCCGAAGTGATCGGACTCGACCCGAGCCGAGAACTGACCGAGGACGAAGCAAACGCGCTGAACGAGGCTTTCTTCGATCACCTGCTGCTCTGCATCCGCTGCGACCCGCTATCGGCCGAGGACTTTGCCGAGTTCGGCCGCCAGTTCGGATCGCCGCAACTTCAACTCCTGCGCAAACGCCGCCATGGTGACGTGCCGGAAGTCTCCGTCCTGGAATCGACCTACAACAGCACGGACGACAAGCCGAGCGATATGCAGATGATGCGACTGTCCGGTTGGCATACGGACGATTCCTATTTCGCCAAACCCGCCAAGGCGACCATGTATCAGTCGCTCAAGATTCCCGACGCCGGCGGCCAGACCCGCTTCTGCAACATGCGGCAGGCCTATGACGATCTGTCCGACGAGATGAAGACGCGATTGGATGACCTGAAGACCGTGCACAGCTACGACACGATGCGCGCGCCCGCCCGCGCGGCGACCCGTAACGCGGTCGAAGCCGAGGAAACGCCGGACGTGGTTCACCCGCTGATCCGGACCCATGAGGATACAGGCCGCAAGGCAATCTATCTCAATTCGAACCGGACCGATCAGATCGTCGATTTGGACCGAGCCGAAAGCGACGCCTTGCTCGACGAACTTTTCGCGCATGTCACGCAGCCGAAATATCAGTATCACCACGAATGGCGCGTCGGCGACGTTCTGCTCTGGGACAACCGGTGCCTGATGCATTCGGTCAATATGGATTTCCCGGTCGGGCAGCCCCGGCTGCATCAACGCCTCCTGCTCGAAGGGGCGACGCCGGTTTAACGAGGGAGAAACCGCTCATGGCGCTCGAAGTACGGCCATTGGGAGAGATGGCCGGCGCAGAAATAATAGGCCTGGACTTCTCCGCCTCACTCGACGACGAGACGGTGGCGACGGTCAACCGGGCCTTTCTCGACCATCACGTCGTCTGCATCCGCGATCAGCAGATCGATCTGGATCGGTATCTGGCGGTCGCCGCCTGTTTCGGCGCGCCGCACGCACAGAAAATTCCAAAATTCGCGCACCCGGACACGAACATGGTGTCGATCCTGTCGCGGGAGATGAACCGGGAAACCGACGACCCCAACAGCAAGCCGCTGGCACGGGGCACCTTCTGGCATACCGATCATTCCTATCACCGGGAGCCAAGCAAAGCGACGATGCTGCACGCGATCCAGATTCCGTCGAACGGCGGCGACACCAGGTTTTTGAACATGCACGCGGTCTACGAGGCGATGCCGGACGACATGAAGAAACGGGTCGACCCATTGCGCGGGGTGCACCGGCTGACCGCACGGCGCCAGTTCACCGGCGTGCGACGCCGCACCGACGACGAGGTTGATGGCCCCCACGCGGTGCATCCGTTGATCCGGACACATGACGAAACCGGCCGCAAATCGCTCTACATGAACCCGAACCGGATGGACGGCATCGACGGCTGGAGTGACGCAGACAGCGACGCCTTGCTGGAGGAACTGCAAGAGCATGCATTTCAGACACGGTTCGAGTATCGTCACCGCTGGCAGCCACACGACGTCCTGATTTGGGACAATCGCTGCCTCATGCACGCGGCGATGGACGACTACACGGAAACCCGGCGCATGCATCGAATCCTGCTGACGGGCCGCGAACCGTACTGACGGCCCATCCATACGACAATAATGCCTAGCCCTAAGCCCCGGGAGACACCGCACATGACCGATCGCCTCAACGTTCAAACCCTCAAGACCATGATCACGGATGGCGAAGAAATCGCTTTGCTCGATGTCCGCGAGGAAGGGCAGTTCGGCGAAGGTCATCTGCTTTTTACCGTACCCACGCCCTACAGCGTGCTGGAGACACGGTTGGGTGCGATCATGGCTCGCAAGTCGGCGCGCACCGTGCTGGTCGACGATGGCGATGGCGTTTCCGAGAAAGCCGCCACCCGGATGACCGAGCTGGGATTCACCGACGTCTCGATTCTCGACGGCGGCGTACCGGCCTGGGCCGCTGCCGGCTACGAAATCTTCAAGGGTGTCAACGTTCCCTGCAAGGCATTCGGCGAAGTGGTCGAGCACGCCGCCCATACACCGTCGATCTCGGCCGAAGAGCTGAACGCCATGTTCGAGAACAAGGAGGACCTGGTGGTCGTCGACGGCCGCACGCCGGCGGAATACAAACGCATGAGCATTCCCAACGGCATCAGCGTCCCGAACGCGGAACTCGTCTACCGTATCCAGGAGCTTGCGCCGTCGCCGGACACGACCGTGGTGGTCAACTGTGCCGGACGGACGCGCAGCATCATCGGGGCACAGACCCTGATCAACGCGAAGATTCCCAACAAAGTGGTCGCGCTCCGCGCCGGCACGATGGGCTGGAATCTCGCCGGGTTCGAGTTGGACCATGGCGCGACACGGCGCTACCCCGAGGTGTCGGCGGAGGGGATGAAGGTCGCCCAGCAACGCGCGGCGGATATGGTCGCGCGCTACAACATCAAGAAAACCGATCTCGCGACAGTCGATAAGTGGCGCGGTGATGCGGACCGAAGCCTCCACCTGCTCGACGTACGCGACCAAGCGGAATACGAAGCAGGACACCTGCCCGGCGCGGTGCATGCTCCGGGCGGGCAGTTGGTGCAAGCGACCGATGCCTGGATCGGCACCAAGGGAGCCCGCGTCGTGCTCGCCGACGACACCGAAATTCGCGCAATCACCGCGGCCCATTGGTTCGTGCAAATGGACTGGGACGTTTACGTCCTTGAAGGCGGCATCGGCGACGCCGGCACCGAAAGAGGCATGCCCCCGCGCAACGTCCTCGGCCTTGAGGACATCGCAGTCGACACGATGTCACCGCAGGATTTGTCACAGGGTCTTGCCGACGGCACCGCCGTCGCCGTCGATCTGGATGTGTCGGGAAATTACCGGGAGCGGCGGCTGCCGGGTGCATATTGGGGCATCCGGCCCCGGCTTGATCGTCTCGCCGCAGAGCTTCCCGCCGGAAAGACCGTCGTGCTCTATTCGGAGCACGAAACCCGCGCCCGCCTCGCGGTCGCCGACATGCGCGCCGCAACCGATGCGCCGGTCGCCATTCTGGCCGGTGGCCGCGAAGCCTGGGTCGCGGCGGGCCTGCCCACCGAATCGTCAGGCGGTGCGCCAGCCGATTCAGACCGGATCGACTTCCTGTTCTTCGTCCACGATCGTCATGATGGAAACGAGCAAGCGATGCGCGACTATCTGAGTTGGGAGGAACAGCTGCCCGCCCAGATCGATGCAGACGGCGATGCCGCCTTTACCGTAATCGCCCCGTAAGGACCCTGCCGGAGCTCCACGATGACCGTGACGATCACCCCCCTTGCCGAAAATGCCGGTGCGGAAGTCACCGGCCTCGACCTGCGCGATGATGTCGACGCAGAGATAGCGAAACGGCTCAACGACGCCTTTGTCGACCGGGTCGCACTGGTGTTCCGAGACCAGACGCTGACGCCGCGGGACTTCGTGAAGGGCGCTAGCATCTTTGGCACGCCGATGAAGCAATTGCTGGCCCAGTACCATCTGCCGGATTGTCCCGAAGTCGGCATCGTGTCGAACCGGGACCGCGATACCAAGGGCGACGGCAAGATCCTGATCCGTGGCACCACATGGCATACCGACCATTCGAACACGGAGGTCCCACCGAAAGCGACGTCGCTCTATGCGATCGACCTGCCGGACAGTGGCGGCGACACGGCGTTCACAAACACCTGCGCCGCTTATGACGCACTGCCGAACGCCACCAAAAAGCGGATCGACGGCCTGCAGGCGGTGCATGCGTATCTCAGCAGCCGGACGCCGCGGAAACTGCCGAAGCGCACCAAAGAGGAAGAGGCCGCCAGCCCGGACATGATCCAACCGCTGGTGCGCACCCATCCCGACTCCGGCCGCAAGGCGCTATACCTGAACCCGGTGCGGATCGAGGAATTCGTCGGCGTCGAGAAGGAAGAGGGATTTTCGCTGCTCGGCGAATTGATGGCGCATGCCACCGAGGATCGCTTCATCTACCGCCACAAATGGCGGCGCGGCGACATGGTGATTTGGGACAACCGCTGCTCCATGCATCAGGCCAACAAGGATTACGATATGAGCCAGCTTCGCCTGATGCACCGGCTGATGCTGGAAGGCACCAAGCCGGCCTGATCGGCGGCGCGGCAGTCCGACACGCAGGATAAGAAGGAAATATCGCGGTGGCCACGATCCGCATCATGTTCAGCAGGTTCTCGGCATTCTACAGCCCGCTGATCTGCACGATCGCCGCCGGATACCTGCGCGAGGAGGGCCTGGACGCCGAGTATGGCGTGGCTACGCCCGACCGCTCGGCCGGCGACGCCGTGGCGGACGGATCCTATCAGGTCACGCAATATGCGGTCTCCGCCAGTTGGGCAGGGCTCGAGGCAGGACGGTCCTCCTCTCTCGTGCATTTCGCACAGATCAATCTGATGGACGGCTTCTTCATCGCCGGCAAGAACCCGGACCCGGGTTTCACCTGGGACAAACTGTCGGGCAAGCGTGTCCTGGTCGATCACGGCGCGCAGCCAATGGCGATGTTCAAATACGGCCTGCACCGCATGGGAGTCGACTTCGACAGCATCGACGCGGTCGATATGGGTGGCAGCGACGCCATGGAGGCCGCCTTCCGCGCCCGGCGCGCCGACTACGTGCACCTGCAAGGGCCAGCGCCGCAGCAGCTCGAGAAGGACGGCGCCGGTCACATCGTCGCATCGGTTGGTGAGGCGGTCGGCCCGGTCGCCTTCAGCAGCCTCGCCGCCACGCGCGACTGGCTGGCGACCGACATGGCGCAGGCCTTCATGCGGGCTTACCGCAAGGCGCGCGCCTTCGTCATCGAGACACCCGCCGCCGAGATCGCCAAGATCGAACAGGATTTCTTCCCCAATACCGATCAGGAGGTTCTGGCCAAGACGATCGCCTTCTACCAAGGCCTCGGCAATTGGCATCCGTCGGTCGAAATCAGCCGCGAGTCATACGAAACCGCCCTCGACGTATTCGAGCACAGTGGCCTGATCACGCGGCGGCATGCCTATGACGATGTGTGCTCGGCGCCGCCGGATGCATAGACGCACCGCGTGACGACACCGTCTCCCGATACCCCCCGTGCTGAGAATCCATGGCGCACCCGACTTGCCGTGCTGACCCTCTCCCATGTGACGGGCACCCTGCACATCACCACGCTGACCGTGATGGCGCCGGTGATCAAAGACGATCTTTCCCTCTCCTATGCGCAGGTCGGCCTGCTGGTCACCGCCTACAGTGTCGGCCAGGTGACCGGGTCGATCCCGGCAGGCACGTTGAGCGACCGCGTCGGCGTCGGCTGGGCGCTGGTGGTCGCACATCTTTTCATGGTCGCGGGCGCAGTGTTGCTGACCCAGGCCGACGGTGCAGCTGTCGCGATGGCGGCCATGCTGATGACCGGTTGGGGTTACGCCATCGTCAATCCGGCGACCGCCAAGGGTGTTTTCGACTCCTTCCCGCCCGAGCGGCGTGCGACGGCGATGGGGATCAAACAGACCGGGGTGCCAATCGGCGGAGTTACCGCGGCGGCGATAGGCTCCTTCGCGACGGCCGGCGGCTGGCCGCTGATCACCACCGGCGTCGCCATCGCCACCATCGCCGGCGGGTTGTGCTGCCTCGCCATCGTCGAGCGGCCCAAACCCCGGCCCGGCGGCGCAGCGGCGGCGCGGTCCGGCACGCTGCGCGAGGTTATGCGGGACATGAATATCGGCCGCTTCGTGCTGGCCAATTTTCTTTACAACTTCGGGCAGGCGAATTTCTTCGCTTACCTGACACTGTTCATCCGGCAAAGCGCGCAAGCCAGCCAGGAAGTCGCCGGGTTGTGCTACGGCGTGGCACAGATATTCAGCGTCGCCGCGCGGCTCGGCTGGGGCGCGGTCAGCGATTTCCTGTTCAAAGGACAACGCAAGGCCCTCACGGTGGGCCTGGGACTCGCCGCCGCCGTCTTTCTCGCCGCAATGACGCAGGTGGCACCAGGATGGGGCCTGACGCTCGGGATTGGACTGTCCGCCGCGCTCGGCCTTACCATCGCATCCTATGCACCGCTGATGCAGACCATGTCGACCGAGGCCGTGCCCGGACACCTGACCGGATCGGCGGTCGGCTACAACATGGTCGGCACGTCGATGGGCAGCATCGTCGGCCCGCCGGTCTTCGGCGCCGCCATCGACTATACCGGCGCATTCGAGAGCGGCTGGATGCTGTGTTCGGTGCTCGTCGCGGCCGGGGTGGCTTTGCTGTCCTTCGGATTCCGCGAACGAGGCGCGACAAAAGAATAACGATTCGGGAGAAAAACTATGACAGTGGGATTCATCGGACTGGGCAATATGGGGAACCCCATGTGCAACCGCCTGCTGGATGCGGGACATCAGGTCGTGGTGCACGACATCGATGCGGACGCCGTCAAGCCAATGGCCGACCGCCAGGCACGGGTGATGGGCTCACCGAAAGAAATCGCCGATGCGGCCGAGGTGGTATTCGCGTCGCTGCCGTCCAACGCCTCGCATAAAGAAGTCACGCTCGGCAACGACGGCATCCACGCAGGCTCCAAAGCGAAGGTATTCGTCAATCTCTGCACGGTCGGCGGTGCGCAAATTCAAGACGTCGCCGACGAGCTTGCGAAATCGAACATCATCACCATCGACAGCCCGATCAGCGGCGGCCCGCCGGGCGCCACGGTCGGCACCTTGTCGGTCATCGTGTCCGGCCCGACCGCCGCCTTCGAACAGGTAAAGCCGTTGCTCGAGCAGTTGGGCACAATCACCTATGCGGGCGAGAAGGTGGGCATGGCGCAGAGCCTCAAGCTCGCCAACAACATCCTGTCGGCGACGGCGCTGGCCGCGACGTCGGAGGCGCTGGTCATGGGCGTTAAGGCAGGGTTGGACCCGGAAGTCATGCTACAGGCGATCAACCTGGGCAGTGGCCGTAACAGCGCGACGATGGATAAGATTCCGAGCGACGTGCTGACCCATAATTTCGCCTTTGGCGCGGCCATGGACATCATGCTGAAGGACATCGATATGGCGGTCGCCGAGGGCGAGGGACTGGGCGTGCCAATGCGCATTTGCCAGTCGACGCGGCAGTTCTTCCGGCTGGTGCGGGCGCAGCTCGGCGGCGAAACCGACATCACCCGGGTCGCCGAATGGGTCGCCGAGGCAGCCGAAACAAAAATACCGAAAACGCGCTAACGGGCGGGAATATTCCCCTACCAGAGTGTGGCATTCAGTATTTGTAAGTTTCATGCTAGGATAACGGGTAGTGAGTTTCGGGTACGCCCCGTCCCGTCACCTTCCGACGCACGGCGCGGGCCCAGGAAATTGGGAGATTGCCCATGCGATTCGTGCTGACTGCCGTTTCTGCCGCTGTGTTTTCACTCTTCGCCGCCACCGGCGCCCAAGCCGCACCGCAGACGCTGCTGCTTGTCGCCCAGGGCGACGACCTGCATTTCACCTGCGCCGGGGAGCATTGCTCGGCCGAGGGAACATCGCTCTGCCTGCAGTACGAACGCGCGAGCCCAACCCGGGGCACGCCCTATGAACTGGTCAACGAGGCACGCTATGCGACCGGCCGCCCAACGGGCCTGACGCTGATCGGCCAGACCGCGAGCGGGACAGAAAAGACCCTGCCGCTCGAGAGCCTGAATATCGCGTCCGAGCGTGACCATATGGCGGTGCGGTTCCGCATCGACAAGGCGCTGCTGGCCGCGCATGGCGTTCAGTCTGCCAAGCTTCGTGTGACGCATAATGTGGTGCTGGCGCCGGTCTGGGGACCGGGCGATGCAAACCCACAGCTCGAGTCCGACCTGGAACTCTCCATGGGTCCGATGCGCACGGTGGCCGAAGGGACGCTGAAACGCCTGAAACCGGAAGTCCGGGTGGCCCATATGGTCCGCGATACCTTGAACGCATTGCCCCGCGGCCGCGTCGCAACGAACGACGAACGTAAGACGGCGTTCGATAAGGCGCTGACACTACATGTGCAAAAGGACGGTGGTGTTCTGCAGCGCGATGTGGATGAAGCCCGCAAAAACGTCGCCTCCTGCGACTTCATCAACGACGGTGAGATGTGGTACCGCGGCTATTACGAGAAGGTGTCGCGTTACCGCGGTTGCCTCGGCCAGCGCCATGACAACCTGATCAAAGGCGTCAACCAGACCTATTGGAAATCCATGCAAGGTGCGGGCAGCTAACGCGCCCGCCCTGCGGCGAATCGTCTAGGCGGGAAAAACCGTCAGGCGAATTCGCGGCACGCCGCGTCCAGCGCCTTGAGCGTATCGTCGATATCGGCTTCCGCATGGGCCGACGATAGGAAGCGCCGGACTCCCGGCAACGCGTAGATACCGTGCCGTAAGAGCGTGAGGTCGAAGGCCCGCGTCTCTTCGCTATCGACCGACAGCATGTCCGCATAGCTCGTCGGCGCCTTGTCGGTGAACAGGATTTGCCATAGCGAGGCGTCGCCGGTGGCAACGGCTCGCATGCCGTGATGATCGAGCACCGCCTGCACTTCCTTCCGGACCGTATCGCCCAGCGCGTTTAGCGATTTGTAGAATCCCGGCGCCCGCAACTCCGCCAGGGTCGCCAGCCCCGCCGTCGCGGCGACCGGATTGCCATGCAGCGTCCCGTTGATATAAGCGTAATTCGACTGCCCCCTGTTGGCCGGGGCCGACAAATTGATGATTTCCGCCGGTCCCGCCACCGCGCTCAGCGCCGATGCCCCGCCGACCACCTTGCCATAGGCCGCGAGATCGGGTTTCACACCGAAATACTCCTGCGCACCGCCATAGGCGAGCCGGAAGCCGGTCACCACCTCGTCGTAAATCAGCAGGACGTTGTTGTCGTCGCAGATCTTCCGCAGGCCCGGTAGGAAGTCGGGCTTCGGGCACACCACGCGCTGGATCGGCTCGACGATGATCGCCGCAAGTTCCGCGCGGTGTTCCTCGACCAGACGGCGCACCGCCTCCAGGTCGTTATAGGGGGCAATCAAAACCGAATCCTGCGTAGAAGCTGGAATACCGCCGGTATCCGCCTGACCTGCCGGGTAGTTCGAGACCGCCTTCGGCGCGACCGAGATATTCGAATAATCATGATTGCCGTGGTAGCCGCCTTCGAACTTCAGAATGCGGTCGCGGCCGGTGAAGGCGCGCGCCAAACGCATCGCATAGAATGTCGCCTCCGAGCCGGTGGTCGCGAACATCACCTTCTCGGCACAGGGAATGGCATCAACCAATTCGTCGGCGAGGAGAATCGCCTTTTCGTTGAGCGTACCGAAGAAATGGATGCCGTCGGGAATCTGTGCCTGTATCGCTTCGGTCACCGCCGGATGGGCGTGGCCGAGGATCAGCGCGCCGGCGCCGCAGACATAGTCGATCCGCCACTTGCCGTCCGATCCCAGCAGGCGGCAGCCTTCGCCGCGCCGGATCACGAACCGTTCGGCCTCGGGCAGCGCATAGCCGCCAAGGCCTGCCCCGGGCAACACGCGTTCCGCGATCTCATACCAGTCGTCCTGCGTTTCAGGTTGACCGCCGGACTCCACTGCAACGCTGCTCATCGACATTCTCCTCTGTAGGCGCATCCAAACCGGCCGCCATCATCGGATGTCATGGCGCAGCTGCCAAGACGATTTCGCGTCGCGGTCTGCAGAAAAAGCGCGAAAGCTTGGGAGGTTACGCTGCGCCCGCACGCAGCCAGGTCATCGCCTGGTTGAGCTGGCTCATCCGGCGGGTGTCGCCGAAGGGAGCGTCGGGGTGATGGATCGTCGCCAGCATGCGGAACCGCGCCTTGATCTCCGCCTGCGACGGCTTCATGCCGGGCGCGAAGCCCAGCACGAAAAACGCCTCTTCCGAATTGCGCACGCCCTGCATCAACGGTTCCTGCGCGATCACGGACATCGCCGCGCGCAGCCGCTCGATCTCATCGTTCAGCTCGCGGACCCGTTCCTTCGCCTTGGGCGCGCGGCCGTCTTCGAGCGTGACCGTGATCTCCTTCATGTTGATCGCGAGCGCGACACCGAAGGCCTTGCGGATGTCCTGAACGTCGTGACCTTTCGGCAGGCGGGCCTGCAGGCGCGGCTTCCGACGCCACGGCTTGCCCTTGTTGGGGCCGGACTTAAGGGTCACGGTCTCGCGGTCCTTGGGGCCAGGCTCACCCGGGTCGGGACAGGCGGTGATGATCTCAGGCGGAATTACCAGCATGACCGACCGCGCGATATCGCCCACATTGACGTCGCGGCTTGCCGCAAGCGCGAGCACCGCGTCGCGGAAATCACTGGAACATGGAATTACATAGGAATGCTTGCGCACCTTGTCCGCCATTTCTTGACCCTTCCCATCGCAGAGGACCGTTTGGACGGGACGATCGCGAGCGAGGCGGGAAGCCAGCACCGGAGATACAATCGGCCCTGCGCCTAGTCAACTGCCAGCGCAGTTAAAATTGTCTTAATCCGGGCGCAAAACAGCGCATTTTAATGGGAAAAGGGCGGTCAGCCGCGCAAAGTGCCGCCGGTCCGCTTCTCAACATTGGCGACGATCTTGGCGCTAACCGCCTCGATATCCGCGTCGGTCAGGGTCCGGTCGGTCGGTTGTAGGGTCACCGAAATGGCAATCGACTTGCGCCCCTCACCGAGCGATTTCCCCTCGAACAAATCGAAGACGCCGACCTGGGTGATCATCCCCTTGTCGGCCCCTTGCGCCGCCCGCACCACCGAATCGGCGGCGATATCGGTATCGACGACGAAGGCGAAATCTCGGGCGACCGGCTGGAACGGCGATGCGTTCAGGGCCGGGCGCGTGCGTCCGGCCTTCGCCTTGGGGGTCGGCACATGGTCGAGGAACACCTCGAAGCCCACAGTCGCCGCGCCCGATCCGAGACGCCGCAGGACAGCGGGATGCAGTTCGCCGAAATAGGCCAGCACGTTCGGACCCAGCCGCAACACGCCGGAGCGGCCCGGGTGGTAGTAGCCCGGTGCATCGGTCGTGACCTGCAGCTTATCCACCGGCGCGCCGGCGATCGCCAACACCGCCTGCGCATCGGCCTTGGCGTCATAGGCATCGACGCCACGCGCCGCTTGGTCCCAATGGCGCGAGCCGCAATTCCCTTGCCGCAGTCCGGCCACGATCAAATCCTGTCCGTCCGGCGAATCATCCCGCCAGGCCGGACCGACTTCGAACAACGCCACATCGGGATAGCCGCGATCGGCATTCCGCGTCCCGGCGCTCAACAGGTTGCCCAGGATCGACGGACGCATGACATCCAGGTCGGCGCTGATCGGGTTGGCGAGCGCCAAACTATCGGGCAGATCGCCGAACAAGGCCGCTTCATCCCGGCCCATGAAGGACCAGCTTACGGCTTCCATCATGCCGCGCCCTGCCAGAACCCGTTTGGCGAGCGCCGCGCGGCGCTGCCCGCCGTTTAGGGCCGGTTGCGGCAGCGCGCCGGCATGGCGCATCGGCACCGCCGGGATCTCGTCATAGCCGTGAACGCGCAGGACCTCCTCCACAAGGCAATGCTCGCCTTCCACGTCAGGTCGCCACGACGGAATCCCCACCGCGATAACACCGCCCGACGCCGCCGGCGTGAACCCGAGACGATCGAGGATCGTTACCGCGCCGTCTTCGGACACCGCGGCACCGCCGAAACTCTCCAATCGCGAGACACGCAGGTTCGCCTGCCTTTGCCAATCCGGTATAGCCCCGGCAACGGTCGGATTGCTGACTTCGCCGCCGCAGAGATCAAGAATCATGCGGGCCGCCACCTCGGCGCCCCACTCAGCCGACTGCGGATCCACCGTCCGCTCGAACCTGAAGCGCGCATCGGACTGGATCCCCAGCTTGCGGCCGGTCATCGCCGTACGGATCGGATCGAACAAGGCAACTTCTAGGAAAACATCGGTCGTTTCCTCGCTGCAACCGGACACTGCACCGCCCATGACGCCACCGATGCCCTGCACCTGGTTGGCGTCGGCGATCACGGTCATGCCCTCATCCAGCGTATAGGTCTCGCCGTCGAGCGCTTCGACCTTTTCGCCGTTGCGCGCGAAGCGCATGGTCAGGTCGCCGTCGACCTTGGCTAGATCGAAGACATGCAGCGGGCGCCCTAGATCGAAGGTGACGTAGTTCGTGATATCGACCAGCGCCGAGATCGGCCGCAGGCCGATGGCCTTGAGCCGGTCCTGCAGCCATTGCGGGCTCGGCCCGTTCTTGACCCCGCGGAAGGCGCGGCCGACCACCATCGAGCAGGCATCCTGCGCGTCGCCCGGCAGGTCGCGCCGCCACTGCACCGGGCTGTCGAAGGTGCCGGGCACGGGCGATGCGTCGAACGGTTTTAATGTCCCGAGCCCCGCTGCCGCCAGGTCGCGCGCCACACCGTGCACGCCGAGGCAATCGCCGCGGTTCGGCGTAATCGCCAGTTCAATGACCGGATCGTCCAGGCCCGCGATCTCCACATAGGATTTGCCGACCGGCGTATCGTCCGGCAGTTCGATGATGCCGTCGTGATCGTCCGATAGACCAAGCTCGCGTGCGGACAGCAGCATGCCGTTCGATTCGACGCCGCGGATTTTTGTCTTCTTCAGATCGATCCCGGTCCCTGGGACATGCGCGCCGGACGGCGCGAAGACGCCGGTCATTCCGGTGCGGGCATTCGGCGCACCGCAGACTACCTGCACGGTCTCCGCGCCGGTATCGACCATGCAGACCTGCAAGCGGTCGGCATCGGGATGTGGCTTGGCCTCGATCACCTTGGCCGCGTGGAACGGTGCGAAAGCCGCCGCCGAATCCTCGATCCCTTCGACCTCGAGGCCGAGCATGGTCAACCGCTCGCTGAGCTCGTCAAGCGAGGCGTCCGTATCCAGATGGTCCTTGAGCCAGGACAGGGTGAATTTCATTCTATTCTCCAGCCAACGCGGTGCGACGGCGGTTTCCGGCAAAACGCCGCGCCGCGCGGCTTATTCCACATTTCCGAGGGCCTATGCAAGGGGCAGCCCCGCCCGGCGGCCCACTATACCGTCAGATGACCATTTCCGCCCAGGAACCATCGAGCACACGGCGGAAATCTCGATGCGCGTCGCTCGCCGGGGCATAACGTCCCACCGAGCGCGCCTTCTGCCGGTTGACGCGATGGCGCAGCGCTTCGTGGCGGCGGTGGATCGCCGGGAACACATCGAGCGCGGTGTTGGTTACGAGGTCGGCCGGGGACACCCAGCCGTCGCACGCCTCCAAATTCCAATACGCCACGCGTCCCAGAAGAAAGAGCCGGTCGGGATCCTGGAACGCCAGCGCGGCGAGCGCTCCTTCCGCACGATCGCGCAGCATGGCGTAACGCTCGCGCACGCCGTCGATCCCATCGAAGACACCGCCCGCCGCGAGGGTGAGCCATGCGGACGCCACCTCGACGCGAACCAGCGGCAAAGTGGCGTCATACACATGATACGTCCCAACGCGGCGCAGCCGGACGGGATCGTCGCGCGGCGGCAGCAGCACGTCGTGCAGGATACTGCGGTCATCCAGCGAGAGGTTTTCCTCGCGGTAGTGCACCGAACTGATCATCGCGACCAGATCGGCGCGACCGATCGGATCGCTGTGCGAGAAGACAAATCGGCGCAGCTCCCGGCGACCTGCGTCCGAGCGCAGATAGTTCTTCAGGGCATGCGTATTACCTTCCGCGACCGGCTCGCCGATGTTCCAGAGGTCGCCGCCGATATCGTAACCGCGGGTGCGGATGAACGAACGCACGTGTCGGCGCGCCGCTGCATCGATATGCCCGTTGGCGCGGCCCTTCACCTGCTCGACGCTCTTCCCGTCGACCACCTCGATGGTCGCGTGCGGCTTGCCGTCGGCATCGCGCAGCGAAAAGATTTCGCAGTCGCCGTTCTCAAGCTCATAGGCATAGCCGCCGGCGCAATGATTCATGCGATTACCTTCGTCCGCCAGGCTGTCGGCCGACTGTAACTGCACGATCCGAACGCCGTCGTCGCCGCGATAGACTTGCCGGACCCCGGCCTGCCGCTGCGCTAAGATCCATTGGTTGCGACGCCAAACACGCGTCAGCGCCTGCGCGGCGTCATAATCGAGATGTTCAAGCTTGCCACCGACCGCTTTGCCGCCCTCAGCGTTGAGATACTCGATGACGCGGCGGAGTTTCTTCTCCAATGCGGCCCCGAGATGGACGTAGTGAACCTCGCGACGCTCATCCAGCGCCTTGCGGCACCATGCGGGAAGCTCGGACGCGGTCACACCGAGGCGGCGGCGCGATGCCTCCGGCGGATAAGTGTCGATGAGCAGAACGGCGTCAGTCTCGCGATCGATCGTGAGGCGCAGGACATCCGGATGTTCGGTAAGAATCCACTGGCGCGCGGTGCGGCGCAGCCACGTATCGACAGCGTCCGACGTGGCGTCGGAGGCTACCTGGTCGATTAATCGATCGACCTCGTCGACATTATAGATGTTGCGATTGAACATGATATGAGGCTCCCGCTTATCCTGGGTCCGCTGGTAACGCTAGCGATGTGGCGTCGCATCGAACGCATGGATTTAGCCTCATGTGTCATGCAGCAGAGTTGCGCTGCGCGGTTCTTCACAGCCGGGATAAATCCCGAGCCGGGGATAGGGGATATAAGGAAACGCGCGGAGAATCGCAAGCCCGGTAACGCCGGATACCCCTTACCCGGCCAGGGTGTTGCAGCCGGATCACGCCATGGTGGTCCGGGATTGGGACTAGGGGACGAGCCCGCGGATCAGCGTCGGAACCTCGAGCGGCAGGAATCCGTAATGCTTGAGCCAGCGCAGATCGGACTCGAAGAACGTCCGGAGATCCGGAATACCGTATTTCAGCATCGCCATGCGTTCGACGCCGAGGCCGAAGGCGAAGCCTTGGTATTCCTCGGGGTCGATGTTGCAGGCGGTCAGTACATTCGGATGGACCATGCCGCAGCCGCCGATCTCAAGCCAATCGTCGCCTTTGCCGATCTTGAGCGTGCCGCCCTCGCGCGAGCATTGGATGTCCACCTCGGCCGACGGTTCGGTGAAGGGGAAATAG
>JAJFJD010000047.1 GCA_021774335.1 Alphaproteobacteria bacterium
CGCGCCGACGGCTTTGCCGATGCGGTGGCGGGCGCGATCGAGCGGCATGGTGCGGGCCGTATCGCGACGGTGCTCGGCACGTCGACCTCCGGCGTTCGCGAGGCTGAGATGGCCTTCACCCGGCGCGATACGGAAACCGGCGCGTTGCCGGCGGATTTTCGCTTCGCTGAGACCTATGACCATCATTCGCTGGCAAGTTTTGTGCAGTCCTATCTCGGCCTGTCCGGCCCGGCGGCGACCGTGTCCACCGCCTGTTCGTCCTCAGCCAAGGTCTTCGCCGACGCGGCGCAGTTGATCCAGGCCGGCGTGTGTGATGCCGCGGTGGTCGGTGGGGTTGATACGCTGTGCTTGTTGACGCTTTACGGTTTCAACTCGCTCGAACTTCTCGATGCCGTGCCGAGCCGGCCGAACGATATCGACCGTGGCGGCATTTCGATCGGTGAAGCCGGCGGGTTCGCGTTGCTCGAGCGGGCCGATACGGTCAACGGCGAGACCATCGCGCTTGTTCTGGGGTATGGCGAAAGCGCCGATGCCTATCACATGTCCGCGCCGCATCCCGATGGGCTTGGCGCAGAGATGGCGATGCGGGCGGCGCTCGACCGTGCGGCCATCACGCCGGCGCAGGTGGACTACATCAATCTGCATGGCACGGGCAGCCGGCAGAACGACCAGGCAGAGGATGCCGCGGTCGGTCGGCTGTTCGGCGACGGTCAGCGGTGCAGTTCTACCAAGGGGGCAACCGGGCACACGCTGGGTGCTGCGGGCATCCTGGAAATCGCAATTTGTTGCCTCGCGATGCGAAAATCATTCATCCCCGGCAACGCGAATCTGCAACGCCTGGACCCGGATTTTCATACCAGGATCGAACCGGATGCCGCGGATGGCACCGTGCGCTATGCCCTGAACAATTCATTCGGATTCGGCGGCAGCAATTGCAGCATCCTGCTTGGTATGCCGACATGATCGAAGCGCGTATCGCCGGCGTCGGATTGTTGGGCCCCGGTCTGTCCGGTTGGTCCGCCGCGCGTGACGTGCTCGCCGGCAACGCCGAGTATGAGCCTAGCTCGGTGGAGGCGCCGGCACCGGAAGGGTTGAGCCCGCGCGAACGCCGCCGTACCAGCCCGGCAGTGCGACTGGCCTTGGCGGTCGCGCAGGAGGCGGTCGATGACGCCAAGGATGACGCCAAGGGATTGCCGGTCGTGTTTGGCTGGGCCCATGGCGACGGCCCGGTTGTGCAACGGATTCTCGAGGAACTCGCGACGCCCGAACGGTATGTGTCGCCGACGGATTTTCACAACTCGGTTCATAACGTGGCGGTTGGGTATTGGTCGATTGCAAGCGGCTCGCATCAATCGTGCTCCAGCATCGCGGCGGCCGGCGACACCTTCCCGGCCAGTCTGCTCAAGGCCCTGGCCCAGGTTCAGTGCGAGTCCCGGCGGGTTCTGTTGGTCGTATGCGAGGTGCCGTTCCTGGAACCGTTGGACGCGGTCAGCCCGGTCGGTGCGCCGTTCGGCGTGGCGCTGGATCTTGCACCGGCAGATGATAGCGATGGTGTGGCGCGGCTTTCCGCGACATTTGAACCGCACGCCACGGGCGCTGTCACTCCGCCCAAGACGGACGGCCTGCGGCCGTTGTGGGGTGTGAATCCCGCGGCGCGCGCGATCCCGTTGTTGGAAGCGATCGCGCGCGGCGACGCGGCTGAGCTGCGCATTCCCTATGGGCCCCACGGTCAGCTCGCGCTCTCGGTGTTGCCGTGCTAGACCGCGCCGCCATCAGCGCGCTCGTCCCGCATGCTGGACCGATGGTATTGCTGGACCACGTCGTCCGGTATGACGACGAGTCCATTCTCTGCTCGGCGACGAGCCATCTCCGGGACGACAATCCGTTGCGGCGGCATGGCATGCTTCACGCAGTTTGCGGTGCCGAGTACGGGGCGCAGGCGGCGGCGGTCCATGGCCCGCTGGCGGCGGAAACGCCGGTGCGCGCCGGCCAGGTGGTCCTGTTGCGGGGTCTGTCGTGGCAGACGGTCGATCTCGGCGCGGTGGAAGAACCGCTTATGATCCACGCGACGCGCCTTCATGCGGATTCCAGCAGCACCGCCTATCGTTTCATGATCACCGCGGAGGACCGCGACATCATGCAAGGCGAATGCGGGATCATTTTCCGATGAGCCCGGCCGGGAAACGAGCGCTCGTCACCGGCGGCAGCGGTCATATCGGCGGTGCGATCTGCCGGACATTGGCGGCGGCCGGCGCGGAGGTCATCGTGCATGGCAACCGGCACGCAGAACGGGCGTTGGAAACCGTCCAGGACATCACTGATGCCGGCGGGTCGGCCATGCCGCTCTCCTTCGACATTCGCGATGACAAGGCCGTTCAGGCGGCGCTTGAAACCTTGCCCGACGGGCCTGCGATACAGATTCTCGTTCACGCGGCGGGGCGGCCGGACGACGCGCCGTTGGCCGGCATGTCCCGGGAACAATGGTCTGGGCCGGTGGATATCTCGCTCAACGGGTTCTTCAATGTGATCCGGCCGTTGCTGCTGCCGATGGTCCGGACGCGCTGGGGGCGGGTGATTGCGATTTCATCCGTATCGGGTTTGATCGGCAATCGGGGTCAGGCGAATTACGCCGCCGCCAAGGCAGGTCTGCACGGCGCGGTGAAATCCTTGGCGTTGGAATATGCGAGCCGCGGCGTGACCGGCAACGTCGTGGCGCCCGGCGTCATCGCGACGCCGGAAACGAGCGAACAGTTCCCCAAAGACCGGATCGAGAATCTCGTCCCGATGCAGCGCGCCGGCCAACCGGAGGAAGTCGCCGACCTGGTCGGTTTCCTCGCGTCGGACAAGGCCGGTTACATCACCGGCCAGGTCATCGCGGTCGGTGGCGGGCTCGGCTAAACCGGATACTGCGTTCTAGGACAGGGCCGCAGTCTGCGACAGGATCGCGTTCTGCAGGTTCCGGACCCAACTGTTGTAGTTCGAGTGGATCGTATTGGTCGACGCATCGTATTTAAGGTTCGAGCTATCCTTGTAGCGGATCGAGAATTCCTTCGTCGTGAAGGTCACGTCCGCAATGGCGGTATGCGTCCGGACCGGCAATTGCGCCACGATATGTCCCGAGCCGACTTTCCGCATTTGCCAGCCGAGCGACGCGCCGGCCTGTTTGATCGCGCGCTCGACATCGGTCAACGATGCGCGGGGCGGGGCGTTCATTGCGAGACTCTCTACGTTATACACCGTGGCGTTGCGGCAACTCGCCACGGCGAGCAGCATGACCAGACCTATAAAAATTTTAGTAATCGGGGCGGGCATGAATATCTTCCTTCGAGCAAAGTTGCAGGACGTAAAAGTGCCGTGAGTCGCAAATTAATTCAAGATAGCTTCTTGTGCCGTCGCGTGCAGCCGCTGTTTCTGGCATCGGATCAGGCCCGGAAAGTACATTGCGCGGGACAACAGCTTGGCCCCCACCATAAAGACGATCGCGGTTACGTCGAAGCCGGGCCGGAAGTGGCTTGGCCGTTGCAGTACGCTGGCGTAAAGCGCCGGGACCGGGACGCTTGCGATGGAATATCCGGCGCGGCAGGCCTCGATCAGCACTTCGCTTTCCATGACGAACCCGCTGCGCCGCTGCCGGTGTAAAGGCACGCGGTTGATCAGCGAAACGGGATAGATGCGGAACCCGCATTGCGTGTCGTGAATCCAGCAGCCCGATGCCCAGGAGATGAAGAAGTTTGCGGTCCGGTTTCCAAATCGGCGGATGGACGGCATTGGATCGGCCGTTGATTTCCGGGCACCGATGACCAGGGTCTCTGCCTCGGCCTTCTTCAGCAGTTCCGGGATGTATTCCGGCGGGTGCTGGCCGTCCGCATCGATCGATATGACGAATTCGGACCCCAACCGGCGAGCCGCCTCGATACCCGACAGAAGGCTGGCGCCCTTGCCGCGGTTTACCGGGTGCCGCACGATATGCACATCGAGCCCGCTCAAGGTTTCCGCGGAGCCGTCGGTCGAGCCGTCATCAACCACGACGACATGATCGACATACTTGGCGGTGCGCTCGGCGATGCCGGCAACGGTTTTGACTTCGTTGTAGAAGGGAATAACGGCCGTTACCGGCGGGGTGTTTTCGCCCAAATCAGCCTCTACGATCTCTCGGCGACTTCGTCATCGGCCATGATGATCGACCGGAACCGGCGGCGGCGGTCTTCCCATTTCCGGCTGCGCTTGAGCGCAACCAGCGTGGAAGCGCCGAACAGCAATCGGAAGATGCCGAGACGCCAACTCAACCCGCCGCGTCGATAAATATCGCCAGCCAACAAGGAGACCACCGCCGCTCGGACGCCGAGAACGTTTCTTGGTCCCATGAACAGGGTGCGCATCGCGGGGGTGTTGAATCGATAGATGAACCAGGAATAACGGGCGATCCCGCGATCGATGCGTCGTTGATACGTGCGCAGGTATCGGGTCGCGCGTTTCGGCCAGTCGAGGCCTTTGTCGATGGCATCCGCCGCCAATTCGGCGCTGCTCATCGCCAGGAACACGCCGCTGGAAAACACCGGATCGATGAAGGCATAGGCGTCGCCCAGTAACAGGTAGCGTTCGCCGAAGGCCTCGGTCGCCGAATAGCTATAGTTCCCGGCGGCGCGGATCGGCGTAGCCGCCTCCGCGTCTTTCAGGTGATCCCAAACCTTTGGGCAGAGACGCAGCGTTTGGAAAAAGAACTCGTCAAGCGGCCCTTCGCGGGATTTGAGGTAATCCGGCATGCAGACGGCGCCGACGCTGGTCAGGCCGTCGTTCAGCGGGATCAACCAGATCCAGCCGTGCTCGAACCAGTAGATTGCGATATTTCCCGGCGTTTCCCACGCTTCGGACGGCACGGCCTTGAAATGTGCGAACATGGCGGCGCTGTTGTGTGATTTGTTGCGTTGTCGGACTTCCATGTGGCGCGCGATCAGACCGTCGCGGCCCGACGCGTCGATCACGAACCGGGCCTGGCATTCTGTCGTGCCGTCATGCGCCTCGTGTGTAAGGCGATGAGTTTTGTCATCGAAGGCGATTGCCGATACCGCACATCCTTCCCGCACCGCGACACCCTTTCGGCGGGCATTGTTGAGCAGAATGGCATCGAACTGGGATCGCCGTACCTGATAGGAGTGGGGCGGATTTGGGTCCAAGGCGTCGCTGAATAGGAAGCATTGGCGGGAGTCGTGGTCAGGTGAAACGAATTCCGCCCCCGGCTTATGGATGCCGATGGCCTTGACGGCGTCCAACACGCCGAGACGCTCCAGGATCGGAATGTTCTTGGGTAGCAGCGATTCACCGATGTGAAAGCGCGGGTGGGTCGCCTTTTCAAACAGGGCCACGTTGCGGCCCCGTTGCGCCAGCAGGGCCGCGACGGTGGCGCCGGCAGGGCCGCCGCCGATTACGGCGACATCATAGGGAGCTGTTTCCTCGGTTTGCATCACCCTTTTTTTATACCGCATCCGTGACAAGAGGCTATCGGAAACAGATACCGCCCTCTATCATTCCGCAGGATTGCACCGCAGCGCCGGGAAAATGTCAGGGCAGGGATGTGACGTTGCAAGTGGATGAGAATCGCGTCGCGCCGCATCCGGTGTTGTCGCGCTACTATACCGACGAGGCGCAGCGTCAGCGGTATCTAAAATCGGCATTCCAAGAAACCGCCGAGCATTACGACAGCATTAACAATTGGATGAGTTTCGGCTCGGACCGCTGGTATCGCCGTCAGGCGCTGGTCCGGTCGGGCTTGCAGGCCGGCATGCGCATGGCCGATGTGGGCTGCGGCACCGGGCTGGTGTCCGGCATTGCACGGGAAATCGTCGGACCGTCCGGCCATGTCTTCAGCATCGACCCGAGCCTGGGCATGATTTCCGAAGCGGTCGCGGGCGGCCGCACCATCGCTCCTGTCGTGGGCAAGGCGGAGGCGCTGCCGATCGCCGACGAGTCGGTCGATTTCTTGTGCATGGGCTTTGCGCTGCGGCATGTCGCCGATCTGGAAGTGACCTTCCGCGAATACCTGCGGCTCTTGAAGCCGGGGGGCAAGCTTCTGCTCATGGAATTGACGCCGCCGCGCAAAGGGTTCGTGCGGTTCTGCCTCAAGACGCATATGCGGTATGTGGTGCCGGTCCTGACACGGGTCTTTACCGGCAGCAAGGCGGCGACACTCTTGTACGAGTATTGCTGGGATACGTTCGATATGTGCGTGCCGCCGGAAAAGGTCGTATCGACCCTCGCCGCGGTCGGGTTCGAAGGACCGTCGCAGCATGTCGTCATTCGGGTGTTCAGCGAATATACGGCGCACAAACCGGCGTAACGGCTGCCGATTTACGTCGATAGAGCGCCTTCGATCTCGAACAACAGGTCCAGCCGGCAAATTTCCGCTTGCAGATACATGACCTGCGCCCCGTCGCCGAGCCGCTGGGTGACAATGTCCCGCACGGCGGGAAAATCTTTCGCGTGCCGGATGTAGGCTTTGAAAAAGCGTTGGGACGACGCGGCGAAGGGCTTGTGCGCCGCTTGTTCGGCGGTTCCGATTACCTTTTCGACGTTGTCGAGCGCCAGGCCCACCTGCGCCGTCAGGTCGCCGACATGTTGGGTGGCGTGACCGGTGATGCTGGCAGTGCCGGAAATGAATAGGTCCGTCCCGGCGTCCCACCGTTTTAGGAGCGCCCGGGAGAAGGATGGGCTGCGCGGACCGTATTCCGATGGGTAGTGGAAGGCGCTCATCTGGTTCGGGTTCTCCACCGGGATACCGGGTGCCTGCGCGGCAAGACAGTATACGTTCAGTCCGCCGCGGGTCGCGCCGAGTGCGCTGGCGGCGGGATAGAATTCTGCCAGATCAGGGCGGAGTGCGGCGAAGGCGTCGTGCCGGCCGGCGCAGAAATGCCGATACCGTTCGAGGCCGCGCAAATCCGCGTTCACATTCTCGACCGTATTCCACACGCGCAGGATATGCGGATAGCCGCGCGCCTGTAACAATCGGACGAGTCCGCTGTACAGATCGAGGGAACGTTTCGCCAGGGGGATGTCCGGGTCTTCGACGGACCGGCATGCCGCGAAAATGAGGTCATCGGTGATCGCCAGGTCGAATGTGTTGTCGCGCTCGTACTTTGGCGGTGTCGTGGCGAAGAAAGCCTCGATTGTCGGCGAGGCGTCGAACGGGTCGAGGCCGCTGTGGACCTGCGGCCAGGGATCGGCGGACGGGCCGTGATCGCCATGCATGACCGTCGCCAACGGCCACGCGCCGTCTGGGACCGGTTGGTCCCGATATGCGTCTTCGCTCAGGTACCGCCATCCGATAGGGCGGTTTGGAGGGTGATTCACGGGACGCCGTCGCGGGCTAGGCCGCCGATCCTTGCGCTTTCAACCTGGAGACGGATGTCTGGATGGACTCTTCCAGTTCGCTCACCATGTCGTTGTAGGTGTGGTGGATGAATCGTCCATCGTAGCCCATGGCCTGGCTATCCTTGTATCGAATGCTGAAGGTCTTCGGGTCATAGGAAACGGTGACGGCGACATTGTGCTTACCCGCGCCCCAGGCACGCTTGGCGACGAAGCTACCGGGTTTGACGTTGCTGATCTGCCAGCCTCGTCCCGTCGCCGAAGATTCGATGGCTGCCTGCATCTGCGCAAGCGTGACGCCTTTCTGTGGTCCGTAGCCATATCCAACCGAGTCCACGCGGTGAATCTCCCCGCCACAAGCGGCGACCAAGACCAAAAGACCAAGAATTATTCCAAAGCGTTGAAAACCATGTGTCATTTCCCGACCCCTCTAATGGTTGACGGCACATAGCGGGCACGGCCATGGGATGCATACCGAAGGCAGCGGCATCATAGCAACGTTGATTGCTAATGTCGCCGCCGTCGAAGAAATTGAAATTTAGGGGTGTATTTTAATGACAAGTTACTATTTATGACAGCAGGTCGGTCGATATCATCTATGGCGTCTGACTGAGTCCGGAATGGTCCCAGCCGCCGCGGGATGCCGCCAAATCTGCGGCGTTGCCAGGGTGGCAGGCGAACGTGCATAACCAGTGCGGTATCAGGGGCATGCTTGGGGCGGCTAGCCCGACATGATGACGGTAACGAGATATGAGAGATTTGATGATTCGGCAGATTGCGCAGATTTTAGTCGTCGTCGCGGCCTTTGCCGCGCCCCTGGTGGTCGCGATACCGGCCTCCGCCAATCCGGACATCGCCCGCGCGAAACAATTCATCACGGACGGGGTGCTCCGCACCGCTAAGATTCTGCGCCAGCACGATCGCACGCGTACGGAAATCGCCGATGACCTGCGCGTCGAGTTCCGGCGCGGTTTCGATGTCCCGACGATCGCGAACTTCGTCTTGGGCCCCGTGCGGGACAAATTGTCCGCGGAACAGAAACGCCTCTATATGCGTGAGTTCGAGGAGTTGATCGTCCAGACCTATACGAACCGGGTCATCTATTTCGGGCCGCGCGTCGATTCCGATATCAGCGACATCATCCGCTTTACCAGTCACCGGATGGTCAAAAAGGACCAGATCATCCTGCGCAGCCAGATTAACCGGGAGGGCGCGGACTGGGTCAAGATCAACTGGCGGTTGCGCGAACGCGACGGCCGGCTCGCCATCATCGACATTACCCTTCTCGGAATCAGCCAGGCCCAGCTCTACCGGTCCGAAATCGCCGCCGTCATCAAACGCAATGGGCGCGGGGCCGATGGGTTGATCGATGCTCTACGGGCGAAAACGGCGGAAATCCGCAAAGGCAAAGTGACGCGCGCTTCCAGCCCTTGAGCCACGCCGCGGCTGCTGTCGCGGCCCATTGTCGCGCGGGGCGATCGGGCCAGCCGTAACTTTAAGAACATGTTAAGCTAGTGGAATATCAATGCTACATTGTGAATTGTAGCTATCCGATCTTCCATTAAAAGGGATATCCAATCGATGAAGGGTCCTCTTCTCCGGGCGCTCCCCGTTTTCCTCGGCATCTTGTTCCTCGCGGCCTGCTCGGCGGAACAGATGCATAAAGTCAATAATGTCGACTACGGCTATTACACCAAGAAGTCACTGACGATGGAGAAGGTCCGCCCAACCATCGAGCGGACCGCCACGCGGAACGGCTGGCAGCTTAGCAATCAGAAAGACGGTTCTTTCATGGGCAAGCGCGAGTGGGGCGGCGGCAAGCACAACATCGTGGTCGATGTGCTCTACGATCTGCGGAAGTTTAGCATCAACTACCGCGACAGCCATCAAATGAGATACGACGGTTCGTGGATTCATAACTCCTATAACCGCATGGTCCAGAAACTCGAAGAAGACATCTCTGCCGCCGTGAACGCGCTCTAGCGCGGCCGTAATTTGCGCCACCCGCTTCCGGTCAATAGAACTATCTGCACGGAACGAAAGTGAATCGTGCGCGGTCGGCGCGCGGATTTCGGGCAAAAGGGGTGCGCGATGGCTACTGTTACCGAACCGGCCCGTGAAACGCCGTTGGTCGCCGAGGCCGAGGTCGTGGTGCTTGGCGGGGGACCGGCCGGGATCGCCGCCGCGGTCGCCGCGTCGCGCACCGGCGCGCGGACTCTCCTGCTCGAACGCTATGGGTTTCTCGGCGGCATGGGGACCGCGGCGATGGTCACCAACTTCTGCGGTCTGCACGCCCATATCAACGGCAGCATCCAACAGGTCGTTCGTGGCGTCGCCGACGATATCCTTGAGCGTCTGGACCGGCTCGATGGGCTGAACCCGCCACATCCGGTCAAGGATCCGGCAGGCGGGCCGGGCACGGCGGCACAGGCCTATGACACGTCTGCCTACAAGCTAGCCGCCGACGATCTGCTGCAGTCGGCCGGCGTCGATCTCCGGTTTCATGCGATCGCCGTCGGGATCGCGATGGAGGACGACGGAATCGATGCGGTGTTGATCGAAACCAAGTCGGGCCGCGCCGCGATCCGGGGCGAGATGTTCATCGATGCGTCCGGCGACGCGGACCTCGCCCATTGGGCCGGTGCCCCGTGTGCGAAAGGCAATGCCGACGGGTTCATGGCCTACCCGACGACGATGTTCCGGCTCGCCAACGTGGACGACGACCGCGCGATGACCGAAGGGAAGCCGAACCTCTCCGCGCTGATTGCCGAAGCGGAGGGTGACTACGATCTGCCGCGCAAGACCGGCATTATCAATCCACAGGCCCATAAGGGTGAGTGGCGCGCCAACCTGACGCAGATCAGCCGTGACGGCGCGCCGATCGACGGCAGCGACTGGGACGACCTGAGTTATGCGGAAACCGAGGGCCGACGACAGGTGCAGGAATACTTCCGCTTCCTGAGGGACCGGGTGCCCGGATTCGAGAATGCGTATTTGCTGGAGACCGCGCCGCAGATCGGTATCCGCGAGACCCGCCGCATCGTCGGCAAGACGGTGTTATCCGGCGAGGATGTGCTGTCCTGCCGCGATTTCGACGACCGTATCGGCTGCAACGGCTGGCCGCTCGAACAGCATCAGAAGGGCGTGACGAAGTGGTCCTTCCTGCGCGGGCGCGGCTATCACCAAATCCCCTACAGCATCTCCTTGCCCGACGGTGTAGCCAACCTTCTGGTGGCCGGACGGTGCGCATCGACGACGCAGGACGGGCAGGCGTCGTTGCGGGTCAGCGGGCCCTGTTTTGCGATGGGTCAGGCGGTCGGCACCGCGGCGGCAATGGCGCGGCAGGCAGGCGCCACGCCGGCCACGCTCGATGTCGCGGCGCTTCAGGACCGGCTGATCGCCGACGGGGCCTTTCTCGGCGACGCATCGATCTAGGACGGGCTAGCCGCCGTCGGTTGGCCGCCGCGGCAGTTGAACGACCGCCCACCCTTTCGCCGTCACTTGATCGCGTTGATCACGCGCCCGGATGTCGAGCCGAAGCCGGCCGCGGTCCGCATCGATTTCGGTGCATTCGGTGACGGTGCCTTCGCAATAGGTCACGTCGCCGACGAGATTGAAGCGGCGGATTTCGCAATACAGTTCTTCCAGGAAACCGTGATCGCCGATCCAGTTGGTCAGCATCGTCGCGATCCAGGCGATGCGCTCCGGGCCGTAGTCGTAGGCTTCCGGCACGCCGACACTGCGCGCCAACTCGCCGTCCCAATGGACCGCCTCGGGCGGCTCCGGCACGCCGTACGCGTTGGGTATGCCGGCGGCGGGATGACGGTCCAGATAGTCGTACCAGTAGCCATGCGCCTTGACGAACAAACCGCCCCAGGCCTGTTCGAAGGCGACGGCCGTGGTTGCCGAATAGGGCCCGCGCACGATCGATTGCGCGTCCGTCCCGACCGGCACATCCTCCCAATACAATGGGTCGTCGCCGCGGCATTGTTCCTTCGCGTAGAGTTTGGTGACCTCTTCGATCAGGTCCTGCGACACCGGTTCGGGCCGCAGCATCTTGTATTTGCCTTTCTCGCGCGCGGTGTCGCGCTCAGTGCGCATGCCCCAGGATTCAGATGTGGCGACTTCCAGTCCGTCATTGGTGACGAAGCGGATGTCCGAGACCTGCTTGAACATGCGGCGGGCGAAACGGCTCTTCAATTCGTCGAGCTTGGTGAAGGTGACTTCGGCGGTGATCGCCTGCCCGAGCCGGATTGGCTCCTTCCAGCGCCACCACGAGCCTCCGAACATGGAATGTACGCCCGGCAGACCGCCGCGATAGCCGATCGAGATTCGGCTGAACGCGTACAACATGCAGGGCGGCGCCACCAGGCCGCCGGCCGGTGACTGTTTGGCATAGCCCTCGTCCAGGTAAAGCTTGTTGCGGTCGCCGGTCGCCCAGGCCCAATGGCGGATCGCGTCACGGGTCACCTCCGTCAGATGCGGCGGTTCCCGGATTTCCATGCGTTGCCCCAGCCGGGCGCGTAGCCGTTCAAGTTCTTCTTCGGTTGCTATGCCATGCGCCACTTAACTGTCTCCATCATTGGAAGATTCGATGATGCCACTCTTCAAGAGGTCGTTGACCTGGGCGTCGTCGTATCCCAGGACGTCTTGCAAGATGGTTCGTGAATCCGCACCGAGCGTCGGGGCGGCCCGCCAGGAGAATTGGAACGGGTCATTGAGGAACTGGATCGGTGAGCCGACGACGTCGACCTTGCCGGCCTTGGGGTGATCGGTCGTTTTGATTAGGTCCCGGGCTTTAACCGCGGGATGGGTTAGCGCGTCGCCCACGGAATTCACGGGAGAATGCGGCACGTCGCCGGCATCCAGAATCTCATGCCATTCGGCCATCGTTTTTTCCGCCAGAATATCGATCACGATGGGTTCCAGGATCGTGCGGTTGGCGTGCCGGTCCGCGGTTTGGCGGAACCGGTCGTCGTCGATCAGCTCGGGGCGGCCGACGGCGTGGCAGAAGTTGCGCCAGAACCCGCCGACATGCAGCGCCAGCACAATGTGGCCATCCTTCACCGGATACCGGCCATACGGCACGATGCTGTGGTGGCTGCTGCCGACCCTGCCCGGACTTTCGCCGGTCACGAGATGGATTTCGGCGAGATACCCAAGCAACCCGATCAAGCCGTCGAGCATGCTGAGATCCACATGCAGACCCTCGCCCGTCGCGGTGCGGTGCTGCAGCGCGGCCAACACGGCGATGGCGCCCCACAACCCGCCGCCGACATCGCCCATGGGAATGCCGAGCTTGGTCGGCGGGCCATCGGGCTCGCCGTTGATGCTCATGACGCCGCTCAATGCCTGGGTTACAAGGTCGAAGGACGGCTTGGTCGACATTGGCCCGGTTTGGCCGAAGCCGGTAATCGAACAGATGATGAGATCGGATTTGGCGGCGCGCAGCGTGTCGTAGCCCAGGCCCAACCGGTCCATCACGCCGGGGCGGAAATTCTCCAGCACGATATCCGCCTGTGCCGCCAGGCCGAGCGCGATGTCGCGGCCTTCCGGCGTCTTGAGGTCGACCGCCACGCTGGTCTTGTTGCGGTTGATCGCCATGTAGTAGTGGCTTTCGCCGCCGACATACGGCGGGATCGACCGCGTCTGATCGCCGTGGCCCAGTTCCTCGATCTTCCAGACTTCCGCGCCCATGTCGGCGAGGATCATCGAGCAGAACGGTCCGGTGAGAACCCGGCTCAGGTCCAATACGCGGATACCGTGAAGCGGTCCCTGCCGCGGCGCCGCGGATGCGCCGTCCTTCTTTTTATCTGTCGTCGCCACGGCCTGACATCGCTCCTGTTTCGGGGACCGGAAGTTGGGCGGCACGGTTGCGCCGCGCGGCCGATATTATCGCGAAGCGGCGATCGGGGGCTAATCGGGCATCGGCCAGGTGTCGGAAAGCCGATAGCCGCCGGGCCAGGGGTCGTCCGGGTCGAGCATGTGCTGATGCGTACCGGTGATCCAGGCGCGGCCGGAAATCGACGGAACGATGGCGGGCCGCCCGGCGATGTCGGTCACTGCTTCGACGCGGCAGTCGAAACGCGACCCGATGATCGATCGTCCGATGTAACGATCCCCTTCGGCCAGTTCTCCGCGCGCGTGCAGCACGGCCATGCGGGCGGAGCAACCGGTGCCGCAGGGTGACCGGTCGAGCTTGCCGGGCTCGATCGCCACCGTGTTCACGCCGGTCAACACGCCGTCTTCGTGGGTCAGTGGCAGCGTGAATTGGCAGAAGGAGATATGCGACCAGTCCGGCCGTTCGGGATGGACGAAGCCGATTTGTTCGGTCGCGGCGGCGGTGATCGCAGCCCCGGTATGTGCCAGGTCGCGCGCTTCATCCGGCTTTAACGCGAAGCCGAGTGCTGTGGCGTCGACAATGACGAAGCTGTCGCCGCCATAGGCGATGTCCACCGTCAGAGTCCCGTGGCCCGCGACCTCAAGGGGAGCGTCGAGCGCGGCGGCGAAAGACGGCACGTTCCGCACCGTGATGCGGTCGGCCTTTCCGGCGCGGCATTCGGCGCGGATCTGCACCAACCCGGCGGGCGCCTCGAGCATGAACACGGTTTCGGGCTCGGTCATCGGGACGATTCCGGTTTCCAGCAGTACGGTCGCCACGCAGATCGAGTTCGACCCCGACATCGGCGGGGTATGCACCGGCTCCATGATGATGAACCCCATCGTGGCATCCGGATGCTTCGGCGGGACCAGAAGATTCACATGGCGAAAGACGCCGCCGCGCGGTTCGTTCAGCATGAAGTTTCGCAGCGTCTGGTCTTCGGCGATCCAGCGTGCCTGATCGGTCAGCGTGTCGCCCGGCGGCGGCGCGACCCCGCCGACGATGACATCGCCGACCTCGCCTTCGGCATGGCAGGACACGACATGAATGGATTTGGATGACTGCATACTGCCCAGTATGCCACAGCAAGGCTGCGCGCTGTCTTTTCCCGCCGGCGCACTCCGCCCACACCGAAAGGAATGAATTCATGCTGACGGTTCACACATTGGAAACGCTGTATCCGCACAGTTCGAACTACGCGCACGCCGTCGAGGTTCCCGCCGGAGCGCGGATGCTGATCTCGAATGGCCAGATCGGCACCATGCCGGACGGCACGACGCCGGATAGCGTGGAAGGGCAGACAGAGGTGATCTTCGACCGCCTTGAGGAAATTTTGGCGGCGGCCGGGATGACGCTCCGCGATGTCGTTCGCCTCAATACCTACTTTACCGAGGCCGAGTATCAGGACGCGTATAAGGCGATCCGTGACCGCCGTATGGGCGATCACAAGCCCGGCGCGACGCTATTGATCGTGAAGGCGCTGGCGCGGCCCAACCTGAAAATCGAGGTGGAAATCATCGCCGCCAAGGACGTATAGGCGATTAACCGACGGGCTGGATCGTCCAGGCTCCCCCCGTTGACGAGGGCGGTAGGAATTCGATCGGCTGGGCGTTTGGCACCGAATCGTAGGCGACGACCCCCAAGAGATGAACCCGCAGGGCGCGGAAGGTTCCGGAATGCGCGACGATGAGCACCGGCGACCGTCCGGTGACCGGCTGCAACGCCTCGATTGTCCGCGCGTTGAACTCCTCAGGGCTTTCACCGCCGTCGGGTTTTAGGGCGCGGTCGAATTGATCTTTCGGTTGGCCTTCCCAGACACCATATCGGCGTTCCGTAATGCCGGCGACGGCTTGTACCTCCAAATCTTCCTTGGACGCGGCGATGATTTCGGCGGTTTCCCACGTGCGAAGCATCGGGCTTGCGAAGACGGATCCGATCCGTTCGTTGGCGAGCCGTGCGGCCGCTTCCGCTGCTTCCTGGCGGCCCACGTCCGTCAGCGCCACGTCGCGTGATCCTCCGATGACTTTCTCGGCGTTGGCTTCGCTTTCACCATGCCGCACGAATAGAAACCGTGAGGAAAAGAGCGGGACTAGACTTGTCATAACGTATTCCCATTGGGGTAAGCGGTGACGCCCCGACAATGCTGCCGGCGCTGACGGCACCCGGGAGCCAAGGCAGTCGCGCCGCGGGTCCGGTTCGACACCGCGGCGCATTGGTCCGGCCGGTTCGCTTCGGCCTATTTCTTGGCGTATTTCCGAAGCGCCAGATACAGTTGGAGATAGCTGTATTTGGTGTCGTACACATGCTCCTGATCGATCGGCCACAAGTTGAGCTTCTCGAAGGGCGGAGTCTTGAATTTCTCCATTTGTTTCTTGGCCACGTCCGCGCGTGCGGCGAAATCACCAACCACGTTCCAGGGTTTGAACCCTTCTTCCATCATATGGCGGATCAGCAATTTTGCGGCGTTCGGGTGCGGCGCGCGGTCGGCAATAACCAGAACCGTCGGATAGGCGACACCGAAGGCCGGTTTAACGTCATAGGCGGGCGCCGCCTGCAATGTGCCCTTCTTGTATTTCCGCATTTTGCTGAAGGTGGTGATCGCCAACGGCGGATTGTCCTGCTTCACGTCGCCGGCGTTCTTGTAGATCTTGGTCGTCGACCCGACATAGGTCGGTTTGTTCTTCAGCAACCGGAACAGCCATTCCTTGGATGCATCGGCTTTGCCGAGGTTTGGATTCTTCTTCACCGCCTTTTTCAGACCCTTGGAGAACTCGATCGGTTTGCCGAATTCCGCCTGATAGGCCGCCGCCATTTCTTTGGGATGTTGCAGGATGGTCTGGAGCGTGTTCGCCATCACCGAGCCCTCCAGCGGATTCGGCATGAGCAGCTTGCTCTTCCATTCCTTGCGGGTCAGATCCCATAGATTGTCGACCGGCGCGCCTTTGGGATATTTCGCGTCATTGTAGAAGAGGACGCGGCTGCTCCAGCGTTGCACGAGAAACGGCGATTTCTCATCGTCGCTCAGTTGGCCGGCGACGCTGTCGGGGACGAAATTCCAGACCATCTTGGCCGAGAGAAATTCGTTCTGCAGGATCGGCGTCTCGTTGTTGAACAATACGTCGACATTGTTGAGTCCGGCTTTTCGTTCGCGCCGGAATTTTTCAAGTTGAACGCTGGACGAGATATCGAAGGCTTCGATCTCGACGCCGTATTTTTCCTTGAACGCTTTCTGGAGTTTGAAAATTCGCGACGATACCGAGTAGATCGTCACCTTGCCTTCTTTCCTCGCGGCGGCTTCGATGGCCTTCCAGTCCTGTTTGCCCGCATGCGGGCCGAGCTGTGCTTTCTTCAGCCAGTCGGATTGCGCATCCGCGCTGGCCGCGCCGACCGGCACGGCCAGCAGGCCGACGATCAGCATCGATTTTGCCGTATTACGAATATGACGGGTAATCATGGCGTTTCCTCCTATGTTGGACGGCTTGTGCTGCAAACCATATTTCTTGTTGGAACCAGGTAGGCCCGGTTCATTGGTGAGCGCCCAGCAACTTCCCTGAGCTTTCGTCGTAAAGGTTCATGGCGGATGGATCGAATGTGAGCCAAATCGGCTGGTCCATTTTCACATCCTGCTGTGGTGACCCGCGGACCGTGATCATTGTGCTTCCCCGTAGGGCCTGGACCATCAATTCGGGGCCGCTGGACAGCGCGCCATACACCTTGAATTCGACGGCGTCGGGCTGCGGTTCCAGCGAGAGTGTAATGTCCTCGGGCCGGGCTGCGATCGTGAGACGCCCTTGCGGCGCGTCGTTGAATAATGGAATCCGGAAATCGTCCACATTCGCCCAGCCCCGGCCGTTTTCCTGGACGCTCTCTGCGGAAACGAGATTGATCCGCGGCATGCCGATGAAATCGGCGACGAACAGGCTGGCGGGTTGCCGATAGAGGTCGAGGGGCGCCGCCTGTTGTTCGATTTGGCCTTTGTTCATCACCACGATGAGGCTCGCCAGCGTCATCGCTTCGCCTTGATCATGCGTCACGAAAACCGTGGTGGCGTCTGAATCGATGTGCAGGCGCTTGAGCTCGGTCCGCATGTCCATGCGCAAGCGGGCATCCAGATTGGACAGTGGTTCATCCATGAGAAAGACCGGCGGTTTCGTCGCGAGCAATCGCGCGACCGCGACCCTCTGCTGCTGACCGCCCGACAGTTCGGAAGGGTACCGTTCCCCGAGCCCTTCCATCGCGAGATCGCGCAAGACATTGTCCACGCGGGTCCGGATCTGATCGCGCGGAAGCTTCTGAATGCCCAGACCGAAGCCGATGTTGTCGAAGACGGTCATGTGCGGCCACAAGGCGTAGCTTTGGAAAACCATGCCGATCTGACGTTTGCCCGGCGGCATCGAGAGTCCTCGCTCGGCGGAGAATACCACGTCGCCGGCGATCCGGATTTCGCCTTCGTCGGGTGTCTCCAACCCGGCCAGGCACCGCAGCAGCGTCGTTTTCCCGCAACCCGATGGACCGAGGAGCACCAGGAATTCGTTGGCATCGATATCGAGCGAGACGCCGTCCAACGCGGTCATCTTGCCGTATCGTTTCGTTAGATTGCGAACTTCGATCGCAGCGCCCATGGCGAATATCCTGGTTATCAATCCTGAGTCTTGTCGCGCAACTTTTCGAGTTTGCTCTTGCCGAGCTTCCAGACGATCAGCTCGCCGATGATCGTCAGGACCGTGACGATCAGAACAAGCGCATTGCTGAGTTGGGTTTGGTCTTCTTCGATGTATCTGAATCCGACGGTCATCAGCACGCGGGTCGACGGCGTGATCAGCAGGATAATCAGGGTCAGTTCCCGCATGATGCCGACGAAGCTCACCATCGTGCCCGCCACGACCCCCGGCATGGTCAGCGGCACGACGATGCGCCAGAACCGCGTGAACCAGGATGCACCCTGGATTTCCGCCGCTTCCTCCAGCGACTGGCCCAACTGCGTGACCGCGCTCGCACCGGTGCGCACGCTGTAGGGAAGTTTGTTCACAACGGAAATCAACACCAGCAGCGTGAATGTTCCGTAGAGCGCGGGAATGGGGCCGTGCGATTCGGCGAACATGCTGAGATACAGGGCCCCGAATGCAATGGATGGAAACAGGAACGGAATGAAGGCCGCCTGGTCGAGCAGGTTCGAGAGCCAGCGCACCCGGCCGCGGACCACGATATAGCCGATGACCAGGCCGATCACCGCCGCCAGAACGGAGCCGATGAGCGCCAGTTTCAGGGTGTTCCACGTCGCGCCTAGAATGACGTCGTTGTGCAGGACGCCGGGTTCGCCGAACGCGTAGCGGGGGTCGGATTCGCCGATCCAGTAATGCAGCGTGAAATTGTCGAGCCCGTATTGGCCATCGACGAGCATCACGGTCTGATACCCAAGCAAGGCGATCGGGAAGATCGCCGCGAGCGCCGCCACCGTGAAGGTTGCGGCGAACACCGGCCAGCGCCAACGGCCGAGGCGGGTAAGATTGCCCTTGAATCCCTTGCCGCTGATCGTTTCGAAACGCTTCGAGTTGGTGCCGATGATCTTGAAGGTGAAATACATCGTCGCGCCGGTTATCACGATCAAGACAATCGCGAGGATGTAGCCAAACGCGTCGAGGCCCAATTTGATGTTGGCGAAGAGCATCGTGGCCAACGTGTAATATTCAATGGGCGCACCGAGGAGAAACGGCAGGGCGAAGGTGCCGATGGTTTTCCCGAAAGTCAGAACGAAGGCCGCCAGGAACGCCGGCGCCACGATCGGGAATGTGATCTTCCGCAGAATCAGGAAGCGCGACGCTCCTTGGATTTCAGCGCATTCCTCCAACTGTGAATCCAAGGTGCTCAAGGCCCCTGCGACCAGCAGAAGCGCAAAGGGGAAGTAATGAATGGCCATGGTGATGATGATCGGCACGGCGCCGAACGACAGCCACTCCGGCGGCGTGAACCCGAAGGTCGCATCGAACAATCCGGGTTGCCCGCCTGCCGCGGGGCTTTTGAATAGTGTTTCCCAGGCGAGCGCGATGGCGAAGGACGGGATCACATAGGGCAGCGTGAGGACCGGCTGCAGCCATCGTTTCCCCGGCATGTCGGTCCGGACGACCACCCATGCCAACAGACCGCCCATCAACAACGCCAAGACCGCCGCGGCGCCGCCGGTGACCATGGTATTCCACAGCGGATCGAGCAGCATCGAGGATGACGAACCACCGAAGAATATTTCGTACCAGTGGTGCGACGTGAATTCGCCCTCGACGGCGCTCCGGTTGAAGCGGCGATCCCCGGCGCCCCACACAAGAGTTCTCCAGATCAACTCGAACAGTGGATAGATCACCAGATAGGCCAGCACGATCAGCAGGCCCACCGCGATGAGAAACTGCGCCGATGTCAGGCGTGACAGGAATTTGTTGCGCCAACGTTCAAGCCGTGGCGCGGCCGTCCCAAATTCCGGTGCGGCGGATCCCAGCATCGTTCACTCACCGTCGCTCAAATCTGAACCGGTCAGCGAGAGCGTCTGCCGTGCCCGGGGCTCCTCCTGGATTTCCCGGGTAAGTTCCGCCAGCCGTTCCAGCGTCGCGATGGATCGCCCTTTGTCCAGGTGGGAAATCGTCAGGACGATCGCGTTGCAGATCGCCATGGGCACGGTGAGCGTAAGAAACTCACTCCCCAAGCCGCGATCGGCCATCAAGGTAATCTCCGGCTCCGGCTTGATGAGCGGCGCGACCAGATCGCTGACGAGAATGGATGTCGCCCCGACCCTTCTCGAATGGTTGAGGCAGGTGGCGATTCCCCGCGGAACCGAGTGAAAGCCGAATGCCAGCAGGGCGTCGTCCGACTTCATCGGCAGAATTCTTTCCGCCAACTCCCGGTCTTGATGGTTGAGGATGGTGTGGTGGAATCCGGCCCGCCGCAGCCTGCGGCCCATCATTTCCACCAGCGCCGTCGAATTGCCTTGGCCGAAAATAAAGATATGCCCCGCGTCGATGAGCGCGCGTGCGGCCTGATTGATCTTGGCCTGCAGTTCGCGGCTGTTCAACCGGTCCAGCGTATCGGTTTCATGCCGGAGCAGTCCGGAGAGTATTGCGCCCTCCTCCATGTGCGAAAGGCTCTCGCGAATCCGGTCCGCCGGTTCCGCCTTATTGATGATGTCGGCCTGCAGGTAGGATCGGAGGTCCGGGTAACCGCCGAATCCGAGTTTTCGCGCCAGCCGTACGGCGGTGGCCGGATGGACTCCCGCACGGCCTGCGATATCGGTCGTGGACAGATAGGAAACTTCGGTCGGGCTTTCCAGCAACGCTTTCAGCAGACGCCGGTCCGCGTCGGTCAGCCGAACCTGATTCTTTTCGATGAGCGTGGTTAGGCTCACGAACGCCTCCCGTCGTTGCCAATCCCGCCGGTGTCCATCGGCCGGCGACATCGAAAAGCATACGAGTCGCGAAATTTGATTGCAATAGAATTTTCACAATTGGAATTTTCTGCAATTTTTATTGCAACAACCAGTTTTGCCACACCGGCTTTGCGCGCGCTGCCGGATTCGCCGACAATGGGGCCTTGCCATTCATATTCGAACCCGAGGGGTAAGCGGCCATGTCAGTTATTCTGGGAAGCGGTGATTTCAGGTATCGCGTGGTCGAAGACTGGGCCAAGCTGCCCGACGGCTGGGAATTTCGGGACGTGGCCGCGGTCGGGGTCGACAGCAAGGACCAGGTATACGTGTTCAACCGCGGCGACCACCCGATGATGGTGTTCGACCGCGACGGCAATTTCCTGCGGTCCTGGGGCGAGGACGTCTTCACCCGGGCGCACGGAATTCATATCGGGCCGGACGACATGCTTTATTGCACCGACGATGGCGGGCATGCGGTCTACAAATGTACGACCGAGGGTAAAATCCTGCTGGAAATCGGCGTGCCGGGCACGCCGGCGCCCTATATGAGCGGCGAACCCTTCCACCGCTGCACCCATACCGCGCTGTCGCCGGACAATCACATCTTTGTCTCGGACGGCTACGGCAACGCCTGCGTGCACAAATATTCGCCCGACGGGAAACTGGTGAAGACCTGGGGTGAATCCGGCACCGAGCCGGGCCAGTTCAACATCGTGCACAACATCGTCGCCGACGACGACGGCTGGATCTACGTCGCCGACCGGGAGAACCACCGGGTGCAGGTGTTTAACACCGACGGCAAATACGAAACGCAATGGAACAACCTGCACCGGCCCTGTGGGCTCTACATGCCGCGCGGCAAGTGCCCGCATTGCTTCATCGGCGAGTTGGGACCGGGCATGAACGTGAACCGGCGCGCCCCGAACATGGGACCGCGCCTCAGCGTCGTCGACAACGAGGGTAAATTACTGGCCCGCCTCGGCGGTGAGGACGGCCCGGGCCTGGACGTGGGCAAGTTCATGGCGCCGCACGGCCTGGCGATCGATTCGCGCGGTGACATCTATGTCGGTGAGGTGTCGTACACCAACTGGCCGTCAAGTTTCGGCGACAAACCGATGCCGAAAAATCTCCGCTCGCTGCAGAAGCTGGAGAAAGTGGCGTAAAGCGTCGAATCCATCGAGCCTGACCGGCCGCTCAGTTAGCCGAGAAGGTCTTCGTCGGCGTAGTCCGATTCCGTGACGAAATTTTTCAGCGCCTGACGTAGCTGGTCGGGCGCTCCGCCTTCGATTGCCTCAAGATGGTTCAAGTCGTGCGCCAACCGGCGGCGTTCGTCCAAAAGGTAGTTGAACTGTGCGTCGCAGCCGGCGATCGGCGTGGGGTATTCGCGGATTTGCCGGTCGATTGGCGCTTTTACCCGCAGCAAGTGCTCGCGAATGCGGCGCAAGGCCGGCGTTGCCGCCTGTTCTTTCACCAAATCTTCCATCGTTCCGTCCTGCATCGAAGAAATCTCGGAATAAAATCTACCGTAGCGGTGTCAGTTTAGCGTTAACGGCATGATGTCACGACCTTAAATCGACGTGCGCGCCCGGCCGGTTGGTGAACCAATGCTGGCTCGCGTGCGTATCCCATAGTGCGGCTGCTTCTGGGCCTGCCATCTTCGCAATGGAGCAGCCGTACGCCCCGCCGTCGTTGTTGGACGTCATACCTCCGAACAGCGCGGCGGGGCATTCTTTTTGCATTCCTTTTCACCGAACGAGCATTTCAATCGGCAAAGTCGGAATTTAGCAAAGTTTCGTTAACCATATTGCGCGCAATATTCGGTGTGTTTGCCGTCACAGACGGTGTATGCGGTATGCGCTAGATTTCGCATACCTTATTGGGGAGCGGGGGTATGATTTCCATTAGGTTCGAAACATCCGATTTTCACTGCCACGCCGAAGGCTGTGGGAATTGCCATGCCGACGACGCGCTGGGCGAGGCGTTGGGCCATTACCGTTGCCAGTGCTGTGGCGCGGTGGATCCGCTTTTGTTCATGATCCGCGAGGATTTATGGATGAAGGCGACGGGCAACCGCCCGGAATTGCTGCTGTGCTGGCATTGCACCGAAAAGTCGCTGGGCCACTCAATCCGCCCGGCCGATTTGATCGATTGCCCGCTCAATAGGCAATTTTATCCCGGTATGATGCGGGAAGCGGACCATGGGTTCCGCGCCGTGGCACATGCCCTGCTCGGTCCTTGGCATATGCCGGCGGCCGTTTTCACGCCGGCTTAGCCCCTCAGTACACCGATTTTCGATACAGCAACGCTTCGCAGGTGCAGTGGTCCGTCCGGTCCACGCATTTGAACTCGCCGGCGTCGCATTCCGCTTGCCAATAGGACGGCAGGCGGGTCCACGGCTCGAACCCTAGCTTTTTCATCAGGCCGTCGACGCGGGAGGCACTGGGCCCGTGCCTAAAGCTGACGATCAGCTTGTCGGCACCGTGTCCGATCAACGCGTCATGCATCGAGCTAATGAGCCGCGTGCCGAGCCCGGTTCCGCGCTGACTCTCGGCAACCGCCACGATTTCGATCACGCCGAGCGCCCCGTCGCGATCCGCCGCCGCGACCTCGTCCGGCACATCGCTCACCTTATGTTCAAGATATTCCGCCAGCGCGTTCTCAGGCAGCAGGCGGCCTTGCACCAAGCCGAGCAGGCTGCCGTCCGTCTCGTTGCTGACCAGCATTATCGTATCTGGGTCGCCGGCAATCTCGCCGGGTTTCGAGAAATAGCCCTCGCCGAAGGCTTCCTTGGCGAGGTCGATAACTTTGCTATGCCAAGTCGGTGCGTAGCGTTCAATTCGCATTCGGTGTCCCCATCCCCGACCCGCAAACCGAATGTCGATCTGACATATGTGCGAGCCTGAGGTTATTATAGCAGTAAGTCGTCCTTCGGATGAGCGTTTGTCGCGTTACGGGAAAGCCTTCCTGAGGGCCTTGCCGATCCCTTGGCAATGCTCAAAAATTCAATTTGTTATAACGATTTCCCTTATTGGGTGGAGATATCAACGCATGGCCGCAACCTTCCGGCAACTCCTCGATGATCTGCGCGCCGCGGGCGAATTGGTCGAGATTTCCAAACCCGTCGACATTCGCTATATCGCCGCGCTGGTGGATCAGGCTGAAACGGCGCTGCTATTCACCAACGTCATCGGCTATGACATGCCGGTGGTCTCTGGCGTGCTGAACAGCCGTGAGCGGCTGTCGATTGCGATGGATTGTCCCTTCGATGAGATCGAAGGACGCGTTCGCCGCGGTCTCGACCGGCCGGTCGAGCCCAAAACCGTCAATGCCGGGCCGGCGCGCGAGGTGATTCAAGAAGGCGACGACGTGGACCTGTTCCGCCTGCCGATCCCGTTGTTCTCGGTGCTCGACGGCGGGCCCATGATCACCGCCGGCATCACCTTGGCGAAGGACGAGGAACATGGCCTCAACGCGGGAATCTACCGTTTCCTGGTGAAGGACCGGAATACCACCGGGATCGATATCGTCACGCCCAACAACATGCGCAATTTTGCCGAGAAAGCCTTTAAGGCGGGCAAGCCGTTGCCGATATCGATCAACATCGGCGCGCATCCGAGCGAGATCATCGCGGCGACCTACAAGGCGCCGATCGGTACGAACGAGGTCGCCATCGCCGGCGGCATGATGGGTGACGCCGTCGACATGACACCCTGCCGCACGGTCGATGTGCCGTGTCTGGCGAATGCGGAAATCGTTCTGGAGGCGGAGATTCTGCCGACTGGCTGGACCCGTCCCGAAGGCCGGTTCGGGGAATTCACCCGCCTGATGGGCGGGCTGCATTGGAATCCGCTGGTCCGTGTTAAGGCGGTGTCGATGCGCCAGGACGCGGTCTATTACGCGCTGCACATGCCGTGGGAGAATATCTGGCCGTCCGGGCCGATCTACGAGGCGGCGGTCCGGCGTGCCTGCAAGGAAGCGGGCGTTCAGGTCACCGCGGTCAATATCACGCCCGGCGGATGCTGCCATTGGCACGCGACGATCGCCATCAAGCCGCACACGGGCGACGGCAAGAACGCGATGATGGCCGCCTTGTCGGTCGCCGATATGAAGCATGTCACGGTGGTCGACGACGAGATCGACGTATTCGATTCCGTTGACGTGGAGTGGGCGGTCGCGACCCGGGTGCAGGCCGACCGCGACGTGATGATCGTATCGAACGCGCGGGCAAAACCGCTCGATCCCAGTCTCGTCACGATTCCGGGCAAGGTGCCGACCACGGCGAAGATGGGGATCGATGCGACCATATCGGACGATGTGCCGCGGGAGCGCTTCCAGCGAATCGCCTATGCTTATGCCGACAAGGTGGACTTGGCGGACTATCTCGGCGACGGAATTGCCGCCTCGAAATCGCCGGCTGACGCGGATATCGCGGCCCTTGCGACCCGTATCAAGGATGTCATCGAGGCGGAGCCGAAATACTTCGCCGAGCTGACCGAGATGTTCGAGGCGGAGGGGTTTCAGGCCGTGACGCGCGCGATCGGCGTGCTGCATGAAGGCGAAGAGTTATGGCAGGACGACGTCGGCCGGCTATGCCTGCAAGGATCGTCCTTTGCCGCCGTGCGGCCGACCGCCTAGGCAACCTCTATCGCGGCCGGGATTTGTCCAGCTGATATCGCCAACATATGCAACTCTGGTCGCATGTTACCGATCGACGCCCGAGCGCGCCGCGCCCGGCGGTCAGGGAAAAACGTTTAGTCGAGGACGGTGAGGTTTTCCGCCGCGGACTTGCCGTTGCGTCCCGTCTCCAGTTCAAACTCGACTTTTTGTCCTTCGCGAAGCGTGTCCAAACCTGCACGCTCGACCGCAGAAATATGCACGAACGCGTCATTCGCGCCGTCATCCTGCTGAATGAAACCATACCCCTTGGTCGGGTTAAACCACTTCACCGTTCCAGTCGCCATGATTACTCCTTTCCATGGACTTGGCTGGCATCGCACCACACTTTCTTACAGGACGCTGTCCGTGCGGAGGCACCAACAAGTGCAGGAGTAACTAGGCTAGGCATCGCGGCAACTAACTAGATACGCCAACGAGTTGAGTGACCTTAGAAAGTTCAAATGGTCCATGCCAAAAAGTTTTCACTCGCTATTTAAATCCCTGTTTCGGCCGTAGGCAACTTTAATGATTCGGCAAAAATGCCCGCTAAATCTCGGGGATGCGGGCCTTCTCGGCCAAATGGCGGATAAACTGTTGGGCCGAAACGCCGAATCTTCGAGACATACTCCGAAATCGCCATCTGTCTACACCTTATTCGGACACAGCACCCCCGGGCCCTATGCCATTTTGAGGGCGTGGCGGACGGACTGGAGGGGCCTGTCCGGCACATCGTTTGAGCAGATGGGTTTTGCCGCAATGGACCATCCTAAGATTTACGTCGGCGGCGGATGCCGCGAAGACCGGGCGTTGGATGTTTGCCTCTACGCCATCCAGCGCCGCGCCTCTGATTTGGTGGAAATTTCCCCTTTGAAACGCCCGGCCTTGGCGCCGCTCGGCCGGCTGGATATCGCCGACGAAGACCTCGCCGGCCGTATGCGTTTCCTGATTCCCACCCTGAACGGGTTCAAAGGCTGGGCCGCGTTCGTCACGCGTGACACGCTGTTCCAAGCCGATATTTACGAGTTGTGGCGGCTCCGCGACGAGCACTGCGCGGTCATGGGCGTCTGGCATGACGACAAGACCACCGATCCGGCTTCCGCCTGCGATCGCCTGCCCTCGCTGTTGCTGTGGAACTGCGGGCATCCCGCGAACCGCGCATTGACGTTGGACTACGCGCTGCGGTCGGATCGTACAGGGCTGTGTCGCTTCGATTGGCTGCATGACGGATTGCGCGGTCAGTTGCCCGAGGAATGGAACTGGCGCGATGGGCAGTCCAATCCGGCACTGCCGCCGAAGGCGATCGAATTCGCGCAGAGCCGGCCCTGGCAAGGGGACGCGAATCCCTGCCGGTATGCTGATCTTTGGCGCCAGGAAGCGCAACGCATCTTCGGCGAGGCGATGCCGGCCGGCCATCTCAGTACAGTTTGAACAGGACCGGCACGGTCACGGCCGCCGCGACCGGCTCCCCATTGTGGCGGGCCGGAACGAACCGCCACTGCCGAACCGTGCGTACCGCAGCTGCGTCTAGGCTGTCATAACCGCTGGACGACGCGAGTTCGACACTGTCGGCGGTTCCGTTCGGCAGAACATCGACCCTTAAGACGACCCGTCCCTGATAGCCGCGTTTCCGGGCGACGAACGGATACTCCGGTTTCGGATTGTCGCCGCGTGGCGCCGCGCCTTTGGTGCCGCCGCGATGGGCGGCGATTTCGATGGGTGCCTCGGAGCCGTCGCTTGCTGTCGCGGAGTGGGAGTCGTTGCCATCGGCGGAATCGGTTCGGGGTTGGGGCAACGCTTGCTGCGCTGGCGGCAAAGAGACGGGCTGTGGGGCGGGTGGCGCTGGTTTAGCTGGCGGCGGTGGTGGCGCCAGCAGCAAGGCAACGGCCTCGGGATCAAGCGGCGCGACGGCCACAGGTGTCTCCACGGATTGTAATACCGGCGTTGGCTCCTCGCGGTAGACCGGTGCGTCCATGACCGCAGCTCGATCGGTCACATGATCTGCCGCCCGGTCTGCCGCCCGGTCTGCCGCTCTGTGACGATCCGGCTGGGCGGTGGCGCGGGCCGGCGCAGAGGCGGGCGACGCGCGGTCCCTTTCCTCGCCGGTATCCGCGCCCGGATGCCGTTCCGGCCCTTCGACCACCGCAACCTCGATGATCACCTGTCCGCCGGCGACCTTGATCTCGCGCGGCGACGGGTCGGGCGATACCATCCATGCGATGGCCCCGACATGCAGCGCCGCCGACAGCGTGACCGCCAGCCAGATCGGTTCGCGCAGGAGGGTTTTGGCCAGCAGGAACTGGCGGGTGATGGACATGCTCATCGGCGCCCTCCCGGTCCCGCTGTCTCGTGCGTCCACGGCAACAGATAGGGGTGCCCGTCCCGGTCGCCGCGCAGGGCTGTAATGCGGAATACATCCGATAGCCGCTCCGGCGATAGCGTGGTGTCCGGCGGGCCTTCGGCGACGACGCGGCCCTTGTCGATCAGAGCCAACCGGTCGCAGAACTGCATCGCCAGCGACAGATCGTGCAGCACGACGGCGATCGCCATGCCGCCGTCGGCAAGGCGGCGCAAATGACTCATCACATCCAGCCGGTGATAAGGATCGAGATCCGATACCGGTTCGTCGGCGAGCAGCAGCGCCGGGTCGCCCGCCAGTGCGCGCGCCAACAGAACGCGGGCCTTCTCACCGCCCGAAAGCTTGTCGATCCGCCGGTTCGACAGGTCGCCGACTTGGGCCATTGCCATCGCCCGGCCGATTGCCTGAGCGTCCGCCGCCGTCGGGCCCTGCCACGGTGTGAGATGCGGCAACCGTCCCAGCGCGACCACCCGTTCCACGGTCATCGGCCAATGACAGTCCGCGTTTTGCGGCAGATAGGCGATGCGCCGGGCGAGCGCGGCGCGGCTCCAGGCGGCGATCGGTTCGCCGTCCAGGGTCGCGGTGCCGGCGGTCGGCGGGGTGAGGCCCGCGGCCGCGCGCATCAGCGTGGACTTGCCGGCGCCGTTCGGGCCGACGATGCCGAGAACCTCGCCGGCCTGTAACGTCAGATCGACGGCATGCAGGACCGGGCGGCCGCCGCGCGAAACGGAAAGATTGCGAAGCGTCAGCATCGTCAGGCCATCTCCCGCCGCGTCTTGAGGATCAGGCCGAGGAAGAACGGTACGCCGATCAGGGCAGTCAACACGCCGAGGCGAAGCTCCGCCTCGGTCGGGACGACGCGAACCGCGACGTCGGCGAGCAGCAGCAGGGTCGCGCCGCCGAGCGCGCTGGCGGGCAGCAACGAGCTCGGTTGATACCCGACGAATGGCCGCAAGAGATGCGGCACCACGAGGCCGACGAAGCCGATGGTGCCGGACACCGCGACCGCCCCGCCGACCGACAATGCCGTACCGAGGATCAGCTTCAGGCGTGTCCGCCGCAGATCGACACCTAGGCTCATGGCGGTTTCGTCGCCCAGGGCCAACGCGTCGAGCGCCCGTCCGGTGCCGCCGACCAGCAGCCAGCCCGCCACCATGAAGGGCGCGGCCAGCCACACCTGATCCATGCTGCGGTCGGCCAGCGATCCCATTAGCCAGAACACGATCTCGGTCACGGCGAACAGGTTGTTCGACAGGTTGATTGCAAGCGCGATCAAGGCCGCGCCGAGGCTGCTGATCGCGACGCCCGCGAGGATGATCGTCAAAGCCCCCGCATTCCGGCCAGCCAGGAGATGCAGGATCATCACCGCCGTGACCGCGCCGAGCATGGCGGACAGCGGCAGGGCGGCGGCGAAGATCGCGTAGAGCCCGAAATACATCGCCACGACCGCGCCGAAGGCCGCCAGCGATGACGCGCCGATCAGGCCCGGCTCGGCCAGCGGGTTGCGGAACAGGCCCTGCAATCCCGCGCCGGTCAGTCCAAGCGTCGCGCCGATCATCAGGCCGAGCAAGGCGCGCGGCAACCGCAACTCCCAGACGATGAGTGTGGTCGGGCCGTCCGCCGTGCCCAGGAACGCCCGCAGGAGATCGGCAGGCCCGATCGCCGTCGGTCCCAGCGCCAGCGACAGCAGGAAGGCGGCCACCGTCCCGCCACCCAACAGGACGAAGAGTCCGATGGGTCGGGTCTGGCGCATCGGGATGTCGAGCGCGGTCATGGTGTGGACGCCCGCGGTTTTCGCGGGGCCGGCGTAAGGCTGCGGCGGAAGTCCGCCAGCCGCTCGACCGCATCGACGCTTGAGGGAAGGCCGCAGATCCAGAGCCGGTCCGGTAGTGTGATCGATGGAATTTCGGATCGCAGGCGCTGGAAGGCGGGATGCGAAAGGTACTCGGCGGCGCGGGAACTACGGGGGCCATGGCCTGATCCGAGGACGATGACATCGGGCGGTGTCACCACCACCGATTCCAGCGAAACCCGGCCAACGCCGGGTAACGCCCGGGCGGCGTGGTTGACGAAACCCGCATGGCGGATGATTGCGTCCATCAGCGTGTGCCGGCCCTGTGAATACCCGCCCAGCCGGTAGAACAACAACGACGGCGCCGGGCCCGCCGAACCGGCGGCTGCTGCCAGCCGGCTGTTCAGCGTCTCGATCATGCGGTCGCCTTTGGCTTGGGCGCCGGCGGCGGTGGCGATGCGTCGGATATTCTTGCGCACGCCGTCGAAGTCGGTCGCCACGCTGATTTCGAGCAGTGGTATCCCAAGCTTTCGGAACAAGGCCTTGGTGCTCGGCTGGGTGTACTCGCCGGCAACGATCAAGTCGGGACCGAGCGGCAGGATATCCTCCGCTGATCCGCGGTTGCGCGGGATGCCGGCGATCGCATCGGCGACGCCGGAAATCGACGGGGCCGATGCGAAGCGCGTGACGGAAACGATCCGCCGCCGGTCGACCAATGACAGCAGCAGTTGGTCGGCGCAGAGCGACAGCGAGGCAATGCGTTGCGGCGCGGCGACGGCCGGGATCGAAACGAGACAGCACAGCAGGACCGCCGCGGCCAATCTGCGCCGGCCGCGGCGGGTCCCTCCGTCGTGGTGCTCGTTCCGCGTCATTTCCGTCCGGTCAGTAGTTTCAATGGTTGGAACCGAATCCGCACCCCGCCGTAGGCGGCGATGCCTGGCGTGCCGAAGGAGAAGACTTCCTCGTAATCGTCGTTCAGCAGGTTTTCGCCGCGCGCGAACAGCTCGACATGCTCGTTCACCTTGTAGGAGGCGGCGACGTTGAGCAGGACGTATTTGTCCAAGGTCACCCGCCGAAACGGGCCGAACGCCACATCCTTCTGATCGCCGTTGTAGCGCACGCCGACGTTGACGTTGGCGCGCTTATTTTCCAGGAAGCCGTAGTTCACGTTGACGCTGGCGATATGCTGTGGCCGGCGGACCAGTTGCGTGCCGTTGGCGTCGCTCGTGGTCATGTAGGTGTAGCTGCCGGTGACATCCAGCCCGTCGATGATCTGGGCGCGGCCGGTCATTTCGATGCCCTGGATCCGGCTTGTGCCAGTCTGGTTCGTTGCAGTGCTGCCAAAGCCGATAATCAGGTTATCGATCCGGTTGCTGAAATAGGTGACGTCGCCGACGACCTTGCCGTCGAGGAAGGTCTGTTCGATCCCGATATCGAAGGATTCGGACTTCTCGGGCAGCAGATCGGGGTTGCCGGTGAAGGTGGATGTGAAGCCGAACAGCTCGAAAACGGTCGGGTTCTTAACCGCCGTGCCGCCGCTCATATGCAGCTTGCTGCCGGTTTCCGGCACATGCAGCGCGGCCGTCATCCGCATCGTGGTGGCGTCGTCGAATATCTCGTTGTCGTCGAAACGTCCGCCGCCGCTCAGGAACAGGCGCTTGAACAGGCCGAGTTGATACAGGCCGTAGACCGATTGTGTATCCAACTGGCGGTCGACGGTGGAGAAGCTGCTTTGCGACAGTACTTCTTCGCGCTCGTTCTCGAACCCGAGGCTGATCGTATGTGTCGCCGGCGCGATCTCCGACGTTTCGAGCGACAGGTTGGTCTTATACGCGATCTTGCGTTTGTCGCCCTCGGTCGAGCTGGGGCCGAAGGCACCGCCGCCGCTGCGCAGCGTGTTGCTGAACAGCGAACCGGATAGGATATGCTCCCAACGGTCGTCGAGCAGCGAGAGTTTCACCTCCGCCTGGCCGAACTGTTCGAGGCTGTTGGTGAACGAACCGTCGTCGGTTGCGACCGTGCCAAAGGCGTCGGTATCGACCTTGGCGCGCTGCCAGCGGCCGGTGAAGTTGATCTCGAGATTGTTGGCCGGCCGCAGCCCGAGCGTGCCGTGCACCGTTTTGTTGCGGTTGGGGTCTTCCTCGGTATTGCCGTCATTTTCGTTGGCCGCAGAGATACCGTCCGTCTTGAAATAGGTACCGCTCAGCGCGACGCTGTAGTGCTTACCGCCGGCCCGCAGCGCGGCGCTGGTCTGGGCCGACTTGAAGGATCCGTATTCGCCGCTGGCGGTGACCGTCGGTTCGCCGACACCTTTCTTGGTGATGATGTTGACGACGCCGCCGACCGCGTCGCTGCCATACAGGACGCTTTGCGGGCCGCGCAGGATTTCGATCCGGTCGATATCGGTGACCAGAAGATTCCCGAAATTGAACTGCGAGCTGAGCGCCGGGTCGTTCACCTCGATGCCGTCGATCAGCACCAGGGTCTGGTTGGCTTCGGCGCCGCGAATACGCACGTCGGTCGACGACCCGAAACCGCTGGTCCGGTTGACCGCGACGCCGGGAACGGTGCGCAGCGCGTCGGAGACGAATCGGATCTGCTGTTCCTGCAGCTTTTGGCTGCTGATAACGGTGATCGCGCTGCCGACTTGCTCGCTCGGCGTTTCGGTGCCCGTCGCGGTGACGACGGTTTCCGGCAGCAGGGTCGTTCCCTGGGCATAGGCCGCCATTGCGCCGCTACCAAGTCCGACCGCCGCGCCTAGCATGGCGGCGGCCAAGCGGGTGGCGTTATTGCCGGTACGCTTTCGGGTCTTTGCTTTTTTCGATGAGTGGGTAGGCATGAAGAGGTGCTCCGTTCGCATTTGGTTTTGCCAATTGCGCGAGCGAAGGACCGGAACTGCCGTGTGCCGGGCACGCCAATGCCCTGCACGACCACCGCAGATACGGTGGCATGGCGGAATAGTGGAGAGGTGGTTCGGTCGATACCCATCGACGCATTCCCCGGTGGCCCATCCCTGCGCGCACGCCACCACAACGGAGATCCGTCCCGTTGGGCGCCCCGCCCACCGGTGGGTGACGAGTTGATGGCAGGTCTCCTGGCTTGCGAGTCACCGCCTGTCATCCAGCCTTCCCGAGCTATCGCTCAGTGGCGTCTCATGGACACAGGCTCGTCGCCTACAGTTGCGGGGGCAGCCACGGCTTGGGTTCAAGATGCGCGGGTAAGCGCGAACCGAACCGTGTTCCCTCTTCCTCCCCTTGCGGGGAACCATCAACGGATTGGATTAAACGCCAATTCTTCCGGCCGCTCAACACCGCTGTTGGACAGGGCCGAAATTGAGGGCCGCTAAACCGGGGTATCGCCTTCGATTGTCACGCGGTGCATCAGCCGCCGGTAGCCTTGATAGTCGTTCAGGGCGTAGTGATGGGAACAGCGGTTGTCCCAGAGGGCGACGGCATCGACTTTCCAGCGATAACGGCAGGTGAATTCCGGCCGGCTCATATGCTCGAACAGGAAGTGCAGGATCGGCCGGCTTTCCTCCGGCGTTATGCCGACGAAATGCGAGCTATGGGCGCAATTGATGTAGAGCGCCTTGCGGCCGGTTTCCGGGTGGGTGCGCACGACCGGATGTTCGGCGGCCATGTCGCGCTGGTCCACATTCTGGCCGCGGCCGGTTTGGGCGGCGATCCGGCTGCGCGCGCCGCCTTCGCTCTTGTCCCGCAGCGACGCGGAACTGACGGCATACAGTGGCGCCAGCATCGCCTTCATGCCGTCCGACAAGGTCTCGTAGGCCAGGTACATGTTCGCGAATAACGTATCGCCGCCGCGTGGCGGCAGCTCGCGCGAATACAGCATGGAGCCGAGCGGCGGCTTGGGCAGATAGGTCGTGTCGGAATGCCAGAGGCCGCCGAAGTTGAGCGTGTCCGCCTCCGTCTTGGTGATTTCGGTGATGCCGGGATGGCCATCCATATCCTTGACGAAGGGATAGTTGACGATCGGGCCGAACCGCCCGGCGAAGGCGAGCAACTGATCCGGCGTCAGATCCTGGTCTTCCAGAAAAATGACGAGATGCTTGAGAAAGGCGGCGTGGATTTCCGCGAAACACTGTTGGTCGAGCGGCTGCGACAGATTGGGGCCGCGGATAACCGCGCCAAGCGCGCCGGCGATCGGTTCGACCGTGATGGTTTCGTAAGTCATGGCGACGGGTTGATCCAAGCGAATCGTTCGGCCCCATTATAGGCGGGACAACCGGGCTGTGCGCAAACCGCGGGCGGCTACGCAGGCAAGGTCCGGAACAGGTCGATGAGATCGGCCCGGGTCTCGAAGCCGATGCCGGGCACATCCGGCGGCCGGGTATGACCGTCGTCGATATGGACATCGTCGGCGTACCCGCCGAACGGCTGGAAATTATGCGGATTGGCCTCGCACCCGCCGAGCCCCAACGCGGCCGCGAGATGCAGATGAAACAGATGCCCGCCATGCGGCAGGAAATCCCGGCGCGACCAGCCGCCGCCTTCCATGACATCGATGATCCGCAGATACTCCGGCACGCCGTAACAATGCGCAGGGTCGAACACCAGCACATCGTGGCCCGGGCGCAGGCCACCGTGCCGCAGCAGATTGCGGGCATCGGCCGCGGAAAACAGGGCCTCTCCGGCGGCGATCGGCGGCGTGTAGGCCGCGGCGGTCTCGGCATGCAGGGCATAGTCGAGCGGGTCGCAGATATCCTCGAACCAGCGCAGGCCGTAGGGCATCAAGGCTGTCGCCGTCTGCGGCAGGTCATCCGGACCGTAGCTGTTCATGGCGTCCACGGCGACCGCGTCGGCGGGCAGCAGCGACAGTGCCGCCTCGATACGCGCCAGATCGTCCGCCAGCGGCAGCGCACCGATCTTGATCTTGGCCTGCGTGAACCCCTGGCTTTGAAAGCCGGCGATCTCTTCCTTCAGCCGGGCGACGTCGTCGTCGGGAAAATAATATCCGCCTCCGGCGTAGACCGGGACGGGGACGGAGGCATCGGCGGCCGGACGGCCCGTCATTTCGCCGAGCAGTTGATAGAGCGGAACGTTCGCAATTTTGGCTGCCGCATCCCACAGCGCCATGTCGAGCGTGCCGACCGCGACGCAGCGTTCACCGTGGCCGCCGGGTTTCTCGCCGGCCATCATCGCGGTCCAGGCGCGGAAGGGGTCGATCGTTTGCCCGTCCGCCGTCGCGAGATCTTCATCCGCCAGTGCCAGGAGCCGCGGCGCGAAGCGCTCGCGGGTCAGGCCGCTTTGCGCGAACCGGCCGATCGAGGAAAAGCCGTAGCCGACGACCGGCGCGCCGTCGCGGTGCATGTCGGTGGTGACGGCGACGATGCTTGTCGTCAGGCCGCCGGAAGGAACGGTTGGATCGGCGTAGCGGGAGATTGGGACGCTGCGCTCGGCGATATCGAGAATACGCATGGATTGCCGCAGGTTGGTTGAAGACCGAACCCTATCACGGCGGCAGCGCACCGGCGCTCCAAAAATGACGACGCGCCGGTGGTTGCCCCGATGCTTGTCGAGTCGTCTCTAATAGGTCCCGCCGGAGTAATTCCCGCCGGTGGCCGTCACGGCGTCGGGCTGCGGCGGAACCGGACGCCCTTTGCTCGCCTGGCGCAACGCGAGGATCGAGCGGCGTGAATCGGCGGCCGGCTGATACGTATGCGAAATCTCCGACAGGGCATTCCACCACGCGTCCACCGCCGCGTCGTCCGCGACCTCGAATGTGTCGAATCCGCAGCGGTGCAGGAACGAATATTGGTCGCGCAAGACATTGCCGACGGCGCGCAATTCCTTGGCATACCCGTAGCGTTCGCGCAGCAGCCGCGCGTAGGAATAAGCGCGGCCGTCCTTGAAGACGGGAATGTCGAGGGCGATCAGGTCGAAGCGGTCGAGGTCGTCGGCGATCAGTGCCGGTGACTGGTTGCTTTCCAGCCGAATTCCGAGCGGGGCGTTGCGGCGCAACAGCGCCTCGCGGTTCGCGGTCCAGGTCGCATAGCTGACGAGCAAGGCGCCCTCGGCCGGCAGCGTTGCGTTGTCGGCCACTGGGGTCCAGGGATCATCGATAAGCCGTCCGTCTTTAATGAGGGGCATAGAGCGTCTCCTTAAAAGGGGCGAGGCCGACACGGCGATAGGTGTCGATGAAAGCTTCGCCGTCACTGCGCAGGCCGAGATAGGTGTTCACGATGGTTTCGATGGCATCGACAATGTCGTCTTCGCCGAAGGCGGGACCGACGATGTCGCCGATCGCAGTGTTCTCGTCGGCGCTGCCGCCGAGCGTGACCTGATAGAACTCGGTGCCTTTCTTATCGACGCCGAGGATTCCGATGTTGCCCACGTGATGGTGTGCACAGGCGTTGATGCAGCCGGAGATGTTCAGCGAGATATCGCCGATGTCCCGCAATCGGTCCAGGTCGCCGAAGCGCGCGCTGATGCGCTGGGCGATCGGGATCGAGCGCGCATTCGCTAGGCTGCAATAGTCCAATCCCGGGCAGGCGATGATGTCGGTCAGCAGGCCCGCATTCGGGGTCTCCAGGCCGTGCGCCTGTAGGTCACGCCACAGCGCGAACAGGTCGCTCTTGCGGACATCGGCCAGCACCAGGTTCTGGTCCTTGGTGACGCGTAATTCGCCGAAGCTGTAGGTGTCGGCGAGATCGGCGACGGCGTCCATCTGCTCGGCCGTCGCATCGCCGGGGATCCCGCCTTCCGGCTTTAGCGATACCGTAACGATGGCATAGCCCGGCACTTTATGCTCGGTCACGTTCGATCCGACCCAGTTGCCGAAAGGGAGGTCCGCCAGCAGTTTCGCGTCGAAGTCCGGCACATCGTCCGCAATGTCCCGGTACGCCGGTGGCGCGAAATACGCCTTGATCCGGGCGATCTCGTCGTCGGGCAGGGCGAGCGCGCCGTCGCGGAGGTGCCGCCATTCTTCTTCTACGAGATCGGTGAACGTCTCGACGCCGGTCTCGTTCACCAGGATCTTGATGCGCGCCTTGTAGATATTGTCGCGGCGGCCGAGCTGATTGTAGACCCGCAGGATCGCCTCGAGATAGGACAGCAGGTCGCGCTTCGGCAAAAAATCGCGGATGCTTTTCGCGATCACCGGTGTCCGTCCCTGGCCGCCGCCGACGAAGACTTCGAAGCCGGATTCGCCTGTCGGCCCGCGCTTGATCGCGATGCCGATGTCATGGGTCTTGATCGCCGCGCGGTCATGCGGCGCGCCGGTTACCGCGATCTTGAACTTGCGCGGCAGGAAGGCGAATTCCGGGTGCAGGGTCGACCATTGACGGATGATCTCAGAATAGATGCGCGGGTCCTCGATCTCATCGGCCGCGACCCCGGCGAAAGGATCGGCGGTGACGTTGCGGATCGTGTTGCCGCTGGTCTGGATGGCGTGCATTTCGACACTTGCCAGCTCATTCAGGATATCCGCCGTTTCGTCCAGCCGTGGCCAGTTGTATTGGATATTCTGGCGCGTGGTGAAATGGCCATAGCCCTTGTCGTAGCGCCGCGCGATGAAGGCGAGCTTGCGCATCTGCCTCGACGACAGCATGCCATAGGGGATGGCGACCCGCAGCATGTAGGCGTGCAGTTGCAGATACAGCCCGTTCATCAGGCGTAGCGGTTTGAACTCATCCTCGCTCAAATCGCCGGACAGGCGGCGTGCAACCTGATCGCGGAATTGCAGGACACGTTCGGCGACCACCGTGTGGTCGAATTCGTCATAGCGGTACATAGCGCTTACTCCTGCGCGGCCTGATGGCCGAGATCCAAGCGGACGCTCGGGCCGGCGGCGCGGATGGTTTCCCGCTGCCCGACGGCACGGGGCGGTTGATCGCCAACCGTGCCGCGGTCGACCGGGATCAGATAAGGTTCGACGACGATCTGGGCCTCGACCGAGGCCTGCGCGGACTGCAGCAACGCGTCGGCCTGTTCACCCGCCTTGGCAAGGCGGCTGGCCTGGAGCGTCTCGGACCAGGTGAGGGTGGGTGTCAGATAGACGACCTGCCCATCGTTTAGCCGATTTGCGGTAACAGCTTGCAACGTCATGATCTGTTCCTCCGTCACTCGGCGGCGGCCAACGGCCAGCGCTCGGGTTCCGATGCTTTGGCGAACCGCGCCACGTCGCCGATGACGATCAGCGCAGGGCCGGTGACCCCGTTGTCCCGAATGACCGCTTCCAGCCCGGCGACGGTGCCGACTGCGACTTTCTGTGTCGCCAGCGTCCCATTCTCGACCACCGCGATCGGCGTGGTCGGGGCAAGACCACTTTCGATCAACCGCGCACCGACACGGCCCGCGGTCGAAATGCCCATGTAGACGACGATGGTCTGACGGCCCCGTGCCAACCCATCCCAATCCAGATCCGGGTCGCCGTCCTTGGCGTGCCCGCTGATAAAGGTCACGGCGGTGGCATGGTCCCGATGGGTCAGCGGGATGCCCGCATAGGCCGCGCAGCCGGTCGCCGCGGTGATGCCCGGTACGATCTCGACCGGGACGCCGCGCGCGAGCAAATAATCGACTTCCTCGCCGCCGCGCCCGAAGACGAACGGATCGCCGCCCTTGAGCCGGATCACACGCTTACCGGCTTGCGCGCGGCGCGCCATCAGGGCGTTGATCTCGTCCTGTGGAACGCTGTGGTTGGCCTTCGCTTTGCCGACGTAAAGGACTTCCGCGCCGGGCCGGGCGAAGTCCAGGATGCCGGGCCCGATCAGGCGGTCGTGGATCACGACGTCGGCGTCGCGCAGCACGCGCAGCGCCCGCAACGTCAAAAGGTCGGGATCGCCGGGTCCGGCGCCGACGATGAATACCGTCCCGGGCTGTCGTGCTCTTGCCGGGCGTGGTGCCGGAAAGGATAGAAAATTAGTCATAGAACGTGTCTCCTCGCATCGACCATATGGGCCCACGGAGCACGTCTCCGTGGCGCTTTAGCGGTTGGTATCGCGGTCGCAAGCTGCCCGTTCAAATCCCACGGGCCCTTTCAGAGGGAAGGACCAACCCCAACAAAAATCCGCCGCGGCAAAAAGCCGGGCGGAGCCCTTGTCGCTTTAGCCGCATTTATTAAGCGCCCGCAATCTGACCGTTTCTCAAATCGGCGCTGATGGATGAAATAACACTGACTATGGGTAGAGTCAATTAATACACGTAATTATCACGTATATTTTATATATAACTATATTGATGTGTAATTAATTGGAGAGATCATTGTAACGAAAGGAGTTTTGGAGATTCTGGCCCGTTTGCGATCGCCGGAAAGCGCAACCGCACGCGAAGGCCGGGTTGGTTATCTTCCAGCGATAGTTCGGCATAATGCAGCCGCGCCGTGGCGGCGACCTGACTGAGCCCTAGCCCGCTGCCGGGTGTGCTGCGGCTGTCATCGAGACGGACGAAACGTTCGAGGACACGCTCGCGCTCTTCCGCCGCAATGCCCGGCCCGGTATCGGAAATCGCGAATCCCGGCCGCCCATCCGCGTCGCGCCACACGGCAAGTGCGATGGCGCCGTTCTCCGGCGTGTGGTTGAACGCGTTGTCCAGCAAATTGGTGATCGCCTGCGACAACAGGTTCCGATCGCCATCGATCAAACAGTCATCGGCCGCGTTCACCTCGAGGCGCAGCCCCCGATCGTCCGCCGCCGCGCTGTACAGATCGGCCGCGTCCCGCACGAGTGCGCCCAGATCGAGCCGTTCGAACCGGTCGCGCAGGACCCCCGATTCCGCCAAGGCAATCGCAAGGAGGGCGTTGAAGGTATCGAGAATGCCGTCGGTTTCCTCGATCGTCTTGGTAAGCGCCGCTCGATACTCCTCCGGATTGGATTGCGCCATCAGCGTGACTTCGAGCCGGCTGCGCAAACGCGAGATCGGGCTGCGCAGGTCGTGCGCGATGTTGTCGGCGACGCCGCGCATGCCTTCCATAAGCCGTTCAATCTGATCAAGCATGTCGTTGAGGTTCTGCGCCAGCCGGTCGAATTCGTCCGCATAGCCGGTCACCGGCATGCGCTGCGTCAGGTCGCCGTGTAGGATCGCCCGGCTGCCCAGGTTGATCGCGTCGAGCCGACGTAGAAAATTCCGGCTCAACAGCAGCCCGCCGCCGAAACCGAGTGCCAGTGTGGCCAGCAGGGCCCAGATCAGCGCATTGGTAATGGTTTCGCGAAAAGCTGCGCGCTCGGTCAGGTCGCGCCCGACCAGCAGGTGGAACCCGCCTTCGAGTTTGAAGGTGCGCGCCCGAGCGATTTGCGGCCGCAATGTAGGCCGGGCCGCCTGCTTGATGTGGAAGTCGATCCACCGCGGCGCGCCCTTGGCCGATTCGGGCCAACCGGTCAGGTTTCCTGCCAGCGGTGTGAGAAAAGGATCGGTCAGCAGATAGACGCCCCGTCGGCCGCTTTCGCCGGAACTGCGCTCCCGGATGATTTCGACGAGCCCGACGACGCTGCGTTCGCGGTACTGCTCGGCGAGGCCGGTGATCTCCGCCTCGATGGTGTCGTCGCTTTGCGCGTCGATGACGCTGACGGTGCTCCAATACACAAAGACCAGAACGCCGCAAACCGACAACCCGAACACCGCCATGTAGAGCATTGCGTAGCGGAATGTGGATGTGCGGAATAGCCTATTCCGGAACACGGAGACAGTATCCTGCGCCGCGCACGGTATGCAGCAGCGGCGTGTCGAAATCCTTGTCGAGCTTTTGCCGCAGCCGGCTGATCTGCACGTCGATCACGCCGGTCTTGGGGTCGAAGTGATAGTTCCACACATTCTCCAGCAGCATGGTACGGGTCACCACCTGCCCGGAATGGCGTATTAGGTATTCCAGGATCTGAAACTCGCGCGGCAACAGATCGATCCGCGTGCCGGAGCGCGTAACGGTCCGGGCCAGCAGGTCGACTTCCAGATCGCCGAGCGTCAATGTTGTTTCGGTCGGGGCGGTCTGGCCGCGCCGCATTAGGGCTTCCAGACGGGCCTGCAATTCGGAAAAGGCATAGGGCTTGGTCAGGTAATCGTCTCCGCCGGCGCGCAATCCTTTCACCCGGTCGTCGACCCTGTCCATCGCGCTGAGGATCAACACCGGTGTGGTGTTCCCTTCTTTGCGCAGCAGCTCGATGATGTGCAGGCCGTCCATACCGGGCAGCATGCGGTCGACGATCATTCCGGCATAGGCCTCGGTGGTGGCGAGATGCAGGCCGTCCGGGCCCGTTGCCGCGTGATCCACCACGAATCCCGCCTCCTCGAGGCCTTTCTGCAGAAACGCCGCCGCTTCCGTGTCGTCTTCGATCAGCAATAGTCGCATAGGCTACCGTGATTACCGTTCCATCGCAGGGCTAATTCGGCTCCGCTTCATACATAGATGCGGTTTCGCTTCCGGTTTCGCAAGTCATGCCCTCTGCGCGGCCCCCGGCATGACAGCGGCCGCTAAATCCGGGTATTGTGCGGTCACTGGGAATTGGCCGTTTTCGCGGCGAAATTCACAACGACACTCCGACGCGGGCACGGGCCGCAGCAGGAAGAAGGAACAAATAATGGCGGACATGCAATTCGGTTTGATGATGCGGGCGCAATTCCCCAAGGAAGACGATATGCAGGAACGCTTCCGGGAATTGATGGAACAGGCGCGCCTTGCCGATAAACTGGGTTTTGCCAGTATTACCAACGGTATGCATTATAGTAGCGCGCCCTTCCAGGACTTTCAGCAGCTCCCCTTTCTGGCTCGCGTGATGGCCGAAGCGCCGAACCTGCGGCTCAATTTCGGCATTATCCTGCTCTCGCTGATGAAGCCGATCGACGTTGCCGAGTATCTCGCCACCGTCGACGTGATGAGCGGCGGCAAGGTCATCTTCGGCGCGGCGCTCGGCTACCGCGAGGTCGAGTTCCTCGCCTTCGGCACGACGCAGCGGGAGAGGGTCAAACGGTTCGAGGAAAACCTGGAGGCGATCAAGCGGCTGTGGACCGAAGAGACGGTCGATATGGTCGGTTCGCATTTCGAGTTGAAGGGCGCGTCGCTTGGCACCAAACCGATTCAAAAGCCGAATCCGCCAATCTGGATCGGCGCCAACGCGGACCCGGCGATCGAGCGCGCGGCGCGGATCGGCGATTGCTGGTATGTGAATCCGCACAACCGGATCGACACGATCATCCGCCAGACCGAGCTCTACCGGAAGGCGCTCGACGCGTGCGGCAAACCTTTCCCGGCGGAGTTTCCGGCGCGCCGCGAGGTCTTCGTCGCCAAGACGCGCGAGGAAGCGATGCGGCTATGCAAGCCCTTCCTGGCGACGAAATACGAGGCCTATCATCAATGGGGTCAGGACAAGGCGATGCCCGAGGGTGACGATGATCTGGGGCTCGATTTCGACGATCTGGTCCGCGATCGTTTCCTCGTCGGGTCGCCCGACGAAGTGGCGGAACAGATGATCCGCCTCAACAAGAAAACCGGCATCAACCATCTGATCATGAGCGTCCAATGGCCCGGTATGCCGCAAAGCATGGTGGTCGACGTCATGAACATGTTGTCGGAAGAGGTGTTCCCGAAGGTCCGCCAGGGCTAGCGCGGGGCGCGGTCGCCAAAAGCAAAGGAACAGTCGAAAATGGCCAGCATGCAATTCGGCGTGATGTTGCGCGGCGTTTTTCCACAGGGCGAAGACATGCGGGCGCGGTTCGCGGAACTGATGGAACAGGCCCGTCTAATGGATAGCCTGGGGTACGATTCGCTTACCAAGGGATCGCACTACGCCACCTATCCGATGCACGAGATGGTGCAGCTTCCTTTCCTGTCGCGGGTGATGGCGGAAGCGCCGAGCCTGCGGCTCAACGCCGGCGTGGTTTTGCTGGCCCTGCACAAGCCGCTCGATGTGGCCGAACAGTTCGCCACCATGGATCTGATGTCCGGCGGCAAGATGATTTTCGGCTGCGCCCTCGGCTATCGCGACGTCGAATACAAGGGATTCGGGGTGCCACGCAAAGGCGGCGTCCGCCGCTTCGAGGAAAACCTGGAAGCGGTGCGCAAGCTCTGGACCGAGGAGCCGGTCTCGATGGTCGGCTCGCATTTCGAACTGGACGAAGCCCGCATCTCGGTGCCGTTGGTGCAGAAGGGCGGGCCGCCGGTCTGGATCGGCGCGAATGCCGACCCGGCGATCGAACGCGCGGCCCGGCTCGGCGATTGCTGGTATGTGAACCCGCATCAACGGCTCGACACGCTGACCCGGCAGCTCGACATCTATAAGCGCGCACTCGACGAGCATGACAAACCGTTCCCCGCCGAGTTCCCGATCCGGCGCGAGGTGTTCTGCGCCCCGACTCACGACGAAGCGGTGCGCGTCGCCGGGCCGCATCTCAAGGCGATGTACGAGGCTTATGAGGAATGGGGTCAGGACAAGGTGATGCCGGCCGACGACAACGACATCAGCCAGCGCTACGAGGAACTCGCGCGGGATCGCTTCATCGTTGGCAGTCCGGACGAGGTCGCCGAGGAAATGCTGCGCTATCACCGTACACTCGGCGTCAATCACATCATCATGAGCGTGCAGGGTACGGGCCTGCCGCAAAGCGCCACGCTCGACACGCTCGAACTGATGGCGAAGGAAGTATTCCCCAAGGTTCGCCAGGGAATGTAGCGGCAGGGTGCGAGGAGCAAGACCGATGACGGCGTTTCAATTCGGATTTATGACGCGGGCGCAATACCGGCGCGACGAAGATATTCCCGCCCGGTTCACCGAGTTGATGGAACAGGTCAGGCTCGCCGAGAAGCTCGGCTTCGTCTCCTTCGTGAAGGGCCAGCATTTCAGCAGCGATCCCTTCTACGAGTTTCAGCAGATGCCGCTGCTCGCCCGCGCCATGGCGGAAGCCCCGAGCTTGCGCCTGGTGACCGGGGTTAGCCTGCTGACGTTGCACAAACCGCTGGATATTGCCGAGCAGATGGCCACGCTGGACCTGATGTCGGGCGGCAAGGCGGTCTTCGGCTGTGCGCTTGGCTACCGCGATGTGGAATACAAGGCCTTCGGCGTTAAACGCGGCGAAGGCGGCAAACGGTTCGAAGAGAATCTCGAAGCGATCAAGCAGCTGTTCACCGGTGGGCCGGTCACGATGAAGGGCTCGCATTTCGAGTTGGACGAAGCGCGCCTCTCGGTGCCGCTGATGCGGGAGGGCGGGCCGCCGATCTGGATCGGGGCCAATGCCGACGTGGCGATCCAACGCGCGGCCCGAATGGGCGACTGCTGGTACATCAGCGCGCATCACCGGCTCGACACGCTGGAGCGTCAGATCGATCTCTACAAGCGGGAACTCGACGCGGTCGGCAAGCCCTTCCCGGCGGAAATGCCGTTCCGGCGCGAAACCTTCGTCGCCGACAGCCGCGAACAGGCGATCGAGATGGTGCGGCCGCATCTCGGGCTCAAATACAATGCCTACCATCAATGGGGCCAGGACAAGGTCATGCCGAAAGGCGATGACGACCTGGGCCAGGATTTCGACGACCTGATGCGCAATCGCTTCATCCTGGGCTCATCGGATGAGGTGGCCGAGGAAATCATTGAGTGCCACCGCAGGCTCGGCGTGAACCACATGATCGTGTCCCTGCAATGGCCCGGCATGCCGCAAAGCATGACCCTTGAAGCGATGCATCGCTTCGCCGAGGAAGTCTTCCCCAGGGTGCGCGCCGGCATTTGATAATAACGCGATGAGCCGAAGGAGATAATGGTGAACGCCGACAGCAAAATGAAATATGGCATCATCATGCGGACGCAATACCCGCAGGGCGAAGACATGGTGCGCCGGACCGAGGACCAGATGGAGCAGGCGCGGCTTGCCGATAAACTCGGCTTCGACAGCCTGCTCAAGAGCCAGCATCTCGCCGGTTACCCGCTGCAGGAATTCCAGCAGGTGCCGTTCCTCGCCCGCGCCATGGCGGAGGCGCCCAACATGCGCCTGCTGACGGGCGTCATGCTTTTGTCGCTGCACAAGCCGCTCGACATCGCCGAGCAGTTGGCGACCCTCGACGTCATGTCCGGCGGGCGTTTGATCTTCGGCGTCGGGCTTGGGTACCGCGAGGTCGAGTTCAAGGCCTTCGGCACGACCCAGAAAGAGCGCGTGCCGCGCTTCATGGAGAATTTGGAAGCGATCAGGCGGCTCTGGACCGAGGACGAAGTATCGATGGTCGGCTCGCATTTCGAGCTCGACAAGGTTCGAGTCTCGTTGAAACCCGCGCAGAAACCGACGCCGCCGGTCTGGATCGGCGCCAATGCCGACGCCGCGATCCGCCGGGCCGCCAAGGTCGCCGATTCCTGGTTCATCAATCCGCACCAGAAGATGGAAACCATCGCCCGGCAGGTCGAGGTGTACCGGCGCGCGCTGGACGAGGCGGATAAGCCCTTCCCGGATGAACTGCCGCTGGCGCGCGAAATTTTCATCGCGCCCAGCAAGCAGGAAGCGATCGACCGCTGCGGCCCCTATCTGGCCGAGAAATACAAGGTCTATCACCAATGGGGCCAGGACAAGGCGATGCCGGACGACGACAACGACCTGTCCATGGCGCTGGAGGAACTACAGGAAGACCGGTTCCTTTTGGGGCCGGCGGACCAGATCGCCGAGGCACTCATTCAGTACAACCGGCAACTCGGTGTGAACCATATGGTGCTCGGATTCCACTGGGTCGGGATGCCGCAGGAGATCGCCTTGGATCAGATGCGAATGTTCGCCGAGGACGTCATGCCCAAGGTCGAACAAGGCCTCTAGGAATCGCGTGGGGCCGAAATTTGGCGGCGCGCGGGCAGACGGGGTAGGCTCGCGGAAAGATCGACAACCCAGAGACGTGGAGGCAGGCTAGATGAAATACGGATTCTTCATCCGTGGGCAGTACCGGCAGGGCGACGACATGGTCGCGCGGTTCAATGAGTTGGTGGAGCAGGCGCGGCTCGCCGATGAACTCGGGTTCTCAGACCTGATCAGTGGCATGCACTATGCCGGTTATCCGCTCAGCCAGTTCCAGCTTCTGCCATTCCTGTCGCGGATCATGGGCGAAGTGCCCAACATGCGCATCATTACCGGCATCATCCTGCTGTCGCTGCACAAGCCGCTCGACATCGCCGAGCAGTTGGCGACGATCGACGTCATGTCGAACGGTCGGCTGGTGTTCGGCGCCGGGCTTGGCTACCGCGAAGTCGAGTTCCGCGGATTCGGCACCACGCCGAAGGATCGGGTGCCCCGGCTGATCGAGAACCTGGAAGCGATCAAGCGGCTCTGGACGGAAGAGCATGTCAACATGAAGGGGTCGCATTTCGATCTGGTCGACTGCACGCTGTCGCTCAAACCCGTGCAGAAACCGATGCCGCCGATCTGGTTTGGTGCGAATGCCGACGGCGCGGTGCGCCGGACGGCGAAGCTCGCGGATACTTGGTTCATCAATCCACATCAGCGGATGGACACGATCGAACGCCAACTCGACGTCTACAAAACGGCGCTGGATGAATACGGAAAGCCGTTTCCGACCGAGCTGCCGTTGATGCGAGAGATTTTTGTCGCCGGCTCGCGCGAGGAAGCGACGCGTCTTGCCCGGCCCTATCTCGAGGAGAAATACAAGGTCTACCACGAGTGGGGACAGGACAAGGCGATGCCCAAGGGCGACGACGACTTGAATCTGGACTTCGATGAATTGACCCGCGACCGCTTTCTGTTCGGGTCACCAGATGAGGTTGCCGAGCAGATCATCGGCTATGAGAAGAAATTCGGCGTGACCCATATGGTGCTCGGGCTGCACTGGGTCGGCATGCCGCACAGCCAGGTGACGGACAGCATGCGTCTGTTCGCCGAGGAAGTGATGCCGAGGGTGAAGCAGGGCCTCTAACGGGAGGCGCGGCGCTCAGAACCGGACCGACAAGGCGGCCGAGCCGAAGCTGTTGAAGCCTTCCTGGCCGTCGAATTCCGCCGAACGAAAGACCTGGGTGAAGGCCAGCCGGGCGCGCAGAAATGTGACGGCAAAGCCCATCTGTATGTCGCCGACAAAGTATTTTTTGTCGACGCTGCGGCTATCGCGGAAGGTATTGCCGTCGAGGAAGATATTGCGGCCGATCACCCGTCCTTCGGCCCCGGCGAACAGGTACCAGCCGAAGCTATCGTCGGGGACGAAGAAATCGGACCCCGGCAGATTCGGCCGAATCTTCGGGGGTCCGAAATCGTTCGGCAGGTCATCACCGAAGCGAACGGTGAATCCGGCGGCGCCATGCGTGAAGACGTTGCCCAGCGCACCGCCGATATGCGGCGTGAAATCCACGCCGAGGTTTTCGATCGGAATGACGTCGTGCAACGGCAATTCATGGAACTGGCGGAAGCTACGCTCGTAGAACAACGTTGCGCCAGGCTCGGTTTTAAGCTGGGTGTTCCAGCCCCTAGGCTCGGTGATGCCGATAAGTTTATGCCACTTGGTCTGAACCTCGTTCGCCAACGAGTAAGGGCCGACCACGCCGATATCGAGTTCGAGCTTGTCCAGCACCGACCCGTTTTCCGCGACCAATCCAATGCCCGCGAACAACCATCCGGCATAGGGCCGGTCGTCCCGCGGCGGGTCGGTCAGGCTGATGTCCTCCGGCGTGTAGATGTTCTGACCCACCGAAAAACTCATCCGCATGCGCCGAGTGGCCTTGAAGAACGGAACGAAAGAGGCTGCATCCCGGATGAAGCGGGGCGCACCGCCCTCTTGCGACAGCCAGGCGGCGCGCATGCCGTTGGTGAAATGCCGGTCCGTGCCGCCGAACATATCGTTGTCGAACTGCAGCGTGATGTATTGGCTTTGATCGAGCGGTTTGTCGATTGCGTGTGCGGCGCCGGCCCACAGGCCTGTTGCGCTGGCCGCGATAAGACCGGCGAAAACACCCTGCCGAACGGATTTTTGGTCACCGAAAAGATCTAAAAAATTCGTCATCTGTAAATTCTAATCCGCTGCATCTAATCCGGGCCGGACGAGGGATTTCGGGCCCGCCGACGGTGGGCGTTCGTAGCGTAGCGCGCGCGGTAATTGTACCGGGTCTAGTGTCGCAGCCCCATAGGCGGCGTCCCGCCGGTCTTGCGGTACGTCGCCGTACAGGGTGGTCCGTTGTTTCGGCGTCCGGTCCAGTGCTTGAATAATTTGGTCCATGGACTCCGGCGGCATTTCCTCGCCGTGCGATGCGCCGGCGGCACGGGTAATCGTCTCGTTCATCAGCGTGCCGCCCAGGTCGTTCGCCCCGGCGTTGAGGCAGGCGTGCACACCGTCAGGTCCCATTTTGACCCAGGACGCCTGGATATTGGTGAAATGGGGATGCAGCGCCAGCCGTGCAACCGCATGCATCAGCACAGCCTCGCGGAAGGTCGGCCCGCGCCGCGCGCGTCCTTTCAGGTAGATCGGCGCTTCCATCGGCACGAAGGGCAGCGGCACGAACTCGGTGAAGCCGCCGGTGCGTTTCTGCAGATCGCGCAGGCGCAGCAGATGGCGCGCCCAATGCACCGGCCGGTCGACATGCCCGAACATGATCGTCGCCGTGCTGCGCAGCCCGGCCACATGCGCTTGTTCCATCACCGACAGCCATTGTTCGGTGTTCACCTTGTCCGGGCAGATGATGTCACGCACCTCGTCGTCGAGAATCTCGGCGGCAGTGCCGGGCAGTGATCCAAGGCCGGCATCTTTGAGTTGCGCCAGAAAATCGCTGACGGAAATTCCGAGCGTCGCAGCACCTTGCCAGACTTCCAACGGTGTAAAGGCATGCAGATGCATGTCCGGCAGCACCGACTTCAGGCGGTGGCAGATGTCGAGATAGGTCTCGCCGGTATAGTCCGGGTGGATGCCGCCCTGCATACAGAGTTCGGTGGCGCCCCGGTCCCAGGCTTCGCGGCCGCGACGCTCGACCTCGTCGAGACCCAGGTCATAGGGCTTGCCGCGCAGGTTCTCGCTGAGCTTGCCTTTCGAGAAGGCGCAGAACTGGCAACGGAAATAGCACACGTTCGTGTAGTTGATGTTGCGGTTCACCGTGTAGGTGACCGTGTCGCCGACCGTCTCACGCCGTACGGTATCGGCGGCGGCGCAGACCTCGGCGACCTCGCCGCCGCGCGCCTGGAACAGCCGAACGATCTCCGCCTCGCTGAGGTCGCTGCCCGCGCGTGCCTTGTCCAGAATATGGGTCAGTGCATCGGTCTGTACCGCTTCCTCATAAGGATGGAACAGCGGCGGCGGCGTCTCGGTGCTGCCGGGGCTCCAGTCTTCGGCGCGTGCGAAGCCGTCGGAATCGATGGCCCGCAATACCGGCGTATGGAATGCCGCGTCGAGCCACCGGTCGGGCGCGCGGGCGTAGTCGGGATAGATCGCAAGTCGCTCGATCAATGTCTTGCCGGCGGCGCCAGTCTCGCGCGCCAGCGCGTCGAGATGCGGCCACGGCGCTTCCGGATTGACGTGGTCAGGCGTCACCGGGGACACCCCGCCCCAATCGTTGATCCCCGCGTCGATCAGCGGGCGCAGGGCACCCGGGCTCAGGTTCGGCGGCGCTTGAATGTTCATTTCCGGGCCGAAGATCAGCCGGGCGACTGCCAGCGTCCAGGTCAGGTCGTCCGCGTCCGGTTCGGGCGCCTCGGCCATCTTGGTGTCCGGCTTAGCGCGGAAATTCTGGATGATGATTTCCTGGATATGGCCGTGTCGGTCGTGCAGATCGCGCAGCGCCAACAGCGACTCGATCCGTTCGCGCCGCGTCTCGCCAATGCCGATCAGGATGCCCGAGGTGAAGGGGACGCCGAGCGCGCCGGCGATATCGATGCACTCGAGCCGGACCGAAGGCTCCTTGTCCGGTGATCCGTAATGCGGGCCGCCCTTCTCGCACAACCGCGCGCTCGCGCTTTCCAGCATGATACCTTGCGAGACGGAGACTTCGCGCAGCCGGGCAATTTCGTCCCGCGTCATGACGCCGGGATTGACGTGCGGCAACAGGCCGGTCTCCTCGAAGACCAAGCGCGCCATCGCCACGAGGTAGTCGATCGTCGTGGCGTGGCCAAGTTGCGCCAGTTCCTCTCGCGCCACGCGATAGCGTAGTTCCGGCTTGTCGCCGAGGGTGAACAGCGCTTCCTTGCAACCCGCCGCCGCACCGGCGCGGGCAATGTCGAGCACCTGATCGGCGGTGAGATAAGCTGCTTCGCCCGGGCGTGGCGGATGCGCGAATGTGCAGTAGTGGCAGACGTCGCGGCAGAGCTGTGTCAGCGGGATGAAGACCTTGCGCGAATAGCTGACGGTATTGGCATGCCCTTGCTCGCAAAGCGCGCCGGCGCGTGCCACCAGCGCGGCCGTATCCCGGTCGTCGGCGAGGGCCAAAGCGGTGGTGCGGTCCATGGGGCGGAAAGTCTCCATCACGCGCCTTTCGCCGATTCCGTCGCGGCGCGCAGCCGCGCGGCGATCCCACTTGCGTCCAGATAGGCATGCGTTCGCGTTTCTGCCGGGCGGTGGATCAACTGGCGCAGGTCATCCGGCGTGTCGATGTCGAGGGCAATCCCCGGCAGGTCGACGATGATGGGTTCCACGCCGCGCGCCCGCGCCGCCGCCAAATGCGGTTTGAAACTGTCATTGCCGAAGCTGAACGGGATCAGGTCCGGTGGCGACAGGGCAATGCAGTTGGAGCCGCGCCGGTCATGGGCCGGAACGATCGTCATCGCCGGGGCGTCGCCATGCGCGGCCAGGACGGTTTCGATCTCGTCCCGCGTAATCAGCGGCGCGTCGCCGGGAAACGTCATGATGCTCGTGATGCCGCCGTCGATGAGGGTCGCAACCGCGGCTTCGACCGCGGCGGTCTGTCCCTGATTTTCGGCTTCGGTGATGATGCGGGCGCCGTAGCTCTTGGCGACGGCGGCGGCTTCCTCGTCCCGGGTGATCACGGCGATGCCGGCCAGTCCCGGCACATCGGTCAGCACCGACAGCACGTCCTCGTACATCGTGCGGAACAGCAGCCGCCGTTCCGGCGGGCTGAGCGCGTCGGCTAGCCGCTGTTTGGCGTCGACAAGATCCTTGGCCGGCAGCACCGCCCACATACAATATTTCCTTACTTCGGTGCAGCGTGTTGATGAGGCTCGGACTATAGCAAAGGGGTGAGATTGCGCGCCAGTCCGCCTAACCATGCGATGAGTTGCCTAGCTTTTCGGCGAAGGTAAGTACTTCTCGGGCGAGCCTTTCCTTGTCGGCGAGAGTCTTCATGATCGTATCGGTCATCAACACGTCGACGCCGAGGGATCGTACCGCATCGTCGCTACCGGCGTCGCTGCTGTCGAGCACGAATCCATCGAGCAGGTCGCCGTAATGCCGGGCAACCGCCACCGCGTCACTGTCCAATCCCAGCTCGGTCATCATCTTCGCGGTCGGGCCCTTCAACGCCTTGCCGCCGACGATCGGCGAGACCGCGACGACCGGGGCCTTGGCCGCCGTTAGCATATCGCGCAGACCGGGAACGGCGAAGATGGGATCGATGCTGATAAACGGGTTGGAGGGGCAGATCACGACCGCGCTGAGATCGTCGCCGGCCAATGCTTCGGCGATCCCCGGCGCCGGGTGGGCGTCCGCAGCGCCATCAAATCGGAAGCCGGTGACCACGGGCGCACATTGCTCGCGCACGAAATAATGCTGGAATGGCAGCGGTCCGTCCGGCGTTTCGACGATGGTGCGGACGGGCGTGTCGCTCATCGGCAGGATCTTTGGCTCGATACCCAGCCGCTGCCGAAAATCGCCGGTGATGCCGGTCAGGGTCTCGCCGGATGCAAGACGGCGGCTGCGTTCGACGTGGGTGGCCAGGTCGCGGTCGCCGAGTTGGAACCAGGTTTCGCCACCCAATGCCTCCATCGAGGCCATGAATTGCCAGGTCTCACCGCCGCGGCCCCAACCGGTTTCAGTATTGCTGATGCCTGCCAGGGTGTAGGTCAGCGTGTCGATGTCGGGACAGATCGTCAGGCCGAGATGTTCGAAATCGTCGCCGGTGTTGGCGATGATCGTCAGGTCTTCGGGTAGGAGGGTTCGCGCCAGACCCAGCGCCAGCTTGGCGCCACCGACGCCGCCGGACAGCGCGACGCAGCGGGGTGCCTGCGTGGTCACCGGAACAAATCCTCATTCTCGCCGCGCAGCAACTCGCCGACGGTGCCGTCTTCGGCCTCCGGGGCAAAGCCCCGGATCAGCGCGACCGGCGTTCCTTCCGCTCCTTCGCCCTGCACTACCGATGCAGTCGCGGCCAGTTCATCCGCTAGACCGACCGTGGACACGCGCAGCTCGCGGCCGAACAGGTCTTTGTCGCCGCGCAGGTCGAGAAGCGAGCGCAGGCCCGATACGCCGATCGCGGTGCCGACAGTGCCGTACCGCCACGCCCGGCCGATGCTGTCGTTGATGATCACGGCGGGCGTGGTGCCCGTGATTCCGGCGATCGCGGCGCGCAATTGTTTGCAGGATCGATCCGGATCCTGCGGCAATAGCAACACGCGTTCGTCGCCGTTCGTCGGCTCCACGTTCGAGGCGTCGATTCCGGCGTTGGCCAAGACGAATCCCAGGCGATGTTCCACGATCAACAGGCCGGGCCGTTGCCGCACTACCCGTGTCGACTCGCCGAGGATCAGTTCGATCAGCCGCGGGTCCTTGTCGACTTCCGCCCCCAGCGCCACGGCTTCGGCCGACGGCGTAATGTCGCCGAGCGTGGCGTAGCGTCCTTCCGCCTTCGAGACAATCTTCTGGGCGACCACGATCACGTCGTCGCGCCGCAGTGTCACGTCGGCCCGGCCCAGTGCCGAGAGGATCAGGTCACAAAGGTCGTCGCCGGGCTGGACCAGCGGAATGCCGGGAAGGGCGAGGGTTTCGATCCGCCGCGGCGTCACGCCTTCGGCTCACCCGTGATGCGGATGCCCGCGTGGTCCAGATCGTTCCGGTTGATGAAGATCAGGATCGACGTCAACGCTTCCGCCGCCGCCGAATTGTCGATCGAGCCGGCATGCCAGGCGATCAGCCCGGCGGCTTCCGCAAGGTCGACCGCGCTTTGCCGCGCCGCGCGGCTGTTGCCGCAGACCAGCACGTCGCAGTCGATCTTGGCGTTCGGATCCTGCAGCAAGTCGGCAGCCACATTCTGGAAGGCGGATACCACCTTGACCCCGTCGCCGAGGAATTCCTGCGCCGCCTTGGCGGCGGACCCTGCGGGCGGCAGTTGCACGCGGGCGACCTTGGGCGGGACGAGCGGCACGGTCGCGTCGACCAGGACTTTCCCCTGTGCCCCGTCGCGCACCGCCTCCAGCATCGCCTGATGCGTGCCGAAGGGGACGGTCAGGACGACGATATCCGCCGCCGCGGCGGCATCGCCGTTCTCCAGCCCGCGGATCGAGCCGCCGGACATCTCCGCTGCCTTCTTCTCGGCATTCTCCGCCGAGCGGGAGCCGATGATGATGTCATATCCGGCGCTGGCCCACCGCTGCGCCAGACCGGAGCCCAAGGCCCCGGTGCCGCCGATTACGGCGATGGTTGGTTTTTGGTCCGCCATTTTGCGTCCTTTTCCTACTTCTTATTGCTCTTGTTCTTTTGTGACCGTGCTGCCGTCAGTGCTTGCCGAAATGCGCCAGCACCGCCGTGTTGAAGGCCTCCGGCTGTTCGATATTCGACAGATGCGCTGCATCGTCCAGCACCACCATCTCCGAACCGGAAACCGCGTCGTGAATGACCTTGGAATGCTCGACCGTGGTCGCCGGATCGTCCGCGCCAACCAGCACCAGCGTCGGTGTTGTGATCTTCGGCAGCAGGTCGCCGTGGTCCATCACGTCGATCGCCATGCCGCACCCGACGAAGCCGTCGACCGGCGTCGTCTTGATCATTTCCGCGACCGGCGCCAGTTCCGCTGCATTATTCGCCCGAAAACCTTCAGTGAACCAGCGTTGCAGCGTCGGATCGACGAGCGACGGCATGCCGCCCTCGCGCGCCATGTTGATGCGTTCTTCCCACATGCCGGGGGCGCCCAACTGGCTTGCGGTATCGCACAATGTCAGGCTGTGCAGCACTTCGGGATTCTTCGCGCCGAGCTGCTGGCCAATCATGCCGCCCATGGAAAGGCCGCAGAAATGCACCTTGTCCAGACCGAGCGCGCCGATCAGCGCCACCGCATCCTGGCGCAGCCCATCAAAGCTGTAGGGCGGTTCGGTCGCCTGCGTGCCGCCGTGGCCGCGCTGGTCGTAGCGCAGCACCCGGTACTTCTGGGTCAGCGCCGGAATCTGCTTGTCCCACATACTGTAATTGGTCGCGAGGCTGTTGCTCAGCATCACCACCGGTGCATCCGCCGGGCCGTCGAGCTGATAGGCAATATCGATGTCGTTGGCGTTGATCGTTTCCCCCATGGTCTTTCTCCCTATGCGTATTGTTCGTCGTTGTGCGGTTGCTGCGGCGTGGCTGCCTACAGTCGATTAGCGTATAGCGCGATGGAATTTCAAGCAGGAGTATCTTGGCACAGCCGGGCGATTGAAACATAACAGTGATCTGACAAATTGCACGAGGGGGCCGCGATGCAGTGGGTGAAGGTTTGTCTGATCGGATTTGCCGCGATACTCCAGGCTGGGTGCCAAACCACCGACCCGGCGGAATACAAGACCGCGGCCGATCTGTTGCTCGATCTTTCGCACCGGTCCCGGGACAGCCTGTCCAGCATGCCGCCGATCGAACCGGTGGAAAAACCCTTCACCGCCGCCTTGAATGCAGTGCTCGACGGCGACCGCGCGGCAGCCGACAAGCACGCGGCCGCGGCCGGCTACCGGATCGTCGACAAGCAGTATGACGGCAAAGGCTACGCCATTCTGCTCGAGAGCGACGGTGCGGGCATCGGGCCGGTTGTCGCCATCGCCAAGACCCCGGCGCGCGATGCCATCATCCAGGCGCCGCATCCGGTTAAGGACAGCCACACCGACAAGCAGGCCGCCGTGCTGTTCCTGAAGCTCGGCGCGCGGGCGTTGATCGTCGCCGGGGCGCATCGTTGCGCCGCTCGGGACGAATCGCCGTGCAGCGGCAGGACGGGCGTTTGCGGCGACGGGCGCGCGCCCTACCGGACCTCGGACCCGGCGCATAACCCGGCGACCCTGTTCCACGTCGCGCACCGCACCTTCACCCGGCGCTGGGAAAAGTCCATCGCGATCCAGACGCACGGGTTCAACAATTCCGGCAGTTCGGTCTGGTTCGTCATGTCGGACGGGACCAAGGAAAAACGTCCCGGCGATTCGTCGCTGGTCGGTAAGGTCCGTGACCGCATCCACACGGTGCTGGGCCGGAAGGAACGCGCGGTGAGCTGCCAGGACCCGAATGACCGTAGCATCCGGACGCGCTGGCTCTGCGCGGCGACCACGGTGCAGGGCCGCGACCTGAACGGCAGCCCGGATATATGCCGCGTTTCGGCCAAGAAATCCTCCGGGCGGTTCCTCCACATCGAGCAGGCATTGGAGGAAGTACGCCGTCCCTACGGCCGGGATTGGAAAAATATCTCCCAATATCCGGGGAGTAACGCCATACTGAAAGCCCTGGCGCAAGAACTGCCCTGTCTCCAACCGGGCTGCGCGCCCGTCCGGCGGTAAATCCAACAATACCGCCGCGACTTCCAACACAGCCAATCAGCCAATCAGCCAATCCGGCAAGGGAGAGCACGATGCCCGAACGCAGTTCCAATACTCCGAAGGTTGATCCCCAGGAGATTCTCGACGGCATCCAGAAATGGGTCGAGATCGAGACACCGACCTATGAAGGCGACGCGGTCAATATTCTCGTCGACGAGGTTGAGGAAAGCATGAAGGCGCTGGGCGCGAAGATTAACCGCACGCCCGGCCGAGATGGCTTCGGCGACATCCTGCGCACGCGCACGCCGTGGGGCGGCGACGGGCCGGGCATTTTAGTGCTCAGCCATCTCGATACGGTCCATCCGATCGGCAGCAAGGAAGAGTACAATCCCTGGCGCCGCGAGGGTGATTCGGTGTACGGCCCCGGCATCTACGACATGAAGGCCGGCGCGTATCTCGCCTATTACGCCTATCAGCATCTCGTCCGGATGGGGAAGCAGACGCCGCTGCCCGTGACTTTCATGTATATCCCGGAAGAAGAGATCGGCAGCCCGACGTCGCGCGCGCTGATCGAGGAAGAAGCCAAGAAGCACAAATACGTGCTGGTGACCGAACCCGCCCGTGAAGGCGGCAAGATCGTCACCGGGCGTAAGGGCGTCGGCCGGTTCGAGGCGCGGACCCATGGCGTCGCCGCGCATTCCGGATCGCGCCATCAGGACGGCCGCAGCGCGATTCAGGAAATGGCGCGGGTGATCCTCGCGATCGATGGCATGACCGACTACGACCGCGGCGTAACCACGAATGTCGGTATCGTGAAGGGCGGCTCCGGCGTCAACGTGATTTCCCATGAATGCTACGTGGAAATCGACCTGCGTGTGCCGACGCCGGAACTGGCTGCGGAATATGAGGCCAAGATCCTCGGTCTCACGGCGGAAAACCCGGACGTGAAGCTGGAAATCACCGGCGGCATCAATCGCCCGCCCTACCAGAAGGACGAAGGCATCCAATCGCTGTTCGAGCATGCCAAGGAACTGTGCGCCGAGATCGGCTTCGAGCTGGAAGACATGCATACCGGCGGCGGCAGCGATGGCTGCTTCACCGCGGCACTCGGGATTCCCACGCTGGACGGCCTCGGCGCGGACGGCGTCGGTGCGCATGCCCAGAACGAGCAGATCTACTTCTCGTCGCTGGAACCGCGCGCCAAGATGTGGGTCAGGCTCCTGGAAACGTTGGAATAAAACGAACGGCGGTTACGGACAGCCCAACTGGTCGGCGAGACCGGTGAAGCTGTCGGCGACGTAGTCGAAGTCGTGCTCCGCCTTGGTGTCGGTCGCTTGGTCCGGGCCATGCTCGCTGGGCCGCAGGACGAAGGCAGTGCGGAAGCCCTGCTGGCTCGCCGCGACCAGGTCATTATTGTGGGCCGCGGTCATCATGCAGCTTTCCGGCGGCAGGCCGAGCGCGTCGGCGCAGTTGATATAGGCGTCGGGACACGGCTTGTAGTGGCGCACCACCTCGGACCCCAGGATCACGTCCCACGGCAGCCCGGCGTTCTTCGCCATGTTGACCATCAATGCGATGTTGCCGTTCGACTGGGTCGCGATGATGAAGCGCTGCTTTAGGCGGGTCAGTCCCTCCACCGAATCCGGCCACGGGGTCAGGCGATGCCAGGCCCGGTTCAGATGGTCGATGTCGTCCTCGGCGAGGCCGCCGATATCGTAACGGCGCAGCAATTCGTCCAGGTTCATCCGGTGCAGCACGTCGAGCTTGGTGAAGGGCAATTCGCCGCTGCGCACGCGCTGCATCGACGGGTTGTAGAGCGCCCGCCACGCCACCGCGAACTCCACCGGATCGACGCCTTTGATGCCGTGGTCGGCGAAAAATGTCTCGGCCTCACGCGCGATGCTGCTGCGCCAGTCCACTACCGTGCCGAACACGTCGAAGGTGAGTGCCTTGATCTCCGGTGCCGCCATGCGATTGATCCTTGTGCCGATTGGTCCCGGTATCAGAGGTGGACCACGGCTACCGCTGCGTCAAGCGCCCGGCCAATCAGTCGGGAATCTCGATGTCGAGCAGCGGCGCATGCTGTTGCGCCCCGTAGATGTCGGAATCCTCGGGGTCGCCCGACCGTGCCAAGCGCGGGATCGTGACCTTGATCGCATAGGCGACGTCGTAAGGGATGATCGACACCTCGTTGTTCGACACGCCGTAGAGATCGGCGATGCGCTGTACGTTGATCGCGCCGCTGTCGAGGACACGACGGTAGGTCGCTTCGTCCTCGAACATCATGTCGAGCGTGCAGAGCAGCGCACCCGCGTTCTTTGAGCGCAATACCTGCGCTAAATCGACCAGTCTTGCCATGCTCCGCCTCCTATACGTCGATCATTTCGATGGGGAAGGGCGCCAGCGGGTCGTCCAATTCCATCGTGTGCCATACATTGAAGCCGTAGGTCATGCCGACCGGCATGTCGGACGGCGAGAACGGGATCGCCAGATTCCCCGAGATGCATTTGCGGCCCGGAAAGTCGGTGTGCAGCAGGGCGTAGCGGCATTTCGCCATGACCGCCTTGCTGGTGTCCTCGTCGTCGGCCAGCACATCGACCAGCACGCCGATTTCATGCGCCGCCGTCTGTTTCACCGGCTCGCGCACGCCCATCGTGGCGTCCTTGCCGTAGACGCGGACGTTCAGCGTGTAGCTGTCGCGGCCGACGCCCAGGTTGGCCATCTCGCCGGCAACGCGCTCGTGGCAGGATTCGATGAACCCGTCGATTCCGGCGATCAGCACCGGGTCGCGCACGCCGGCGATGAACACCGTGCGGTAGCCGGTCTCCTTCACGCCTTCCAGCTTTACCGTGTAGCGGTTGGCGGCCTCGAAACGGCTGCCGCTCACCCGCACGACGCGGGGATCGACCTGCTCGTATTCGGAATCGGTGGTGACCAGCGTGCCGTCCGGCTCGATCAGGTGATAGGGGCTGGGATTCTCGTACAGCGTATGCGCGGCGATCCGCATGCGGGTGCAGCGCTTGTCCGGATGTCCCGGTTCGACCAGGAAATGATCGTCGGCCAGCGTGCCCAGCACGCAGTCCTGGCCGGGGCGTGGCGTCGTCACCTGTCCCGCGCATTCGATGATCTTGGCGAGATGCCAGACCAGGCCGGGATCGTAGCCGTGCATCAGCGGGATCGCCGAATAGATCGATGCATCGGTCGCGCGCCCGGCGATCACCACCTGCGCGCCGTCATTCAGCGCCTTCTGAAACGGCTCCACCCCCATCATGCCGACCACGCGGTGCGTTTCGTCGACGTCCTCCTCGGTCAGGTCGTTGATCGGACCAAGCGGGGCGACTTTGCCTTCGCCGATCTTCTTCTTGATGAATTCCTTCGGTTGTTCCGCGTGGATCAATGCCATGCGGAAGGACAGGCCCTTCTCCTTGGCGATCTCTTCCGCGATTTCCTGGACGAAGGCGACCTGCGGATCGCTGCCGCCGCCTCCGGCTGAGCCGATGAGCACCGGGATGTTGTGTTCGACGCCCGCCTCGAGCATGAGAGCGAGGTCGCGCTTCATCGCCTGGCGGGAGACGAACGGGATGCCTTCGCCCAGATAGTAGGGTCCGGGGTCCATCGATCCGCCGTCCGCGGCGATGAAATCGGGTTTCTGCTCCAAGCCGCGGCGAAACGCTTCTTCGGTATAGCCGTAGCCGAGCATTCCCGTGGTCGCCATCATGCGCATTTCCGGCATGGTCTGCCTCCTGGTGGGGGATTCCTGAAATCGATCCGTGCGTTAACCATAGAGGAGACTCGCTGAACGCGCTATATATCTTAAATATCAATGAGTTAATGGGCCTTGGAATCGCCTGATTCTCTCCCAAGATTCACCCTGAATCCTCCCTGTTCCCGCCTTGACGCCTGCGCATCCTGGCCACCGTCGCATCATGCGACTTGGGAGCGTGTCATGAAGCAATTGAACATCGCCGCCACCTTTGCCGCCGCAACCGTGTTGACGGTCTTCTCGCTGACCTGTTGGGTCTACGAGGGTCAGCCCTTCAAGTCGCCCGGGATTGCCATCGACCGCATGAAGGCCGTGCAGGATGATGCCTTCGGCGGCCGCTTCGGCATTCGCGGTCCCGTCGGGGCGTCGCAAGCTTCGATCGCCTGGCCGGCGGGCATGGTCCTGGACAAATGGCCGGAAGATCTGCCGCGACCGGTACGCTACATTCGCTAAACCGCTGTTTTCGGTGGATGTTCACACCGCGCCGGTGGCCACCGTGGGCCGAGATGAAGCCGATCTCCATTTGTTGTAGACTTGCCGCATCTGCATGCGGACCGGTCCGCCGGTCCGCATATTTATGACGACGGCAAGCTAGGTTTTTGGAGGACGAGACATGAGCGGCGCGGCAAGAATTTCGGAATCGGCGGATGCATTGACGGAAGCCCCGTCGCGGGGCTTGGCGCGTTTCGCCCAATCGCTGTCCTATGACGACATTCCCGAGGCCGTGCGCGAGCGCGGCAAGTATCTCATTCTCGATTCGCTGGGCATCGCGCTTGCTTCCACGACGTATCATTTCGCCGAGCGTACGCAAGCCGGCGTCGAGGCGCTGTCCGACGGGCCCGGCACCTGCACGGTGATCGGATCCGACCGGCCGTTGGCGCTGCGCGACGCGGTCATGATGAACGGCGTGCTGATGCATGGGCTCGACTTCGACGATACCCATATGACCGGCCTGCTGCACGCCAGCGTGGCCTGCCTTCCAGCGGCATTGGGCGTCGCAGAGCAATTGGACGTGAGCGGCAAGGATTTCCTGACTGCCTATGCAGTCGGCATGGAATCGGGCATTCGCATCGGCGCATCGGTCGACGGCGGGTTCCATCATGTCGGGTTCCACGCGACCGGCATCGTCGCGCATTTCGCATCGGCCCTGTCGGTCGGGCGGCTCTACGGCCTCGATCTCGAGCAACTGGTGGCGGCGCAAGGGGTTTCCGGCAGCACGGCGGCGGCGATCCAAGTCTTTCTCGAGTCCGGCGCCTGGACCAAACGCCTGCATCCCGGCTGGGCGGCGGTCGGCGGCATCACCTCGGCGCGACTGGCGCAGCATGGGTTCGAAGCGCCGGAACGTGTCTACGAGGGACGCTACGGGCTGTTCCACACGCATCTGCAGGATTTGGAGGCGAAGGTCGACTACGCGGCCATCACCGATGGGCTCGGCGAGAATTGGGAAATCTCCAATGTGGCGATCAAGCCCTATCCGGTGTGCCATTTCATCCATGGCTGCGCCGATGCGGCGATCGAGCTGTACAACCGGCAGAGCTTCGCGCCCGAGGATATTGTCGGCATCCGCGCCTTCGTTGCCGAAGACACGCTGCCGATCGTGACCGAACCGATCGCCAATAAGAAGGAGCCGGCGAACGAATACGATGCCAAGTTCAGCACCCAGTTCGTGGTTGCCGGATGCTTGGCGCGCGGCAAGTTCGGGCTCGCCGAACTGAAGGACGACGCGCTGCAGGACGAAGAAATCCTGCGGCTGTCCCGCATGGTCGATTGCGTGGCCGATCCGGACTCCGAGTTCCCGACCTATTTCTCCGGCGGCGTGGCGGTGACGACCCGCAGCGGCGAGGAGTTGACCAGCCATGTCCGGATGAACAGCGGTGCCGGCGAACGTGCGCTCGACGGTGCCGCCATCGCGGAGAAATTCATGGCCAATGCGACACTCGCGGTGTCCGAAGACCGGGCAACGGCGGTGCGCGACGCGATCCTCGGTCTGGATGATCGCCCGATCCGGGATTTGACCGCATTGTTGCACGGCAAGGGCTAAAAACCGGCCGCTTGAACCGGCGGCGCGAATTCCCCATATGCAGACTGCGGCGGGACGTTTGATCCGCCGCGCCGGATGCCGATTGTCGGGTCCGGTAAGTCCAGGCGCCCTCGGGCGCTACGGCTACTCGCTCATGCGAAGAGGAGGAAGCTGCGTCATGCCCCGCATGTCCGTATTCGACAGTCCGCTGCTGCTTGGGTTCGACCATTTCGAACGAACGCTCGATCAGATCTCCAAGAAAGCCGCCGACGGATACCCGCCCTATAACATCGAACAGGTCGGGGAAAACCATCTCCGCATCAGCCTTGCTGTGGCCGGTTTCTCCGAAGACGACCTGACGGTCGAAATCGCAGATAACCAACTGATTATCCATGGGAATCGACAACAGGACGACAGCCAGCGCGTATTCCTGCATCGCGGCATCGCGGCGCGGCAATTCCAGCGCGCTTTCGTGCTTGCCGATGGAATTGAGGTGGTCGGCGCCGAGTTGGATAACGGATTGTTGCATATCGATATAACCCGGCCATCCCCCGATACCCGGGTGCGGCGCGTGGAAATCCGTTCCCAGAAGCGTTCCGGCGTTAAGGATTCGGCAACCAAGCTGGACTTAGAATCCCGCTAATGTCGCAACAGGAGACATTGGTGATGGTTAACGTCGAAAAGCTTCGCGAGATTTCGCAGAACGATTTGGCCCAACTTGGCGCGGACGACCTCGCCTACGTGCGGCCGATCATGCTCGCGGACGAGATGGTCTTCGCCGTGAACACGGCTGACGGCCGGCAAATCGCCGTGGCGGAGGATTTCGACGCGGCCATCGTCGCAGCGCACGAGCACAGTTACTACACTGTCAGCGTGCACTAAATCCCACTGATCCACGTTCGGGGTTGGTCGATCGGGTGACCTTAAGCGGCGTGACTCGTCGCCGTTTCCGTCAGCAACGCAAAGAGCGCTTCGGGCTGATCGGACCCGCGTAATTTTTCGCACATCGCCTTGTCGCGCAGCAGCCGCGATACACGGGCCAACGCCTTCAGGTGATCGGCGCCCGCGTCTTCCGGCGCCAGCAGCATAAAAATCAGGTCGACGGGTTGTTCATCGATCGAATCGAAATCGATCGGCGTCTCTAGACGGGCAAACAAACCGTATAGCCGGTCGATGCCCGGCAGCTTGCCATGCGGAATCGCAATTCCGTTGCCGACCCCGGTCGTGCCCAGCCGCTCCCGCTCCAACAGGACGTCGAAGACGGTGCGTTCATGCAGGCCGGTAATCGCCGACGCATGTTTAGCCAGTTCTTGTAACGACTGCTTCTTCGACGTGGCATGCAACTTGGCAATGACCCCATCGGTTGAAAGCAGATTAACGATATCCATCGGTACCCCTTCCGCGTTCGTACCGCGGTAAATCCCTAGGACTTATTTTCCTGCGGGTCAATCCATCCACTATTGCCGTCGCGGCGCACGTAAACCATGTTCAGCGCCCCATTTGCCCGGTTGCGAAACAACATCGCCGGTAAATTCGCGAGGTCCATCCGCATCACCGCGTCGCTGACGGTCAGTGTCTCGATATCGGTCTGCATCTCCGCGATGATGACCGGTTGATCGCCGTTGGTGCCTTCGTCTGCGGCGTCTTTGGCGTCCGTTTCCGAAACCTCTTCGACTTCCGGCGCCAAAACATACTGTGCGGCCGAGAATCGCTCGTCCTTGCCGCCCTGCCGGCGATGATGGTCGCGCAATCGCCGTTTATAGCGCCGCAACCGTTTGCCGACGTGATCCAACGCCTCGTCGAAGGAACCATACGCATCGCCTGACGTGGCATGGCCCTGCACCATGATGCCCTTGCCGACATGGACGGCGACATCGGTGCGGAACGACGATCCTTCTTTGGAAATCGTAACGCTCGCGTCAGTGGGGTCGACGAAATATTTCTCGACGACCACGGGGACCTGACGCTCGATATGCTCTTTCAAAGAGCTCCCGATATCGAGCTGTTTTCCATTAACTGTTAGCTGCATTGATCCTTGCTTCGGGCTTGCCGCGCAAGACAAATTAAGGGTGCCACAACCGGCGCCTGAAAGCGAGGGGCGGAACATAGTGAGCGTGCCGACACGAGTCAATAGGGGGCACCTGCGCCGGCTGCCGCACCCGTCGCAGGTGCCGTGCCGTGATAGGGAAAATCGATTAAAATATTATAATTCTTGGCGTTTTTGCCGCCGCCGCTGCACGGACGACGGAATCTTTAGGGCTTCCCGGTATTTCGCGACCGTACGGCGGGCGATGTCTATGCCATCCCGCTTCAGGATTTCCACGATCCGGTCATCCGAGAGAATTTCCGCCACCGATTCGCTATCAATCAGCGACTTGATGCGGAATCGCACCGCCTCGGCAGAGTGCGCGTCGCCGCCGCCGGTATTGGCGATCGCGGCCGAGAAGAAATACTTCAGTTCGAAAATGCCGCGCGGCGTGTGCATGTATTTATTGGTAGTGACCCGGCTGACCGTGCTCTCGTGCATTTCGATCTCTTCGGCGATATCGCGTAACACCAGCGGCTTCATATGGGCGATGCCCTTGCGGAAGAAGGCGTCCTGCTGGCGCGTGATTTCCGACGCGACCTTCAGGATCGTGGTCGCCCGCTGGTGCAGCGACTTGACCAGCCAGTTCGCGGAATGGAAGCACTCGTTGATGTACTCCCGCTCTTCCTTCTTGCGCGTCGCTTTCCGCACACGGGCGAAATAGTCGACATTGACCAGCACGCGCGGCAGCGTTTCGGGATTCAACTCGATCGTCCAGCCACCGTCTGGATGCGGCCGCATAAGGATGTCCGGCGTCACGGTCAGCGTGACTTCCCGATCGAACGCCTGCGCCGGTTTCGGATTGAGAGCGCGAATCTCGGCGACCATATCGGTCAGGTCTTCGTCGTCGACGCCACAGACCCGCAGCAGCGCTGATTTATCGTGCTTGGCCAGAAGCTCGAGGTTGTCCAACAGGGCCTGCATCGCGGGATCGAGGCGATCCAGGTCGCGCAACTGCAGCGCCAGACACTCCCGGAGGTCGCGCGCAAACAATCCCGGTGGATCGCAGCGCTGCAACAGCTCCAGCACCGACGTCACGCGCTCGATATCGCAATTCAGCTGCTTGGCAACCTGTTCCAGCGGTTCGGAGATCCATCCGGACTCGTCGAGCGTCTCGATCAGTTGAATGCCGATCATTCGGTCGCCCGGGTCGGTGATATCGACGAGCAGTTGCGCGGTCAGGTGGTCGCGCAGCGTCGGCGCGTCGCTCAACGTTGCCTCAAGGTCGCCGACGCGTTCCGAGAATTCCCGGCTGCCGCCGCTGACGGTGCTGCTCAAGCCTGTGCTAGGTGCGTCGAGCGTCGAGTTATCCAGCGTGTCGATCGCGTCCATTGTACCGATCGTTTCGGCGGCGTCGCGGTTGTCCGCGATGGCGTCGCTTGGCCCGTCCTCGGTCCAAACGCTTTCGCCGTCGATATCCAGCGCGGCGTCGCCGTCCGTCAGCACCGTTTCCGTTGCCGTGTGTTCCAGCGATTCCGGCTCGAACAGATCGTCCGCCTCGGCGTCCCCGCCCTCCGCGGTTTGCGACGCCGTGTCGTCGCCGGGGTTGCTGCTTTCCTCCCGTTCGAGCATCGGGTTTTGCAGCAGTTCATCCTCGACATAGGCCGAGAGTTCGATATTCGACAACTGCAGCAGCTTGATCGCCTGCTGCAACTGCGGCGTCATAACGAGTGACTGAGATTGCCTGAGATCCAGGCGCGGGGTTATGGCCATCCGTGGCTACCCGACTGCCTAAAGACTGAATCGGTCGCCGAGGTAAACGCGCCGGACTTCGGAATTGGCGACGATCTCATCCGGACGGCCTTCCATCAGGACCTGGCCGTCGTGCAGAATGTAGGCTCGGTCCACCACATCCAGCGTCTCGCGCACGTTGTGATCGGTGATCAGAACGCCGATCCCGCGATCCTTCAGATGGATGACGAGTTCCCGGATGTCGCGCACCGCAATCGGATCGATGCCGGCCAAAGGTTCGTCCAGAAGGACAAAGTGCGGATGCGATGCCAGCGCGCGGGCGATTTCTACGCGCCGGCGTTCGCCGCCCGACAAAGCCAGTGACGGCGTCCGGCGCAAATGGGTGATCGAGAACTCTGCAAGCAGGGCTTCCAGGATCGACTCGCGCCGGTCCGAGTCCTTTTCGATGCATTCGAGGACCGCGCGGATGTTCTGTTCGACGGAAAGCCCGCGGAAGATCGACGGTTCCTGCGGCAGGTAGCCGATGCCGATGCGGGCGCGCCGGTACATGGGCAGCCCTGTGATGTCCTGCCCGTCCATATAGACCGAGCCGTAGTCGGCCGAGATCAAGCCGGTGATGATGTAGAAGCACGTGGTCTTACCGGCGCCGTTCGGACCCAGAAGGCCGACCGCTTCGCCGCGTTGCAACGAAATGCTGACGTCGCGCAGAACCGGCCGTTTCTTGAATTGCTTCCCCAAATTATGGGCGGTCAGTCCGGTATTCTTGGCAATAAGCCGCGGTCCATCGCTGTCACCGACACCATCGCCGTTGGGCTCCTGGCTTTCCGATTCAGTCATGCGATCCGCTCTTACCCCTTGTTCCGCCGCCTGCAGTCACTTCTGTTCCCGACTCGGCAGCACCAGTCCTTTGGCCCGGCCGGTGAGCTTGTAGATGCCCGTCCGCAAATTGACCTCGGCGCATTTGCCGTTCAACTGGTTCTTACCGCTGGTTATACGCACGTTTCCACACAATGTGGCAACCCCGCGCGAGGGAACATACACGCCCGTATCGCCCCGGACGATAGCCTTTTGCAAAGAGATATGCACGTTGCCGAAGGCATCAACCTGGCGGATTTGCGAATCGTTGCCGCCGAAACCAAGGTCGCCGCCAGCGGTGTTTTTCGACTTCGTCTTCTTCGTCTTTGCTTTTTTATTCTTCGGTTTGGTCTTTTGTTTCGTCTGTGGCGTTTTCGAGTCGGTCGCGGCATCCATATGCGCGGTCATGACGTCGGCGCGGACACGCTGTCCGTCCTGGACGACCACAGCGTCGCCGCGGGCGACGGCCAGCCGCTTTTCTTCCCAATATTCGAGACTGTCCCGGGCGGTCAGGACACCCTGGTTGGACGTAAGTTTCAGGTTCTTGCCGACCAATACGAAGACCGATTTGTCCACATGATAGACAGCCTTGTCGCCGACCGCCTGCTGGTCGTCGGTCGAAATCCGCACATTGCCGTCGGCGTCGACCCGGAAGATTTCCTGCCCCTTTCCATCCTTCTTTTCGCGATAGAAGGCGGTAAGAGTATCGGCCTTGATGGTGGCGTTGTTGCGGTTCGCGCTGGCGTTGCCGCGGGCTATGTATTTCTTTTCGTCGCGGACCCATTCGATGCCGTTATCGGCATTGATTGTCATCGGCGCGTCGCCGCCCTTTGACAGTAGCCCTTGCGCGAGGGCGCTTTGCGACGCCATCAGGATCACAACGGCTGTTGCGAAGGAACGGGCGCGGCTTGTGATCGTTGGCATCCTCATCCGCCCGGCGTCTGATCCGGGTGCAGCACGATCGTCGACCGGCCGGTGAATTCGATCCGCTCGCCGCGATTGTGGATGACGAAACCCTCCGCCTTCAAATTGCCGAACGGACCCTGGCCCTCGACCGGCTTGCTGCCGCGGGCGTCCCCGGCATTCATATCGACCGTGGCGGCATCGGTCCGGAATTCGTAGCCGCTGTCATGGAACAGGTTTACGGCGCCATTAAGTTTGAGGATCTTTTCGTCGCGATTGTATTTGCCGGTTTTCGCGGTCACGGCGATCCAGCTTCCGTCCAGCATCAGGATGTCGGCCTTCGGGCTGACCATGTCGACCTTGGTCCATCCCTCGCTCGCGAGTTGCACCGAGTCTGCCGTCAGCGTGAAGGGACGTTGTTTTTCGTCGACCCCTGTATAGACACCGTTGACCATGGTCACCGTTTCCGTCGCCTTGGCGTCGACCTTTGCCGGCGTGATGGAATAGCGGCGTTGTTGATCGGACAGCTGCGGCCACAGGGCGACGACAATGATCAGCGCCGTGGCAACCGTCGGCAGCAGAATCCGCATGATGCCGACGAAGCGGCCGTAGGATCGCGAGACCCGCGGCTTCCGCGGCGCGGAAAAGGCGATCCGCTGGCGCGCTTTACGCCCGCTTGAGGCTTCTTCTTCCGCTCGGTCCACGGTCACCTTCATGGTCTATACGACGCTCGTTAAGCGGCCGTCCTGCATGGCCGCACCGTCAACGCGATCCGAATACCCCGCCTCTAAACTGGTGATGCTCCGATGTTGCATCAAGGTGCGCCGCATCAAGACGCAGTCCGGCAACTCCGCGATTCGGCGCTGCGAGTTCTGGTTGGGGTGGTTCATGCCTGTAGCCATCAAGTGCCATCGTTCAACTGCCGTTCGGGTTCCGGCCCATGAGGAGCCAGCGCCGCCCCGGAGATGAACTGCCGGCATACAATATCGCGCATAGGGTTAAGGAATAGATCACCCCGAGCAGGAAAAAGTATGCAGTGCGCTATGGTTAAGGTCAATGAAACCGGGCCGTCTTCGGCCCTGATCCTAGCTATGAGCGAAGATGTCTGTGTCGGCGTATCCGGCCAGATCGAAGGCCGCGCGAGCCGGCAGAAAATCAAAAGCCGCCTGCGCCAACTCGGTGCGCCCTTCGCGGTCGAGCATGTCGTCGAGAATCGTCTTTAGTTGGTGCAGGTACAATACGTCACTGGCGGCGTATTGCAGTTGCTCCTCGCTCAGCGTAACGCGACCCCAATCCGACGATTGCTGCTGCTTGGAAATTTCGACGCCCAACAGCTCGCGGCAAATGTCCTTGAGGCCGTGGCGGTCGGTATATGTGCGGCTGAGCCGCGACGCGATCTTCGTGCAGTAGACCGGCGCGCAATCGACCTCAAGATACTTCTTGATCATTGCGACGTCGAAGCGGGCGAAATGAAACAGCTTTAGGACGCCCGAATCCTGCAGCATTTGCTTCAGGTTGGGTGCGTCGTATTGGCCCTGCGCGAATTGTACGAGATGGCCGTCGCCGTCGCCGGATGATAGCTGGATCAAGCAGAGCCGGTCCCGGTGCGGGTCGAGCCCCATCGTTTCGGTATCGATGGCGACGGTGGACCCCAGGTCCAGCCCGTCCGGCAGATCGCCGTGGTAAAGGTCGACGTTCACCTTGTCTCCTCGGGCTGCGCTGGCACCTCGCGTCCTTAGGCGGCGCATCATCCCGTATCGTCGCGGCACCGGCATATGCCGGTGAAAGATGGTGCCCAGGAGAAGACTCGAACTTCCACGAGGTTGCCCCCACAGGTACCTGAAACCTGCGCGTCTACCAATTCCGCCACCTGGGCTTCGAGGGCGCAAATTGATCTTTGCCGCTGCTCTTGTCAACTGCATTAACGGCTGTTTTCTGACGCTGCACCGTCATGTATGCTGCGGCGGCGTGGCGGGCGCCGCTGCTGGTAGTCTGGCGGCGGTTCGGCATGCGGGTCTTTCCAGCAGTGATTTTGCTGGTGTCGATACTCAGTGGGGGTGAAATGGCAACACGGTTGGTGACCGTCTTTGGTGCGTCCGGTTTCCTGGGCCGGCACATCGTGCAGCGGCTCGCGGAGAACGGCATGCAGGTACGCGCGGCGGTTCGGAACCCCGATGCGGCCCTGTTCCTGAAGCCGATGGGCGATGTCGGACAGATCACGCCGGTTCAAACCAACATCCGCAACGCCGATGCGGTGCGGCGCGCGGTCCATGGCGCCGACGCGGTGATCAACCTCGTGGGCATTCTCTACGAGGGCGGACGCCAGCGCTTCGACGCAGTGCATACGCAAGGCGCGGAAACGGTGGCAAAGGCCGCCGCGGCCGCCGGATGCACCGATCTGGTGCAGGTCTCGGCGATCGGCGCCGATGCGCTGTCTCAATCGCAATATGCACGTTCGAAAGCCGCCGGCGAAGAGGCGGTGAAGAAGGCCTTCTCGGATGCAGTCGTATTGCGGCCCAGCGTCGTATTCGGGCCGCAGGACGACTTCTTTAACCGGTTCGCCGATATGGCGCGCTGTTCACCCTTCCTGCCGGCCTTCGGCTGCCCGTTCCCGCGATTCAAGAACGGCGGATTGGATTTGTATGGCGACGGTGGATCGCGCTTTCAGCCGGTGTATGTCGGTGATGTCGCGGATGCGGTGCTGAAGGTACTGGTCGATCCGTCCGCCCGTGGCAAGATTTACGAGCTTGGCGGGCCGACGACCTACAGCTTCGTCGAGATTCTGCGCCTCATTTTGGCCGAAACCGAGCGGTCGCGCTTGATCTTGCCGATGCCGTTTTGGCTCGGATCGTTGATCGGGTTCTTCGCGGAACTGTTGCCGATACCGCCGTTGACTCGCGACCAGGTGGCCCTGCTCAGGTCCGACAACGTGGTCGGCGGCGATTTGCCGACATTGAAGGATTTGGGAATCGAGCCGACTGCCGCCGAAGTCGTGTTGCCCACCTATCTCGATCGTTTTAGGCGCGGCGGCCGATTCAGTTATACCCGCCTAGCTTAGGGATAACAGGCCTAGAGGCGCCGGGCCGGCAGGGTTAGCTATAGACCCAGTAGAGCAGGCCCGCGCCCAGCAGGATGCGATAGATCACGAAGGGCAGGAACGTGGCGCGCATCAGCCACCGCATCATCACGGCGATCGCAATCAACGCCGCGACGAAGGACAGCGCGATCGATACGGCCATGTCGATCCCGAGCGCCAAATCACCGGCCTGGTAGACGTCGAGACCCGCGAGGGTCGCCGCGCCGAGAATTGCCGGCATCGACAGCAGCATGGAAAAGCGGGCGGCGTCGGTCCGTTCCATCCCCAGCATGCGGCAAGCCGTGATCGTGATGCCGGACCGGCTGGTCCCGGGCAGCAGCGCTAGGACTTGCGCTACGCCGACGAACAGAACGCCGCCATAGGTCATGTGTTCCATACGGCGCACCGTCATGCACAGCCAATCGGTGATGCCGAGCAGGATCCCGAACAATAGCGTCGTCCAGGCGATCACCTCGACACTGCGCAATGCTGTCTTGATGAAGGTCAGGCCAAAATACCCGGCCGCCACGATCGGTAGTGTGGCGACGATCAAATAAATCAGAAGGCGGAAGCCTTGGTTCGGTCGGCCGCTGAGGGCGCTGAATGTTCCAGTGGTGATCATCCATAGGTCGCGCCAGAAGTAGACCATGACAGCAAGCAATGTGCCGGCATGTACCGCGATGTCGATGACCAATCCCTGGTCCTGCCAACCCAACAGGTTGGAGGTGAGAACCAAATGCCCCGAGGAGCTGATCGGCAGAAATTCCGTAAGGCCCTGGACGACAGCCAGGACGAGCAATTGAAAAAGTGTCACGAATAAAGCCCCGCAAATCCCCCCGCGTCCGAGCATGCCCGAACCGCGGCGGCAGACTACCACCATCAAATGCGTTTTGCAGCCGTTTAGGTGGTCCTGAAATCGGACAACCCCAAAATCGGGAATTTGAGGTGAGGGTTAAGAGATGAGAATAATTATTAATTGCATTAACAGAAATTGTCTCCTACTATCCGTCTCTGGCGATGTCGAGTCGTCAGATAGTCTGCAGAAACGTGACCGCCCTTTCCTCTGATGGGCACCCTTTCCTTGGCGTTTATTGCAGCAAGCCACCCTGACCCCCGTCCTTACCCGGCGGGGGTCTTTTCTTCTCCGCGGTATCGGAATCACCATCGCGCGGCGACGCAAGACAGTTTCCCGTCGCCGCCTGCGCGACTATAGTCGCGCCATGCACCGGCTATATCATCTTTGGCTGTCGCCGTTCTGCCGCAAGGTTCGGGTGGCGATGGCCGAGAAAAAATTGGATGTGGAAACCCGTATCGAAAAGGTATGGGAACGGCGTGACGAATTCCTCGCGCTTAATCCGGCGGGAACAGTGCCGGTTCTTGAAGTGCCGAGCGGTCCGGTTCTGTCGAATTCCTCGGCGATCACGGAGTATCTCGAAGAGGTCCACACGGAGCCGGGCCTGCTGGGCCGTGACCCGGCGTCGCGTGCCGAGACGCGGCGGCTGGTCGGATGGTTCGACGAAAAGTTCCACTACGAGGTCACCGAACTCCTCGTCTACGAAAAGATCACCAAGCGGCTTTTGTCATTGGGGGAGCCGAATTCGGCGGCGATCCGCGCCGGCAACACGAATATTCACGTTCACATGGACTATATCGCCTGGCTTTCGGAAGACCGCCGCTGGCTCGGCGGGGATGACTTCAGCCTCGCGGATATCGCCGCTGCGGCGCATCTCTCTTGCATCGACTATCTTGGCGACGTGCCATGGGACGAACATGGCCGCGCGAAAGACTGGTACGCCCGGGTCAAGTCGCGGCCGAGCTTTCGCGGCATCCTCGGCGACCACATTCCCGGCTACCCGCCGCCCAAACAATACGCGGATCTGGATTTTTAGCGCCGTGATTTTTAGCGCTGGGGCGTTGAATTCAGGTTATCACGCGCGACCGTCGCGGCGGGCGCCGTCGGGTGAAGCTGGATGATGCGTTGCCAATCGACGCGCGCGCCGGCTTCGTCTCCGAATAGACGCCGTACCAGACCCCGTTCCAATAGTGCTTCCGGGTTGTTCGGTGCCAGGGCGAGGGCGCGCTCGATATCGTCGATGGCGCGTTCGGGCCGCTCGGTGTGGCGATAGGCGCTGGCGCGCAGCACCAGTGCGTCGATGGAGCGGTCGTCCAGCAGCAACGCCGCACTGAGGTCGATGATCGCGTCCTGATACCGGCCGATACCGGCCAGCGTCATCGCGCGGTCAATCCGGATTTCAACATCCTTTGGCGCGAGTTCGATGGCGGTGGTCAGCAAGGCGTTCGCCTTGCCCGACTGCCCGGCATCGAGCCATACCTGACCCGCCTGCGCCAGGATCTGCGCCCGGATCCGGTCCGGCGTCGACGCCGGCAATTCCCACGCTAAGGACTCGAGCGCCTCGGCCGCGGCTTCGAATTGGCCCAGCCCGGCCTTTGCGACCGCGGCGCAATGCTTCGCACTCGACCCGCCGCCGTTCTTGCGCCAGGCCTCGGCTTTCGCCAGACCCTTGGCCGGCGATGACCGCGCAAGCGTCATGCAGGCGGCATAGACATCGTTGCGCCCCGCAGCGTCTAACGGCGTCTCAGTTGCCGGCGGTGCTGCCCATGACGGCGGTCCGGCCAGCATCACGGCAAGGAAGAATGGAGCGAGCGCGCGTCGCATCATCTTGTCTCTATGCTTCAGCTTCCCGTAAGGTCGTCCCAACCCGGCCACGGATCAACCCTGGAAGGCGTCGAAGCCATAAATGCACGATTCACCGCAGCGTCTCTTTTGTTTTGGACTTGGATATTCGGCGCGCGCGCTGGCCGACGCCGTCCGGGCCGACGGCTGGACGGTGGCCGGTACGTGCCGCAGTGAGGAGAAAAAGGCCGCGCTGCAGGCCGACGGTATCGACGCCTATGTGTTCGACCGGACGCAGCCAATGGATGATCCGCAGACGGCGTTGGCCGGAACCACGCATCTGCTGTTGTCGGTACCGCCGGACGCCGAGGGTGACGCGGCCTTGGACCTGCATGGCGGGGATATCGCCGCCTGTCCCGGCCTCCAATGGGCCGGCTATCTATCGACGACCGGCGTGTACGGCGACAGGGCCGGCGGCTGGGTCGATGAAACCGCCGACCGGCAACCGACTGGTCCGCGCGGCGAACGCCGTGTCCGCGCCGAGGATGGATGGCTCAACCTGGGCAAAGCGCACGGCATCCCCATGCATCTGTTCCGGCTGGCCGGAATTTACGGACCCGATCGCAATGCCCTGGAAACCGTCCGGTCTGGGCGCGCTCGGCGCGTCATCAAGCCGGATCAAGTCTTCAGCCGTATTCACCGCGACGACATCGTGCAGGTTCTCCAGGCGTCGATGGCGTCGCCGAATTCCGGAACAGCTTATAACCTGTGCGATGACGAAGCCGCGCCACCTCAGGACGTCATCGCCTTCGCATGCGATCTGCTTGGCATCGACCCGCCGCCGGAAACCCCCTTCGAGGACGCCGACCTGTCGCCCATGGGGCAAAGTTTCTACCGCGACAACAAACGCGTTTCGAACGCGCGCATCAAGGAAGCGCTGAGTGTCGTCCTGAAATGGCCGACCTACCGCGAGGGCCTTCGTGGTTTGCTGGCGTCTTAAGTTCCACGGAGAGTATCCGTTATTTCTGCCGTCGCGCCGAGAATCCGGACGATGTCCTGGTCGCGCGACAGCCGGTGCCCGGCGTCCTTGATGCAGGTCACTGCCACGTCGGTGCCGGTCAGCGCTTCGGCGATGTCCAGCGAGCCACGCCACGGCACCGCATCGTCGAGTTGACCATGCAGCAACCGCACCACGCCGTCGAACTCAATCGGTCCTGGCAGCAGCAGATGATTGCGGCCTTCTTCAAGCAGCGACAGGGTGATCGGATAGCCTTCGGGATCGTATTCCGACGGCCGCATCCAGACTCCCTTGGTTTCCAGTAAGGTCCGGGTATCGTCGTCGATGCCGTCCAAGATGCGCCGGGTGAAGTCAATTGCGGTGGCGATGCCAACGAACCCTTTTACCCGATTCGGGCGCGCCAGGGCGGCCAACAGTCCGATCCAGCCACCCATCGACGATCCGACGATGATCTGCGGACCGTCGGTGATCTCGTCGACCACGGCAAGCGTGTCGGCCAGCCATTCGCCGATCGTGCCGTCCTCGAATCGGCCGGACGACTCGCCGTGGCCTTGATAGTCGAAACGCGTGAATTGCTGGCCGCGCTGGTGGCTGAAGGCCTCCAGCGCCAGCGCCTTCGACCCGGTCATATCCGACTTGAAACCCGTACAGAACAACACGCCGGGGGTTTGGCCCGGCGTGTGGTGATACGCGATCGATACTTCTTTACCGCGTTGCAGAGTTGCCGCTTGTCGCGTCAAGCGATATGTCCTTTCCTTGCATGCCCGTTGCGGCTGCCGGAGGAACCGTATCATGGCCGATATTCTGGAGACCAGTGCCGCATCGACGCGGGCGCCCGTGGTCCTGCAGGTCGTGCCGGAACTAAACACCGGCGGTGTCGAGCGCGGGACCGTTGATATCGCCGAAGCGATTGTCGACGCTGGTGGCCGCGCGCTGGTGGCATCGCGCGGCGGACGCATGGTGCATGATCTGCAACGGGTCGGCGCGGAACATTTCGAACTGCCCCTGCAGTCCAAGAACCCGGTAATCATGCATGCGAATGTCGATGCCCTCTCCGCGCTGATCGCGGCGCAGGGGGTCGATATCGTGCACGCGCGCAGCCGTGCCCCGGCCTGGTCGGCGTATTATGCCTGCCGCCGGACCGGCGCCCGTTTTGTCACCACGTTCCACGGCACCTATAACTTCCGGACGCCGATTAAGAAGTTCTATAACTCGATAATGACCAAGGGCGACCGGGTCATCGCGATTTCGCGCTTTATCGCCGATCATATCGAGAAACACTACAAGGTCGAGAAACGGCGCGTTCGGGTCATCCATCGTGGTGCGGACCTGCGCCATTTCGACCCGCGCATCGTGCCGGCGGCGCGGGTCATCAAGCTTTCGACCGATTGGCGGCTGCCGGACGATGTGCCGGTGGTGATGCTGCCTGGCCGGTTGACGCGGTGGAAGGGACAGGCACTGCTGATCGACGCGCTCAGCCGTCTCGGCGATCAAAATGTGCGCTGCTTGATTGTGGGCGAGGACCGGGGCGGCGGCGGTTATCGCCGCGAGCTGGAACGCCAGGTCGAGGCGAAGGGGCTCGAGAGCCTGGTCCATTTCGTCGGCGACTGCACTGACATGCCCGCTGCCTACATGCTGGCCGAGGTCGTCGTCTCCGCCTCCACGGACCCCGAGGCTTTCGGCCGGGTCATGGTCGAGGCACAGGCGATGGGGAAACCGATCGTCTCGGCGGCGCATGGCGCGAGCCGGGAACTCGTCATTCCCGATGAAACCGGCTGGTTGTTCGAGCCGGGCGATCCGGCGTCGCTGGCGATCGCGCTGGCCCATGCGCTGTCGCTGGAGACCGGCCAGCGCGAAACCCTTGCCGACTCCGCGATCCGCAATGTGCAGGAAAATTTCTCGACCGAGTTGATGTGCGCGAAGACGCTCGACGTCTATCGCGAACTACTGTCGGAAATGGCGGTCGAGCAGGCCCGCGCCGTGGCGTGACGCGGTGGCGGAAAATCTCCTTGTCATAAAGCTCGGCGCGCTGGGCGACTTCGTCCAGGCTCTGGGGCCGATGCAGGCGATCCGGCGGCATCATGCTGATGCGCGGATCACGCTGCTGACGACGCCGCTGTATGTGCCGCTGGCCGAGGCGAGCGGTTACGTCGACGCGGTTTGGGTCGACGATCGGGCGCCGGCGTTCGCGCTGGGGCGCCATTGGGCATTCCGCCGGAAGTTGATCGGCGCCAGGTTCGACCGGGTCTACGACCTGCAGACGTCGGACCGGTCCGGTTGGTACTTCCGCTTGATGACCGGGGCGCAGCCGGAATGGTCGGGCATCGCGCCGGGATGTTCGCATCCGCATGCCAATCCCGGGCGCGACCATATGCACACGATCGACCGCCAGGCCGAGCAATTGGCGGCGGCGGGGATCGTATCCGTACCCGCGCCGGATCTGTCCTGGTTCGATGCGCCGGTTGATGCGCTCGGCGTCTCCGGCCGGTTCGTGCTGCTCGCGCCCGGCGGCGCCGCCCATCGGCCGGAGAAGCGCTGGCCCGTGGACCGGTATGCGGCGCTGGCGAGCCGCCTGGCGGCGCAAGGGGTGCAGCCGGTGATCGTCGGCGGGCCGGAAGACGCGGCGGCGGCGGCTGAAATACACCGGGATTGTCCGGAAATTCATTGCCTGATCGGCCGGACGTCGCTGATGGAATTGGGCGGTTTGGCGCGCCGGGCGGTGGCGGCGGTTGGCAACGATACCGGCCCGATGCATATCGCGGCGGGGGTTGGATGCCGATCGGTCGTGCTGTTCTCGAACGCCTCGGACCCGTCGCTTTGCGCCCAGCGCGGGCCCGACGTGACTATTCTGCGCCGTTCTTCGTTGGACGGTTTGGCCGTCGATGAGGTTGAAGCGGCCCTGCGCTTGGGTTAAACGGTGATCTTGCCCGTGCGACGGCGGGCCCATTGACTCTGAAACAGGAATTACGATGTCGGAAAGTGCTCCCTCGGGATCCGCAAACAGTCAGGTCGCCATTACTTTGCCGGACGGCAGCGTGCGAACGTATGACGGCGCCGTCACCGGCGGTCAGGTCGCCGCCGACATCGGGCCGGGCCTGGCCAAGGCAGCGCTTGTGGTCAAGGTGGACGGCGTGCTGCGCGACCTGTCATATGAGATCACCGGCAATGCCGCGCTTGAGATCGTGACCCGCGATGGTGAGGACGCACTCGAAGTGCTGCGCCACGACTGCGCGCATGTCCTGGCCGAGGCGGTGCAGGAACTGTTCCCCGGCACGCAGATCACCTTTGGCCCGTCGACCGAGGACGGGTTCTACTACGATTTCCATCGCGAGGAGCCGTTCACGCCGGACGATTTCGCGGCGATCGAAAAACGCATGGCCGAGATCGTCGACCGGGACGAGGCGATCACGCGCGAGGTCTGGGACCGGGCTGATGCGGTGGCGCATTTCGAGAAGGCGGGCGAGAGCTTCAAGGCCGAGCATGTGGGCACGCTGCCGGATGGCGAGGATATCTCGATCTACCGGCAGGGCGACTGGCTCGACCTGTGCCTCGGGCCGCATCTCGCGTCCACCGGCAAGCTCGGCAAGTCGTTCAAGCTGATGAAGCTGGCAGGTGCCTACTGGCGCGGCGATGCCAACAATCCGCAGCTTCAGCGCATCTACGGCACCTGCTGGCGTACCGACAAGGAGCTGAAGGCCTATCTGCGTCGCCTGGAAGAGGCGGAAAAGCGCGACCATCGCCGCCTCGGCCGGGAAATGGACCTGTTCCATATCCAGGAAGAAGCGGTCGGCAGCATCTTTTGGCATCCGAAAGGCTGGACGCTCTACCGTATTGCCGAGACCTATATGCGGCAGCGGTTGGAGAAGGCCGGCTACGCCGAAGTGAAGACGCCGCAAATGGTCGACCGCGTGCTGTGGGAGCAGTCCGGGCACTGGGAAAAGTTCCGCGAGCATATGTTCACGGCGGAAGACGAAGGCGACCGGACGCTCGCGCTGAAGCCGATGAACTGCCCCTGTCATGTGCAAATTTTCCGGCAAGGTCTGAAGAGCTACCGCGATCTGCCGATCCGCATGGCCGAATTCGGGTCATGCCACCGCAACGAGCCGTCGGGCGCGCTGCACGGGTTGATGCGCGTCCGCGCCTTCACCCAGGACGACGCGCATATCTTCTGCACCGAGGACCAGATCGTTAGCGAGACGCAGTCCTTCTGTGAATTGTTGACCTCGATCTACAAGGATTTCGGGTTCGACGAGGTGGTGGTGAAATTCTCCGACCGGCCCGACGTGCGTGCCGGGGAGGATGCGGTCTGGGACAAGGCGGAAGCCGCCTTGAAGGAAGCGACCGAGGCCGCCGGCCTCGACTACTCGCTGAATCCGGGCGAGGGCGCCTTCTACGGTCCGAAGCTGGAATTCGTCCTGCGCGACACGATTGGCCGCGACTGGCAGTGCGGCACGTTGCAGGTGGATTTCGTGCTGCCGGAGCGGCTGGACGCGAGCTATGTGGGCGAAGATGGTCAAAAACACCGCCCGGTGATGCTGCATCGCGCGATTTTGGGCTCGTTCGAGCGTTTTCTCGGTGTCCTGATCGAACATTACGCTGGCCGGATGCCGATGTGGCTGGCGCCGGTTCAGGCAGTCATCACGACAATCACTAACGATACAGACGATTATGCCGAGGATGTCCGCAAAGCCTGCGTGGAAGCGGGATTGCGGGTGGAGATCGATACGCGGAATGAGAAAATTAACTATAAAGTGAGAGAGCATTCCCACTCGAAAATCCCCGCAATATTCGTCGTGGGCAACCGGGAGGCCGAGGAACGGACCGTCGCGGTACGCCGACTTGGCGGAAAACAGCAAGAAATTCTTGCGCTCGATGAGGCAATTCATAGACTTGTTAAGGAATCGGTACTGCCAGGTGGATAGACTGACAGGCTGACACGGGGCGCGTGGCCCCAATATCGTCAACAACTATGAGGATGGTTCTATAGCCAGACGACCAATGACGGCGCCGCCGGTCCGCGAAGGACCACGCGTCAATGATGACATTAGAGTGGATGAAGTCCGCCTTATTGATCAAGATGGAAATCAGCTTGGGGTCGTAGCGACCCGGGAAGCGATCATAAAAGCCAGCGATGTGGGACTCGATCTCGTCGAGGTCGCGCCGAACGTGACGCCGCCGGTTTGTAAGATTCTCGATTACGGCAAGCTGAAATACGAAAATCAGAAGAAAAAGAGCGAAGCGCGCAAGAAGCAGAAGACGATCGATGTGAAGGAGGTCAAGTTCCGGCCCAACATCGATCAGCACGACTATGAAGTGAAGATGCGAGCGATGCGCCGCTTCCTCGAAGAAGGCGACAAGGTCAAGGTAACCCTAAGGTTCCGCGGCCGCGAGATGGTGCATCAGCATCTGGGCATGAAGGTGCTCGATCGCGTGCGCACCGAGACCGAGGAAATGGCCAAGGTCGAGCAGATGCCGATGATGGAAGGCCGCCAGATGATTATGGTTCTGGCACCGCGCTGACGCGACATCCCGGATTTAGCAGACCCCTGACGTAACGCCACGCCGCCGAATTCGATGCCCGAGCCGGCAACGCTGCTAAGCGGTTGCCGGCGTCCCTACCACATGTGTGTTTTCTTGCGCTGCTCGATATAGGCATCGAGTTCGGCAGGCTCTCCGTCTTTCGTCTGATCGGCGAGGATTGTCCCGAAAGTGGGAAAGCTTTTGCGGTCTTGCTGGGCGTCGGCCTCCCAAAGCCGCGATCGCAAGAACGCCTTGGCGCAATGGAAGAACACTTCCCGCGCATGGACGCGCAGGACGGATCGGGCCGGTTTGCCATTAACGGCGAAGCGTTCACACAGCGCCGGCTCGCGCAGCACCTCGGCCGTGCCATTGACCCGTAATGTCTCGTTGAATCCCGGAACCATGAACAGCAGGCCGACTTCCGGATGCTCGACGATGTTGCCGAGCGAATCGAGCCGGTTGTTGCCGGGCCGGTCCGGCAGCAGCACCGTGTACTCGTCCGGCGCTTCGGCGAATCCGGGATGATCGCCGCGCGGCGAGGCATCGACCCTGCCCTCCGGATCGGACGTGGCAAGCACACAGAACGGCGACAACGCCAGGAAGGCGCGGCAATGCTCGTCCAGATGATCCAGCTCTTTCTTGACCGAGTTGCCCGCGGGCTGCTTGTAGGTTTCCCGCAGTTGGCTTTCCGTCGTCACATGATCATCCGGCATTCGATGCTTCCTTTGTTCCTGGTTCCGGCGATCTTATCACACGGATTTTTCGCGGCGATAGGCGGCGATAAATCCGGTTGGGTCGCCGCTCCTGTAGGCTTCGGTCAGTGATTCGATGCCGGCGGCGACACCGTCGTCCAGCGACATTCGCTCCCAGTCGCGCATCAATTTCTTTTGCAGGCGAATGCCGGTCGCGCCGTTGCGGCCGATCACGCGGGCCAGTTCGTCGACCGCATCATCCAGCGTGTCCAGACTGGTGACCTTTTCGACGAGTCCCCAGTCAAGCGCGGTTGCCGCGTCGATCGGGTCGCCGCGATAGAGCAGCCATGCCGTCCGGCCCCAGCCGATCAGCCGCGGGAACAGGGCCGCCTCGATCACCGACGGAATGTCGATCACGACCTCCGGCATGCCCAGCTTCGCGTTGTCCGACGCGATCCGCAGGTCGCAGCTCGCCGCGGTTTCAAGCCCCGCGCCGAAGCAGGCCCCGTTGATCCGCGCGATCACCGGCACCGGCAGGTCGCGGATCGCCTGATGCATGGTCTGTAGTGCGGTGATAAAGGCGCGTGCGGCGTCCGGATCGGCGGTGCCGAGTTCGTTGAGATCAGCGCCTGCAATGAAGGACCGCTCGCCGGCGCCGGTCAGCACGGCAACCCGCAGGGTATCGTCTTCCGCCAAGGCGACGAAGGTGTCGCGCAGGTCATTGATCAAAGCCGTGCTCAAGCAGTTGGCTCGCTTGGCATTCTGCAGGGTGACCCGCGCCAAGCGTCCGTCACCGCAGGTCTCGAATTCTGTGATAACGCCAGCGTCGCTCATGGTGGTGTCTCTCCTGAAGGATTGGTTCTGGGGTCGGTTCGGCCGCTAGGTCCACCGCACGGTAGATCTACCGCAGATGGCCCCCGCCATCCACTTGCAGCACCACCCCGTTGACCCAGGACGCCCGCGGGCTCGC
>JAJFJD010000048.1 GCA_021774335.1 Alphaproteobacteria bacterium
AGAGATGGTGATGCCGGGTGACAATATCTCGATGGAAGTTACGTTGATCGCGCCGATTGCGATGGACGACGGACTTCGTTTCGCGATCCGTGAAGGCGGCAAGACCGTCGGCGCGGGTGTCGTCGCCTCAATCGTCGAATAGGGAGTGAGGCCGGACGTCCGGCAGCATGAGTTTCTAGGAGTGTAGCTCAATTGGTAGAGCGTCGGTCTCCAAAACCGAAGGTTGCGGGTTCGAGTCCCTCCACTCCTGCCAAGTTGAGCCGGCCGACATTTTTAGACGGCCATAAACCAGGATAGACGGGACAGTATCATCGCCATGGCAAAGACCAGCCCCGCCCAATTCATCCGCGAGGTACGCCAGGAAGCCAACAAGGTAACCTGGCCAACGCGCAAGGAGACCGGGATCACCACGATGATGGTGTTCCTGATGGTCTTCGTCGCCGCGATTTTCTTCTTCCTCGTGGACAACGTTGCATCGGGCGCGATCAAACTCATCCTCGGGATTGGAAGCTAGGTCATGGCGCATCGCTGGTACGTGGTTCACGTGTATTCCGGGTTCGAACGGAAAGTCGCGCAGTCGATCAAGGAACAGGCCATTCAGAAAGGCCTCGACGAAGACATCGAAGAGGTTCTGGTGCCGACCGAGGAAGTGGTCGAGATGCGCCGCGGGTCGAAGGTCAGCGCGGAGCGGAAGTTCTTCCCCGGCTATGTCCTAGTGAAGATGAGCATGAGCGACGAGAGCTGGCATCTCGTCAAAGACACGGCGAAGGTTACCGGATTTCTAGGCACCGGAGGCCGCCCGTCGCCGATCAGCAACGCCGAAGCGGACCGTCTGCTGCATCAGATTAAGGAAGGCGTTGAGCGGCCGAAACCGTCAGTCACCTTCGAGATCGGCGAGCAGGTCCGCGTATCCGATGGGCCGTTTGCTTCGTTCAACGGCAATGTTGAAGAGGTCGACGAAGAAAAAGCGCGCCTCAAGGTTTCGGTTTCGATCTTTGGCCGATCGACACCGGTGGAACTGGAGTATGGCCAGGTTGAGAAGTTATAGCGTCGGCAATTTCCGGCGTTAAATCGTGCGGGAGGTCAACCTCCGAAGCCCATGGGGGACCGTACCGCGCAGTCCGTAGAAAGGGACAAGTGAATGGCGAAGAAAATCGAGGGCTATATCAAGCTCGAAATTCCGGCGGGGCAGGCCAACCCTTCGCCGCCGGTCGGGCCGGCCCTGGGCCAACGTGGCCTGAACATCATGGAATTCTGTAAGGCGTTCAACGCCGCGACCCAGAATGTGGAACAAGGCATGCCGATCCCGGTGGTCATCACCGCCTATGCGGATCGGACATTTTCGTTCATTTCCAAGACACCGCCCGCGAGCTACTTGCTGCGCAAGGCGGCGCGGCTCGCCAAAGGGTCGGGCGCTCCAGGACGTGACGTGGTCGGAAAGGTCACGCGGGCGCAGGTCAAGGAGATCGCCGAAACCAAAATGGTCGATCTGAATGCCAACGACATCAATGCGGCGATGAAGATCATCGAAGGATCCGCGCGTTCGATGGGTCTAGAGGTGGTGGGGTAACTGATATGCCGAAACTTGGAAAAAGAATGCGGGCGGCCCAGGAAAAAGTCGATGCCGACACGAGCTACGAGATCGACAAGGGCGTCAAGCTGGTCAAGGAATTCGCCGTGGCGAAGTTCGACGAGACCGTAGAAATCTCAATGAACCTGGGCATCGACACCCGGCATGCGGACCAGCAGGTCCGGGGCGTCGTGCAACTACCGCACGGCACCGGCAAGTCGCTGCGGGTCGCTGTTTTTGCGAAGGACGACAAGGCCGAAGAAGCAAAATTGGCCGGCGCCGACGTGGTTGGTGCAGAAGACCTTGCAGAACAGGTACAGAACGGGCAAATTGACTTCGATCGTGTGGTAGCGACACCGGACATGATGGCAGTGGTCGGGCGGCTAGGGAAAATCCTGGGGCCGCGCGGTCTGATGCCGAATCCGAAATTGGGCTCGGTAACGCCGAATGTCGGTGAAGCGGTCAAGGCGGCGAAAGGCGGCGAGGTACAGTTTCGCGCACAGAAAGAAGGCATCGTCCATGCCGGTATCGGGAAGGCCAGTTTCCCGGAGGCGGCATTGGCCGAAAACGTGCGCGCGTTCGTCAACGCGATCAGCAAGGCCAAGCCCACGGGCGCGAAAGGCACCTACATTAAGAAGGTGGCGATCAGCTCGACGATGGGGCCTGGCGTGAAATTGGATATTTCCAGCGCAGACAGCGCTGGGTGAGTTTCCGTTCCTGGGTTTCGGCCTGGGAGCGGATCGATGAGGGGGTGGTTCGCCATTGCTCTCATCACCTGTCCGAGACTGCGGGTGCTTCGAGGGGCCGAATTCGGTCAACCGGGGCTTAAACGGGCAACCGGCCGGTAATAGACAGGGGAACAGGACATGGTCGGCATTGTCGGCAAGTGGCTTGAGCCTCTGGGGCAGGATCCGTCGGACATCCAAAGCGGCGCGTTGCCGGGGCGGGTGTTCAGGTGCAACCGACATCGGGCTGCCGGATGACCGGTAGTCCACAGTCAAGCATCGGAGAAATCAGTGGACCGAGCAAAAAAACAGGAGCTGGTCGCTGAACTGCAAGAGACCTTCGAGTCCAACAATCTCGTGGTAGTGACCCAACAGTCGGGTCTTACCGTTTCCGAGGTGTCGGAGCTCCGGAAGCAGATGCGTGAAGCGGGCGCTTCGTTCAAAGTAACGAAGAACCGGCTTGCGAAGATCGCGCTGAAGGGGACGAAGTTCGAAAACCTTTCGGACCATTTTACCGGACCGACGGCGGTTGCCGCTTCGGAAGATCCGGTAGCGGCCGCAAAGGTTGCTGTGGAGTTCGCCAATAAGAATGAGAAGCTGCAGATCATCTGTGGCGCGCTCGAGACAGAGGCTTTGGATGCCGACGCCATCAAGGCGCTGGCGAAGCTTCCGTCGCTCGACGAACTGCGCGGCAAGCTCATCGGACTTATCCAAGCTCCGGCAACCAAGGTTGCGTATGTGCTGCAAGCGCCGGGCGGTCAGCTCGCGCGTGTGTTTGGCGCATACGGCAACTCGGACGGTTGATGCAGCATTGTGAACCAGAGTATCAAAAGTTAAGCCTAGGAGATTGAGTAACAATGGCTAATCTTGAACAGATCGTAGAGGATCTTTCCAGCCTCACCGTTATCGAAGCGGCGGAGCTGTCGAAGATGCTAGAAGAAAAATGGGGTGTTTCGGCCGCGGCGCCGGTTGCCGTTGCGGGTGTTGCGGCGGCGGGCGATGGTGCCGCTGAGGAAGCAAAAGTCGAATTCGACGTCGTACTTGCCAGCATTGGCGACAAGAAGATCAACGTGATCAAAGAAGTCCGGGCGATGACAGGTCTCGGACTGAAAGAAGCGAAGGATCTTGTCGAGAGTGCTCCGAAGGCGGTCAAAGAGGCCGTTTCGAAGGACGAGGCCGAAGAGTTGAAGAAGAAACTGGAAGACGTGGGCGCCTCTGTCGAGCTCAAGTAGTGCGGCAGAACGCTCTTTAGTATCGGGCAGGGGCGCGCCTTTTGGCGCTGCCCCTCGCCACGTTTAGTCGGTTAAGCATGAGGTGGCCGGGCGTGTCCCGGACCACGGTCGAGGATCAATAATGCCGCAATCCTTCACGGGTCGTAAGCGTATTCGCAAGTCGTTCGGGCGTATCGCGGAAGTCGCGCCAATGCCCAACTTGATTGAGGTCCAAAAGACTTCGTATGACCGTTTTCTCCTGCCGGTCGAGAACGGAAGCGACACCACCATTCCGTCCGGCCTCGAGGAAGCGTTCCGCACGGTATTCCCGATCCGGGATTTCTCCGGGCGGGCGCAGCTTGAGTTCGTGAAATACGAACTGGAGGAGCCGAAATACGACGTCGAGGAATGTCAGCAGCGCGATATGACCTATGCGGCGCCGCTGAAAGTGACGCTGCGACTGGTCGTGTGGGATATCGACGAAGAGACGGGCGCGCGCTCAATCCGCGACATTAAGGAACAAGACGTCTATATGGGCGACATGCCGCTGATGACGCCGAACGGTACGTTCGTCGTCAATGGCACCGAGCGTGTCATCGTCAGCCAGATGCATCGGTCGCCGGGCGTGTTTTTCGATCACGACAAGGGCAAGACCCATTCGTCGGGCAAGTATCTGTTCGCGGCGCGGGTTATCCCGTATCGCGGATCGTGGCTCGATTTCGAATTTGACGCCAAGGACCTGGTCTTCGTGCGCATCGACCGTCGGCGGAAGCTGCCGGCGACGACGCTGCTGATGGCGCTGGAAAACGACGCGACCGAAGCGCTGCGCGAGGAGCGCGCGAAGGATGGCCTCGACCTGGCGCCGGGCGAAGCCGTCGGCATGTCGAAGGAAGACATTCTCGATTTCTTCTATGACACGGTGACGTTCAAAGAGACCAAGGGCGGCTGGAAAACGCCGTTCGACGCCGAGCGGATGCGCGGCATCAAGCTCGAGCAGGATTTGATCAATGCGAAATCCGGCAAGGTGGTTGCCGAGGCTGGGCAAAAGGTTACGCCGCGCCTGTCGAAGAAACTCGAACAGGACGGCTTGAAGGAAATCCTCGTTCCGGTCGAAGAATTGATCGGCCGCTACATCTCGTGCGACCTGATCAACGACAGCACCGGCGAAATCCATGCCGAAGCGGGCGAGGAGATCACCGAGGAATTGCTGGAGCAATTCGCGGAAATCGGAATCAAAGAACTGCCCACGTTGAACATCGATCATACCAACGTTGGTCCTTACATCCGTAACTCGCTTGCCAGCGACAAGAACGCCTCGCGCGAAGATGCGCTGATCGACATCTATCGGGTGATGCGCCCGGGCGAGCCGCCGACGCTGGAAACCGCGGAAGCGATGTTGAAGAGTCTGTTCTTCGATTCTGAGCGCTACGACCTGTCGGCTGTCGGCCGGGTCAAGATGAACTCCCGTCTCGACCAGCAAACGCATGATCAGATGCGGACTCTGCGGCGGCAGGACATTTTGGAAATCGTCCGCGTCCTCGTAGGCCTTAAGGACGGCCGTGGCGACATCGACGACATCGATCATCTCGGCAACCGCCGCGTCCGGTCGGTCGGCGAATTGCTGGAGAATCAGTATCGCGTCGGATTGCTGCGTATGGAGCGGGCGATCCGCGAGCGGATGAGCACGGTCGAAATCGACAGCGTCATGCCGCACGACCTGATTAACGCAAAGCCCGCAGCCGCGGCCGTTCGGGAATTCTTCGGGTCGTCGCAGCTGTCGCAGTTCATGGATCAGACCAACCCGCTGTCTGAAATCACCCATAAGCGGCGCTTGTCGGCGTTGGGCCCGGGCGGACTGACGCGCGAACGCGCGGGCTTCGAGGTCCGCGACGTTCATCCGACGCATTATGGTCGTATCTGCCCCATCGAAACGCCGGAAGGTCCGAATATCGGGCTGATCAACAGCTTGGCGACCTTCGCACGGATCAACCAATACGGCTTCATCGAGACGCCGTACCGTAAGGTTGAGGACGGCACGGTGTCCGACGAAGTCTTGTATATGTCCGCGATGGATGAAGGCCGCTACACAGTGGCCCAGGCCAACGCGAAGATGGACGCGCGCGGCAAGCTGACCGAAGAATTGGTGAGTTGCCGGGGCGGCGGGGAATACATCCTTGCGCGTCCCGACGACATCGACCTCATCGACGTTTCACCGAAGCAAATCGTTTCCGTGGCCGCGGCGTTAATTCCTTTCCTCGAGAACGATGACGCCAACCGCGCGTTGATGGGTTCGAACATGCAACGTCAGGCGGTGCCGTTGTTGCAGGCGGAAGCGCCTTTCGTCGGTACGGGCATGGAAGAGCGCGTCGCGCGTGACTCCGGTGCGGCCATCGTCGCGCGCCGATCCGGCGTGGTCGATCAGGTGGATGCGACCCGTATCGTCGTTCGGGCAACGGAAGAGACGGCGGCATCGACCTCGGGCGTCGATATTTACAACCTGCTGAAGTTCCAGCGGTCGAACCAGAATACCTGCATCACGCAGCGTCCGCTGGTGAAGGTTGGCGATCAGGTCGTCAAGGACGACATCATTGCAGACGGTCCCTCGACGCAGCTCGGTGAGCTGGCGCTGGGCCGGAACGTGCTCGTCGCCTTCATGCCGTGGAATGGCTACAACTTCGAGGACTCGATCCTGATTTCCGAACGCATCGTTCGGGATGATGTTTTCTCGTCGATCCATATCGAGGAATACGAGGTGATGGCCCGGGACACCAAGCTCGGACAGGAAGAAATCACCCGCGATATTCCGAATGTGGGCGAAGAGGCGCTGAAGGATCTCGACGAAGCCGGCATCGTCTATATCGGCGCGGAAGTGAAGGCGGGCGATATCCTGGTCGGCAAGGTGACGCCGAAGGGCGAATCGCCGATGACGCCGGAAGAAAAGCTTCTGCGCGCCATCTTCGGCGAAAAGGCATCCGACGTTCGCGACACCTCGTTGCGCGTGCCGCCGGGCGGCTTGGGCACGGTCGTGGAAGTGCGGGTATTCTCGCGGCGTGGCGTCGACAAGGACGAACGTGCGCTCGCCATCGAACGTCAGGAAATCGAACGTCTCGCCAAGGATCGGGACGACGAAAAGGCCATCCTGGAGGGATCGTTCAACGATCGTCTCGCCGAACGGCTGCGCAACCAGACCGTTGTCAGCGGGCCGAAGGGGCTCTCGTCCGGGAAGCGTATCACCGACGCCTTGATGAACGATTACACGCCGGGTCAATGGCGTCAGATCGTCGTCAAGAACGGATCGGTGAACGACGAACTCGAAGCGCTCAAGAAGCAGCATGACGCGTCGATCGATCAGTTGCAGAACCGTTTCGAGGACAAGGTCGAGAAGCTGCAGCGCGGCGATGAACTGCCGCCGGGCGTGATGAAGATGGTCAAGGTCTTCGTGGCGACCAAGCGCAAGCTGCAGCCCGGCGACAAGATGGCCGGACGGCACGGCAACAAGGGCGTCATTTCCAAGATCGTTCCGATCGAGGACATGCCGTATCTTGAAGATGGTCAGCCGGTCGACGTCGTGCTGAACCCGCTGGGCGTTCCCAGCCGCATGAATGTCGGGCAGATTTTGGAGACGCATTTGGGTTGGGCCAGTCATGGCCTGGGCCGGCAGATCCGGGAAATGGTCGAGGCGGTGCAGAACGGCGTCGGCGGGACACCGGAACTCAAGAAGGGACTTGAGAAAGTCTACGGTAAGGAGACCTTCAAGGACGATATCGAGTCCATGGGGGAATCCCAGATTACCGAACTCGCCGGCAATCTCGTGAACGGCGTGCCGTTTGCGACGCCGGTCTTCGACGGGGCGCATGAAGATGACATCGTCGCGGCATTGGAGCAGGCGGGGCTGGATGTTTCCGGTCAGGTATCGCTGACGGATGGCCAGACCGGCGAGGAGTTCGCGCGCAAGGTAACGGTCGGCTTCATCTACATGCTAAAGCTGCATCATCTGGTGGACGACAAGATTCATGCGCGGTCGATCGGCCCGTACAGTCTGGTTACCCAGCAGCCGTTGGGTGGCAAGGCGCAGTTCGGCGGTCAGCGGTTCGGCGAGATGGAGGTCTGGGCACTTGAAGCCTACGGCGCGGCCTACACCTTGCAGGAAATGCTGACGGTGAAATCGGACGACGTTTCCGGACGGACAAAGGTCTACGAAGCCATTGTCCGCGGCGACGACACGTTCGAAGCGGGCATTCCGGAATCCTTCAACGTTCTCGTCAAAGAACTGCGTTCGCTCGGCCTCAATGTCGAGTTGATGCAGGAGAACGTCTAAACAGTTAGCGGCCCATGACGTGGTTCCCGCCGCTTGTGGCGCGAACCGACAGGTCAGGAGAGACTTGATGAACGAGTTGATGAACATTTTCGGCCAACCGACCGGCCCGCAAGGGTTCGATCACATTCGCATCTCGCTTGCCAGCCCGGATCGTATCCGGTCCTGGTCCTATGGTGAGATCAAAAAGCCGGAAACGATCAACTATCGAACCTTTAAGCCGGAGCGGGATGGCCTGTTCTGCGCGCGTATTTTTGGTCCTATCAAGGATTACGAATGCCTGTGCGGCAAATACAAGCGCATGAAATACCGCGGCATCATCTGCGAAAAGTGCGGCGTCGAAGTCACGCTCTCTAAGGTCCGGCGCGAGCGTATGGGCCATATCGAGTTGGCCTCGCCGGTTGCCCATATCTGGTTCCTCAAGTCGCTGCCCAGCCGTATCGGCCTCTTGCTCGATATGACGCTAAAGGAGCTTGAGCGGATTCTCTACTTTGAGAATTACATTGTCATCGAGCCAGGATTGACCGCGCTCAAGGAGCGTCAACTCCTGAGCGAGGAAGAGTATCTCGACGCCCAGGACGAATATGGCGATGAGAACTTCACCGCCAAAATCGGTGCTGAAGCGATGCTCGATATGCTCTGCGCGATCGACCTCGAGACGGAGAAGGAACAGGTTCGCGTCGATCTGCGGGAGACCGGCTCCGAAGCAAAGCGTAAGAAATACGTTAAGCGTCTCAAGCTGATCGAAGCCTTCATCGAATCCAACACCCGTCCCGAATGGATGGTTCTATCGGTCATTCCAGTCATTCCGCCGGAACTGCGCCCGTTGGTGCCACTCGACGGCGGCCGGTTCGCCACGTCGGACCTGAATGACCTGTATCGCCGCGTCATTAACCGGAACAACCGGCTAAAGCGTCTCATTGAGTTGCGGGCACCTGAAATTATCGTCCGAAACGAAAAGCGGATGCTGCAGGAAGCGGTGGACGCGCTGTTCGACAACGGCCGACGTGGCCGCGTGATCACGGGCGCCAACAAGCGGCCGTTGAAATCGCTATCCGATATGCTCAAGGGCAAGCAGGGCCGGTTCCGTCAGAACCTGCTCGGCAAGCGCGTCGACTATTCCGGCCGTTCGGTTATCGTGGTTGGCCCGGAATTGCTGCTGCACCAATGCGGCCTGCCGAAGAAGATGGCGCTGGAGCTGTTCAAGCCGTTCATCTATTCGCGGCTCGAAGTCTATGGCATGGCGTCCACGATCAAGGCTGCCAAGCGCATGGTCGAAAAGGAACGGCCAGAAGTCTGGGATATCCTGGAAGAGGTAATCCGCGAGCATCCGGTTCTGTTGAACCGGGCGCCGACGCTACATCGTCTCGGCATCCAGGCGTTTGAGCCTGTGCTTATCGAAGGCAAGGCAATCCAGCTCCATCCGCTGGTCTGCGCTGCATTTAACGCGGACTTCGACGGCGATCAGATGGCGGTCCACGTGCCGTTGTCGATGGAGGCGCAGCTCGAAGCGCGCGTCCTGATGATGTCGACTAACAACATCCTATCGCCGGCGAATGGCAAGCCGATCATCGTGCCGTCGCAGGATATCGTTCTCGGCCTGTATTACTTGTCGCTCGAGAAGTCCGATCGGGTCGGCGCGGCCTTGGATCTGAGCAAGCAAGATGAGCTCGAAGCGGGCCTTGGCAGCAAGGACCTCATCGTCCTCGACGCGGAAAAGAAAACCGTGCTCGAAGTCGGTGAAGGCGACATGACCAAGACGTGGCGTGCAATCAAGGCCGGCAAGATGACCGTCCATCGCATACCGCGGTTTGCCAATGTTGGCGAAATCGAACATGCGCTGTCGACCGATTCCGTCGACCTGAACGCCCGAATCAAAGCGCGGTATGAGACCGTGGACGAGAAGGGTGAGCCGGTGATCGAATCGGTGTTGTCCACTCCGGGTCGGATGCTGTTGTCGCAAATTCTGCCGCGCAGCACGCTGGTACCATTTGAGTTGATGAACCGCCTGTTGACCAAGAAGGAGATCACCCACGTTATCGATCAGGTGTATCGCCATTGTGGTCAGAAGGAGACCTGCATCTTTGCCGACCGGCTGATGCAGATAGGCTTCCGTCATGCCTGCACTGCGGGCATTTCCTTCGGTAAGGACGATCTGATCATTCCGGCCGCCAAGACGGCCTTGATCGGCGATGCGAAGGACAAGATTAAGGAATACGAGCAGCAGTATCTCGACGGCTTGATCACCAAGGGCGAGAAGTACAACAAGGTGGTCGACGTTTGGTCCGAGTGCGGCGATCTCGTCGCCGACGAAATGATGAACGCCATGGAGGCCGGCGAAGGAGGCGAGGTGAACTCGGTCTTCATGATGGCCCATTCCGGCGCGCGTGGTTCGGCGGCACAGATCAAGCAGTTGGCCGGCATGCGGGGCCTGATGGCCAAGCCAAGTGGCGAGATTATCGAAACGCCGATCATTTCCAACTTTAAGGAAGGTTTGAGCGTTCTCGAATACTTCAACTCCACACATGGCGCGCGTAAGGGCCTGGCGGACACGGCGCTAAAGACCGCCAACTCCGGCTATCTGACCCGACGTCTCGTCGACGTGGCGCAGGACTGCATCATCATCGAAGAGGATTGCGGGACCAAGGAAGGTCTGGCCATGGTCCCGGTCATCGAAGGCGGCGACGTCATCGAGGAATTGGCCGAGCGGATCGTCGGCCGCCATGCGGCAGTCGATATCGTCGACCCAGAATCGAAAAAAGTCATCGTCAAGGGCGGCGAATTGATTCACGAGGATAGCCTCGAGGCAATCGAAACCGCCGGATTGGACCATGTTCGCGTTCGGTCGGTCCTGACTTGTGAAAGCAAGGGCGGCGCTTGCGGCCGTTGCTACGGGCGCGATTTGGCCCGCGGTACCAAGGTCAACATGGGTGAAGCGGTTGGTGTGATCGCGGCCCAGTCGATCGGCGAGCCGGGCACGCAGCTTACGATGCGGACATTCCACATCGGCGGTGCGGCGCAGGTCGCCGAACAGTCTGGTTTCGAAACGACCATCGACGGTATGGTCGTCGTATCGAATGGTAATCTTGTGACCGACTCGAGTGGCCGGGACGTGGTGATGAACCGCAGTACCGAAATCGGTGTCCGTGATGCGCAGAAGCGCGAGCGGGTGCGCCATCGAATTCCGTATGGTGCGCGGCTGCTGGTCAAGGATGGTGGGACCGTCTCGAAGGGCGATCGTCTCGCCGAGTGGGACCCGTACACCATTCCGATCATCACCGAGAAGGACGGTATCGCGAACTACGTCGACCTTGTCGGGGGCGTGTCCATGCGGGAAGCGGTCGATGAGACGACTGGTATTTCCAGCAAGGTTGTGACCGATTGGAAGCAGCAACCCAAGGGCGCCGAGCTGCGGCCGCGGGTTACGCTGCGGGATGAGAAGGGCGAGGTGATCAAGCTGTCGAACGAGCTTGAGGCACGTTACTTCCTATCGGTGGATGCCATCCTGTCGGTCGAGAACGGTCAGGAGGTCAAGGCGGGCGACGTGCTGGCGCGTATTCCGCGCGAGGCATCGAAAACCCGCGACATCACCGGTGGTTTGCCGCGTGTCGCCGAATTGTTCGAGGCCCGCCGACCGAAGGACTTCGCGGTCATCACCAATGCAGATGGCCGTGTTGAATTCGGTAAGGACTACAAGACCAAACGGCGAATCGTCGTGGTTCCGCCGGAGGAAGATAAGGAGCCCAGCGAGTATCTCGTCCCGAAGGGCAAGCACATCACCGTGCAAGAGGGCGATTTCGTCCAGAAGGGTGATCTGTTGATGGACGGCAATCCGGTGCCGCACGATATCCTTGAAGTGATGGGCGTCGAGGCCCTTGCCGACTATTTGGTCAAGGAAATCCAAGACGTCTACCGGCTCCAGGGCGTGAAGATCAACGATAAGCATATCGAGGTGATCGTCCGTCAGATGCTCCAGAAGGTGGAGATCGCCGATCCGGGCGATACCATCATGCTGACCGGCGAGCAAATCGACCGCGAGGAGTTCGAGGAGAACAACAACCGGACGATTGCCGATGGCGGTTCGGCGGCCACTGGTACGCCGGTTCTCCAGGGCATCACGAAGGCCTCGTTGCAGACCAAGTCGTTCATTTCCGCGGCTTCCTTCCAGGAGACCACTCGGGTTCTGACCGAAGCGGCGGTGAACGGCAAGATCGATACGCTTGAAGGCCTTAAGGAAAACGTCATTGTCGGCCGCCTTATTCCGGCCGGAACCGGCAGTGTCATGAACCGTATGAAGATCGTTGCCGCCGAACGTGACCGCGAGCTTGCTGCCTTGCAGGCCCAGGAAAGCCCGGCAATCGAGACCGCTGGTCTGGATGACGAGAAGAAGGATCAGGCGGAGCAGTCCGAGGTCGCCTAGGAAGAAAAAACGAGGAGTGCCGCCGCCTGATCCGGTCAACTGGACGGGCGGGTGGCGGCACCGATCGAAAGTCGCTGAAACGGTAAGAAAAGCGCGATCTTTTGCTTGACGCCCTATAGGGCCGTTAACTAGTATGCGCGACTTCTTGAAGGAGCTAGGTAGTAGCGGCTGGCGTAGAAAAGCTAGGCCATGCCACTAGACACAGCTTCGGGAATATAGAGCTTTGACATAAGCCGGAAAGCCGGCTGCAAATTCGGTCCGCGTGGCCCGCAGTGAAGCAGACGAATGCTTGACTGGCGGACTTCGTGATTTTGTCCTGAGGGCGATGCGGCGCGAAACTGGAGCGAACCCCGGCGGTGCTCCACATGATTAAGAGTATCTCGCTGGGTGTGACGAGGAGGATTGAGGGCTAGCATGCCGACGATCAATCAACTGATCCGAAAGGGTCGACACGACAAGCCGACCCGGAACAAGGTTCCGGCGCTCGAGGCGTGTCCCCAGAAGCGCGGCGTTTGCACGCGCGTTTACACGACGACGCCGAAAAAGCCGAACTCGGCCTTGCGAAAAGTCGCTCGTGTACGCCTGACCAACGGGTTTGAAGTGACCAGCTACATCCCGGGCGAGGGCCATAATTTGCAGGAACATTCGGTGGTGATGATCCGGGGTGGCCGGGTCAAGGATTTGCCGGGTGTTCGGTATCACATCATTCGCGGAACGCTCGACACCCAGGGTGTCGACGACCGCAGGCAGCGCCGTTCGAAATACGGCGCCAAACGGCCTAAGTAGGACGGCGGGAAAAGACAATGTCGAGACGTCGACGCGCAGAAAAGCGCGAAATTATTCCAGACGCCAAATTTGGCGACACGACCGTCAGCAAATTCATGAACAGCGTGATGATGGACGGGAAGAAGTCGGTCGCCGAAAGGATCGTATACGGGGCGCTCGATATGATCGAGCAGAAGACCGGCAACGATCCGGTTAAGGCGTTTCACGATGCAGTCCAAAATGTGAAGCCGAATCTGGAAGTGCGGTCTCGACGCGTTGGCGGCGCGACCTATCAGGTGCCAATCGAAGTCCGGTCCGACCGGGCGCAGGCGTTGGCATTCCGGTGGATCATTCAGCAGGCGCGCAACCGCGGTGAAAACACGATGACGGAGCGGCTCTCAGGGGAGCTTCTTGACGCGGCGAATAATCGCGGCGCGGCAGTCAAGAAACGGGAAGACACGCACCGTATGGCCGAGGCCAACCGCGCCTTTTCCCATTACCGCTGGTAAGCAATTCCTTTACTGGACTGAAAAGCCATGGCACGCACGACACCTATTGAGCGCTACCGCAACATCGGCATCATGGCGCATATTGATGCCGGCAAGACCACGACGACGGAGCGCGTCCTCTATTACACCGGCCGGTCGCACAAGATCGGCGAAGTCCATGACGGCAACGCCACCATGGACTGGATGGAGCAGGAGCAGGAGCGTGGCATTACGATTACGTCGGCTGCGACCACAGCGGAGTGGCGCGATCACCGCGTAAACATTATCGACACGCCGGGCCATGTGGACTTCACCATCGAAGTCGAGCGTAGCCTGCGGGTTCTGGACGGCGCGGTCACGGTATTTGATAGCGTTGCGGGTGTGGAACCCCAGTCGGAGACAGTATGGCGGCAGGCCGATAAATACGGCGTGCCGCGTATTTGTTTCGTCAACAAGATGGACCGGATGGGCGCGGACTTCTTCCGTTGTGTCGACATGATCAAGGATCGTCTTGGTGCAGATCCGCTGGTCCTGCAGTTGCCGATCGGTATCGAGGACAACTTCGTCGGCCTGGTCGATCTGGTGCGCATGAAGGCGATTATCTGGAAGGATGAGACGCTCGGCGCCGAGTTCGAAACGCAAGACATTCCGGCGGACCTGGCGGATCAAGCGGCTGAATATCGCGAGATGCTTGTCGAGAGCGCGATCGATCAGGACGACGCCGCGATGGAAGCGTATCTCGAGGGTACGGAGCCGAACGAAGAGACGCTGATCGCCTGCATTCGCAAGGGCACAATCGGCGAGGCCTTCGTGCCGATTTTGCTTGGATCAGCGTTTAAGAACAAAGGCGTGCAGCCACTTCTTGATGCCGTGGTTGATTATCTGCCGTCGCCGTTGGATGTGCCGCCGATGCAAGGCGTGCTGCCGAACGACGAGCCTGCAGAGCGCATCTCTTCGGATGACGAGCCGTTCTCGGCCTTGGCGTTCAAGATCATGACCGACCCGTTCGTCGGGTCATTGACCTTCGTGCGGGTCTATTCGGGTGTGCTGAATTCCGGCACGGGTGTATTGAACTCGGTTAAGGATAGCAAAGAGCGCGTCGGTCGTATGCTGCTCATGCATGCCAATCACCGGGAAGACATTAAGGAGGCTCGCGCCGGCGATATCGTCGCCATTGCGGGCCTTAAGAATGTGACCACGGGAGACACGCTGTGCGCGGGTCAACACGCGATCATCCTGGAAAAGATGGAATTCCCCGATCCGGTCATCGAGATTGCGGTCGAGCCGAAGACCAAGGGCGATCACGACAAGCTGTCGGTTGCGTTGGCGCGGCTTGCGCAGGAAGATCCGAGTTTCCGCGTCACATCCGACGAAGAAAGCGGCCAGACCGTGCTCAAGGGCATGGGCGAGCTGCATCTCGAAATTATCATCGATCGCCTGAAGCGCGAGTTCAACGTGCACGCCAACATCGGCGCCCCGCAGGTGGCTTATCGCGAGACGATCAGTAAGACTTACGACTGCGACTATACGCATAAGAAACAGACCGGTGGTTCCGGTCAGTTCGCGCGCGTTGAGTTGCTGTTCGAGCCGACCGAGCCCGGATCGGGCTACGAGTTCGTGAGCAAGGTCGTCGGCGGATCGGTGCCGCGGGAATACATCCCGGGCGTCGAAAAGGGGCTCGCCTCTGCACGGGAAAACGGCATCATGCTTGGCTTCCCCGTGATTGACTTCAAGGTAACTTTGCACGATGGCGCGTCGCATGACGTCGACTCTTCGGTCATGGCCTTCGAGATCGCCACACGTGCGGCCTTCCGGGAAGCCATGCAGAAGGCCGGTCCGAAGTTGCTTGAGCCGATCATGAAGGTCGAAGTTGTGACGCCGGATGACTATTTGGGCGCTGTTAATGGCGATCTTGCGAGCCGACGCGGTCAGGTGCAGAGCACCGAGATGCGGGGCAATGCACAGGTCATCAACGCGATGGTGCCGCTGATGAACATGTTCGGTTATATCAATACGCTGCGCTCCCAGAGTCAGGGCCGGGCGCAGTTCTCCATGCAATTCGATCACTATGCTGAAGTGCCGCAATCCGTTGCGGAAGAAGTACGTGAGAAATTGGCCTAATTAACGAGCGGGAACTGGGATTCTAGACCAATGTCGAAAGAGAAGTTTGAGCGAACTAAGCCGCATTGCAACATTGGCACGATTGGTCATGTTGACCATGGCAAGACGACGCTGACGGCAGCGATCACGAAGGTGCTTGCGGTAGCCGGCGGGGCTGCGTTTACGGATT
>JAJFJD010000049.1 GCA_021774335.1 Alphaproteobacteria bacterium
GGCGCAGCCATAGCGGATAGCGGACATACATCAGCACAGTGAGGCGGATCACCTCGGGTGAGCTGTTGAAACAACGCAACGGATTACGCATCCGACAAGGCTAGGTAGCTGTCGCTCGGGCCTCAAGCCCCGTTAGTCTGACACTGCCGGACTAACGCATCGGTCGAAGCCAGTTGCTCTGAAAAGTGCGGCGCTGACCGGGAGAGGCGAAAGGTCAGCGCCGCATTTAGACGAGGGTTACTTGCTTCACATTAGAACAACGCACCAGCACGAATCTTATTCCAATAAGTCGCACTTTTTATCGGTCGCCTAACTCGTCCAGATCCAATCACCGTCATCGCTGCGGCAGGCAGTATTGCGGACCACCCCATCGCGCCCACCAACCCGGAGATGTTCGTCATAGTCGCGGCAGAATGCCCCAAGATCGGTCACGAAGGTTCGGCGCGGGACAATAGTACCCTGGTTGCCGGTCGTGCTATTGGCCCACTCAACGCCCTCTTCCGCGTTCTTGGTTTCCAATGCCATCCGCATCGCCGCAACAGCCAGAGCAACGTCATCTTCGGTCATGCCGTCATAGAGCTCGGTCGGGCTGGCAAACGCCGCCTCAATGCGGTCGACAAGACCCGACGCCGCTTTCTGAATTTGGCTGGCGCCGGATTCCGCAGTCGCGCACCCAGCCAAGCCACAGCAAAGCAAAACAACCAGTCCGCGCATCGTTCCCCTCCTCACTCGTCCTGTTACGACGCGTCGTCGTCGGCCGTGCTTTGCTCATCGATCATCGATCAGCACCAGATCGTCCCGATCCACGTCGCCGTCGCCGTCCTGATCCAGGTCAACAACTTCCCAGCCGCTGGTTGGACCATTTCCCGGCTTCACCGCAGCGATAGCCGCGTCGAGATCAGCCTGGGCGCGACCGTCTCCGTCAGCAGGAACGTCGCCGAAAGGCCGGGAAACGCGGGGTTTTCAGGGAGCTATTTGCGGAGACCGAAAAGGCCGAGACTAGCTGGCGGTGCTGTCAGTCTTCTGCGAACCAGTCTCCAAACTAGCCGACGTCGCCCGCTTCAGGCCGCCAATCGGCGCCACTCGGCCAACGCCTCGGAGCGGTTCTGCTTGAAGGTATCGCGGCGGTTGAGATGACGTTCGAAATTGAAGTGATTGTGGATCGAGGCATGTACGGAGGAGAATTTCTGCAGCGTCTTGATGTAACTGAATTTCGCCATCGCACCTTCCCGTCGTCGGAACGGTTGATGTGAATTTTCGGCTCGATTGTTGAGCCAACGTCCACAGCTCTGGCGTGCAGCGTTTCCGATCACCTTCATCGCTGCTCGATATGATGCGAGCCGGTCGGTCACGATCACTTTGGCCCCACCATATCTCTTCATCGCACGCTTCAGAAACGCTAGCGCTGCCTTGCGATTCCGGCGTTTCGTGGCAAACACCTCAAGCACTTCGCCTTCATGATCGACCGCGCGCCACAAATAATGGGTCTTGCCGTTGATCCGCACAATCACCTCGTCTAGGTGCCAGCGCCAGTTCGAATACGAATGACGATGAACGCGCCGTTTTCGGATCTCAGCGGCAAACATCGGACCGAACCGATTCCACCAGAACCGCACCGTCTCATGGCAGATATCGATGCCGCGTTCATGCAGCAGGTCCTCGACCTGCCGAAGCGACAGCGGGAAACGGACGTACATCAGCACCGTCAGGCGGATCACCTCCGGTGAGCTATTGAAATATTTGAATGGACCGCGCATCCGTCGAAGCTACGGATCGCACCTGCCCCACTCAAGCCCAGTTGCTCTGACAGAGCCCCCACGAAGGTCAGACAAATGGCTCGGCGTCGAGAAACCGCCGCAGGACATTCTCCGTAATCCGCGAAACGTTATTGTCATATCCGTTGTGACTAAGGCTGCCGCACCACGCGATGGAACTCGTCGCGAACACAGCGCCGCCGCCGGCCCGTTCGTGAAAGGTCATGTCCGCGCGCACCAGCGGGCTTTGACTGCCCGTCAGGTTGGGCGTTGTCACCGCCACTTCCTCGCACACCACCAAGTACAGGTCCGTATGGTTACCCGACGACGCCAGGACCAGTGTGTTCGGTGGCGTGCCGAGCAATGGATCCGCCCGGTCTAACTCCAACCCTGCCGCACCGCCGCCGATCAGCCCGAAATCACCGATCCGGTCATCGGCGCCGATCCCTTCGAAGATAAAGGCGGCACGCGGATCGGTGCTATCGTGTTGCCGCGTATAGTAGGAACTGGCATCGAAGCCCTGGGCAGAGAACCCGGTTCCCACCAGCACATTCGGCGGCCGCCCGAGACGCCGCCACAGCCCGCCGTACTCTCCCGTGAAGCTATGGTGGTATTCACCAGGCTCGGCGAGCCAAGTCCGAATGCCGTCTTCGGCCCGCCGCACTTCAATCACTCCAGCGGCACTCTCGTGGAATGCAACCCGCCAGTACCAGCCGTCCCCGCCCATGTACATCAGCCGGCCGCCGGTATCGAGGTATCCCCGCATGCCATCCCACATGGCCGTCGACTGGTATTCCGGATGCGTCCCGCTGACCACCGCGCGGTACGGCTTCAGCAGGTCCGCGCCCTCAAAGTGCAGGTCTTCATCCGTAATCACGTCGTAGGTAAAACCTTTTTCTTCCAACCAATCAAAAAGATGCGTATCGGCGTTGAATTGCCACAAACCGGAGCCGACCCAAGCCGAATATTTCGGCCGCATGTTGACGATCGGGCGCAGCCGCGACGAATAACAAACACCACTGCCATCCGAGTGGGTGTCGTACAGTCCGAGCCCGAGTTCGCGATGCTCATCGATGAACAGGTCGGCCGGTTGCAAGGTAATGAGACGCCCCATCATCATCTCTGCCTCGTCGGCGTCGACACTGCTGTGATCGTTCGCATACGCCATGTAGCTGACCGTCGGCAGTAGCACCGCGAAATCAGCGGTCGCCCGGCCACGCGGCGGCCGCACGGCAAA
>JAJFJD010000050.1 GCA_021774335.1 Alphaproteobacteria bacterium
AGAGATGGTGATGCCGGGTGACAATATCTCGATGGAAGTTACGTTGATCGCGCCGATTGCGATGGACGACGGACTTCGTTTCGCGATCCGTGAAGGCGGCAAGACCGTCGGCGCGGGTGTCGTCGCCTCAATCGTCGAATAACGAAAGATGCCGGATCAGGGCGCCCTCAACTGGGCGTTCTTTTTTGGAGGATAATTGAATGGATAACCAAAATATTCGGATCCGGTTGAAGGCGTTCGATCACCGTGTGCTCGATCAATCGACGCAGGAGATCGTGAATACCGCGAAGCGGACTGGTGCGCAGGTGCGTGGCCCCATTCCCATGCCGACGCGTATCGAACGGGTCACCGTGCTGCGGGGACCGCATATCGATAAGAAGAGTCGCGAACAGTTCGAGATCCGCACACATAAGCGGCTTCTCGACATCGTCGACCCAACGCCGCAGACGGTGGATGCCTTGATGAAGTTGGACCTGGCGTCCGGCGTTGACGTTGAAATTAAACTCTAACGGCGTTGTTTCTAGGGAACGGTGAGCGTTATGCGTAGCGGATTGATCGCACGGAAAAAGGGAATGACCCGGGTCTTTACGGACGACGGACGGCATATTCCCGTGACGGTGCTGGCCATCGACGAATGTCAGGTCGTTTCGGTGCGGACGGATGAGAAAGACGGCTATTCGGCGGTTCAACTGGGCGCCGGTAAGGCCAAGCCTAAGAACACGACCAACGCGATGCGTGGTCACTTCGCGAAAGGCAAGGTCGAGCCGAAGATGAGGGTTGCCGAGTTCCGCGTGAGCCCGGAAGGGTTGCTGGACGTGGGCGCCGAGTTGTCGGCGGAACATTTTATCGCGGGCCAGAAGGTCGACGTGACCGGCACGAGCATCGGTAAAGGCTTCGCCGGCGCGATGAAGCGACATGGCTTTAAAGGCCTTCGCGCTAGTCATGGCGTGTCGATTTCGCATCGCTCGCATGGTTCTACCGGTCAATGCCAGGATCCTGGGCGGGTCTTCAAGGGCAAGAAGATGGCCGGCCAGATGGGCAATAAACAGATTACCGCGCAGAACCTGGAGGTCGTATCGACCGACGGTGATGCGGGTCTCGTCCTGGTGAAGGGCGCTGTCCCCGGATCGCGCGAAGGATGGGTCCTCGTGCGCGACGCGGTGAAGCTGCCGCAGCCGGACGACGCACCGTTCCCGGGCGCCATCAAGGGTGGGGCCGCGGCAGACAATGACGCGGCGGATGCCGCGCCGGAGGGCGATGCCGTCCCCGAAGAGAAGACCGAGGATGTGAAGAATGAAGAGTAATGTCATCACCCTCGACAACAAGGCTGCGGGCGACATCGAGTTGAACGACGCCGTTTTCGGGACGGAGGTCCGCAAGGATATCCTGTCGCGCATGGTCAACTATCAATTGGCCAAGCGCCGCGCCGGAACGCATAAGGTGAAGACCCGCGGCGAGATTTCTGGCACGACGGCCAAGCCGTTCCGCCAGAAGGGAACCGGCCGGGCGCGTCAAGGGTCAATACGTGCGACGCAGATGCGTGGCGGTGCGACGGTGTTCGGTCCTGTTGTCCGGGATCACGCCCATAAGCTGCCGAAAAAGGTGCGGCGGTTTGCGTTGTGTTCGGCGCTGTCCTCGAAACAGGCGGACGGCAAACTGATCATCGTTGACGAAGCAACGCTCAAGGAAAGCAAGACCAAGACCTTGATCGAGAAGCTGGGCAAGCTTGGCTTGTCGAACGCGTTGATCGTGGCGGGCCCGCAGGTCGACGAGAATTTCGCCCGGGCGGCAAAGAACATCGTCGGTGTCGACGTTTTGCCGACGCAAGGTGCCAATGTTTACGACATCTTGCGGCGCGACACGCTGGTGCTGACGCGTGAGGCGGTTGAGACGCTGGAGGCGCGGCTAACATGAGCTGGAAGTATTTCAATAAGCATATCGTCAGCAACGAGCGCCGGTTCGAGCTTTTGCGCTTCCCGGTTATCACCGAAAAGGCGACGCTTGGCTCCGAGCATAACCAGGTTACGTTCCGGGTGCCGCTCGATGCCAGCAAGCCGGAGATCAAAATCGCCGTCGAGCAGGTGTTCGACGTCAAGGTTGTATCGGTCAATACGCTGCGCCAAAAAGGCAAAACGAAAGTCTTCCGGGGCCGTAAGGGTCGTCGGAACGACTACAAGAAAGCGGTCGTGCGGCTTGAAGAAGGCCATTCGATCGACGTGACGACAGGGATCTAATCGCATGGCGTTGAAGAATTTCAATCCGATTACGCCCGGCATGCGCCAGTTGGTTCTGGTGGACCGGTCGGCACTCTATAAAGGTAAGCCGGTCAAAAGCTTGACCGAAGGTCTTACGAAAAAGGGTGGGCGGAACAACACCGGTCGCATCACCGCACGCCGGCGTGGCGGCGGGCATAAGCGGCGCTATCGGGTGATCGATTTCAAGCGGCAGAAGTTCGACATGCCGGCGACGGTGGAGCGGATCGAATACGATCCCAACCGCACGGCATATATTGCGCTGGTGAAATACAGCGACGGCGAATTGGCCTATATCCTGGCGCCGCAGCGTTTGAACACGGGCGACAGTGTCGTGGCCGGCAGTCGGGTCGACGTGAAGCCCGGCAACGCGATGCCGCTCAATAACATTCCGGTCGGCACCATTATCCATAATGTGGAAATGAAGCCGGGCAAGGGCGGTCAGATTGCTCGCTCCGCCGGGACCTACGTTCAATTGGTGGGACGCGACCAGGGATACGCGCAGTTGAAACTGTCGTCGGGCGAACTGCGCATGGTGCGCGGCGAGTGCATGGCGACGATCGGTGCCGTATCCAATCCCGATCAGTCCAACATCAATTTGGGCAAAGCGGGACGGAAACGCTGGATCGGCAAGCGGCCGGCGGTGCGCGGCGTCGCGATGAACCCGGTCGACCATCCGCATGGCGGCGGCGAAGGCCGCACCTCGGGCGGCCGTCATCCGGTGACACCGTGGGGCAAGCCGACCAAAGGCAAACGCACCCGGGCGCCTAAGAAGCCCAGCAACAAGTTGATCATCCGGCGACGCCGGTCGAAAAAGTAAGAGACAGGAGTAGACAGTCGTGGCGCGATCCGTATGGAAAGGTCCATTTGTAGACGGGTATCTGCTGAAAAAGGCAGAGGTGGCCCGCGGTTCCGGCCGCAACGACGTGATCAAGACTTGGTCGCGGCGGTCGACGATCTTACCGCAATTCGTGGGGCTGACCTTCGGCGTGTACAACGGCCAGAAGTTCATTCCGGTGTTGGTCACTGAAAACATGATTGGTCATAAGTTTGGCGAGTTTTCGCCGACCCGGACCTTCTTCGGCCATGCGGCCGACAAGAGGGCAAGGAGAGGCTAAGGCGATGGGTAAAGCGAAGGGCGAACGGCAGTTGAGTGATGATGAGGCGCGGGCGATTTCGCGCCACATCAGGATCAGCCCACAGAAGCTGAACGTGGTTGCGGCGGTGATTCGCGGAAAGAACGCCGACGCTGCGTTGGCCGAGCTCACCTTTTCGAACCGGCGTGTCGCCGGTGACGTGCGGAAGGTATTGGAATCTGCGATCGCCAACGCGGAGAACAACCATCAACTCGATGTCGACCGGCTTTTTGTAAAAGAGGCATTTGTCGGCAAGACACTGGTGATGAAGCGGTTTCGCGCACGGGCGCGGGGGCGTGTCGGCAAAATTCAGAAGCCGATGAGCAATTTGACCGTCGTGGTCAAGGAACGCGAGGAGGCCGAATAATGGGCCATAAAGTCTGTCCCATCGGGCTTCGGCTCGGGATCAACCGGACCTGGGATTCACGGTGGTTCGCCGGCCGCGAGTATGGCGAACTCCTGCATCAGGACCTCAAGCTGCGCGACTACATCATGGATCGTCTCAGCCAGGCCGGGGTCTCCCGGGTGGTCATCGAGCGTCCCGCGAAAAAGGCGCGTATCACAATCCACACGGCGCGGCCGGGCGTGGTCATCGGCAAGAAGGGCGCGGATATCGAAAAGTTGCGCCAGGACATCGCTAAGATGACCCGAGGCGACGTTACGCTAAACATCGTGGAAATCCGCAAGCCGGAGATCGACGCGAAGCTCGTCGCTGAAAACATCGCTCAGCAGTTGGTGCGCCGCGTTGCGTTCCGACGTGCGATGAAGCGGGCGGTTCAGTCGGCCATGCGGCTTGGTGCGGAAGGTATCCGGATCAACTGTGGCGGCCGCCTCGGCGGCGCGGAAATCGCCCGGACCGAATGGTACCGCGAGGGACGGGTGCCGCTTCACACGCTGCGTGCGGATATTGATTACGGCACCGCGACGGCGAAGACGACTTACGGAACCTGCGGTGTGAAGGTGTGGGTGTTCAAGGGTGAAATCCTCGCGCATGACCCGATGGCGCAGGACAAGCGCCTCCAGGAGCAGCAGCTTCGCTAGGCGGTTTGCCGGCGATGCGATGAAGGTGAGATAGGGACCGATGCTTAGTCCAAAGAGAACAAAGTTCCGCAAGCAGCATAAAGGCCGTGTGCATGGCATGGCTAAAGGCGGCACGGACATTAATTTTGGCAGTTACGGGCTCAAGGCGATTACGCCTGGGCGTGTGACAGCCCGTCAGATTGAAGCCGCCCGCCGGGCGATTACGCGTCATATCCGCCGCGCAGGCCGCGTGTGGATCCGCGTTTTCCCGGACGTGCCGGTCAGTCAAAAGCCCGCCGAGGTTCGGATGGGTAAGGGTAAGGGTTCGCCCGAATACTGGATGTGCCGGGTCAAGCCGGGCCGCGTCATGTTCGAGTTGGATGGCGTGGACAAGGAAATTGCCCGCAAGGCATTCGAATTGGCAGCTGCGAAGCTGCCGTTAAAGACCAAATTTGTGACTCGGTTGGGAGGCTAGGAACATTCGATGAAAGCTGAGGATGTCCGCCAGAAGACCGACGATGAATTGGGCGAGATGCTGCTCGACCTGAGGAAGGAAGCATTCAACCTTCGTTTCCAGAAAGCGAGCGGCCAGCTTGAGAATACGGCGCGTATTCGTGAAGTGCGGCGTGATATCGCACGCGTAAAAACGACGCTGCACACGCGCAAACCGGCATCGTAGAGGATCGGCAATATGCCAAGACGGGTATTTCAGGGAGTTGTCCAGAAGGACGCAAAAGACAAGACGGTGGTCGTCAAGGTCGAGCGTCTGGTCAAGCATTCTTTGTACAAGAAGTTCATTCGCCGGTCGAAGAAGTACATGGCGCATGATGAGGGCAACGCGAGCAAGGCGGGTGATCTGGTCCGTATTCGTGAGTGTCGGCCGCTTTCCAAGCGTAAGCGCTGGGAAATTCTGGGCGAGACTGCAGGTTAAAGCGGGCGCGAAGGAAGTTAAGTCATGATCCAGATGCAAACTAATCTTGATGTTGCGGACAATTCCGGTGCTCGCCGGGTCCAGTGCATCAAGGTACTCGGCGGCTCCAAGCGGATGACCGCGGGTATCGGCGATATAATCGTCGTGTCTGTCAAGGAAGCCATTCCGCGCGGACGCGTGAAGAAGGGCGACATCCACAAGGCGGTTATCGTCCGCACGGCCAAGGAAGTGCGCCGGGACGATGGCACGGCGATCCGTTTCGACCGCAACGCGGCGGTGCTGATCAACAATCAGCAGGAGCCGATCGGTACCCGTATCTTCGGCCCGGTCACGCGCGAGCTGCGGCAGAAGCAGTTCATGAAGATTATTTCGCTAGCGCCCGAGGTGTTGTGATGGCGGCAAAAGTAAAAAAAGGCGATCGCGTCGTCATGCTTGCCGGTAAGGACAAGGGTAAGACGGGCGAAGTGATGCAGGTTTATCCGAAGGATAAGCGCGTCATCGTGTCGGGCGTGAACATGGTGAAACGCCATACCGCACCGTCGCAAAACAATACCGGCGGGATCGTCGAGAAAGAGGCGTCGGTACACGTGTCGAACGTCGCGCATCCCGACCCGAAGGACGACAAGCCGACGCGCGTCGGATTCAAGATGCTCGATGGGGACCGCAAAGTGCGTTACGCGAAGCGGTCCGGCGAAGTCATCGATAGTTAAGAAGGTAGTTCGAGCTGATGCCTGAAAGTGCATATACACCGCGGCTGAAAGAGCATTATCAGAGTGCCGTACGGCAGACTCTGATGGATGAATTCAAATACGCGAATTCGATGTCCGTACCGCGGTTGGACAAGATCGTCGTCAATGTCGGCGTCGGTGAGGCGGTTAATGATTCGAAGAAGATCGATGCTGTCTGCGCAGATATCTCTGCGGTCAGCGGTCAGAAACCGATCGTGACGCGGGCGCGGCAGTCGATCGCGAACTTCAAACTTCGCGAAGGCATGCCCATCGGCGCCAAGGTCACGCTCCGGCGCGACCGGATGTATGAATTCCTGGACCGGCTGGTCACCGTGGCCCTGCCGCGCGTCCGGGATTTTCGGGGATTGTCGACCAATAGCTTCGACGGCAATGGCAACTATGCCTTGGGGCTGAAGGAACAGATCGTTTTCCCGGAAATCGACTACGACAAGGTGGATGCGGTTCGCGGTATGGACATCGTGATTTGCACCACGGCACAGACCGATGAGGAAGCACGAGTGCTTCTCAAAGGTTTCGATTTACCGTTCCAGAAATAAGCGTCTGGCGGAGGAGCAGGTTACATATGGCCAAGAAAAGCGCGATCGAGAAGAACAAGCGTCGAGCGCGGATTTCCAAGAAGTTTGCGTCCAAACGGGCACGGCTGAAGGCAATCGCGAGCGACCGGGATCTCCCGGCAGAAGAGCGTTTCGATGCTCGTTTGAAACTCGCGGAGTTGCCGCGGAATTCGGCGCCGAACCGTATTCGCAATCGTTGTGAGCTGTCGGGACGCCCGCGCGCGTATTACCGAAAGTTCAGGATTTCTCGGATTGCACTACGCGATCTCGCGTCGTCGGGGCATATCCCCGGCATGGTTAAGGCCAGTTGGTAGGAGATAGACTGTAATGTCGATGAGCGATCCTATGGGCGATATGCTCACGCGCATCAGGAATGCGCAGCGGGTCGGCAAGAACACCGTATGCTGCCCGGCGTCCAAGTTTCGGGCCAATGTCCTCGGTGTGCTGGAACGTGAAGGATTTATTCGTGGATTCAGTTGGGCGGAATTGCGTCAGGGCATTCCCGAGCTGACAATCGAATTGAAGTATTCGGAAGGCGAACCCGTCATTCGGGAGATCAATCGTGTGTCGCGGCCTGGCCGACGTGTGTATTCCAAGATCAAAGATCTGCAACGGATCTATAACGGTCTTGGTATTTCCGTCCTGTCGACGCCGCGTGGCGTGATGTCGGATGCGGAAGCACGCGAAGCCAATGTCGGCGGCGAAGTGCTTTGCCGGGTGTTTTAGGAGAGTACCATGTCACGTGTTGGCAAATATCCGGTCACGGTTCCCGACGGCGTCGAGATATCGCTGGCTGGCAACGTCCTGACCGCGAAAGGCAAGCTTGGCGAGCTTCATGTGCCGTTTACCGATGAGGTGACGGTCGAGCTGAAGGACGGCAAGGTGAACGTCAATCCGGTCGGCGGCACCAAGAAGGCGCGGTCGCTCTGGGGCACCGTTCGCAGCTTGGTGGACAACGCCGTTGTCGGTGTCTCGGAAGGGTTCACCAAGCGATTGGAGATCAACGGCGTTGGTTACCGCGCGCAGGTACAGGGGAAGAAGCTCAACCTGCAGCTTGGGTATAGCCACGACATTGGCTTCGAGATTCCGGAGGGCGTGAAGATCGCGCTCGAAGGCGACCGGCAATCGATCATCGCGGTCAGCGGCGCGGACAAGCAGCGCGTCGGACAGGTGGCGAGCGTCATTCGCGGGTATCGCGCACCGGAGCCCTACAAGGGCAAGGGCATCAAGTACCAGGATGAAATCATCCTGCGTAAAGAAGGCAAGAAGAAGTAGGAGCGGCGGCGATGGAATCACGAAAGCTTTTCGAGCGTCGCAAACGGCGGAATCGATACAACTTGAAGCGCCGTGCGACGGGCAAACCGCGTTTGTCGGTGTTCCGCTCGAGCAAGCATATTTACGTGCAGATCGTTGACGACGGCGATGGCCGTACGTTGGCGGCCGCATCGACGGTCGAGAAAGACCTGCGCGGTAAGTTGAAGACGGGAGCGACCATCGAGGCCGCGACCGCCATCGGCAAGGAGATCGCCGACCGAGCGTCCAAGGCGGGCGTGTCGGATGTGGTGTTCGACCGCGGCGGATACAATTTTCACGGCCGGATCAAGGCACTGGCCGAAGCTGCCCGCGAAGGTGGGCTGAAGTTTTAGGAAGGGACGCGGGTAATGGCTCAACCACCGCAAGGTCGTGGACAAGGACCGCAAGGTCGCGGACAAGGACGCGGAAGAGGGCGCGGACGGGACGATCGCAGCGAGCAGGAATTTATTGAAAAGCTCGTTGGCATCAATCGTGTCGCCAAGGTCGTCAAAGGTGGCCGCCGCTTCGGATTTTCGGCGATCGTCGTTGTTGGCGACGGCAAGGGCAGGGTCGGGTTCGCTCTCGGTAAGGCCCGCGAAGTGCCCGAAGCGATCCGCAAGGCGACTGAAAAAGCGCGAAAGACGCTGGTTCGGGTGCCGCTGCGTGAAGGACGGACGCTTCATCACGACGTGACCGGCCGTTTCGGCGCGGGCCGCGTGGTGATGCGGAACGCGCCCGCGGGAACCGGCATCATCGCCGGCGGTCCGATGCGCGCGGTCTTCGAGGCGTTGGGCGTGCAGGACATTGTCGCCAAATCGGTCGGTACGTCCAACTCGCACAATATGATCAAGGCAACCTTTGCGGCGTTGATGAATTGCAATTCGCCCCGCCAGGTCGCCAATCGCCGCGGCAAAAAGGTGGGCGAGATCGTCGGTCGTCGCGATGATACGTCAGGCGAGCGGGAGCAGACGAATGCCTGAGTCGAAGAAAACGGTGCGGGTAACGCAGATTGGCAGCCCCATTCGGCGCCGCCGGGATCAACGGGCCACTTTGGTGGGGCTCGGCCTTAACAAGATGCATAAGACTCGCGAACTTGAAGACACGCCATCAGTTCGCGGGATGATCAACAAGGTTCATCACTTGGTGCGCGTCGAAGACGCGGACTAGGCGCCGGCAGGACAAGGGTTCAAGGTATGAAACTCAACGAAATTTCGGACAATGCGGGCGCTCGGCCTGTCCGTAAACGCGTCGGCCGGGGCACCGGCTCGGGCACCGGCGGAACCTCCGGCACTGGCCATAAGGGCCAGAAGTCGCGATCGGGTGTATCCATCAAGGGCTTCGAGGGTGGCCAAATGCCGCTCTACCGGCGTGTCCCGAAGCGCGGATTTACGAATATATTCCGACTCGAATTTGCCGAGCTGAATGTCGGGCGGTTGCAGCAAGCGATCGATGCGAAAAAGGTCGATGCAAAGAAGCCGATCACCGGTGACGTTCTGGTCGCGGCAGGGGTGATCCGCCGTTTGCGCGATGGCGTGCGCCTTCTTGCAAAAGGCGAGATCAAAGCCAATGTGACAATTGAGGTTGCCGGCGCGTCGAAATCGGCGATTGAAGCCGTGGAAAAGGCGGGCGGCAAGGTCACTGTGATTGCTAAGCCGAAGCAGGAAGGCAAACACGTGAAGAAGCCGGACGGCAAGAGCGGCAAGAAAGCGAAGTCGGAGAAGTCCGAAGACGCGAGCGCTTGACCACAGGCGGTCGCGTTTAGCGGCAAACGGGATACACTGGCATGGCATCAGCGGCCGAACAGTTAGCGGCGAACTTCAATCTTGGGGCCTTGAAGAAGGCAACGGAGTTGAAGAAGCGTATCTGGTTCACGCTGGGCGCTTTGATTATTTACCGGTTCGGCACGTATATCCCGCTTCCCGGCATCGATACCATCGTCTTGCAGGACCTGTTCTCGCAGCAGCAGGGCGGCATCATCGGCATGTTCGATGTGTTCGCGGGCGGCGCGCTGAGCCGCATGTCGATCTTTGCGCTTAACATCATGCCGTATATCTCGGCCGCCATTATCATGCAGTTGATGCAGGCGGTGTCGCCGAGGCTGGAAAAGCTTAAGAAAGAAGGCGAGTCCGGCCGCAAGAAGATCAATCAGTATACGCGCTACGGCACGGTTTTTCTGGCGACCTTCCAGGCCTACGGGTTGGCGGTCGGATTGGAGAGCATGCAGAGCAGCGCCGGTGCCGCGGTGATGGCGCCGGGAGTCTTTTTCCGGGCTACGACGGTGATCACGCTGGTCGGCGGGACGATCTTCCTGATGTGGCTGGGTGAACAGGTGACGAACCGCGGCGTCGGCAACGGCATCTCCCTGATCATCTTCGCAGGAATCGTGGCGGAACTGCCGTCTGCGCTGGCCGGCACCCTTGATTTGGGCCGCACGGGGGCATTGCCGACAATCGTGATCATTGGCTTTCTCCTGCTTTCGATCATCGTGATCATGATCATCGTGTTCGTCGAGCGCGCCCAGCGGCGCATCGTGGTGCAATATCCCAAACGGCAGGTGGGCAACCGCATGTTTGGCGGCGAGTCTTCGCATCTGCCGCTGAAGCTGAACACCGCGGGCGTAATCCCGCCGATTTTTGCCAGCTCGCTGCTATTGCTGCCGCTGACGGTGGCGAACTTTTCCGGTGGGCAGGGGCCTGAATGGCTTAATATGGTGAACGCGCTTTTGGGTCGCGGTCAGCCGCTGTTCCTGTTGATCTATGTCTCGATGATCGTGTTCTTCGCTTTCTTCTACACGGCGATCGTCTTCAACCCGCAGGAAACCGCGGACAACCTAAAGCAGTATGGTGGCTTCATTCCAGGAATCCGGCCGGGCAAGAATACCGCGGATTACCTGGACTTCGTCTTGACGCGGCTGACCGTTGTTGGCGCACTGTACCTATCGATCATCTGTATCATCCCGGAATGGCTCATCTCGCAATATTCCGTGCCGTTCTACTTTGGCGGTACGAGCCTGCTGATCGTGGTGACCGTGACAATGGATACGGTTGGGCAGGTCCATTCGCATCTGCTGGCTCATCAATATGAAGGGTTGATCAAGAAATCGAAGCTTCGGGGACGGCGAGGGTGAATATCATTCTTTTCGGACCACCAGGTGCCGGCAAGGGCACGCAGGCGCGGCGTCTGGTCAAAAAATTCGGCATTGTCCAGCTCTCGACCGGCGATATGCTGCGTGCGGCGGCCGCGTCGGGGTCGGACATTGGGCAACGTGCCAAGGCGTTGATGGAAGCCGGTCAACTGATGCCGGATGATATCATGGTCAGCATTGTCTCGGATCGGATCGACGAGCCCGATTGTGCGAATGGCTTTATTCTGGACGGCTATCCGCGGACTGTGCCGCAGGCGAAAGCCCTGGACAAATTACTGGCGGAAAAAGGTCTGACGCTCGACCATGTCATCGAGCTTGCGGTGGCCGATGATGTACTGGTCTCGCGTATTACCGGTCGGGCTGCTGAAGAAGCTGCCGCCGGTAAATCGCGTGCCGACGACAATGTAGAGACGTTGAAGAAGCGGCTTGCCGTCTATCATGAGCGGACGGAGCCCGTTCTTCCATATTACCGCGACAAAGCGGTCCTCAAATCGGTCGATGGCATGGCCGATATCGAGGACGTTGCGGCGCAAATCGATGCTTTGGTCCCGGGCGGGTAGGAGAATTGACACGATGTTGAATTCCCCTATAATCCGCGGCCCCGGGGCCGATTTTATGGTTTCCGGCGTTGGGGTTGTCCTGACAAACCGAAACATCCTGGCAACTACGTGCACGGTCGGCGCCATTGAGCCGGTACGCGGCGGTTTGCCTATCGTAGTGTCTGACAAGGAGTACTCGGCGTGGCTCGCATAGCTGGCGTGAATATTCCGACGCAAAAGCGCGTCGAAATTGCACTCACATACATTCACGGCATTGGCCGTACGAAGGCACAGGAAATTTGCGGCAAGTGCGGCATTCCTGGCGAACGTCGCGTGAATGAAATGAGCGAACAGGAAGTAATGGGCGTCCGCGAAGTGATTGATCGCGACTATGTGGTGGAGGGTGACCTTCGCCGGGAAGTCGCGATGAACATCAAGCGGCTGATGGATCTTGGCTGTTATCGCGGCCTGCGTCATCGTAAGGGCCTTCCCGTACACGGGCAGCGGACTCATACTAATGCCCGCACCCGCAAAGGGCCGGCCCGTCCGATTGCGGGCAAGAAGAAAGCGGTCTAAGGAGCAGCACGGATGGCTAAGGCAGCGACAGCGCGCGTACGTAAGCGCGAACGAAAGAACATTACGTCGGGCGTCGCGCATGTGAATGCGTCGTTCAATAACACCATGATCACCATCACCGATGCGCAGGGCAATGCAATTGCCTGGTCGTCGGCCGGGGGCATGGGGTTCAAAGGCAGCCGGAAATCGACGCCCTATGCGGCGCAGGTTGCGGCTGAAGACGCCGGCAAGAAGGCACAAGACCACGGTATGAAGACCCTGGAAGTCTGTGTAAAAGGACCTGGGTCAGGACGCGAATCGGCGCTTCGGGCATTGCAAGCGGTTGGTTTTACCATCACCGCCATTCGTGATGTGACACCGATTCCCCATAATGGGTGCCGTCCGCCGAAACGTCGGCGGGTTTGATCCGCCGACCGAACGACGGGCCGGATTTACGGAATAACGCCGCTGCCGAAAGCAGCGCGGATTTTGAGAGAGCGAGGTCGCAACGGTGATCCAGAAGAACTGGCAAGCATTGATCAAGCCAAACAAGCTTAACATCGAGCCGGGGGCCGATTCATCGCGCACCGCAACTGTTGTTGCGGAACCGTTGGAGCGCGGCTTTGGCCTGACGCTGGGCAACGCCATCCGGCGCATCCTGCTGTCGTCCCTTCAGGGGGCGGCGGTCACGTCCATCCAGGTTGAGGGCGTTCTGCACGAATTTTCGTCCATCCAGGGTGTTCAGGAAGATGTCACGGATATCGTCCTGAACATCAAGTCGCTCGCGCTGCGCCTGCACAGCGAAGGGCCGAAGCGGATGGCTCTGACGGCCAAAGGGCCGGGTGAGGTGACTGCCGCGCAGATCGAGACCGGGCACGACATCGAAGTGATGAACCCCAATCTCGTCATCTGCACGTTGGACAAGGGCGCCAGCATAAATATGGAGCTGACGGTCGATACCGGAAAAGGCTATGTCGCCGCGTCGTTGAACCGACCGGCCGATGCGCCGATCGGTTTGATCCCGGTCGACTCTGTGTTCAGCCCGGTCCGCAAGTGTTCCTACAAGGTTGAGAACACACGTGTCGGACAGGTCACCGACTATGACAAGCTGTCCATGACGCTGGAGACCAACGGCACCGTGACGCCGGAAGATGCCGTGGCGCTCGCCGCCCGCATTCTTCAGGATCAGCTTCAGCTCTTCATCAACTTCGAAGAGCCGCAGCAGCGTGTCGAGCAGGAGCAGGCGGCGGATTTGCCGTTCAACAAGAACCTGCTGCGCAAGGTCGACGAGCTCGAACTGTCCGTCCGTTCGGCCAACTGCCTGAAGAACGACAACATCGTCTACATCGGCGATCTGGTTCAGAAATCCGAAGCGGAAATGCTGCGGACGCCGAACTTCGGGCGTAAGTCGCTGAATGAGATCAAGGAAGTCTTATCGCAGATGGGGCTGCATCTCGGCATGGAAATCAGCAACTGGCCGCCGGACAACATAGAAGACTTGGCGCGGCGGCTGGAAGAGCCGTTCTAATAACGGCCAAACGACAGAATTCAAGGAGCGGCGGATAATGCGCCACAGAATAAGCGGGCGAAAGCTCAACCGAAAGAGTCAGCATCGCAAAGCAATGTTCTCGAACATGGCGGCTGCTCTTATCAAGCACGAGCAGATCAAGACGACCTTGCCCAAGGCGAAAGAGCTTCGTCCAATTGTGGAAAAGCTCATCACATTGGGTAAGCGCGGCACGTTGCATGACCGCCGCCGTGCCTTCGCGGCGCTGCGCGACGACGCGACGACGGCGAAGTTGTTTGAGACGCTGGGACCGCGATATCAGGATCGCACCGGCGGTTACATTCGCATTATTAAGGCGGGCTTTCGCTATGGTGATGCCGCGCCGATGGCGATGATTGAATTTGTCGACCGGGACGAGGACGCCAAAGGGCTCGATTCCGGACCGGTTGAGGTCGACGAAGACATTGAAGAGACCGCTGCTGCTTAGGCTGTCCTCGATGCATACCGATTCAAATAAGGGGGCGGCCGCAGGGCCGGCCCCTTTTTGTGTGATCGGTGGTTGCCTGACGATACCCGGAGGAGTACATGCCTTCCATGGTTAGGTTCATTGCCGCATTTGCGTTGATCCTGTTGCCCCTGATCGGGCCGGGCGCCGGCCCCGCATCGGCGCAGAAGCGTGCGGTCCCCTCCGGTGATGCGGAAATTCGCCTAAGCTTTGCACCGATCGTGCGAAGGGTCGGCCCCGCGGTGGTGAATATCTACACCAAGCGCGTTGTCAAACAGCGCCCGGCGTCCCCCTTTTTCGATGATCCCTTCTTCCGGCGCTTCTTCGGCGAGAGTTCGCCCTTTGGCGGCAGCCGGAAACGTATGGAAAATTCGCTTGGATCCGGCGTCATCGTTCGCGGTGACGGCGTGGTCGTCACCAACCATCATGTCATCAAGGGCGCGGACAGTATCACTGTCGTGTTGAGCGATCGGCGTGAATTCGACGCGAAGGTCCTGGTCACCGACGAACAGACGGATATTGCCGTCTTGCGTGTCGCGATGAAGGGCGAGACGCTGCCCTCGGTCAGTTTTGGCGATGCGGACTCGCTGGAGGTCGGCGACCTGGTGCTTGCCATCGGTAATCCCTTTGGCCTGGGGCAGACGGTGAGTTCCGGCATCGTGTCGGGCTTGGCGCGCACGTCCGTTGGCATTACCGACTTCCGGTCTTTCATCCAGACCGATGCCGCGATCAATCCGGGGAATTCCGGTGGCGCGCTGGTGTCGATGGATGGCCGGCTTATCGGTATCAATACGGCGATCTATTCCCGTAGCGGTGGCTCGGTCGGGATTGGGTTCGCGGTGCCGAGCAACATGGTGCGGACGATCGTCCGCAGCGCGGTAAGCGGGAAGCCTTTGGTCCGCCCATGGCTTTCGCTGCGCGCGCGCGAAGTGACATCCGATATTGCATCGGCGATGGGCCTCGCCCGCCCGGGTGGGGTCCTGGTTGAATCCGTGACGCGCAAAGGGCCTGCTGCCCGCGCGGGCGTTCGGCGTGGCGACGTCATCGTGGCGATCAATGAGCAATCGGTGGACGATGTTCATGGGCTGCGATTCCGGCTGGCCACGCGGGAAATTGGCGAGCGGGTGAAGTTTTCCGTTCAGCGCAAGGGAAAGATCCGGCGCCTTTCCTTCGAGTTGCAAGCACCGCCGGAAGACCCGCCGCGCAATTTGACGCAATTGCAGGGCCGTCACCCTTTATCAGGGGCGCATGTCGTCAATCTCTCACCGGCGGTGGCAGCTGAGATCGGATTGGACGATGCGGCGGAAGGCGTTCTCGTCGTGAATGTCGCGCGGGGGTCCTGGGCGTCGCGCATCGGCTTGCGCAAGGGCGACATCCTCCTGACTGTGAATGGCAATGAGGTCCGCTTGGTGGAAGAGATTAGGCGCGCGACCAGCCGCGAGCAGGACAAATGGCGCTTGGAAATTCGGCGCGGCAATCGGACGCTCCGAGTAGAAGTCGGATAGAAAGCAAGTGGATTGAGCGGACCAGCACAGCAAGGTCTGTTTGAGAGCTCGGCGCCAAGCCCGCTTGCCGCGCGGCTTCGGCCATCGACGCTTGACGATGTGGTCGGACAGGATCATCTGCTGGGATCGGACGGTGCGCTGCGCCGAATGCTGAGGTCCGGCACGCTCGCGTCGTTGGTTCTGTGGGGGCCGCCCGGCTGCGGCAAGACGACAATCGCGCGATTGCTGGCGGATGAAGTTAAGTTGGCATTCGAGCCTCTGTCGGCCGTTTTTTCCGGTGTGGCCGACCTCCGCAAGGTATTCGAGCGCGCCAAGCAGCGGCGCATCGCAGGAGAGTCCACGTTGCTCTTCGTGGATGAAATCCACCGGTTCAATCGATCCCAACAGGATGGGTTCCTGCCGTATGTCGAGGACGGGACCGTTGTGCTGGTCGGTGCGACGACCGAGAACCCCAGTTTCGAACTGAATGCCGCACTGTTGTCCCGCTGCCAGGTCTTCGTCCTACACCGCCTGGACCGGGACGCGTTGGAAACGTTGCTGACGCGTGCGGAGGCGGTTGAAGAACAGCCATTGCCGCTGGATGGCGAAGCTCGGGAAAGCCTTATGGCGATGGCCGACGGCGACGGCCGCTTTCTGCTTAATCTCTGCGAAGAGTTGTTCAGGTTACCTGGTGACGACATCCTGGATCGCGCGCGGCTTGCCGACACCGTGCAGCGGCGTGCGCCGGTCTACGACAAAGGGCAGGACAGCCACTACAACTTGATCAGTGCGCTCCACAAGTCCTTGCGCGGCTCCGACACCGACGCCGGGCTCTATTGGCTCGCGCGGATGTTGGCGGGCGGGGAGGAGCCCCGGTATATCGCGCGCCGGCTTCTGCGGTTCGCCTATGAGGATATCGGACTGGCCGACCCGGAAGCGGCGGTTCAGGCCCTGACAGCGTGGGAAACCTATGAGCGGCTCGGCTCGCCCGAGGGCGAGTTGGCGATCGCGCAGGCGGTGATTTACTTGGGCAGCGCGCCCAAATCGAACGCGGTATATCGTGCATTTGGGGCAGCGTCGCGCTCGGCCAAGGAAACCGGCTCGCTGAGCCCGCCGAAGCATATCCTGAACGCGCCAACCGATCTGATGAAGGACTTGGGGTACGGCGCTGGGTATCAATACGACCATGACGCCGAGGACGGATTTTCCGGTCAGAACTATTTCCCGGACGATATGCCCCGCGAGGCGTTCTACGCGCCGGTCGATCGCGGTTTCGAGCGCGAGATACGAAAACGGCTTGCGTACTGGGATCGCTTGCGGTCCGGACGGCGGGACGAAAACGACGGGTGAGAAGAATGGCACTACTGCATATTTCGATTGAGGGCGATCCCTATGCGCTGGGTGTGGCGCTCGGCCAACAGGGCCGCGACGCGTTTCGCGATATCGTCAGAAAACTGGACCGGTTCCAAGCCTTGCAATCGTGGCGGGACAGCGACCGGTTGTCATCGATCGAGGCGGCATCGCGGGAAGCGTTTCCGGATCTGATGCGTGAGATGGACGGCATCGCGGCCGGGGCGGATGCCGATTTTCAGGACATCCTGTTATGGAACTGCCGGGGCGATCTGCCGAATAGCGCTGAGATTATGGGTGAACAGGGCTGTACAGATGTCATGATCCCAGCCGACGAGGATGGCGGACTGCCGGCGGTCATCGGGCATAACGAGGACGATTCCCCGTCGTTCGACGGTTTCTGCTTTGTTGCGACGGTGCGGCCGAGCGATGGCCGGACCGGCTTTACCAGCTTCTGCGTGCCGGGGTTGTTGCCCGGTCATACCTTCGGCGTGAACGAAGCCGGACTCGTGCAGACGATTAACAATATCCGGCCACACGACCATCAAATCGGGATCGGCCGGCATGTTGTGACACGCGCGGTGCTGGGATGCCGGACCCTGACAGATGCCGCCGCGATCCTGGGGCGTCGCGACCGGGCCGCCGGGTTTCACCACAATCTGGGGCATAGTGCCGGGCCGTTCTGGGCTGTCGAGGCGCCCGCAAGTGGATGCGAAATCATCGCGGTCGAAACACCGCGAGCGCATGCGAACCATCTGGTATTCGATCGGTTCAAGAATGCGGATCAGAGGATCGCGGCTTCGTCCCGCGACCGGCAGGAACGGGCGGAACGACTTCTGGCTGACGGCGAGGTCGACCGGAATCCGCTTGCCATCCTGGGCGATAGCGACGGTGACGGACTACCGATCTGCCGCAAACAGGTTGGCGGACCGGACGGCGGTTACACGCTGGCGACGGCGGTGTTCGAGATTTCCGCGCAGGCCGTCGACTGGCGGTTCTACGACGATCCCAAGGGGTCGGCGATCCTGGAAGGCCGGCAATCTGCGGCTTCGAACGACTGATCCGGAAGACCGGTCATCATTGGCGTATGGAGCGGTTGCAGGATAATATGAGCCGCTTTTGGCGAGGCTGGGAGGCAGATTGGCAATCTGCCTAGAAGTTTTGATTCAACAAACATCAATAAAGACGTACGACAAAGGAATTTTCGAAATGGGGCATTCGGGGAAGAGCGCGGCGATTATAGTTCCGCTGCTCTTGGGAGCAGTATTGTCGGTGTTCAGTCCGTCCGAAGCGGCGGCGCAGGCTGCCGCGAAGATGGATGGCGCGAACACCGCTTGGATTTTGACATCGACAGCGTTGGTCTTGTTCATGACGTTGCCGGGGTTAGCGCTGTTCTACGGCGGGCTGGTCCGGGCCAAAAACATCCTATCCGTCCTGATGCATTGTTTCGCGATTGCGTGTCTGGCTTCCGTGCTTTGGCTGGTGATCGTCTACAGCCTGGCCTTTAGCGACGGTGGTGCTGCGAACCAATGGATTGGCGGTTTTGACAAGGCATTCCTCGCCGGTGTCGGCACCGATTCTCTGACGGGGGATATTCCCGAGACCGTCTTCTTCATGTTCCAGATGACATTCGCGGTGATTACCCCGGCGTTGATCGTGGGTGCCTATCCCGAACGCATCAAATTCATGCCGGTCCTGTTGTTCAGCGGTTTGTGGCTGATTTTCGTGTATGCGCCGGTTGCGCATTGGATTTGGGGTGGCGGCTGGCTCGCCGGCCTCGGTGTGTTGGACTTTGCCGGCGGACTGGTCGTGCATGCGACTGCCGGCACTTCGGCCATCGTCATAGCGAAGATGCTCGGCAGCCGGAAAGGGTTCCCCAACGAGCTGCGTCCGCCGCATAGCCCGGCCTTGACGATGATCGGTGCTGCAATGCTCTGGGTCGGCTGGTTTGGCTTCAACGCGGGCAGTGCCCTTGCGGCGAACGGCAGCGCCGGTATGGCGATGCTGGTGACGCACATTTCGGCGGCCACGGCCTCGCTGACCTGGATGACTATCGAATGGGTCAAGTTCGGCAAACCGAGCCTTGTCGGTATCGTGACGGGAATGGTTGCCGGTTTGGCGACGATCACGCCGGCGTCTGGCTTCGTTGGCCCGGCGGGTGCGCTGGTCTACGGCGTGTTGGCCGGGCTCGTCTGTTACTGGGCGGTCGGTACGATCAAGCACAAGCTCAAAATCGATGATTCATTGGATGTCTTCGCCGTGCACGGCGTCGGCGGTATTCTGGGTATTCTCCTGGTATCCGCCTTCGCGTTACCGGCGCTCGGCGGGCTCGGTTTGGCGGACGGCATGACGGTCGGTAAGCAGTTCGGTGTGCAGTTGCTGGGCACGGTGGCGGTTGTCGCCTGGAGTGCGGTTTTCAGCTTCATTATCATCAAGGTGGTGGCTGCAATCGGCGGATTGCGCGCCAGCGAGGACTCCGAAACCGAGGGGCTTGACCTCAGTGAACATGGCGAGCGCGAGTATAACTTCTAAGCCCGTTGCCAAGTTGGACAGCAGTCGGTGCGAACAAATAAGGATGCAATGCCATGAAAATGGTAATGGCGATCATTAAGCCCTTCAAACTCGATGACGTGCGCGAGGCGCTCGGTGCTATCGGCGTCGAGGGACTCACCGTGTCGGAAGTTAAAGGATACGGTCGGCAGAAGGGACAGACGGAGATATATCGCGGTGCGGAATACGCCGTCAGCTTTGTGCCAAAGGTGAAGCTGGAAATTGCCGTCGATGACGACTTGACCGAACGGGTCGTCGAAGCCATTCGCGAGACGGCTAACTCTGACAAGATTGGCGACGGCAAGATTTTTGTCATGGAGCTTGGCGAAGCCGTGCGGATCCGAACCGGTGAGACCGGGGCGAGCGCGCTGTAAAGCACTGTCGGTGGCGAATTTCGCCGCCGCCAACGATCTGGGCGAACACAGTGAAACTGATTTTTGCAATCGCGGTTGGCGGTGCAGTGGGGGCGGTGGCCCGGCATCTCGTCAATGTGCAGGCCGCGGCTTTGATGGGGTTCGGATTCCCTTGGGGAACTCTGGCGGTCAACATTCTGGGGTCATTCCTGATGGGGGTGCTTGTCGAGACGTCTGCATTGGTGTGGTCGCCGGGTTCGGCTCTACGGGCGATGCTGGCGGTTGGTGTGCTTGGAGCGTTCACGACTTTCTCCACGTTTTCGTTGGATGCGATCGTGCTGTATGAACGGGGCCAGCTGGCGCTGGCGGCGGGCTACATCGTTGCATCGGTGGTTTTGTCGATTGGCGGTCTGTTCGCCGGCCTTGCCGTGATCCGCGCCGTGGTCCAATGACCGGCGTTGAGATACGGGTCGTTGGCAATGATGAGGTGGACCTGCGCCTCGATCGATGGTTCAGCATCCATTATCCCGAACTTAATCACGGTCGTTTGCAGAAATTGTTGCGCAAGGGACAGGTCCGGGTCGACGGTCGCCGTGCCAAGGCAGGATTGCGGCTTGCCGCTGGCGCTCAGGTGCGGGTGCCGCCGCTTGGCGCGCCGCCGGCGGAGAAGCCGCGCGAAAAGTCCGAACCCACGATTAGCAAGGCCGATGCCGACCTGATCCAGTCGCTCGTTCTCTATAAGGACCAGGATGCGATCGCACTGAACAAGCCGCCGGGGCTGGCGGTGCAGGGAGGCACCGGGACACACCGCCACATCGACGGCATGCTCGATGCGCTGCGCTTCGATGCGAAGGAGACGCCACGCCTCGTGCACCGGCTGGACCGGGACACGAGCGGTATTCTTCTGCTTGGCCGGACACGGGCGGCAACGGCGGCACTGGGCAAGTCCTTCCGGAGCCGGACCACGCGGAAACTCTATTGGGCGATCACCGTCGGCGTGCCGGAAACCCAGTCGGGACGGATAGACCTGCCCTTGGCCAAACTGCCCGGTCCGGCGGGGGAGCGTATGGTCGTGGACCGCGCCAAGGGACAGAGCGCCACGACGGTATACCGTGTCGTCGAACGCATCGGCAGCCGACTTGCCTGGGTAGCACTTTGGCCCTGGACCGGCAGAACCCACCAGCTCCGTGTGCATTGCGCGTCGATCGGTTGTCCGATCCTGGGCGATGGAAAATATGGCGGCGCGGAGGCTTTTGTGACCGGGCATCCGGTCTCGCGGAAAGTGCATTTGCATGCGCGGTCGTTGACCGTGCCGCATCCGTCGCGAAAGGGTGACTTGTCGGTGACGGCGCCGTTGCCGGATCATATGATGGATACGTGGTCTCTGTTCGGTCTGGACCCAAACGATACGGAAGATCCTTTCGCGGACGACATGCCATCGTAGCAGGGTACTGGTTCCGGTTTGCCTCCTCTGCTGTGCAGCGTGTCACAGTCGACCGCCGGTCACTGAAATATTATATGGTTAGTGGGAAAATCCTATTCCGAGGGGCCGAATGGCGACGACGATGCCCAACCGCTTGATCGTGTTCGATTGTGACGGCACACTCGTCGATAGTCAGCACAATATAGTAGAGGCCATGACGCGCGCATTTCGCCGGCATGACCTGCATGATCCAATACCGGAAGAGGTTCGACGTACGGTCGGGTTGAGTATTTTGGAGTCCGTGGGCCGTCTCTTGCCTGACGCGCCGCATGACACGCTTGAGAGCGTCGGCGAGGCATATCGCACGGCGTCCTACGAATTGCGGCTCGAACCGGATCACGAAGAGCCGCTCTACCCCGGCATCGGCGACATGATTAGGGATTTGTCGGGGTCAAACGCCATTCTCGCGGTGGCTACCGGGAAATCGCAGCGCGGTCTTAGAAAAACGCTGCAGAATCATGATCTGCAACAGTATTTTACGATCTTGAAGACAGCAGATGATGGCCCCGGAAAGCCGGATCCGACGATCCTGCTCGACGCCATTGCCGAAGCGGGCGCCGACGCCGCGTCGACCGTGATGATCGGTGATACCGTATTCGATATTGCCATGGCGCGGTCGGCCAGGACCCATGCCATCGGCGTTAACTGGGGATATCACGAGCCGGATGAACTCGACGCTGCCGGCGCCCATGTCATACTTGATAAAATTAACGAGTTACCGAATTTCCTGGAAACACTCTGGGGTAAAAATTGATGCGTATTGCCAAGATTATAGCGATTGCCGGTGTTGTCATCGTCGTTCTGCTCGGTGCGGCCGCCGTTATTTTGAGCACGTTGGATTTCAACGAATACAAGCAGCAAATCGCTGATGAGGCGAAGAAAGCCACCGGCCGTGACCTGGCCATCGAGGGCGATCTTCGGCTCAACATTTTTACGCTAAATCCGGGCCTCGCGGTCGCTGGCGTTCGGTTCGCGAACGCGCCCTGGGGGTCCAAGCCCGATATGGCGACGATCAAACGGTTTGAGGTGAAAGTCAGCCTGCTGCCGCTGCTCAGTGGGACCTTGGATGTTGATCGCGTGGTCATCAGCGGCGCCGACATTCTGCTCGAACGCAATAAGGCCGGGGAGGGGAACTACGAATTCGGCCCGGCTAAGAAAGCCGAACCCGCCAAGAAGGATGGCGCGGGCGATGCCGGACAGTTGCCGAATCTGGCGCTGCGCGAAGTAAGCATCGAGGATGCGCGGCTAACCTACAAAGATGCGCAATCAGGACAGACTGTCGTCCTTGCAGTGGATCAGCTTGCGCTCAGCGGCGGTTCGGACCTGCCGCTCGACGTGACGCTCAAGGGCTCCTACAACGATGCTCCGTTCAGCGTGACCGGCGGTATGGGCAGTATGCTGGTACTGGTCGGTGGGGAAGACCCATGGCCCCTTTCCGTCAAGGCGGAAGCGGGCGGTGCGACCGTGTCCGTGAAGGGCAAAATCGGCAATCCTGCCGCGGTTTCCGGGTTGGACCTGTCGGTGTCGGTCACCGGGCAGGACCTGTCGGCGATGAGCGCCATTGCGCAAGCCCCGGTGCCGCCGCTCGGACCGTATTCCATCACGGCAAAAATCAAGGGTGCGCTCGATAAAGCCATCGAAGTCCCGACGCTAAACGTAAAGATAGGCGAGAGTGCCCTGGCGGGTAAGGCGACGCTCCAACTCAAAGGGCGTCCCGCCCTAACCGCCAGCCTAGCGTCCGACCTCATCAAGCTTTCGGATTTCGTGAAGGAGCCGCAGGGCGGGAAATCCGCGGAAAGCGATAAGAGTTCGGACAAGAATCCCGCCGCCGGCGGCGGGGCGGACAAGCGCGTATTCCCGGCGGACCCGCTACCGGTCGATGGCTTGAAGGCGGCGGATGCCAATGTCGATCTGGCCGTCAAGAAGCTGATTGCGAACGGGATACCAGTGGACGATATCCAGGTAAAACTCCGTCTCCGCAACGGGGACCTGACCGTGAAGCCGCTAGTTGCCCAAATCGCAGGCGGCATTATCGACGGGAATGTACGTCTGAACGCCTCCCAAGGGACGCCGGCGCTCGATCTGGCGATCTCCGGCAAGAAGATCGACGTGGGCAAGCTCTTGGCGGCGATGGATGTGACGGACCTCCTTCAGGGTACCGTCAACACCGATGTGACGCTGAAGGGACAAGGCCAGTCGGTGCGTGCGTTGATGGCGAGCTTGAACGGCAAGACCAATGTCGTGATGGGGAAAGGACGCATGAAAAGCGACGCGTTGGATAACTATGCCGGCGGTGCGGCTAAAATTCTGACCCAAATCGTGGTGGGCAAGAAAAGCGAATACACCGTCATCAATTGCTTCGTGAACCAGTTCGATATTCAGAAAGGCGTAGCGAACAGCAAGATTCTGTTATTCGATACGGAATACACCACGGTAACCGGCAAGGGATCGATCAACCTCGGCACTGAGGAAATCGACTACCAGATCGATCCGCGGCCGAAATCGGTCACCGTCAACACGGCGGTGCCGGTCCAGATTACGGGCATGATCGGTGACCCGTCCATTTCACTGAACACGCTGGCCGCCGCGGCAAAGGTCGGCGGGATTGTCGGGTCAGTGTTCTTCCCGCCTGCGGCCATCGTGGCCCTGGGCGACTTGGGCACCGGCGACGATAATCCCTGCGTCAAAAAGGCGGGCGCGGGCGGCAAAGCCGGGGATCCGAAGGCCAAGCCCGAGTCCAAGGGCGTCACCGATGCAGTGAAAGGCGTCGGTGACGGCGTAAAGGAGAGGCTCGACAAAGGGCTGAAAGGATTGTTCGGCAAGTAATGGCGTTGAAGCGTTTCTATAAGGTCTGCGCGGTTGAAAGCACGGACGACGGGCATGGGGTGACGCTGGACGGGCGGTCGATCAAAACCCCGGGGAAGGCACCGTTGATCGTACCCAGCAAGCCTCTGGCGGATGTCGTTGCGGCTGAATGGGATGCACAGGGTGACAAAATCGATACGGACAGCATGCCGCTGACGCAGTTCGCCAGTACTGCGGTAGACCGGGTCGTACCGCGGCGCGATGCCGTTATCGACGATATTGCCGCCTTTGGCCGGACCGATCTTCTCTGCTATCGCGCGGAACATCCGACGGCACTGGTCGAACGCCAAGGGGCAGTCTGGCAGCCCTTGCTGGATTGGGTCGCATTGCGATACGACGCGCCTTTGATGGTGACGGGGGGGGTAATTCCAGTCGAGCAGCCGGAGAACAGTCTGGCGGCCGTACGGGCGGCGGTGGCAGAGAGCGACGATTTCGCCTTGTCCGGTCTGTACTCACTCACGGTGGGCTGCGGGTCGGTTGTGCTGGCGCTCGCGGTCCGGGAAGACGAGATCGAAGCCGAGGCGGCGTTCGCGGCAAGCCAGCTGGAGGAGACCTGGCAGGCCGAACAGTGGGGCCGTGATCCCGAGGCGGAATCACGGCGCGAACGCCTCCGTACGGATATTCATGCCGCGGCCCAGTTTCTCGCTCTCTTGCGGGCATGAAACCGGGGTGCTATGCCGGATTACAACGGCGGGAGGCCCCCTATGAGCGACATCATCAAGCAGCTTGAAGAAAAACGCGACGCCGCACGGCTTGGCGGCGGACAGCGGCGCATCGATGCCCAGCACAAGAAGGGCAAACTGACCGCGCGCGAGCGGCTCGAGGTGTTGTTCGACGAAGAATCCTTCGAGGAATGGGACATGTTCGTCGAGCATGATTCGCACGACTTTGGCATGGATGAACAACGGGTTCCCGGCGATGGCGTGGTGACCGGGCACGGTACCATCAACGGCCGTCTCGTCTTCGCATTCAGTCAGGATTTTACAGTTTTCGGCGGATCGCTCTCCGCCGCGCATGCGCGCAAGATCTGCAAGGTGATGGATCAGGCGATGAAGGTCGGCGCGCCGGTGATCGGGCTTAACGATTCCGGAGGGGCACGCATCCAGGAAGGCGTGGCGTCCTTGGCGGGCTATGCCGACGTCTTCCAGCGAAATGTCATGGCCTCGGGCGTGGTGCCGCAGATATCCTTGATCATGGGCCCGTGCGCCGGTGGTGCCGTCTATTCGCCGGCGATGACCGATTTCATCTTTATGGTGAAGGATTCGTCCTACATGTTCGTCACCGGGCCCGACGTGGTGAAGACGGTGACGCATGAGGAGGTGACCGCGGAGGATTTGGGCGGCGCGATCACGCACACGACGAAATCCGGTGTGGCCGATCTTGCTTTTGAAAACGACATCGAGGCGCTGATCGAACTGCGCCGCTTCATGGATTTCCTGCCGCCGTCGAATCGCGAGAAAGCACCGGAACTTCCGACCGCGGATCCGTTCGACCGGCCTGAACCGTCGCTCGACACATTGGTGCCCGAGAATCCTAACCATCCCTACGATATGGGCGAGTTGGTGCGAAAGATACTGGACGAGGGGGATTTCTTCGAGGTCGCCCCGACCTATGCAGGCAATATCCTGACCGGGTTTGGCCGCATGGAGGGTCAGACCGTAGGCATTGTCGCCAACCAGCCAATGGTCCTGGCGGGGTGCCTCGACATCGATTCCGCACGCAAGGCCGGCCGGTTCGTCCGCTTTTGCGACTGTTTCAACATTCCGATCCTGACTTTCGTGGACGTCCCGGGCTTCCTGCCGGGGACCGGTCAGGAATACGGCGGCATCATCAAGCATGGCGCGAAGCTGCTATTCGCCTATGCCGAGGCCACGGTGCCGAAGATCACCGTCATCACGCGAAAGGCCTATGGCGGCGCGTATGACGTCATGAGTTCGAAGCATCTGCGCGGCGATCTCAACTATGCCTGGCCGAGCGCCGAGATTGCGGTGATGGGCCCGAAAGGGGCGGTGGAGATCATCTTCCGCGCTGATCTGGGCGACGAGGAGAAGATCGAAAAGCGGACCGAGGAATACCGCGAGAAATTCGCCAATCCTTTCGTCGCCAGTTCGCTCGGATTCATCGACGACGTGATCATGCCCCGCAATACACGGCGGCGCATCTGTCGAGGCCTGCGCATGCTGCGTAATAAGCAATTGGAAAACCCGCCGAAGAAGCACAGCAACATTCCGCTTTAGGCGTGCATTGTCTGGATAGGGCCTGAAAGTTGCCGTTGGCCCGAAATCCCGGCAGAGAGGACTGATTTTCCATGGACCGCCAAACCAATGCTTCGATTGACGATGCGACATTGGCTCGCAATGGCAAAGTGATTCAGGTCCTCGGTTTAACGGACGTGGTGTTGGGTGGTTCTATACCCGTCTGGGGACCGTTGATCGCGCCCGACTTGGGGATGTACTGGTGGATTGCGGGTGCATTTCTCGCCATGACGGGGTTGGGGCTGTTTGTCTACGGGCGCATCATCTTTAAGCGCGCTCGACCGTCCAATCTTTAAATTGCCCAGTCCGGAATATGCTTAGATTGAAATGGTAAAGACGCCATGACGCACTCGGAAGACCCCAACACGGAACGCGCGGCACACCGGAGCCGCGGGCTACGCCTCCATTTCGCGGCCTATTTTCTGCTGATGCTGGTGCTTGTCCCCATCAATTTGATCGTGACTCCCGATACCCCGTGGTTTATCTGGCCCATGGTGGGCTGGGGGAGTGTCTTGGCGATTCATACTGCCTGGGCGATGGGGTTATTTGATATACTTTCCTCCAAGGATTGATCACCGGCATAATCGATAATGGGATACCGTTCATGACCGACATTCGCATCGAACTGCACAGCGATACGCAAACCCGTCCAACCGCCGGCATGCGGCAAGCAATGGCGGACGCCGTCGTCGGTGACGAGCAAAAGGGCGAAGACCCGAGCGTCAATCGCCTGTTGGATATGGCGAAGGAGCTGTTCGGCAAGGAGGACGCGGTTTTCATGCCGTCTGGCACCATGTGCAACCAAATCTCGTTGATGGTCCATTGCAAGCCCGGCGACGAGGTGCTGTCGGACAAAACCGCCCATATCCTCAACCTCGAAGGTGGCGGGGCCGCGGTTTTCGCGGGCTCGCTGGTCCGGCCGATCGACGGCGATCGGGGCATCTTCAGCGCGCAGCAACTGCAGGACAATATCCGTGTGGTGCGCCGGCATACGCCGAAGCCGCGCATGGTTGCGATCGAGCAGACCTCGAACCTCGGCGGCGGGACGATCTGGCCGTTGGAGACGATTCGTGAGGTCGGCGCAGTCGCCAAGGAAAACGGTTTGGCCATGCACATGGACGGCGCGCGGGTCCTCAACGCGGTGGTCGCGAGCAATGTTTCCGCCCAGGATTTTGCCGAGCCTTTCGATACCTTGTGGCTCGACCTCAGCAAGGGGCTGGGATGCCCGTTCGGCGCGGTGATGCTCGGCAGCAAAGACGATATTGACGCCGCCTGGCAGTGGAAGCAGCGGATGGGCGGCGCCATGCGTCAAGCCGGCGTGATCGCGGCGGCTGGCGTGTATGCGCTGGAGAATCACGTGGACCGGATGGCGGAAGATCACGCGAACGCCAAGTTCTTCGCCGAGCGGCTTGCCGAGATTCCGGGCGTTGAGATCGACCCGTCGGGTGTCGAGACGAATCTGGTTTTCTTCGACGTGTCGAAAACAGGCCTCACTGCGGCGCAGGTCCATGACCGGCTGTTGGAGCATGGCGTCCGCATCGGTGCGTCGGCGGGGGCGTCCATGCGGGCGGTGACGCATCTCGACGTGAGCAAAGAACAGCTCGCCGAAGCGGCCGAGGTTCTGAGTACCGTCGCGGTGGAGGCGGCGGCCGCGTAGGCATGCTTCCATCCCGAGTTGCCGGATCGATGGCGCGGCGGTAGGCGGATGATCCCCGAGGAATTGCAGGATAGGGTCGCAGCGTTTCCGTTCTGGTATCACCGGATCGAATTGCCGGGTGGTGTTACGACGCCCGGTATGAACCCGCTGAGTCCCGATACCTACGGCATTCCGGAAGACTTGACCGGCAAGCGCGTCCTCGATGTGGGGGCATGGGATGGCTATTGGACTTTTGAAGCGCTTAAGCGTGGGGCTGCCGAGGCTGTCGCGATCGACGACTTTTCCGACTATCTTGGACAGTTGGAGACCCGCGACCGGCCCGGTTGGGAGACTTTCGACTTTTGCCGTGAAGCGTTAGGGCATTCCGAAGATGTTTGCCGACGGGTCGAGAGGTCGGTCTACGATGTTAGCGAAGAGGAACTCGGACGCTTCGACGTCGTGTTCTTTTTCGGCACGCTCTATCACCTGCGCTATCCGTTGCTGGCGCTGGACCGGCTGGCGGCGATTTGCGACGGCACGCTCATTGTTGAATCGCAGATTGCCGACGACTACAGCGCGTTCCAGGGTGGGCTCGGGAAGGGGTATCCCGGGGAACAGATGGTTATGGAGTTTTTCCCGGGCGATGAACTGGCGGGCAATGAGACGAACTGGTGGGCGCCGACGTTGTATTGCCTAGGGCATATGGTGCGTGCCGCCGGATTCCCGTCCGTCGATGTTTGGAAGTTGGTCCGCGGGACCCCGAACAAGATCGGGCATTGCCGCGGATTTGCACGAGGACAGCGAGGCTAGAGGAGACATGGGGGCAAGTCCTCCGCACATCCGGTGCGAAGGGTGGCGGTTTGTGCCCCAGTCCTTTGCCGTCGTGCATCAATTCCAGGCGTTAGCTCTCGAAGACGCCGGGGTCGAAGTGACGGTTCGCGATCTACCTTATTTCGGGGACTGGTCGCCGGTGTCCGGGTTGCTGCCGCGCGTGCTGGAAGATCGCCTCAAGCGTATGCCGTCGGGTGTCTCGGATGACCCGATCTCCGCAGTTATCCGCGTTGCGGTCCCATATGACTTCTCCGCATCGGGCGACATCCCAACGCTGGTCATGGCGACTGCCGAAGCCGGTGGAATACCCACCGATAATATCGTGGGCGGGCAGTCAGCGGGTGCTGCCGTAGCCACCTCTGATGCCCGAATTTATGCGCCGTCGCGGTGGTCCCGCGATGGGCTTGTGCTGAGCGGTATTCCCGAGGATCGCATCGATATCGTCGGTCACGGCATCGATCCGTCGATCTGGTGTCCGCCGGCCGGGTCGGGACGTACCGATTTGCGGCAGCGTTTCGGTTGGAGCGACGATTTCGTCTTCCTCAATGTCGGCGCGATGACCGAAAACAAGGGGATCGATCTTCTGTTGAGGGCTTTTGCGGCGGTCTTGCCGAAAACCCCGCAGGCCCGGCTTGTCCTGAAGGGCGCAGATGCGATCTTCCGGTCGCGCGATCTCGTCCAGGGATATCTGGCCGATTTACCGGTCGACGAACAGCATGCGGTGGCGGAACGGCTGACCTATATCGGCGATAATTACATGCTCGATGACATGGTTGCGCTTTATCAGGTCGCGGATGCCTATGTGTCGCCCTACCGTGCCGAAGGATACAATCTGCCTGTATTGGAGGCCGTCGCCTGCGGATTGCCCGTTATCTGCACCAAAGGCGGGGCGACCGACGATTTCACAACGTCTGAATTCGCACTGCATGTCGACGCAGGCCTGGACGAGGTGCAACGCATCCTTGTGCCTTCGCTGGATAGTCTGACCGACCAAATGACGCGCTGCATCGATGACGTCGACTGGCGCGCCAACGCGGCCGGATGCGCGCCGGAGTATGTTGCGGAACACCATACGTGGCGGCATGCGGCGCAGGGATTGCTGCGAGCTCTCAAGATCGATCCATCAGCGGCGACACACGGGGACGGCATGACAAAAGCATCGGAAGACGACCCGTTACGCCTGCATGTAGGAGGCGAAGCGGCGCTCGATGGCTGGAAGGTTCTGAATATCGAACCGGCGGACTATGTCGACTATGTCGGCGACTGTTCGGACCTGACCCAATTCGCTGATCAATCGGTCGCCGAGATCTATGCGTCGCATGTGTTGGAGCATCTCGGCTATCTAGACGAATTACCCAATACTTTGAAGGAATTTCACCGCGTTCTTAAGGTTGGCGGGCGGCTGCGCTTGAGCGTGCCCGACCTGGAAACGCTCTGCCGGCTGTTTCTGCATCCCAAACTCGACATGCCGGCGCGGTTCCATGTCATGCGCATCATGTTCGGCGGCCAGATGGACCCGCATGATTTCCACAAGGTGGGGATGACCGAGGAATTCATGACCGACTATCTGCAGGTCGCGGGTTTTCAGTCTATCGAACGGGTCGAGACATTCGATCTCGTCGCCGACACCAACACGCTGAAACTCGCCGGCGTCGTGGTGAGTCTGAACATGCAGGCGATCAAGTAACCCGCGCCGCGCACAACTTGTTTTTGCCGTGGCCAAATCCCTATAGAGTGTGCGGGACAGCGGGCGCAGCGCGGTCACGCAGTGGCAACAAAAACAACGGGTTTACGTGACGTGTTCTCAAAAATTTTGATCGCCAACCGGGGCGAGATCGCCTGTCGGATCATGCGGACAGCTAAACGTCTCGGGATCGCCACCGTGGCTGTCTATTCCGACGCTGACGCCCGCTCGCTGCATGTCCGCATGGCCGACGAGGCCGTCGCGATTGGCGGCGATGCGGCCGCCAACAGCTATCTGGTGATCGACAAGATCGTCGATGCCGCGAAGAGCAGCGGGGCCGAAGCGATTCACCCCGGGTTCGGCTTCCTCTCGGAAAACGCGGCTTTCGCGGACCGCCTGGATGCCGAGGGCATCGTGTTCATCGGCCCGAAACAGCGGGCGATCGCCTCGATGGGCGACAAGATCGAATCCAAGCGCCTGGCCCAGGAAGCCGGCGTGAACACCGTACCGGGCCATCCGGATATCGTTCCCAACGTGGATACTGCCGTGCGCATCGCCGCCGAGGTTGGCTTCCCGGTGATGATCAAGGCGTCGGCGGGCGGCGGCGGCAAGGGGATGCGCATCGCCCGCGACGAAGACGAGGCGCGGGAAGGCTTCATCCTCGCCACGAGCGAGGCAAAATCCAGCTTTGGCGACGACCGTATTTTCATCGAGCGGTTCATCGAGGAACCGCGGCATATCGAGATTCAAGTTTTAGCGGACTCACAAGGAAATACGATTCACTTGGGAGAGCGGGAATGCTCGATCCAGCGGCGGCATCAAAAGGTCATCGAGGAAGCGCCGTCACCGTTTCTGGACGAGAAAACGCGCGAGGCAATGGGCGCGCAGGCCGTTGCCCTAGCAAAGGCGGTCGACTACCAGTCCGCCGGTACCGTCGAGTTCATCGTCGACAAGGACCGCAATTTCTACTTCCTCGAGATGAACACCCGGTTGCAGGTCGAACATCCGGTGACGGAATACATTACCGGCCTCGACCTGGTCGAGCAGATGATCCGCATCGCTGCCGGAGACCCACTGCCGCTGTCGCAAGACGAGGTGTCCTTCACCGGTTGGGCCGTCGAAGCGCGCGTCTATGCCGAGGATCCGTACCGCAACTTCCTGCCGTCGACAGGGCGGCTTGTGCGCTATCACGCGCCGGAGGAAGACGCCCATGTCCGCGTGGATACCGGCGTATACGAGGGTGGCGAGATCTCCATGTTCTACGACCCCATGATTGCCAAGCTCATCGGCGGCGGTGCAACGCGTAACGCCGCCATCGCGCAAATCCGGGACGCGCTGGACGCGTTCCACATCCGCGGCATTTCCCACAATATTCCCTTCTTGTCAGCAGTCTTGGGGCATCCGCGGTTTATCGAAGGCCGTCTCTCGACCGGGTTCATCGAAGAAGAGTATCCGGATGGATTGCAGCCCTGGCCGTTGTCCAACACGGAGACGGCGCTGTTCGTCGCGGTGACGGCTGTATTGCATCACCGTAATGCGGTGCGCGATCCGAAGGTCACGGGATCGGCCTGGGTCATACGCATTGGTGGTGACGATTACCCGGTCGAAATCGCGGCGGATGGCGACGATTGCATGGTCGCGATCGAGATAGACGATGCGCTGGTTCAGCAGAACGTAACGAGTGCTTGGCGTCCCGGCGATCCCATGTTTACAGCATCGGTCGACGGCGAAGACATTTGTGTTCAGGCGGATCGACTGGGCATTGGGTGGCGGTTGTTCCATGCCGGTATGCAAGCGGACCTTCGGGCCCTACCGCGCCGCGCCGCCGAATTGTCGCGCCTGATGCCGGTGAAGGAGCCGCCCGACCTGTCGCGCTTCCTGTTGTCGCCGATGCCAGGATTGCTGATCCGCGTGGCCGTCAGGGAAGGGGACGAGGTCAAGGCGGGGGAAGAGCTTGCTGTCGTCGAGGCCATGAAGATGGAGAATGTGTTGCGGGCCGCGCGTGACGGCGTCGTGCGCACGGTTCATGCGGCCGCCGGCGACAGTCTCGCCGTTGACCAGTCGATTCTTGAGTTCGAGTGACGCTGGCCGTCGTCCCGGTCAAATGCGATGGTTGATCTTTCCCTTCGTCTTGTCATTCGCGGCCGCGTACAGGGAGTGGGTTTCCGATATTGGATGACTCGCGAAGCGGGAAAGCGCGGATTGAGCGGTTGGGTGCGGAACCTGCCGGATGGCAGCGTCGAGGCGCTGGTTTCAGGCCCGGACGCGACGATACAGGACATTATCGAGGCATGCCGGCGGGGCCCGCGCCTGGCCCATGTCGAATCCGTCGAGCAATCGCCGGCAGAAGCGCCGGCGCAATCAGGGTTCCAGCAATTTCGATAGAACGGCACGGACGGCGGCGTGCTCTGGTGCCGCCGTCCGTGCCGAATGACGTCGGTCGTTTGGCTTATCCGAGCGCCGCCACGTCGGCGACCGTCTTGTCCGGCTCCGGCCGGCGCGTGTAGTCAGGGTCGATATCGGTCATTCTGATGAAGCCGCCGGTGTCGATTACCATCCGCGCAGGGATCGGCAGCGTCCAGCTTTCTTCCGCGTGGTGTTTCGGCAGATCGATGCCGAACCCGAGATAGATTTCCTGGATATTCGCCGGCACCGTAAAGGTCAGACCGAGTTCACTGGCATAGGCGTTGCCGGGGTCCGAGAGCATATCGAAGTTGAGTGAATGCCTCTCGATCATCGTCTGGTTATGCTCGGCGAGTTGTGGTGTCAGCGCTACGAGATTGGCGCCGTGTTCTTTCATTTTGTCGGTCATTGCCTGCAAAGCATACAGCTCTGCATTGCAGTAGGGTCACCAGCTTCCGCGGAAAACCGTAAGGACCAGTGGACCCTGGGCCAGAAGGCTTCCCGAGCTGACTTCTTTGCCTTGCGAGTTCAGCAGCGAGAAGGCCGGAAGGGCATCCCCGACTTTAGGCACGCCGTCCATAATGCCGGACTCACGCAGGTCTTGCGTGGCCTGACCCATAGCGGCGCGCGCTTCGGCCGGGATCCGCTTTGCGGACCCTTCGCGAATGGCGTCCAATTTTGCAGCAAGTGTCATTGCGATCTCCAAAGTTAAAATCCGCGCGGGTACCGCCCGATTGTGTTCGGGTTTTGCGCACGCGGATCGTCTACAAGCCGATCTAGCATGTGGCCCCGTCGGGTCAACGAAATGTCACGATGACGTGTACTGTCTAAGGGGCGGCGGTTGATTTCTTGATCAGATCTGCGGCTGGACCGGCCATCCCGGCATTCTTATGTCCGACGCCTGGCACCGTTTGGAGCTTCCAGTTGAACGGCATTCCCGACGCCTGGGCGTTGCGCTTCGCGTCAGCGAAATAGGTCTTGCCGCGTTCCAGGCGGTTGGCGCCTTGCCGGTCCGCCTCTGCCGTGGTCCGAAGATAGGTGCCGCGCTGGGTGTCATCCTCGCCCAGCAAAACAATCAAGCGTCGTGAATAGAATCGGCGTAGGTCGTCATCGGTGACCTTGGTACCGCCAAGGCCATAGGGGAACTTCTCTTTACGCGCGGTCATCGTGTACCAGCCGGGATTGGCGGCGATCGCCAGATCGACCCGCGAGCCGCCGGTAAAGTTCATATAGCGATGGACAAACTGGCCGCCGGCGGAATGGCCGAAAAGGCTGAAGGATTTGCGGTTGGTCTTCGTCAGGCCGCGCACCTGGTCGAACACCCGGTCGATGATGTGAAAACTCCAGTATCGCTCCGCGTTGGCGGCGAGGGCGCCACTGCTGTCGGCTCGGTACATGACATTGCCGAGATTGTAGTGCCAGGATCCCGGAAAATCGTCGCGGCTGAATTCCGGTGCGACGATCAGGAAGCCGTGGTAATCAGCGAGTGTGATCCAATTGTTGCGATAGATATCGGCGTTGCGTTTAACCCCATGCATGACAAAGACGATGGGGCTCTCGGCGGTGAATGATTTTGGCCGGTAGGTCCAAACCCACAGCGACTTTCCCGTTGCGGTCGCGGGGTCTTTGTAGAGGAAACGTCCCGCCCCGGTGTCGATTGTTGGCTGACCTGCCTTCTCGTCGGTGACGCAGGCGGTAAGGAGGAACATGGCGGTTATCGCGACCACTCCGATAACTGATTTGCAGCAAAGCACTATGGCGTTCCTCTGCAGTACGGTCTCAGGAATTCCCGAAGATGTCATGGAATGACTCGGACAACGCGACGTCGAGGTCGGCCATCGTGACCGGAAGGCCCAGATCGACCAAAGATGTGACTCCCAAATTTTGATCGGCGATACCGCAGGGCACAATGCCGTCGAAATGACCCAGGTCCGGCTCGACGTTGATGGCGATGCCGTGAAAGGTCACCCAGCGGCGAATCCGGACGCCGATGGCGGCTATCTTGTCCTCGCGTCCGCCGCCGCGATTGACCCAGATGCCGACGCGGTCATCGCGCCGTTCACCTTTCACGTTGAAGGAGGCGAGGGTGTGGATCACCCAATCTTCAAGATTTCGGATGAATAGCCGGATATCCGGGGCGCGTTTCTGCAGGTCCAGCATCACGTAACAGACCCGCTGCCCGGGGCCATGATAGGTGAATTGGCCGCCCCGGCCGGTCTGGTAGACGGGAAATCGATTGCCATCCAGCAGGTCCTCGGGCCGTGCACTTGTCCCCGCGGTATAGAGCGACGGATGCTCCAGCAGCCAGACTAATTCGGGCTTTTGGGCGGCGCGAATGTCGGCTACGCGGCCTTCCATCTCCGCAAGGGCATCGTCATAGGGCACGAGATGATCGCTCACCCGCCAATCGACCGCGGATTTCTGCGTAAAATCGGTCTGTGGGGAGATAACCTTATGCATCCCTTGATAACCCCTCCGGGTTTTGGTATCCCCGCGTCAACGGGTGTTCTCCGTGGTGTCCGGTCATAATGCTATTATGATCAAGATTCGAGGGAGCGCGCACTATATATGCGGTCGTGGCGGAATTGGTAGACGCGCAGCGTTGAGGTCGCTGTGGTGGAAACACCGTGGAAGTTCGAGTCTTCTCGACCGCACCAATTTTCAAGGCCCGCTGTCCAACCGGCGGGTCTTTTTATTTTCGGCTGCTCGTATGCGTGGGCGCCGAGTACCCGGGGGTGAGCATGGCTGATGACCGCATTGTCGAAGATTCGCTTGAGTATCACCGTAGAGCGCCCGCCGGTAAGCTTGCCGTCGTCCCGACCAAACCGCTCGTCAATCAACGGGACCTGGCGCTGGCTTACTCGCCGGGCGTCGCGGCGGCGTGTGATGCCATTACCGAAAACCCTAGTGAAGCGGCCACCGTCACGGCCCGGGGCAATCTGGTCGGTGTCGTAACCAACGGGACCGCCGTCCTGGGCCTTGGTAACATCGGACCACTCGCGTCCAAGCCCGTGATGGAAGGCAAGGCGGTTCTGTTCAAGAAGTTCGCCGGGATCGACGTCTTCGACATCGAGGTCGACGAGTTGGACATCGATCGCTTTGTCGATGTCGTGGCCTCGTTGGAGCCGACCTTCGGCGGCATCAACCTCGAAGACATCAAGGCGCCGGAATGCTTCGAGATTGAGTCGAAGCTGCGCGAACGGATGAACATTCCCGTCTTTCACGACGATCAGCATGGAACCGCGATCATCGTCGCGGCTGCGATATCCAACGCCCTGCAGTTCGTCGGCAAGTCCTTGAAGGACGCGAAGCTTGTGACGTCGGGCGCGGGGGCCGCAGCGATGGCCTGCCTCAACCTGTTGGTCGACATGGGCATGCCGCGCGAGAACATCTGGGTCACGGATATCGTCGGGCTCGTGTTCAAGGGCCGCCAGCAAGAGATGGATAAATACAAGGAACCGTACGCACAGGACACCTCGGCCCGCACCTTGGATGAAGTCATCGGTGATGCTGACGTTTTCCTGGGCTTGTCGGCGCCGGGCGTTTTGACCAAGGGCATGGTGAAAAAAATGGGCAAGCAGCCCATCATCATGGCGTTGGCCAATCCGACGCCGGAGATTTCACCGGAAGATGCGCGGGAAGCCCGCGAAGACGCGATCATCGCGACCGGGCGGTCCGACTATCCAAACCAGGTCAACAACGTGCTGTGTTTCCCTTTCATTTTTCGGGGTGCACTGGACGTCGGCGCGACCGTCATCAACGAGGAGATGAAGATCGCCTGCGTCGATGCACTGGCATCCTTGGCACGGGCGGAGAGTTCGGAGATCGTGGCCAAAGCCTACAGCGACCAGACGATGCAGTTCGGCGCTGATTATATAATCCCGAAACCCTTCGATCCCCGCTTGATCCTGGAGATTGCGCCGGCGGTGGCGAAGGCCGCGATGGACAGCGGCGTCGCGACGCGCCCAATCGCCGACCTTGAGCACTATCGGCAAACGCTATCCCAATTCGTGTGGAAAACCGGCCTTCTGATGAAGCCGGTGTTCGATCAGGCGCAGAGCAATCCCAAGCGGGTGACGTATACCGACGGGGAAGATGAGCGGGTCCTGCACGCCGTGCAGGAGGCATTGGATGCCGGCCTCGCCAGACCGATACTGATTGGCCGCCGCGCGGTCATAAAGTCGCGGATCGAGGCCTTGGGATTGCGCATCCGCCTGGATGACCAGGCCGAGATTGTCGACCCTGAACAGGATGATCGGTACCATGATTACTGGACCGAGTATTATGAACTGATGGCGCGGAAGGGTGTGTCGCCGGATCTCGCGCGCCGGGTGATGCGAACGCGAACAACGGCAATCGGCGCGATGATGCTGCGGCGGGGCGATACCGACGCATTGATTTGCGGTGCGATCGGTCAGTTCCAGACGCATCTGCGCCATGTCCGGGATATCATCGGCATGCGCGAGGGGGTTTGTGATGTCTCCGCGCTGACCTTGCTGGTCTTACCGAACGGGCTCTATTTCATCGCCGATACTCATGTCACCGCCGACCCGTCGGTCGAAGAGATCGTAGAGATGGCGATCCTGGGATCGGAGCAGGTTCGCCGCTTTGGGATCGAGCCGAATGTCGCGCTGTTGTCGCATTCGAATTTCGGCACGTCGCAGCACGGTTCGGCGGCGAAGATGCGCGAGGCGGCGTCTCGATTGCATCAAGAGTATCCCGCCATGGCGGTTGAAGGCGAGATGCATGCCGACGCCGCGATCGACGTCGAAATTCGGCAGCGTATCTTCCCCGATGCGCGGCTGGAGGGCAGCGCCAACCTGTTGATTATGCCGAATCTCGACTCCGCCAATATCGCTTACAACCTGGTGAAGGTGTTGGGGGACGGGTTGATCAGCGTCGGCCCGATGCTGTTGGGCGCGGCGATGCCGGTCCATATCGTAACGCCGTCCATTTCGGCCCGTGGCCTATTGAATATGACGGCGTTGTCTGTCCTTGATGCTCAAGCGTTTAAGACCCAATCCCGCGCCTGATTGGAGGCCCCGTGACCGACGCACCGGAAACCGCCGCTGAAGACCGCGACGAGTTGGAGGGCCTCTATGGCGCCACCGACGCGGTGGTTCGCGAAGTCAAAAAGGGCATAGCCGAAACCAAGCCCGACGTGGTTACGGCCTTGATCGAGCCATTGCATGCGGCGGATATGGCCGATCTGTTCGAGCATCTGACCCCGGATGAGCGCGATATTCTGGTAACCCTTGTCGGCGCGGACCTCGATCCGGAGTTCTTTACCCATCTTGACGAAACCGTCCGTGAAGACGTCATCGAGGTTCTCGATACCGAGCGGCTTGCCGAGGTCGTCAACGAACTGGAAACGGACGATGCCGTCGACTTGATCGAGGGGCTCGACGCGAGCGAGCAGGTAGAGCTGCTCAACGCCGTTGCCCCGGCGGAGCGGGCGCTCTACGAGGAAGCGCTTCGCTATCCGGAGGACAGCGCCGGCCGCTTGATGGATCGCGAGGCCGCGACGGTGCCGTCCTATTGGAATATCGGTCAGACGATCGACTACATGCGTTCCGACGCCGATCTGCCATCGAACTTCTACGACATCTACATCGTCGGGCCGACCTATCGTCCGGTGGGCTTGGTCCCGGTCAGCCGGCTGTTGCGGACGGAGCGCCCGGTCGGCATCGGCGACATCATGGACACGGAATTGAAGTTGATCCCGGCGACCATGGACCAGGAGGACGTCGCCTTCCTGTTCCGGCAGTACGGCCTGGTTTCTGCGCCCGTGGTGGACGATCACGGACGGCTGGTGGGTGTGATCACCGTCGATGACGTCGTCGACGTGATCGAGGAAGAGCATCAGGAGGACATGCTGAAACTGGGTGGTGTCAGTGAGGATGATTTCTACGACGCGGTAATCGACACGACCCGATCGCGGTTTTCGTGGCTGTTGATCAATCTCGGCACCGCGATCCTGGCGTCCATGGTCATCGCCTTGTTCGATGCCGCGATCGACCAGGTCGTTGCGCTTGCGGTTTTGATGCCAATCGTTGCGTCGATGGGGGGCAACGCTGGGACGCAGACCTTGACCGTGGCGGTACGGGCGTTGGCCGTGAAAGAACTGACGCCGACGAACGCCATGCGTATCGTCGGTAAGGAAACGCTCGTCGGCGGCATTAACGGCGTGCTTTTCGCAGCCCTGATGGGGTTCGTTGCATGGTTCTGGTTCGAGAGCGTTCAGATCGGTGGCGTCATCGCAGCGGCGATGGTCATCAACCTGTTCGTGGCGGGGCTTGCCGGCACCATGATCCCGTTGACGCTGGACCGATTCGGGATCGACCCGGCAGTGGCGTCGAGCGTGGTTCTGACGACATTGACGGATGTTGTCGGATTCCTCTCTTTCCTCGGGCTTGCCGCGTTGGTGTTGTTGTAGGCTACAGCGGCCGAACAAAGGAGCGCATCGCATGATTCCCAACGAATTTCCGGGCATGGATTTCGGTCTCGGCGAAACGGTCGACATGATGCGCGATACGGTGCGCAATTTTTCGGCGGACGTGGTCGCGCCGCGCGCGGCCGAGATCGACGAGTCCAATGATTTTCCGCGCGATCTTTGGCCGAAACTGGGCGAACTCGGGCTGCTGGGCGTGACCGTCGAGGAGGAGTATGGCGGCGCCGGGATGGGATATACCGAGCATGTCATCGCGATGGAGGAATTGAGCAGAGCCTCGGCCGCGGTGGGGTTGTCCTATGGCGCGCACTCGAACCTGTGCGTCAATCAGATCCGCCGCAACGGGTCAGATGCGCATAAAGCCAAATACCTGCCGAAGCTGATCAGCGGCGAGCATGTCGGCGCGCTGGCGATGAGCGAGCCGGGCGCCGGATCAGATGTCGTCTCAATGCGGACCCGGGCAGAGAAGAAAGGCGACCGCTACGTCCTCAACGGCCGGAAAATGTGGATCACCAATGGCCCCGATGCCGACGTTCTCGTCGTTTACGCCAAGACCGATCCCGATGCCGATAAGCGCGGCATCAGCGCCTTTTTGATCGAGAAAGGCATGAAAGGATTCGCCACCGCCCAGAAGCTGGACAAGCTGGGGATGCGGGGCTCGAATACCTGCGAATTGGTGTTTGATGACTGCGAGGTCCCGGCGGAAAACCTGATCGGCGGCGAAGGCAAGGGCGTCAACGTGCTGATGAGCGGCCTCGACTATGAGCGGCTCGTCCTGGCCGGCGGACCGTTGGGCATCATGCAGGCCTGTCTCGATGTCGTCGTTCCCTACGTCCATGAACGCGAGCAGTTCGGTCAGCCGATCGGCTCGTTTCAGATGATCCAGGGTAAGCTCGCCGATATGTACACCACGATGAACGCCGCCAAGTCCTACGTGTATATGGTGGCGTTGGCGTGCGACCGCGGCGACGTCACGCGCAAGGATGCCGCTGGCGTCATCTTATACGCTGCGGAAAAGGCCACGTGGATGGCGCTGGAAGCGATCCAATGCCTCGGCGGCAATGGCTATATCAACGAGTATCCGACCGGCCGATTGCTGCGGGATGCCAAGCTCTATGAGATCGGTGCGGGCACGTCGGAAATCCGGCGCTTGCTGATCGGCCGTGAGCTATTCGAAGAAACGGCATAACGAGGAATTTGGAGCAGGCATGCCAACAGTTCTGATCACCGGTGCGAGCAGAGGGCTTGGACGGGAATTCGTTCGCCAATACGAGGGCGCCGGATGGCGGGTTATCGCGACCTGCCGTGATCCGGCGGGAACGGATCTCACCTGCGAGTGCCATGCCTTGGATGTTTCTGATCCGGTAAGCGTCGACGCCGTTGGCTCGGCGCTGAGCGGCGAGGCGATCGACGTATTGATCAACAACGCCGGCATCTATGGGCCGCGCGACTACGGACCCGACTCAGTCCCCTATGACGAATGGGAAAGCGTGCTTCGGACGAACTTGCTTGCGCCGATGCGCGTCGCGGCTGCGTTGATGGGCTCGGTTGCCCGGTCCGATCGGAAACTGATGGTGTTCTTAAGCAGCATCATGGGCAGTATCGGGGGCGGCGGTGGCGGCGGTCAGTATATCTACCGGTCGTCCAAAGCGGCGCTCAATGCAGCGGTTTCGGCGTTGGCGAAAGATATCCGGCAGAAGGACGTCGGTTGTCTTCTGTTGCATCCCGGCTGGGTCCAGACCGATATGGGAGGATCCAGTGCGGCGATCGATGCCGTCACAAGTGTTACCGGCATGCGCCAAGTGATCGAAGATTGGTCCATCGACGAAACGGGTATGTTTCGGGACTACGCGGGCGAGCCGATTCCCTGGTGATGGGGATGCACTCGATAACCAACTCAATTGCCGAGGCACTGTCTGGCGTCAGGCCGGCGGGAGATGGCCTGCCGACTTGGCGCACAGTGGCATAGGGTGGGAAGCGGATGTCGGGGATTGCCGGTTTCGTCGATACCAGTTCCAGCTTGTCGGAAGAACGTCTGACCGGTGTTATCGATCGCATGACTGCGCAGCTCGCTCACCGCGGGCCCGACGATAGCGGTTCGGCGGTGGATGCCCCGTCGGGTCTGGCCCTAGGATGCCGGCGATTGGCAATCCAGGACCTCAGCAGTGATGGCAAGCAGCCGATGACCTCGGCCAACCGGCGCTACATGATCGTCTTGGATGGGGCGATCTATAATTTCCAAGAACTGAAAACAGAGCTGCAATCGACCGGTATGCGGACGTGGCGAGGGACGTCGGATACCGAAGTGCTGTTGGGTGCGACCTCGCGGATCGGCGTCGCCGGCGCGTTGGATCGAAGCGACGGAATGTACGCTTTCGCACTATGGGATCGTCAGGCCAGACGGCTTCACCTGGTGCGGGACCGATTGGGCGAGAAGCCGCTCTATTACGGCTGGTGCGGCAACGCTTTCCTGTTCGCCTCCGAACTCAAGGCGATGGCCGAGCATCCGTCATGGCAGGGTGCAATCGACCGTCATGCAGCGGCCGCGTATATGCAGTTTGGTTACGTGCCGGCGCCGATGTCGATCTACCACGGCGTTCACAAGCTGCCGCCCGCCCATTGGTTGACCTTGGACCTCGATGCGCTAAGGCCCGGCGTGTTGCCGGTGCCGCGGCGGTATTGGAACCAACAGGCTCTTATCGAACACGCGGTTGATGCACCGTATGACGGCGACATCGAAGCGGTGGTCCGCCGGCTCGACCGGATACTGGGCAGGTCGTTGGAGCGGCGGATGGTAGCGGACGTTTCGGTAGGCGCGCACTTATCCGGGTCGGTTGCGTCCCTTGCGATCGCGGCGATGGCGGCGGAAACGGCAGAGGAACCGATCAGAACCTTTTCGATCGGATATGGCGATCGGGATAGGCAGGCGGTTGATCAGGCGAACGCGGCCGCGCGTTGGCTGGGGACGGAACACACGACATTGGAGGTACCGAAACACGCCCCGATGCGGACAATCGACCGATTGCCGAGACTCTTCGACGAACCCTACGCGGGACGGGATCAACTACAAGCGGTCCTCCTTGCGGAGTCGTTGCGCGGGCACACCACGGCGGTCCTTTCCGATGTGGGAGGCGAAGCATTGTTCGGCGGTGGGCCGCGCCGCCGGGCGGCGGCGGATCATTGGCGTCATATTCGACAAAAACCGGTCCGCCGGAACCTCGCGGCCCTTGCCCTGCGATGGTGTCCGTTCCGTCTGCTCAATTCCCTTTGGTCGGCCGGCGCCAGCGGCGGTGCCTTGGGTGACCGGCTCTATGAAAGCTTGTCTAAATCTTCGGGCGTGACGCCGGAATTCGTGCTGGCTCGGTATCGATCATTCTGGCAAGGCGTTGACAGACCGATGCACCGTTTCGACTTTCTGCCCGGGGACCATCGGGTTGCCTGGACGCCGGCAACGCCGGCCGCTGCTCGCTTGCTGAATACCGACGTCGCGACGACCCTGCCGAACGACAGCCTGGTGGCCCTCGATCGGGCCAGCATGGCGGCGGGTCTTCAACTCCGTGCGCCGATGCTGAATCGGGAACTTGTCGAATTCGTTCTGTCGCTTCCGACCGCCGAGAATGGCGGCATCGGCATGGCCGAGCGTGCGTTGCAACAATTGACCGAACATTATGCGGGCGGTGATAGGGAAGTCGCAGCCATTGCGGATAGGGGGCCGCCACTGGCGGATTGGCTGCGCGGCCCTCTCATCGATTGGGCCGACGATCTTCTGTCACCGGAACGCTTAAAAGGCGATGACCTTCTCCGGGCCGAGCCTATCCTGGCTGCATGGCGGCAGCATCGCGATGACGCCATCGACCGGAGCGGCGACCTTTGGACCGTGCTGATGTTTCAGGCGTGGCGGGCGGAATGGCTGTGAAGGGGTGGGGCTGGGGTGCCGGCATCTTCGCCGGCATCGTCGCTTGTCTGGGCGTTTGGTCGACAGTCATCGAACCGGACATGCTGCGGGTACGCCATGTTGAGGTCACCTCCGACACGTGGCCTGCGGCGATACCGCCACTGAAGATTGCCGTGATAGGTGATTTGCATGTAGGTGCGCCGCATATCGATTTGCCGAAACTTGACGATGTGGTGGCGGCATCAAACGGACTGCAGCCGGACCTGGTTCTTCTGCTCGGTGATTATGTCATCCAAGGCGTCTTATTCGGCAACTTCGTATCGCCTGAAATAGTCGCACAGCGGTTGTCGGGACTGCGGGCGAAACACGGTGTGTATGCAGTGCTGGGCAACCACGATTGGTGGCTCGATGGCCCGCGCGTCACGCGCGCGTTGAAGTCAAACGGGATCACGGTCCTTGAGAATGAAGCTTCATCCATAACCGTACCGTCCGGCCGTGTTTGGATTGCCGGCATCGCTGACGATACGACCCGGACTCCCGAAGTCGTGCGGACGGTCGCACCTCTACCCGCTGGTGAGCCAATTTTGCTGATAACCCACGATCCCGCCGTTTTCGAGGATGTAACGGATCGCGTTTCGCTCACTCTGGCTGGGCATACCCACGGCGGTCAGGTATATCTTCCGGGGATTGGGGCCCTTATCGTGCCGGGGCGCGCGCCGCGCCGCCACGCATATGGGCTGGTTCGCGAGAACGGGCGGACGATGTTTGTTACCGGTGGGGTCGGAAGCAGTATTATACCCGTGCGTTTCAACATGCCGCCGGAGATCGTCTCGCTGTCGATCCAGTCTCGATTTGCGCCGGCGCAGGGCATCAAAGGTCAATAGGTCCGTGGCTGTAATCACGACATCCCTCGACACTAACGCCGATACGTTCCGGCAGAACGCCGAGGCGATGAAGGGTGGGCTCGATGATTTGCGCAAGACGATTGCGGCGGTGGAGCAGGGCGGCGGCGATGCGGCGCGAGAGCGCCATTTGTCACGCGGGAAACTGCTGGTGCGGGACCGGATCGACCGGCTGGTCGATCCCGGTGCGCCGTTTCTCGAACTGTCGCCACTTGCGGCCCACGGCATGTATGACGACCGGATCACGGCGGCGGGGATCGTCACCGGTATCGGCCGGGTCTCCGGCGTCGAATGCGTGATTGTGGCGAATGATGCGACGGTCAAGGGCGGGACCTACTATCCGGTCACGGTGAAAAAACATTTGCGGGCGCAGGAGATTGCACTGCAGAACCGGCTTCCGTGCATATATCTGGTGGATTCCGGTGGGGCCAATCTGCCGAACCAGGACGAAGTGTTCCCAGACCGCGAACATTTCGGCCGCATCTTCTTCAATCAAGCCACCATGTCGGCACAGGGCATTCCGCAGATCGCGGCGGTGATGGGGTCGTGCACGGCGGGGGGCGCTTATGTGCCGGCCATGTCCGATGAATCGATCATCGTGAAGGAACAGGGAACGATCTTCCTGGGCGGCCCCGCGTTGGTTAAGGCCGCGACCGGCGAAGAGACGAGCGCCGAGGAGTTGGGCGGCGCGGACGTGCATTCCCGCACTTCTGGTGTCACCGATCACTATGCCGAGGATGACGATCATGCGCTGGCGATCTGTCGTCGAATCGTGGGCAACCTGAATTGGCGCAAGTCGGTTTCCCTGCGGGTGACCGAGCCGGTGGCGCCGCTCTGCGATCCGGAAGAATTGTACGGGGTCGTGCCGGCGGATATACGCAAGCCCTATGACGTTCGCGAGATCATCGGGCGTATCGTGGACGGCAGCGACTTCGACGAGTTCAAGCAACTTTATGGCACGACGTTGGTGTGCGGTTTCGCCCGGCTTCATGGCTATCCCGTCGGCATCATCGCGAACAATGGCATCCTGTTCTCCGAATCTGCCCTTAAAGGCACGCATTTCATCGAGCTGTGCTGCCAGCGCGGCGTGCCGCTGATCTTTCTGCAGAATATTTCGGGCTTCATGGTCGGCAAGAAATACGAGGCGGGCGGCATTGCGAAGGACGGCGCCAAGCTGGTGATGGCGGTTGCCTGCGCAAATGTGCCGAAATTGACGGTGATCATTGGCGGGTCCTATGGGGCCGGCAATTATGCCATGTGCGGTCGGGCCTATTCTCCCCGATTCCTATGGATGTGGCCGAACGCGCGAATATCGGTCATGGGCGGTGGCCAGGCGGCCAATGTGCTGGCGCAAGTACGGCGGGACGGGTTGGAGCGCAGCGGCGAGAGTTGGAGCGACGAAGACGAAGATGCCTTCAAGCAACCGATCCTTGAGCAGTATGAGCGGCAGGGGCACCCGTATTATGCCAGCGCCCGATTGTGGGATGACGGGGTTGTCGATCCCGCCGAGACACGCACCTATCTCGGCCTTGGGTTATCAGCGGCATTGAATGCGCCGATAGAAGAAACGCGTTTTGGTGTGTTCAGGATGTAATGGAATGACGAGCAAGACAGTACTCATGGAAATCGATGGGCCGGGTGTGGCGACTGTCACGCTTAACCGGCCCGAAGTGCATAACTGCTTCAACGAGGAAGTGGTCAGCGGTCTGCGGGATTGTTTCGACCAACTCGCCGGCCGTGACGATCTGCGGGCGGTTGTGTTGCAGGCCGGCGGCAAGAGTTTCTGTGCCGGGGTCGATCTCAACTGGATGAAGGAAATCGGCACTTTCACACAAGCGGAAAATGTCGCCGACGCCAAGCGAATGGCGGGCATGTTCGACAAGCTGAACACGCTGCCAGTTCCCACGATCGCCAAGGTGCAAGGCTCCGCCTTTGCGGGTGGCTTAGGCCTGATCGCGGCCTGCGATATCGCGGTGGCCGCGGATCACGCAAAGTTTGCCGTGACCGAAGTTAGGCTTGGTTTGATCGCGGCCGCGATCAGCCCGTATCTCATCGCGGCGATCGGCGCGGGCGCGGCGCGGCGTTACTTCCAGACCGCGGAACGGTTTGACGCGGCCGAGGCCAAACGCATCGGCTTGCTGCATGACGCTGTGCCGGCCGCGGCGCTCGACAGTGCGGTCGATGCCATCATCGGGAATATCCTCAAGAACGCACCGGCCTCCCTGCGAGCCTGCAAGACCTTGATCCGGGACTCCGCCGGTCCGGTCACGGAAGCGGTGCGCGATGACACTGCGGCGCGCATCGCGGCAATCCGCGCGACCCCCGAAGGGCAGGAGGGGATATCCGCATTCTTCGAGAAACGGCAACCGGCCTGGATGGCCGGGACGGAGGGCTGAGCGATGACGGAACCCATTATCCTGTGTGAAACGGATGCCCGTGGCGTCGCGACGGTCACCTTCAACCGGCCGGAGGTCAACAACGCCTACAATTCCGAGTTCATTAAGAGCGTCCTCGATACCGCGGGTAAGCTGGCGGTCGATGACGCGGTCCGGCTGGTCGTGTTACGCGGCAATGGCCGTCATTTTCAGGCGGGCGCCGACCTCAAGTGGCTGAAGCAAGTTTCGAAAATGACACCGGAGGAGAATCTCGAAATTTCCCAGCGGACCACCGACGCGGTTCGGGGGCTGAACGAATTCCCGAAGCCGACGATGGCCTTGGTCCACGGCGGTTGCTTCGGCGGTGGGACGGGGATCATCGCAGCCTGCGATATCGTGATCGCGTCCGAGGACGCGATCTTCTCGATAACCGAGGCGCGGTGGGGCGTCATGGCCGGTCCGATCTTCCCGCAACTCAACGCCTGTATGGGGCAGCATAACGTGCGGCGTTACGCGCTGACCTGTGAACGGTTCGGCCCGCGGCAGGCCCATGCCATGGGGCTGGTGAATGCTGTCTGTCCTGTCGGTGAGCTCGATGCGACGGCGGCGCCGTTGATTGAGGCGATCCTGTCGGGCGGCCCGGCGGCGCTGCGTGAGACCAAGAAGCTGATCAAGGACGTGGCGGGCATCGCCGTGCCGGACGATATGGCCGAAGGGCTTGCCCTGCAGCATGCGTTGAAGCGGCAGACCGACGAAGCCGACGAAGGACTCCTCAGCTTCATCGAGAAACGAAACCCCAGTTGGTATCCGGGATAGTCAGGATGAGTAACGAAGTATTGGTAGCTGTCGACGATCGCGGAACCGCGACGTTGACCCTCAATCGGCCGGAAGCGTTGAACGCCTTTAACGTCGATCAGATCGCCGCCTTCAACGATGCGATGACGCAGGTGACGGCTGACCCCGCTGTGCGGGTGATCGTGATCACCGGCAGCGGGCCGGTCTTCTGCTCAGGCGCGGACCTTAACTATCTGAAATGGGCCGGTGGTCTGTCCTATGAAGACAACAAGGCGGACGCCAGTAAATATGCGGCGATGGGGGAGGCGGTCTATGCCGCCTCACAGCCGGTCATTGCCCGTGTCCAGGGTGGCGCCTATGGCGGCGGAGTCGCGGTGGCGGCCGCCTGCGATATCGTCATCGCCGAGAGTTCGGCCAAATTTGCGATCACTGAAGCGCGGTACGGCTTCACACCGTCGTTGATGGTGCCCTATTTGCTGGGTCGCATGGGGCAGCGCGAGTGCCGCCGCTGGTGTTTGACCGGTGAGGCGATGTCGGCCGCCGAGGCGTTCCGTATCGGCCTTGCGGATATCGTTGTCGAAGATGGCCTCGACGATAAGGTGGCGGCGGTGGTTGATAGCCTCTTGATGAATTCCCCAGGCGGGCTTGCGGAAAGCAAGGCGGTGATCGGCGAGACCGGCTATCCGCCGATCGACGCGGCCATGATTGACCGCACATTGGAAGCGTTTGTCGCCGGGCGCGGCAGTGACCAGGCATCGGAAGGCGCGGACGCGTTCATTGCGAAACGGCCGCCGAATTGGGCGACGGAGGCGGATGCGTGAAAAGCGGTGAGCGGCCACGACTGATCGGGACCGGGTTCACGGGGCTGCTGCTCGGCCTGATCGCGCTTGCCGCCGGTGAAATCGGCACCGTCTTTCAAATCGTGATGCTGATGATCCTGTCGTTCGCTGTCGGGACCTTCCACCTGATCTTCCGCGGCAGTGGTTTCTTCTCGATCTCGCTGGCGAATTTTCTTGGCGTCTATGCCTGTTTTTACGTGTTCTTCGTCGTAACGAATTTTTCGGGCGCCAGCCCGTGGGCCTTCCAACTCGGTTTCAGCTTTCCGATCCTCGCTTTCCTGGGTGGAGCCATTCTCAAGCGGACGGAATTGCAATCGATCGTGCAATCCGAGCGTTTGCGCGATGAGCGTCATCTCGGCCGTACCTTTCTGTGGCTGTTGCCGGTGTCGATTGTCGGCGCGCTGAGCTTCCTGGTGCCGGAACATGTGCCGGAACAACCGGTCGTCACTGTCGTGTTCCTACTCGCCATGGCTGCGATCGCCCTTGTCGTGCTGATGGCGAGCCGGGACATCGCCGTCTTCCTGCTCGATTCCGGCTTGCTGTTCGAGGAGTTCTTCCAGAGCGCGGCACGACTCTTGGTGCCGGCATTTGCGTTCTTCACCTTCTATTCTTTGCAGATCATCGTTTTCGGCTGCATCTACCGAATCTTGGATCGCTTCACCGTTGATCCGCTTTTTCTGGTCGGCGATGCGCCGGCCACCATCAGTTTCTCTCAGGCCCTGTACTTCTCGGTCATCACCTTGAGCACGGTCGGCTACGGCGATGTGGTGCCGTTGTCGGACATGGTCCGGTTGATCGTGTCGATCCAGATCGTCAGCGGCGTGCTGTTGCTATTGTTCGGCTTCTCCGAGATCATCGCCTACACGCGCACGCATAAGGGAAGGTCCTAGCGGCCCATGTTCAGACGGCTTCTCATCGCCAATCGGGGCGAGATCGCCTGCCGCGTCATCCGTACCGCACGCGATATGGGTATACGGACCATCGCCGTTTACTCGGACGCCGACACGGGCGCCCGGCATGTCGATATGGCGGACGAAGCATACCGGATTGGCCCGGCGCTGGTGGCGGACAGCTATCTCTCGGTCGAGCGTATCTTGGCCGTAGCACGGGAGAGTGGGGCGGAAGCGATCCATCCAGGGTACGGCTTCCTGTCTGAGAACGCAGAGTTCGCCGAGGCCTGCACAGTGGCAGGGATCGTTTTTGTTGGACCGTCTCCGTCGGCCATCCGGGCGATGGGCTCGAAGATCGAGGCGAAGACCCTGGCGCAGGAGGCCGGCGTGCCGGTGGTGCCGGGATATAACGGCCTGTCGCAGGGGCGCGGTGACCTCAAGGCGGCGGCGGATGAGATCGGCTATCCGGTGATGATCAAGGCGTCGGCCGGTGGCGGCGGGCGTGGCATGCGGATGGTGCGCGAGGCGTCTCTGTTCGACGACGCGCTGGACAGCGCCAGCCGCGAGGCCAAGGCGGCCTTCGGCGACGGCCGCGTGCTGATTGAAAAGTTCATCGCGCGACCACGCCATATCGAAGTGCAGGTGTTCGGCGACACCCATGGCAACATCGTTCACCTGTTTGATCGAGATTGCTCGGTGCAGCGCCGTCACCAGAAGATCGTCGAGGAAGCGCCGGCGCCCGGCCTGAGCGAGGCTCTGCGAAAGGCTATGGGCGAGGCGGCGATCGAGGTCGCGCGCCGTGTCGATTATGTGGGCGCGGGGACTGTCGAGTTCATCGTCGACCGGGACGCGGTTCCCGACGATGGCGGATTCTATTTCCTGGAGATGAACACCCGCCTGCAGGTCGAGCATCCGGTCACCGAGATGGTGACCACCGCGGTCGATTTGGTTGAATGGCAACTCCTAGTCGCTGCCGGTGAGCCATTGCCGTTTCAACAGAAAGGCATACGGCTATACCAGCATGCGGTTGAAGTGCGGATTTATGCCGAGGATTACCGGCGCGATTTCCTGCCGTCAACCGGGAGGCTCGACCATCTTGTGTTCCCGGGTCATCGTCTGGTGCGCATAGATACCGGCGTCCGAGAAGGCGATACGGTGACCCGGCACTATGATCCGATGATTGCGAAGATAATCTCTGAAGGGAGAACGCGCAGCCAGGCAATCGCGAATTTGCAGCGAAGCCTTATGGAGATCGAGATTATCGGGCCGGCGACGAATCTGCCATTTCTCATCGCGGTTCTTGGGCACCCGTCGTTTCAGGACGGTGATGTCGATACGACCTTCGTTCACCTCCATCGTGCCGAGTTGATGGCCGCATCGGAGCTGCCGGGGACAGATGCTCAAATTCTCGCCGGTGTTTACGAGGCGCTTGTCGACCGTGACTGCGCTGGGCAAGAGCCTGATCCGTATTCGCCGTGGCGCCGCCGGGATGGATGGCGAGGCTTTGGCCGTGCGCCCGTTCTTCATCAATTCCGTGACGGTGAGAACGACGCTACCGTTTCCGTTGAATGGGACGGGGACGCATTGCTGCTCGGTCTGCCCGATGACACCTACCGGGTTTCCGGGAAGGTCACGGATGGCGGCACCGTTCAGGCAATTCTCGGTCGCCGAACCATCAAGGGTCGCGTCATTGAGCGGGGGTTGGAACGCCACGTCCTGATCGATGGTCGCGCGCGTTGTTTGGTTCTCCGCGGTCCCGATGCGCCGTTCGCGCAGGGGGAGGCGAGCGGCGGCAAACTCACAGCACCACTGCCGGCGGCGGTCGTGCGGGTGCATGTGGAGGCAGGCGCGACGGTTGCACGCGGCGCGCCGTTGATGGTGTTGGAAGCCATGAAGATGGAGCATGTCATTACCGCGCCGTCGGACGGCGTCGTCGCCGTGGTGCATTTCGCGGTCGGGCAACAGGTGGACGAGGGGGCGGAACTGGTCGTCCTCGATGCGCCGGCCGACGGTTCTACCGGCGGGGCGGAATAGGGTTTCGGCGGCGATGACGGTGAATCTGATCAAGCTCTCGGTCGGGATAGAGAATATCGACCATCTCGCCCAGGTGCAGGAAGGCCGGGTTCGGCTGGCGGAAGCCGCGGGCGAGGGGCCGCGGTTGTTCCATCGAACCCGGCATATGCCCCGGCGCGGCGACGAGTTGCTCGACGGCGGATCGATCTATTGGATCATCAAGGGGCGGACGCGGGCGCGGCAGCGCCTGATCGGCCTCGAATCCGACGTGGACGAGGAGGGGCGGAAGTTCTGCCGTCTCATGCTGGAGCCGGGTCTCGTGCCGACCGATCCGTGGCCGCACCGGCCGTTCCAGGGCTGGCGCTATCTTGAGACCAAGGACGCTCCGCCGGACCGCGCGCGCGGGCAGGCCGATCAGGAGATGCCGGAGGAGATGATCGAGGAATTGCGAGACCTCGGCCTTCTGTAGCAGATGGCTCGGCCTGTGGATAAGATGGTGGATAAGAAAATTGCTCTGGATGTCATTCGGCCGTTGCGGAATAAGATTGGCAACGCTATATTCGGCAATAGCGACCGTGCTTGAACTGGCAACCGGTTCCAAGCACGATCTCCTCGAAATGAGAAGATACGGTAGGGTAAATCGAGCCCGGCGTTGTTGCCTGTTGTTTGACAAGTAAATTTTGGAAGGGATGCGCGGGCGGCGGTTTGTGCTGTTTTTTGCACGGATCACTGGCTGCGAGGGTTCTTGGTGTATGCGTTCTGCGTATACGCTCTGTATTCTTGTAGTTTTTACGTTCTGT
>JAJFJD010000006.1 GCA_021774335.1 Alphaproteobacteria bacterium
GAGAATTCCCGGCCGGCGCCGCCAGGGGCGGATTCGCCGAGTGGGTGGATAAGCATTCGCGGCAGTTGTTCATCACGCCAGCCGTCGTGATGATCTTGATTTTTTCGATCTTCCCGTTGGTAGCATCGCTTATTCTGGCGCTGTCACGGGTCCGTCTGCGCGGCGGCGGCTACAGTGTTCGCTGGGCCGGACTACGAAACTTCGACAAACAATTTTTCGGATCCGAGCAGTTTCATTTCCTCGGCACATTCGAAGGCATCAGCGCCCTGGGCTGGATTGTCAGCTTGACCGGATTCGGGCTGATGACCTGGTGGCTTTGGCGTTACGCCCGCAGCGGGCAGTTCACCGTGCTCGGGTTCGTCGGGCGTTTGATCACAGCAACGCTCATCTTCTCGCTGTTTGTGCTCTTCGGCGCGACGTTTTTTAGCGGCACCCAGTTCGGCACCCTCGGGGTGACCCTGTTCTATGTTGTGGTTGGGTGTTCGATACAATTCTTCATCGGGCTTGGATTGGCGTTCATGTGTTCGCAGCCAATCAGAGGACGCAACATCTTCCGGCTGGTGTTCTTCATGCCGTTGATGGTGACGCCGATCGGTATCGGTTACAGCTTCCGGATGATGGCGGACACGACCAAAGGGCCGTTTTCGCCAGTATGGCAGTGGTTCGGGCTGGGCGATTTCGCCTGGGTCGCCAACCCTTGGACAGCTCGGGCGTTCATTATCGTCGGCGATTCATGGCAGTGGATCCCATTCATCTTCATCGTGCTGCTGGCGGCGCTGGAAAACGTGCCGCGGGACATGGTCGAAGCAGCCAACGTCGACGGCGCCAGTAACTGGCAAATTTTCCACGATATTACCTGGCCGCACGTGCTGCCAGTGGCAGCGACGGTGATGCTGATCCGGGTTATCGAGGCGTTTAAGTTGGTTGACCTGCCCAATATCATGACGGCCGGCGGGCCCGGCATCGCAACAGAATCGATGACCCTGCATGCCTTCTATGCCTGGCGGTCTCTGGACCTGTCGCAATCGTCGGCGATTTCATACCTGCTGTTATTTGTCACTGTGGTGCTGTGTGTGTCGTTCTTTAACCTGGTGATCATGAGACGAAGGGCGAATTGGGCATGAGCGTTCCGGCGATTGGACTGCAACACCCGGAAGTAAGGCCGAAAACCGGACCGATCAGCCGTTGGTTCGAGCCGGCGGGGATGGGCAAAATGTCGCCGGGCGGGGCGATCATCGTCTATGCAATGCTGCTGACTTGGGCCGGATTCGTGGTGTTCCCGCTGTATTGGGTGTTGATCACGTCGGTCAAGCTGCCGATCGCGGTCAACTCCGGGCCGTTCTATTTGCCGTGGATCGACTTTCAGCCGAATTTGCATGCGTGGCGCCAAATGTTCGGCGGTGGCGCCTTGACGGAAACACTTAAGCCATATGGCAACTCCGTCATCATCGCGGCGTTCTCGACGTTGCTGTGCATGTTAATCGGCAGCATGGCGGCGTACGCGTTGGCGCGGATCTCCTATAAGCCGAAGTTCGGCAGCATCATGCTGTTCGTGTTATCGATGATCGCAACGATTGTCGCGGTCGGGGTGTGGGGCGTCGATTGGCGCATCGCGGCCGTGGTCGGCGGGGCGCTATTTGCGCTGTTGGTGAAGGCGCTGAGCCGGCGCTTCAAGCGCGCGGTTGGCAATGGCGATATTCTGTTCTGGATGATCTCGCAGCGGATTTTGCCGCCGGTGGTGACGGTCGTTCCGGTCTATATGATGTTCCAGCAGGTAAGATTGCTGGACACCCACCTGTCGATCATCCTGACGTACACAGTGGTCAATCTGCCGATCGTGGTGTGGCTGATGTACGACTTCTTCATGTCGATTCCGGTCGATTTGGAGGAAAGCGCGCAGCTGGACGGAGCGACGCGGATACGCACATTCTTTGAAATTGTCGTGCCGCTGGCACGGCCGGGGTTGGCGGCGACGACGCTGCTGGTGCTGATTCTGGCGTGGAACGAGTATCTGGTGGCGCTGTTCCTGTCGACGACCAACGCGCAAACCCTGCCGATCTTGGTAGCCGGAATGGCCGCCGGCGAGAAGGGTGTGCAGTGGTGGACGATGTCGGTGGTGATCATCATCATGATCCTGCCGGTGATCCTCATGGCGTTGGTGTTGCAGCGCTTTATTTCCAAAGGTGTCTTGTTGGGGGCGGTCAAAGGATGAGTGCGGCAGAAACGATAGAACCGGCGGGCAGCAAAGCGCCGATGAAGCCGGCGCAGAGTATTTCCATCAAGAATCTGAACAAATGGTTCGGCAAAGCCCATGTGGTGAAGGATCTTTCCCTGGACGTGGCGGCGGGTGAGTTCCTGGTGCTGCTCGGGCCCTCTGGCTGCGGGAAAACAACGGCGCTGCGGATGCTGTCGGGGCTGGAGGAAGCCAGTTCCGGCATGATCACGCTGGGCGGAATGGACATGACTAACGTTCTGCCGAAGTACCGAGACATCGCAATGGTGTTCCAGTCTTATGCCCTGTATCCGCACAAGACCGTCGCCGAGAACATCGCGTTCCCGCTAAAGGTGCGCGGCGTGGGGCCGGAGCAGCGCGCCGAACTGGTGCGCGACGCGGCGGACCAGGTGCACCTTGGAGAATTGTTGGCGCGTTATCCGCGCCAGTTGTCCGGCGGGCAGCGGCAACGGGTGGCGCTGGCGCGGGCGATCGTGCGGCGGCCGTCGGCATTCTTGATGGACGAGCCGCTGTCGAACTTGGATGCCAAGCTGCGCGGCTATATGCGGGCCGAGTTGAAGCATATGCAGCAGGAGTTGGGGACGACGACGATCTATGTCACCCATGACCAGATCGAGGCGATGACCCTGGCGCCCCGGGTGGCGATCCTGGATGCAGGGGGGTTGCAGCAAATCGGCACGCCGCGCGACGTTTCTGGGAACCCGGCCACCCTTTTCGTCGCCGGCTTCTTGGGCTCACCGCCGATGAGCTGGGG
>JAJFJD010000051.1 GCA_021774335.1 Alphaproteobacteria bacterium
GCCCTGACGGTTCCTCTGCAGCCGGAGCACCGCCATGCCCGCCAACGCCATCGGCCGCCGCCGGACCGTCAATCACGATCGACCGGGTGCCGTTGTCGCCATAACCAGCCAGGATCGACAGAATAATACTGGTGCCGAAGAACGCCGCCGCCAGGATCCCCGTCAGCTTGGTCAGGAAGCTGCCCGCCGCCCGGCCGCCGACCAGGCCGCCAAGGCCCCCGCCGCCACCACCGCCGCCGCCACCGATACCGAGCGCCCCGCCCTCGGACCGTTGCATCAGCACGACACCGATAATGCCCAGCGCGAACACCAAGTGTATGACAAGGAAAATCGCTTCCATAAAATCCCGCGGATAGTGTTTTTGGCGTATTCGTACCGTCGCCTGCCAAATTCAGCATCGGCGCCGGATACGACCCTCCGCTATTTAATGCCGCAACCCCGTCAATGCCAGTGAAACTTTAGCTCCCGGCGCCGCTTTCGCCACTGAAATCCGCCAGCTTCAGTCCACAAGTGCCTGATAAATAGCCTGAAAATCACTCGCTTGCAGGCTTGCACCGCCCACCAGCGCCCCATCGACGTCCTCCGGCGCCAGGATTTCCGCCGCATTCGACGGTTTCACCGACCCGCCGTACAGCGCCCGGATCCCAGCCGCCTCGCGGCCCACGAGTCGCGTCATCTCCACCCGGATATGCTTATGGGCCTCATCGACTTGCTCCACCGTCGGCGTCCGCCCGGTCCCGATCGCCCACACCGGTTCATAGGCCACCACCGTATTCGCCGCCGTCGTCCCGTCCGGTAACGAGCCTTCTAACTGCCCGCTCAGCACCGCCAGGGTCTCGCCGCTATCGCGCTGCGCCTCGCTCTCGCCAATACAGATAATCGCCACCAGCCCGGCCCGCCACGCGGCTTGCGCTTTCGCCCGCACCTCGGCGTCCGTCTCGCCATGATCGGCCCGCCGTTCCGAATGACCCAGAATCACCATCGCCGCCCCGGCATCCTTGAGCATCTCGGCGCTGACATCGCCCGTATGGGCACCCATCTCCGCCGGGTGACAGTCCTGGCCGCCGACGGCGATCCACGATCCGGCCAGGTGCTGCGCCACCGCCGCAAGCTGCACGGTCGGCGGGCACACCGCCATATCCGCCGCCCCTGGCCCGGTATCCGCCGCCCAATCCCCCAGCGCCCCGGCCAGCGCCGCCGCGTCCGCTGCTTGGCCGTTCATCTTCCAGTTCCCCGCCGCCAGCGGCCGCCGTCCCTTACCCGCCATTGTACCCTCGATCCGTCCGTTGCTGTCTGCGATGGTGCCTATCACAAACCTTGGAATTCCGCCAACAATCGCCAAATAACCAGGTATCGCGCGGCCATCACCTAGCATTGATGGCGCGGCGTCCCGGCGGCCTTGCCCGCCACACCTGTGCGGCCGTATCATGCGGCCGACCCGGTCCTTCCGGGCAAACACGAAACGGATCAAGGGGTTACCCGTCAATGCTCAGAGCAATGCGCAGCGCCAGCAAAACCTGGGTCATGAAGGCCGTTCTCATCCTTCTCGCCCTCACCTTTGTCGCCTTCTTCGGCGGCGTTGGTGGCATCGGCGGTGGCGGTGGTCATGGCGGCGGCGGTGGCCATAACGGCGGCGGCGCCAACCCCAATTCCATCGTCCAGGTCGGTGACATCGACATCGACTCCCGCACCATCTCCAACGCCTTCAATCAGGAGGTCCAGGCCGTCAGCCAGGTTGTCGGGTCCCAGGTCACGATCGAGCAGGCGATCCAGCTCGGCCTGCTGAACCGCGCCGTCAGCGGCGTCGTCACCAATGCCATCTATCGCCAGGGTGCGGCGGAGCTTGGCGTGTCCGTCTCCGACGCCCAGGTCGCCACATTCATTCGCGCCCAGCCCCAGTTCCAGGGCGATGCCGGCTTCGACGCCGCCGCTTACGAGGGCTTCCTCCGTCACAACGGCTTTTCCGAGGGCGAGTTCGTCGCCGACCTCCGTCAGGACCTCCAGCGCAGCCAGTTCCTCGGCACCGTCCAAGGCGCCACCAGCGCCCCCTTCACCCTCGTCGACTCCATCAACAAGTATCGCAACGAGACCCGCGTCTTCGAAGGCATCGTTATCGGCGGCATCGACGTGCCGGCGGTAAACGACCCGACCGAGGCGCAACTCGATGCCTATTACGCCGAAGCCGGCGACCGCTATCCCACGCCGGAATACCGCCGCGCCACCATCGTCTCACTGACCCCGGAGCAATACGCCGAGCGGCTCACCATTTCCGAGGCCGACCTCGAGCGTGAATTCGACGCCCGCCGCAGCAGCTTCATCATTCCCGAGCAACGCGAACTGACCCAGATCGTCTTCGCCACCGAGGCTGAGGCCCAGGCCGCGGCCGACACCATCACCGGCGGCGCTGATTTCGCCAGCGTCGGCTCAACGCTCTCCTTGGGCCAGGTCACCGTCGGCGGCTTGTTGCCGGAAATGGCCGCCGCCTTTGATGTCGCCGAGGGCGAGGTCACCAGCCCCATTCAATCCCCCTTGGGCTGGCATCTCATCCGCGCCGATATCGTCCTAGAGGGCGAAACCCCGACCATCGATGATGTCCGCGACGAACTCATCGCCAGCGCCAGCGTTCTGCGCGCCCGCGACGAGATTTTCGAGGTCATGGACGCCGTCGAGGATTCCTTGGCCGCCGGTGCAACCTTGGCCGACGCTGGCAACGAGAACGGCGCCACCGTCCGCGATGTCGTCATCGACGGTTCCGGTACCACCACCACCGGCGATCTTGTCGACGGCCTGTCCGGTCACGGCAACCCCATCATCGGCACCGTCTTCTCCACCGCTCCCGGCGCCGAGCCCCAACTGCTCGAAGATGCGACCGGCGGCTTCTTCGCCGTTTCCGTCGCCGACGTCATCCCGCCGGAACCCCTCCCCTTGGAAGA
>JAJFJD010000052.1 GCA_021774335.1 Alphaproteobacteria bacterium
GGTTTCACCGACGCAAAACGGCGGGAAGTTGTAATGCAGCATGAACGGATCTTTGCGCTCGCCTTCAATCGCGTCGATCATCTGTGCGTCGCGACCGGTGCCTAGTGTTGTTGCAACGATTGCCTGGGTTTCACCACGAGTGAATACGGCAGAACCGTGTGCCCGCGGCAGTACACCAACTTTGACGTCAATTGGCCGAACCGTCTTTGTATCGCGGCCATCGATGCGGGCCTCACCAGCGATGACCCTGCCACGAACGATGTTCTTTTCGAGCTTCGACAACGCACCATAAACTTCGCCTGCGCTCCATTTGGCATCGTCGCCTTCAGCCAGCGCATCTACGGCGCCTGACTTGGAGTCACCAACCGCAGCCTGGCGTTCAACTTTGTCGGAAATCTGGTAGGCAGCGGTCAGCCCGGATGCGGCAGAGGATGCGACCGCAGCAGTGAGCTCCTCGTCTTCAGCAGGCGCCTCCCAGTCCCACGCAGGCTTACCGGTTTCGGCAGCGAGCTCGCTAATGGCGCTGATTGCAGTCTGCAGTGCTTCGTGGCCGAACATGACGGCACCCAGCATGATTTCTTCAGAGAGCATCTTCGCTTCTGACTCGACCATCAGAACCGCGTCGGCGGTACCCGCGACGACCAGATCCAGATCTGACTCAGCCACTGCAGCGAGGCCCGGATTCAGAATGTATTCGCCATCCTTGTAGCCGACCCTGGCGCCGCCAATTGGACCCGCAAACGGCATGCCTGAAATGGCCAGTGCCGCGGACGCACCAATCAACGCCGGGATGTCGGGATCAACGTCCGGATTCAGCGATACGACGGTGGCAATAATCTGGACTTCGTTTTTGAAGCCTTTCGGAAACAGCGGACGAACCGGGCGGTCAATCAGACGGCAGGTCAGTATCTCTTTTTCGCCGGGACGGCCTTCACGCTTGAAGAATCCACCCGGGATTTTGCCGGCAGCGTAGGTTTTTTCCTGGTAGTTGACGGTGAGCGGGAAGAAGTCCCGGCCCGGATCTGCCGCTTTGCGGCCTACCGCGGTAACGAGAACAGTGGTATCGGCCATGTCGACCAGCACTGCACCGTCCGCCTGACGCGCAATGGCGCCGGTTTCAATAGTTACCTGATGTTCCCCATATTGGAACGATTTTGTAATTGATTTCACTTTGAATTCTCGGAATGACTGCAGAAGTGGCACGACTGACCGTCAGGTCCCATTACAGGGCCGACATTGTTGTCAGGTCATTGCCTTGGAGCGCCGGATGATTTAGCGGCGCAAACCGAGCCGTTGGATCAGCTCGCGATACCGGCCCTGGTCTTTGATTTTCAGGTAATCAAGCAACTTGCGACGCTTGTTGACCATCTTCAACAGACCCTGCCGGGAGTGGTGATCTTTCTTGTGCTCACCGAAGTGGTCGGTCAGCTCTGAAATTCGTGCAGACAGCAAAGCGACCTGAACCTCAGGTGACCCGGTGTCTTTATCGGCGCGGGCGTAGTCCGCGACGATCTTGCCTTTGTTTTCACTTGATAGTGACATGCTTAAGAAACTCCAATCGTTCTTACTATTTTTGGCCCTTGATTTTCAGCGCGCTATTCTAGCGTCAGAATCGGTCCAGTCATAGTCTAAAATACGAAAAATTCAGGCTTTTTTTGCCATGTTCACAAATTACTGTTTTGTCCCCGGCAGGTGGAATATCCGTTTCGGAGCGACATTTCCGTCACCGGCCAGCATGCCGATGCCCAGGAACTGCTGGTTCGTGTTGTATACCTTCACCAGGCCCGACCCTGCACCGGCGCAAGAGACCGCCTGGCCCCCACGAAATCGATCCGCGCCTTCATCCGAGACCTGGCACTCAGGCCAGGAAGCCAGCGCTGCATCGGCTGGCAGCAACCGTTCGCGAAGGGCTGCCGGACCATCCTCCGCGGCGAGTTCCGCGCTCGGCATGTCCAGCATATCCTCCGCCCGGAACGTCCCTACCGTCTCCCGGTGTAGCATGGCGGTATAGCCTACCGTGCCGGCTTTTTTGGCGATATCTTCAACCAGGGTGCGAATATAGGTTCCTTTTGAACAATGCACTCTGAAAACCAGGCGCTCGCCTCGCGCTTCGAGCAGATCGATCACACTGATCCGCACTGCTCGGGGCTGCCGTTCGACGATCTGACCCTGCCTGGCAAGCTCGTAAAGTCGCTTGCCATCTTTCTTCAAGGCCGAATACATCGGCGGCACTTGCTCGGTGTCGCCGACAAACCCGGCCAGCAGCGCTTCCCACTCGGCCTGGCTAAGGTCGGGCACTGCGGCAGTGTCGATCACCTGGCCATCGCCGTCACCTGTGTCAGTTGCCGCGCCAAGTCGTGCCGTTACCCGGTAGGTCTTGTCCGCCTCCAGCAGGTAGGCGCAGATCTTGGTTGCTTCGCCGAAACAAAGGGGCAGCATTCCAGTTGCCGCCGGATCAAGACTGCCCGTATGGCCCGCCTTTTTAGCTTGCAACAGGCGCTTCACCTTCTGTAAGGCCTGATTCGAAGTCATCCCCGAAGGCTTGTTGAGAAGCAGCAGGCCATCGACGGCTGCCGGCCCGGGCCGGCTCCTCGTTTCGGAACTGCCAGCCATCTAGGATTCCCGGTTTGCCCCGGTAGCATCGTCAATCAGGCGCGCGATTTCAGCACCGTGGGCGATACTGTCGTCGTGAACAAAACGTAATTCTGGAATGTGTCGAACTTTGAGCGCTGATCCGAGTTTGCTGCGGAGAAATCCAGATGCCCGTTGCAAACCCTCTGCAGCGGGCGCCGGATCGGCATTGGGTTCCAGCAAACTGAAATACACCTTGGCGATACTAAGATCTTTTGACAGCTCAACGGTCGTCAATGATACGTTGGTCAGTCGCGGATCCTTGGTCTCGAATCGCAGCAATTCGCTCAGTGAACGCAACATTTGTGCGCCGAGCCTCTGGTTTCTTGAAAACTCGCGTGGCATTAAAAGTCCTTACGTCAGTCGACTAGTCGAGCGTGCGAGCGACTTCAATCCGCTCGAAACACTCGATCTGATCGCCAACCTTGACGTCATTGTAATTCTTGACACCAATGCCACATTCAGTTCCGGAGCGAACTTCATTGACGTTATCTTTGAAACGACGCAATGATTCCAGCTCGCCCTCATAGATCACGACGTTATCGCGCAGTACGCGAATCGGATTGGATTTCTTGACGTAGCCTTCCGTCACGATGCTGCCGGCAATGTCTCCAAGCTTCGGCGATGAAAACACTTCTTTGACTGACGCCAATCCGACGATATTTTCGCGAATCTCTGGCGCCAGCAAACCGGTAACAGCCGCCTTAACGTCGTCGATTGCCTCGTAGATAATGCTGTAATAGCGGATGTCGACGCCTGATTCCTTGATTGCCGCTCTCGCCGCTGCATCTGCTCGAACGTTGAAGCCGATAATCACAGCATGGGAGGCTGCCGCCAGCGTGGCGTCAGACTCTGTAATGCCACCGACTCCCGAGCTGATGACCTTGACCTTGACTTCATCGTTCGAAATTTTGGTCAATGCGTCACGCAACGCCTCAGTACTTCCATGCACATCGGATTTAATGAGTATAGGCACAACCTTGCTGTCACCTTCAGCCATTTGACTGAACATGTCTTCCAGTTTCGACGCCTGTTGCTGTGCGAGCTTGGAGTCGCGAGTTTTTGACTGCCTGAACTCAGCTACCTCACGCGCTTTACGTTCATTCGTCACAACCAGGAAATCATCGCCGGCGCCAGGCGTTTTGGACAACCCAAGTACCACTGCCGGACTTGACGGGCCAGCCTCGGTAATCGACTTGTGCGACTCGTTAAACATGTTTCGTACACGACCGTATTCTTCGCCCGCTATCAACATATCGCCCTGCTTTAAGGTTCCGGCCTGCACCAGCAGCGTGGCGACCGCACCACGGCCTTTCTCAAGGCTCGATTCGATAACGATGCCTTGTGCCGGTCCTTCGGCGATAGCCTTGAGATCCATTACTTCAGCCTGCAGCAAAACCGCGTCGAGAAGACTATCGATGCCATCGCCGGTTTGGGCCGAAACGTTCGCAAACTGCTGCTCGCCGCCCCAGTCTTCCGGAATGATTTCGTGCTGCGAAAGCTCGTTCTTGACACGTTCCGGATCTGCGTTTTCCTTATCTGTCTTGTTGATCGCGACCACAATGGGCACGTTAGCGGCCCTGGCATGCTCAATTGCCTCGACTGTCTGCGGCTTCACGCCGTCATCGGCCGCAACAACAAGGATGACGATATCCGTAGCCTGTGCACCCCTGGCTCGCATTTGCGTAAACGCAGCGTGTCCCGGCGTGTCGAGGAAGGTGATGCGACCTTTGTCGGTTTCCACAGAATAGGCACCGATATGCTGCGTAATGCCGCCCGCTTCGCCGGCAGCGACTTTCGTGCGCCGGATGTAATCGAGTAGTGACGTTTTGCCGTGGTCGACGTGACCCATGATGGTAACCACCGGCGCTCTCGAAACTTCTTCGCCCGCCGGTCGTTCATCAGCAAGAAGATTCTCATCAAATTCGACGCCACTGACGGGCTTGGCAATATGCCCCAGTTCTTCAACGACAAGAATCGCCGTGTCCTGATCAATAATCTGGTTTATCGTCACCATCGCGCCCATATTGAACAGCACTTTGACAACTTCATTCCCTTTAACGGCGACTTTCTGCGCCAGTTCGGATACGGCGATATTCTCCGGAATCTCGACTTCCCGCACCACCGGCGCAGTCGGCCTTTCAAAGCCATGCTGGCCGTCCGAGCTGACCGACACAGGGCGACGTCGCATCGGTGCTTTACGCTTGCGCCGACCGCTCTTGTCACCGGCAACGTGCAATTCCTTACGGCCATATTTGGTGTCTGACGGTTTGCCATTTTTCTTATCTTTCTCTTTAGCACGGCGTTCACGCGCATCCTGCTCTGCTTTCTCTACTCGTGCGCGCTCTTCTGCTGCAACCGCAGCGGCTTTTTCCGCCTCCTCCCGCGCAGTCGCCTCGGCTTGCTGCTTGGCCTCCACTTCGCGACGCTCGTCTTCCTGAGCCGCCTTGGCTGCCTGTTCTTTTTCGGCGATCAAACGCTCTTTTTCGAGCTCGACTGCTGCCACTTTGTCCAGCTCTTCCTGTCGCGCGCGGTCCAGCTCTTCCTGCTTGTCCTGCGCCTCTTTCTCTAGAACATCCCGTTTTATATATGTCCGCTTACGACGCACCTCGACGTTGACCGTTCGGGATCTACCCTGGGCACCCGCAAGTCGCAGCTCCGACTGGGACTTACGACGCAGTGTAATTCTGCGCGGCGCGCCGGAAGTCAGTGCGTCTTCCTGGCCGTGACTGCGGCGCAGGTGCGTCAATAGCTCGAGTTTCGCATCCTCGCTAATTTTGTCATCCGCACTTTTAACTTTGATACCCGCATCGTCAAGCTGCGTAATCAGCTTTTCGACCGGCACTTTCAGTACTTCGGCGAATTGTGCGACGGTGACGTCAGCCATGTTGGAACTCCGTATACCTGTTTATGCCTTTAAGCCTGCTGCTCTTCTTCGAACCAGTGCGCCCGCGCCTTCATGATGAGCGCGGCAGCATCTTCCTGATCCATTTCGTTGATATCGAGCAGGTCGTCTGTTGCCAACTCGGCAAGATCTTCTCGTGTAACGACACCTTCACTGGCCAGTTTGAACGCAAGGCCCTTGTCCATTCCGTCAAGACTGAGAAGATCTTCTGCGGGTTCCGCTTCATCGATTTTTTCTTCCTGAACGATTGCCTGGGTGAGCAAAACGTCGCGCGCACGGTTGCGGAGCTCGTTAACGATGTCTTCGTCAAACTCTTCAATTTCAACCAGCTCTGCGGTAGGCACGTAGGCGACTTCTTCGATTGTCGAGAATCCTTCCTGGACCAGGATGAGGCCCACCTCTTCGTCGACATCGAGCTGCTTTGAGAAAAGGGCAATCAGCTCTTTCATTTCCGATTCGCTCTTTTGCTCAGCGTCTGTCTCGGTCATGACGTTCAATTCCCAGCCGGACAACTCACTTGCAAGCCGAATATTCTGCCCGCCGCGACCGATCGCCTGCGATAATTTGTCCTCGTCAACCGCGATATCCATGCTGTGCGCATCTTCGTCTACAACGATTGAGACCACCTCAGCCGGTGACATGGCATTGACGACAAACTGAGCCGGGTTTTCGTCCCACAAAATGATATCCACCCGCTCGCCGGCCAGTTCATTGGAAACAGCCTGTACCCGTGAGCCACGCATACCAACACACGCCCCGACCGGGTCGATGCGGGAATCGTTACTTTTGACGGCAATCTTGGCACGCAGGCCAGGATCCCTGGCTGCACCAAGAATTTCGATAAGCCCCTGTCCAACCTCTGGCACTTCAATTTTGAACAGTTCAACCAGGAACTGCGGCGATGTCCGGGTCATGAACAGTTGTGGTCCACGCGGCTCTGACCGAACTTCGGTCAGCAACGCCTTCATGCGGTCCTGTGGTCGCACGGGTTCTCGCGGAACCATGTTTTCGCGCGGCACGAAGCCCTCTGCGTTGCCCCCAAGATCAATAAAGACGCCGTTTCGGTCAACGCGTTTCACCAGGCCGGAGAGCATCTCTCCTTCCCGATCCTTGTATTCCTCTACAACTTGCTCACGTTCAGCCTCGCGTACCTTCTGCACGATGACCTGTTTAGCCGTCTGCGCTGCGATTCGACCAAACTCAACCGACTCCATCGGTACCTCAACATAGCCGCCTGGCTCCGCCGCAGGATCAACGTCTACCGCATCAATCATGCGCAGCTCCCGATCCGGCACCTCAAGCTCGGTAGACTCGTCTTCGAATACCAGCCAGCGGCGAAACGTGTCGTAGTCGCCGGTTTCACGATCAATTGCGACACGCACTTCGATGTCGTCGCCATGCCGGCGTCGCGTCGCCGATGCGAGCGCAGCTTCAATCGCTTCAAATATGATGTCTTTCTCGACCCCTTTTTCGTTCGAAACGGCGTCGACGACCATCAAAATTTCTTTACTCATGTCCCTACTACTCCAATATAGCTTCGGTCCAACCGCTCAATCGGTCGGCACCAATCGTGCTGATTCGATGGTTGCAAGCGGTAAACTGTGCAACTCACCATCAACTTCGACTTCAATCTTGTCCTCATCCGCGGCGGCCAAAGCGCCTCGAAAATTGCGTCTTCCTGCCAAGGGAAACCTGAGCTTCACCTTGACGGCCTGCCCCATAAACCTGCGGAAATGGTCAGGCTTGGTCAGCGTCCGATCCAACCCGGGAGAGGAAACCTCCAGCGTGTAGTTACCCGGCAACGGATCCTCAACATCGAGTATTGCGCTAACCTGGCGACTCACCGCCTCGCAATCTTCGATACCTATGCCTTCTGCCTTGTCGATGAAAATTCGCAATAAACCGTCCCGACCACCCGTTTTAAGCTCGAGGTCAGCCAGTTCGAATCCCAATTGCTCAACTGAGGGCTCCAGCAGTTTTAGTAACTCATCCTTCGACATTGCATTAACTAAACACTTTAATCACTTGTTTTAAAAACAAAAAATGGGCATATAGCCCATTCTCATTCTGCGCGATGCTGCCGCCTGAAGCCATCACCAGACAACAAAAAACCCCATGCGGGGCCTTAATTCCTACCAAGAGTTTGGTAGCGGGGGACAACTTGCGCACATCTTGCAGTCCCTCAGCAGGCCGTCTCAAGTAGCACAACCCAGCATCCGCAGGGCGCGAATTATAGGGTCCTTGTTCGTTTTGTGCAATGGTTCGCGTCAGCGGATGTCACCGAAATTCCGGCCTCAAACAAGGCCATTTGAGGCTATTGATATTGGACTTCGCCGTTTGGCGCCAAGGCCAGGGTGAGTTGCAAATCACCCACAGTAAAAGATGGTTGGATGCGCGCGAAATTCGCCAAGGCCCGGGAAAAAAAAGCATCCACGTGTCGGTCCATCACGCCGCTCCCCATGGTCGCTGAATCGGGACCGATTGCATCGACTTCGAAGTGCAGCGAGACTTCTGGTTTGAATTCCTGACGACCTTATCCTATGGAACTCGTTGTTTTCGACCTCGATGGCACACTCCTGAATCGGGATTCAGAGATATCTGCGTACACGAGCGAGACGTTAGAGCTGCTCTCCAGGCGTGAAATTGCGTACACGGTTGCAACCGGTAGGACTTTGCACGGCGCACGCGCAATTCTTGACGGACATCAGTTTCGGTTACCGCAAGCCTACAAGAATGGTGTAATGATCTGGCACCCTGATCAAGATCGCTATTCAAATAGCGCAACATTGACTGCGCGTGAACTCGACAATGTCGTTCGTGCCTGCGTTCGCGAGGGCATTACACCATTTGTGTTTACGCTGAATGAGAATGATGAGAGTGCCGTCTACCATCCGCCGCTAAGCGCTGCAATTGATCACGAAATCATCCAGGACCTCGGCATTGATACCGGCATCAAATCGCACAATCTGGTTGATTTGCCCCCCAACGCCGTGATCACGCATGTCAATTCCATCGGTTCTGGCAAGGCGATCAATGCGGTGCTGCACTGCGTAGGCGATGAACCACATCTTGTTGCCTACTCGGGCGTCGCCTGGGAAGGTCAGCAATGGCATTGGCTCGATGTGCACCACAGTGATGCCAGTAAAGGCGGCGCCGTCGAACTGATGAAAAAACTGCTTGGTCTCGAACGCGTCATCTGCTTCGGCGACAGCGACAATGATCTCAGCATGTTTGCGGCGGCAGACGAGTGCTATGCACCATCGAATGCCAACGACGCAATCAAGTCTGCTGCTACAGCGGTAATTGGCCACCACGACGATGAAGGCATTGCGCGTTTCCTGCGCGAGCGGTTCGAATTAAAGCCAGCATGAAGCGTTCCCGTTAACCGTAGCGATGCGTCGGCGCATTGGGCAATGGATAACCATCGGCGACGTAAGCAGGACCCTTCATGACTTTCACGAGCACGCAACCGATTGACACCGTAAGAATGGCGGCAAGAAAAGTGAGTCCGGTTGCAATCGACACGAAATCAACTAACTTCAACTGCTTTGTTACGTCGAGCGCTGAGCCGACCAGGGGAAAACACCTGTCCCAAACGGGCGCAATACAGAGAGCCAGGATACCAGCGACAAGAATGCGCGGCACAAGCCTGAGAATGTCTCTCTCCAGTCCCGGTCGATACCGTCTGCTGGGCAATTTCTGAAAGTACTGCAATGGCTCAACCTGATACGCGCATTTGTAAGGCTTCTATTGTACCGCCACTTTCGTCAAGATCCGCGCGACAAAGCAAAGGTTACGGCAAGAGAATACCGCGAAAATACTTAGATTTTTTTAGGTAGGTTTGATGATCGGTCAAACGGCACACCGTAACGACGCAATATCTTGCTTTTGCTTTTATCGACGTCGCTTCGTTCCAACACAATCATATCGCCGTCGTGACTCTGGAAATGTATGAAATCATCCGTTGACGATTCAACCGTTTGTATAAGGTCCTTCAGATTGCGAATTTTTCGTCCCTGCACGCTGTCAATAATGAGCGCTTCGAAATCGTGATATCCCTGATTGACACGATCAGCGAGCACCTTTTGCAACACGACGACTTCGGATCGCGCGGCTGTGCGAATCTCGTTCTCATAAATAGTAACGATTTCCGACGGCGCTTCATGCCACCACTCCGATCCCCAGGTGAGCAAAAGGTTGCGACTTAGCGGCACAAACAGCAGTCCGCCATAGATGTAGTAAGTCGGCTTAACGTCGTAGGAATCTTCTGCAACGAGGAAGCGCGGCGGTTTCAGGGGCACTTCTAGGTGCAAGACCTTGCCGCGGCGATACACTTTCACCGGCATGGATTCGCCCACATGCCGTTGTGCGACCTGGTAAATCAGGTCGATCCGTTCACCCTTGCGAAACCGGATGCTGCCATCCGCTGCAACGCTCTTGCCATCGAGGCTCAAGAGAACATCGCCTTTTTCAAGAATTCCCCAGGCTGAACTGCCATAAGTCACACCCGTAACGAGCACGCCACTATGGCTTTTGGGGCTCATGCCCAATGAACGTCGATGTGCTTTGGATTCGAGTTCCTGAGTCACGACACCAAGATCAGGAAAGCCATCCTGCACACCAGCATCGATATCCTGCAGGAAATGCTGCACGACAGGTGAACCTATCATGTAACCAACGTTTTCGGCTTCATCCATGGCTTCGAATGCGACACCGACCAGTTCGCCGTCTTTAACGACTGGACCACCACTATTGCCAGAGTTGATTGCAGCATCGATCTGCACCGCCAGCAGGTTGCGCTGACTGTGTTCATACGGATACATCTCTATTCTGGATACGATGCCCTCGGTAATCGAAAGTCGATCGCCGCCAATCGGGAATCCAAGGACTGACACGTGATCACGAAGTGATGGCAGCTCACCGATCGGGAATGCCGGCGCGCCCTTTACAAAGTCCGGGTCATCGATTCTCAAAAGGGCCAGATCGCAGACATGCCCTACGCCCTCCACTACTGCTTCAAACTTGCGCGATTTACCGTAGCGCCGAACCTCAATGAAAACCTGGTTTTCAACGACGTGTGCATTAGTAAGAACACGCGGTCCACGGCTCGTCATGACGATAGCGCCCGAGCCCACCGCACCATTCGGGCCCTCAGTCTGCCATGGCTGTTCATAGTCGGGCGCATCCAATGTGGAAGTTACCTTGACTACGGAGCGCAACATTGGACGCATAAGGCCACTGCGGTCACGCCGTTCGATGATGGAGCCACGACGCTCGTTTAGGACGACTACTGATCCGGTTTTGGTGTCCTCGTGCATGCTGCAATCATACTCGGTCGAGACATCAGAACAGTGACGTAATTCAGGTTGTACCAATGCTGGAGATGGGATTTTCCGGCGCTATTGCTCATTTTCGAGGCATTATTGATGACATTGGTCGCGGCACCGCCGTATTGACCAAAGACCTGGGTCGGGATTGTCGTAGCCACAGCAAGAATTAACGAGAACAGGGACTGGCAGCGATCCCGGGCAGCGGGCAGGTTGGCGCGAGTGAGCCTGGAATTGCCAGTCGCCCGGTTGTTCGCAATTGCCCGTATCCCCGGGGCGGAAAATCCGCTGGACCTAGAATTTCCCGTTGCCGTTTTTCCATTCACTGCGCGGGACAATTTTCTCGGTAGTATCCCAGTGTTCGACTAACTTGCCGTCCGCGAGTCGAAACAAGTCATAAAAGGCCGAATGTTCGCCATCGAAATGACCCTCGCTGACGCACAGTACAAAGTTGCCCTCAGCAAGAACACGGTGAACGCGGTGATAGTCGATATGCCGACCACTTTCTTTCCGGGCTTCCAGCGCAGCCTGGAGCAGTGATAATTCATCTCCCAAGCGGGGGTTATGCTCAATGTATGAGCGCTGGTCCATAAAATCTGTGAGTTGCTCTGGATGTCCGCCAACCAGCACGGTGTCAACGAAAGACCGAATCAACGCTCGGTTCATTTCCGTCTTTTCAGGTTCATCGACTTCGGTTGGACCATCCACCATACTGCGGCCCGATCGGTTTGGCCCGTTTCTTTTCTGGATATTGTCCCAGTGCTCGACCACTTGGCCGTCTTCGAATCTGAAGACCTCGAAGCCGATATTACGTTTGGCAAAGTCGTACTCCGTGTGCGCAAAGACAAAATCGCCGTCTTCGAAGGCGCGCACGATATTCACGCGTGGCGAAGTCTTCGACAGCCGTTTGAAAAGAGCTGCCAAACCTTCGCTGCCTTCGTGGGTCTGGGGATTGTGCTGAATATACTTCGCTTCGTTGACCACGGCGATCGGTTCGGGATCACCGGTCTCGATGCTTTTCAACAGCGCTCGAATTTGATCTTTTTTGGACACTATCCTGCAGCACTCGCGAACACGATCATATTAGTCCCGCACATCAGGTAACAAGCAATTACAGGAGGCAGCATCGTTCTGGTAGGTAGCCACATTCAGAATTGAAAAAGAAACGTCAGGCCGATAATCAAGATCGATCCATGCGATACGGTAATCGGACAACTCTTGGTCAGTCCAGAGTAACTACTGTCTCGGTATCTACCGACACTGATGCTGCAACCGCCGTTCCGCCGCTGCTGCGAAAACGAATGCCGTAGTTGCCAACCGGCAACGAGACTGCGTCACCGTTGGATGTGCCAGTGGCGATAACATTGCTGTTTGCATCCAGCACCTCAAACGGTGCGTTGACGGCCTGGCCAATTGCTCCAGCCAAATCATCTGCATTCCGGGCATCGAGGTACGTACCATTGCCCAGTTGCGCCCAGCCCTCAAAGGTTCTTCGCAAAGCGTATTCGTCGATAGCGAAACCGACAATGTTTACGCGCACGTCGATTCCCGATGCGGTCAAATCGCGGATCGCTGCTTCCGGATCTCCGTCACAGGTTTCTTCGCCATCAGTTATCAGTATGACTACGCGTTCGCCGTTCACACCACTGAGATCTTCACCTACTTTTGCGAGCGACGCCGCGATCGGCGTTTTGGACAGCTCTTGCGGTTCAATCGCGTTGATCGCTTTTACCACGGCGTTGGTATTGAGTGGATTGAGCGAAACTTCCAGATCCGAGCGACAAGACCGTGGTTCCTTTTGTCCGAAAGCCCGGAGGGCAAACGGCGTGCCCTCAGGAATTGTCTCGGACACAAGTTGTACCAATGCTTCCCGTGCGATATCTATTCGAAAACGGTCATCAAGTTTCTGCCACATCGACCCCGATGCATCCAGAATGACCAGGACGCCGGAATTCGTGCCGAGATCTGATGTTCCCGATGACTTTACCCTGAGGCTCCCATAGCTAACACCGGGTGTCACCGAGATGAATTCACGTGCCAGTTCGCGTTTGTTCATCATGTAGATGATGGGGTAATTGCCCGGTTCGTTGGGCGCCTTCAAGGTGACCGGGTTACCTCGACGTGTGTAAGCGTAGCTAACCGAGACGTCTTCGATTTCGAGCGATATATAGTCGCGATCGTTGTCCGGGCCGTCCCAGCTCACCTCGAATTCGCTTCGAGCAACGACTGAATCGGGAACAGTCAGCGAGGCCGAGATTGGCGTGACTTTCAGCGGCACCGTCGCCAGGATCACATCTTCATTGCCTTCCTGAATATAGCGAATCGCGTAGTCGCCGGCGGTATCGGGCGCTGTCAGCTCTACCGGTTTGTCCCGAGCACTTTGGTAGCCGTACTGGTAGTCAATTCCGTCGGCGTCAATGTCGCCGATTGCGATGTAGCCGCGGCCGTCTTTAGGTTTCGTGAAAGCTACCTCGAAGTTTGCGCCGGCAACCACTGTCTCCGGGGCATCAAGTGTCGCACCGACACTGCCGACCACAATGCTTGCCTCGGCCAGGTCCCGATTTGCCTGCCCCGCCACCTGGCCTCTCATAACGTATCGCACGAGGTATCGCCCCGGCGCAGTTGGTGCGGTTAGCGTAGCGGGGTTGCCCTTGCGTGTGTACTCGTAACCGTACGTGTAAGAGTGAGGCTCACCGTCGATATCTGTCAGCGCAATAAAATCCTGCATCGAATCGGGTCCGTCCCACGTGACCGCGAACTTCGCGCCGGCGTCGATTGGTGCCGTTGGTGTCTGAAGGGTTGCATTGACCTCTGTAACCGTAAAATTCGTTGACGCCAACATGCGATCGCGCGGCTTGCCCGAGAGCAAGTATCGCAGGCTGTATTCTCCCGCGACGATCGGTGCACGTAGCTTCAGTTCACCGGCATCACTGGCTTTGCGCGTGTACTCGTAGCCGTATTTGTAATCGTTGTCGTCAGTACCCGGATCGGTCATTGCTATATAGTCCAGCTGATGCATTGGGCCGGACATATTCAATGTAAATTCGCTTCCTGCAACAACGCTGGCCGGCGCCTCGATTGCAGCGGTCACGTCACTTACAACGAACGTCTTTTCTGCGAGCACCTGCCTTGGCGTGCTGTCAGTCACGAAACGAACGGCATAGGTACCGGGTCTGACGAGGGCACGCATTGTTATCGGACTGCCTCTGGAGACCCTGAAATAGCCATGCGTATAGCTTTCAGGATCGGCATCAACGTCTGTGTAGTAAATGTAGTCCTGTTCGGAACCGTCAGTCGTAAATGTCACATCAAACGAATCACCTGCCTCGACTTCGGCCGGCAGGTCGAGTGTTACCTGCTGCGCGCTGACAGGCTCTGGCCAAATGCCTGTTAGCGCCATAACCGTGCAAAATCCAAGTATTATTCGCATCTCAGTATCCCGCTTGCCCTATGCGACGATAGTCTACAATTTTTGACAGCCAGGAGCAGCCGGTTAGGAAAGGTGCACGAAATGAGCCGGATGATCGGCGCGCTGCCCCGCACGACGGCGTGCTAGCGTTGGAGGATGAGCCTTGCTTTCGGAATGTGTGACGGCGATTTGTCGTTGATTTTGCCAAGCCACTCAGCCGCGCTGACGCCCCTGGATTTTCTATCAAGAAAAAGCGCATCCGATTGAGTCATCGTATGGGTAATGCCGCCAGGCAGGTAGGTGGCCCAATCTCGGCCAATATGCCGATCGCGAAGGGCATAGAGGCTGAAGCGATAATTAAAGATGTTCACACCAGCGCCACCACAGGCTTGAGATTCCTGGTTGTAAAGAACGACACCGGCGAGATCGGCGTCAGCAGATGCAAACGCAAAACGCCCCTGCGGATAGGTCTGGCTCAGGTAATTATAGATACTGATCAAACCACCTCTGGACGGATCCGCGCATTGAGGACAGCGGGATGGGAGTTGCAAACCAAAAGTACGTATCACTTTGCGCTCGAAACATGACGTTTTGATAGAGGATTCGGGAATAACCGGCGCCGAATCGACGAGTGCCGCAACAGACCTTCCGCCGAAAGCTTCTACCACCTGCGGATAATTGACCAGGACGCCGAATCCGCCGGCGCTCGCACCCATTAAAGCGATGTCCTCCGCGTTGCGAAAGAAAGGTGCCAGAACCTTGAGGTTGTTCTGAAGATTCCGGTAACCAACGAACTGCTGCGTTTCGGTTACACCCGGCACGCTGGCATTGGTCTTCGCACCGCCATGCAGGTCGCCGGTGCAGTAAGGAATATAGACGTGATTCCATCTCGAAACAGGATTCGATGGATTGGTCGTATTGAACACGCCCTGGTCGCCGAGCGTATCTACCCAGGTCTCAAACTTTTCTTGAGAAAAGTTTTCGCCAGCAATAGGTGCATTCTTGTTCTGGGCGCACGATTGTGCGTCATAGCAGGCTCCGCCGCCCTGGAGGTAGATCATTACTGCCTTTGCGTCCGGCAATAACCGTACGCCAATCCCGGTAGTCGACCCGTCCCGACAGAAAGTGTCATCTCTTGGAATCCAGACCCATTTTCCTTGAGCGGATATCGCTTTGGAAAACTCTGAGTCATGGTCCGTGCTGTCGACCGACGGCTCAGCTGCGACCGCGACCTGCGACAATACAAGAATCAAGATGAGGAGTTTGGGAATCATGGCTTAAAGACTAGTAGCGCGTATCTGAACGACGCATGAATATGAAAATTTACCCGGACTGTCGCAGATTCCTTGTGACCCTTGAAGGTGACTTCTAACAGCTGCACAGTTTTTGTCGCGAGTACCTGAAAATCAAGCCCTGCGTGCATGTAGAATCCTACCGAGGCCAGACGGACCCAATCGACTTCGATTCCTGGGCCAGGACCTTCCGGGGCTACGGCCCTGCCCCGATCCAGGATGTCGCCGTTCTTCATGCCATATTCATAGGCTTCCTTGAGCGTCGGCGCTTCGAAGTAACGCGTTCGCTCATTAGCAAGCATCAGGTGTAGATTGGCCGCCTGCGCCAGCGTGTGCGTCCGGCCCTGGATATCGGTCGTCAAGCCAGCGTCATTGGCAATTGTCACGAGTGTGCGCACGCTTTGCGAGTTGGCGACAACCACACCCCAATTGTTCGTATTGGGTTTGACCCTGTCATCAGGACCGAAAATCGCAAACTTGCTCGAATTCGACAACAGGAACACCCCGTTCTCCGTGATCACAGCTCTGGCGGTTCGGGTGCAGGCTCTATTGGAACTCACCTGTGACATCGAACCTGGTCACTTGATTGTTACCAGAACAAACTCGATCGTGCTGTCACCCGTGTTGCCCACTTCATGCCCCTCGCTGAGTTCGACGGCGTCAACCCAGCCTGCTGAGCCGGCTTGAATGATCGTCGTTGACCCAGATTCGGCGCCGGCCCGGCGTTCCGACCAGCTGCCATCCCTGATATGGATATAAACCTGGTTGCCGGGATGACCGTGAATGCCGCTCCACTGACCCGGCTCAACTCGAACGCGCTGCACGATCATCCAGCTATTTTCCAATAACGGCTCAGGTGCGAAGTTGGGGTAAGCCTGCGGCGTGTGCCGGGCGTCTCGAGCAATGGGCGTGTCGCCCTTAAGGGTCACATAAATCAGATCGATCGGGGTGTCACCGGTGTTGCCGGATTCGTGTCCCGCGCTGAGAGGGATTTCATCCATCCACCCCACCGCGCCATCCTTATCAACAGACCCGGAATACTCGGACTTGCCGCCGAGGCGGCCAGACCATTCCCCGCCTTTGATGTGCACGTAGATCTGGTTACCAGGATGGCTGTGAATGCCCTCCCATTCCCCGGGACCCACGACAAGCCGCTGCAGGACGACGTGCTCATTGGTTAACACGACGCGGCCACCAGAATCCGTAAGGTTTGGGTATGTCAGCAGAAACGGTGCATCGTCGTTTGCCAACTTTTCTGTCATTGCACCATCCTGCGCGCTACAGGCGACAGCCGCGAGGAGCAGAAAAGAGACTGCAATCGAGGTCAGTTTGTTTTGCATCTTTTTTCACTCAGGCTACATCGGGCGTTTCACAGCTCCCCGGGAGTCGAATCTGAATAGTACCCAATACGTCAAGGCTACAGTACGAAATGAATCAGCAATTTGC
>JAJFJD010000053.1 GCA_021774335.1 Alphaproteobacteria bacterium
AGCCGGCGACACAAGGCCGCCCCGACCATGCCCGCATGCCCGGCGACCCAAACGCGCCGGCCCGAAAGATCGAACGCAGCGTCAGTCATGCCGGTTCTTCCGGGCTGTCTCGTCCCGGACTGCCGACATGTCAGAGGTGACCATTTCACTGACCAAATTTCCGAAAGGGGTCGTCGCCTCCCAGCCGAGCTTCTCCCGCGCCTTCGTCGGATCGCCGAGCAATTTATCGACCTCAGTCGGGCGGAAATAGACCGGGTCGATCTCGACCAGGATATCGCCGGTCGATGCATCGATACCCTTTTCATCCTGGCCCGTACCCCGCCACTCGATCGTCCGGTCGACACATTGGAAGGCCAACTCGACAAATTCCCGGACGGAATGACTCTCGCCGGTCGCCAGCACGTAATCGTCCGGTTCGGGTTGCTGCAGGACACGCCACATCCCCTCGGCGAAATCGCGCGCGTGCCCCCAATCCCGTTCCGCGTCCAGATTGCCCAGGAACAACTGGGACTGGAGCCCTTGCTCTATCGCGGCGACCGCGCGGGTGATCTTACGCGTGACGAAGGTTTCGCCGCGCGTCGGTCCTTCATGATTAAAGCTGATGCCGTTGCTCGCGTGCATGCCATAGGCTTCGCGGTAATTCACCGTGATCCAATAGGCATAGAGTTTCGCCGCAGCGTAGGGACTGCGCGGATAGAACGGCGTGGTCTCATTCTGCGGCGTGGTTTGCGCCTTGCCGTAGAGTTCCGACGTCGACGCCTGATAAAATCGAACGCTCTCTTCCAGGCCGAGAATTCGGATCGCTTCCAGCACGCGAAGTGTCCCGAGGGCATCCGCATTGGCGGTATATTCCGGCGTCTCGAAACTCACCATGACATGCGATTGCGCGGCCAAATTATAGATCTCGGTCGGCTGCACCTGCTGCACCAAGCGCAACAGGTTCGTCGCGTCCGTCATCTCGCCGTAATGCAGGGTGAACTGGATGTCGTCGTCATGCGGATCTTGGTAGAGGTGGTCGATCCGTTGCGTATTGAAGGAAGACGACCGGCGTTTGACGCCATGCACCTCGTACCCTTTGCGCAGCAGGAGGTCGGCCAGATAGGCGCCGTCCTGTCCGGTAACCCCGGTTATAAATGCGACTTTTTTGGCCAAGAAACCCGCCCCGTCTGCTCGTTGACCGGCATACTCTTATCGTTTGCTTGGGAAGGCAACCGCGAAAGCAACCGCGCCACCGGGTGACCTCATACGTCGGAACCCACCGCATCCATCGCACGTTCCAGCATGGACCAGACATAATCGGCGAAGGACCGAACGACCTCCAGCCGGAAATCGTCTTCGCCCAACCGCAGCAAAATGAACTCGGCCTTATGGAAGACGCTGCGCGTGCAACCGCCAACCGGGATCGCCGTTAAATCCAAGGGGCAACCACTGTTCAATGCATCCCGCGCGCCTGGACCGGCGATCCGGATCGCGACGGTGCGGTGACCGACATCGACCAGGCTGTGCGACACACTGGAGCCAAGCGCCGCAAACGCGGTCGCAATCGCATCGCGATCGTTTTCCGGTGCCAACAGGAACCATTCGTCGGGCCCTAATGCCAGCGAGCGGCGGCCATGCCGGCCGGCCGCACCGCCGATATGCTCTGCCAAATCGCAATGGAAAGCATTGGTGCAAGCCGGCAAATTCCCGGCGTCCACCCGCAGACTGAACCGCGCCTCGTCCGGCAATGCCTCCAATACGAGTGAACCGCCCACCGTTGTATGACGCCGGCCTTGAACCGGATGATGTTGCCGCAACTCAGACATTGAGACGCGCTCCTTCCGGATCATAGAAGACGGTTCCGGTTACCGTGACACGCGCGTCGCCGCTGTCACTCGGCACGGACATTTCTTCGCCCATCCGGTCGTGTCCATCTTCGATCAGCGCCAGCGCAATCGATCGGTCGAGGGCAGTGCTCCAATAGGACGAAGTTACATGGCCTATCGGTCGGCGCGGTTCGCCCGGCGTCGTGATTTGTGCGCCTTCCTCCAGCACTACGGATGGGTCCACCGGTAACAGCCCAACGAGTTGCTTTCGGCCGGGCGCAACGATACCGGGCCGGGACAGCGACCGCTTGCCGACGAAATCGGCTTTTTTCTTACCGACGGCCCAGGCCATACCGGCATCGGCCGGAGTCACCGTCCCGTCGGTATCCTGACCGACGATGATGTAGCCCTTCTCCGCGCGCAGGACATGCATCGCTTCCGTCCCGTAGGGCGTGATCTCCGCGCCCGACGCCATCACGGCGTCCCATACCGCCTGGCCGTATCGCGCGGGCACGTTCACCTCGAAGCCGAGTTCACCGGTGAAACTGACCCGGAACAGACGGGTCGGCACACCGCAAACCCGGCCTTCGCGAACCGCCATATGCGGGAAGGCGTCCTTGTCCAGATCGATCCCCGCGACCAAGGGCGCCAACGCGGTCCAGGCACTGGGCCCGTTCACCGCGATCACCGCCCATTGTTCGGTCACCGACGTAAGCCAGACGGCGAGGTCCGGCCATTCGGTCTGGCGGTAGTCTTCCATAAACGCCAGCACCTGCGCGGCGCCGCCGGTCGTCGTGGTGACGTGGAACCGGTCTTCGGCCAGCCGCCCGATCACACCGTCGTCCATAATGAACCCGTCCTCGCCGAGCATCAGGCCGTAGCGGCAGCGCCCGACCGCCAGCTTGGCGAAAGGTCCGGCATACATCCGGTCGACGAATTCGGCGGCATCCGGGCCGACCACTTCGATCTTCCCGAGGGTCGAGGCATCCATGATACCGAGCGACCGCCGTGTAGCGCGGCATTCGCGCGACACGGCGGCATCCATATCCTCGCCTACTTGCGGAAAATACCGCGCGCGCCGCCACTGACCGACCGGTTCGAAGACCGCGCCCTGCGCCTCCGCCCATTCGTCCATCGGTGCGCGGCGCGTCACGTCGAACAGCGCGCCCCGATTCGCATGCGCCAGGGTGCCGAAGGTCACCGGCGTATACGGCGGGCGGAAGGTGGTCAGGCCCACCGCCGGCACCGGCTTGCCGACCGCTTCCGCCGCGATGGTAAGGCCGTTGATATTCGACGTCTTGCCTTGGTCGGTCGCCATGCCGGTCGTCGTGTAGCGTTTGACATGCTCGATGGAGTGGAACCCTTCGCGCACCGCAAGCCGGATATCCTTGGCGGTCACGTCGTTCTGAAAATCGACGAAGGCGCGTCCGGCCAACGGTGCCGTTTGAGCAACGCCCGAACATCGGCCGGCGTCATCAACGGCATAGACCGGCGGCTCGCCAGCGGCATATCCCGCATCGTCCGCCGCAGATGCACCGGCGCGGACGCCTTCGGCAAGCACGGCGGCCAGGTCGAATGTCCCGTTGCCCGCGCCCACCGTCCTGGCCGCTTCCTTCGGGCCGCCCGGCACGAAGGCGTCTAGGTCCTCGCGCCAGTCCAGACTGCCCTGGGCATGCGAATGGAGATGCACGCTCGGCGTCCAGCCGCCACTCATTAGGATCGCATCGCAGGCCACGCGCCGCTCGGCACCCGAATTCGGGTCAACCGGCGATATGTGCGCGGCCGTCACGCGGCGGCGGCCATCGGTCGCCGTGACGGTATGATGCAGCAACAGCTCGATACCCAACTCTTCGGCCTTGGCCCGCAGCACATCGGGCACGTCTGGGCGCAGATCGACAATCGCCACCGGCGGCCGGTCGGCCACGGCCAGGTCGAACGCGGCCTGATAGGCGGAGTCATGCGCGGTGACGACAAGCGGCCGGTCGCCGACGGCGACGCCGTAGCGATTGAGGTAGCTTCGTCCCGCACCCGCCAGCATGATCCCGGGCCGGTCGTTGCCGTCGAAGATCAACGGCCGCTCGATTGCGCCCTGTGCGAGCACGACTTGCCGGGCCCGTACCTGCCACAGACGTTCGCGCGGCACCCCCGTGGACGGCGTCGCAAGGTGATCGGTCAGCCGCTGCGCCAGCGCCACGAAATTCTGATGGTAGTAGCCGAAACCCGTGGTGCGCGTCAGAACCTTGACATTGGCACGGTCCGCCAGCGTCGCCCGTGCGTTATCGACCCACGTCCAGGCCGACCCACCGTCGATCACCGAGGTGACATCCAACAACAAGCTGCCGCCGATTTCAGCCTGTTCGTCCGCCAGGATCACCGACGCACCGGCCTCGCATGCCGCGAGTGCCGCCGCCAGCCCGGCCGGCCCCGCGCCGACGATCAGCACGTCGCAATGGGCATACCGGTTCGAATATTCATCGGGGTCGGACTCGGTCGGGCTTCGGCCCAGTCCCGCGGCGCGGCGGATCATCGGCTCATAGAGCTTGTCCCAAAACGACCGGGGCCACATGAAGGTCTTGTAGTAGAAACCGGCGGGGATAAGGGCATGCGCGACGTCGTTGATCGCGCCGATGTCGGCTGTCAGAGACGGCCAATGGTTCTGGCTCGTGGCCGTCAGTCCGTCGAAAACCTCCTGGACTGTCGCCCGGACATTCGGCTCGAACCGCCCCGGTCCGCGGTCGATCCCGACCAGCGCATTCGGCTCCTCCGACCCACAGGACAGAATCCCCCGCGGCCGATGATACTTGAACGACCGTGCGACGAAATGCGTTCCGGATGCCAGCAGCGCCGATGCCAGAGTGTCGCCGGCATAGCCGGAATACGATGTCCCGTTGAACGTGAACCGCACCGGCGTGTTCGCGTCGATCCGACCCCGCCCGGACAGGCGCGCGGCGCTCATGACCGCAACTTCTCAATCTCGGCCAACGTTGGGCGCGGCTGCCCTGCCGGATAGGTCAGCAGGATGCGGTCGGACACCGTGTTGCGCACCGCGTTGAAGTACCGGCCGCAACCATGGACATGGTACCAGCGCTCGAAGTGAATGCCGCGCGGGTTCGAGCGTTCGAAGAGAAAGGCGCTCCATGCTTCATCGGACAACGCCGACGGGTCCGCTGGGCGCGCGATATGCGCTTCGCCCGCGTTGGCGAACTCCAGCTCGGGATACGCGACGTTGCAATAGGGACAGGGGATCAGCAGCATCGTCGATCCCTCAATGCGCCACGGCGGCCGCAGCCGACTCGTCGATCAAACGGCCGGTACGGAAGCGGTCCAGCGTGAACGGCGCGCTGATGGGATGCGGCTCGTCTTTCGCCACGGTCCAGGCCATGACATGCGCCGATCCGGGCGTCGCCTTGAACCCACCGGTGCCCCAGCCGCAGTTGACGTACAGTCCCGGTACCGGCGTCTTGCCGATGATCGGCGAACGGTCCGGCGACAGGTCGACGACCCCGCCCCATTTCCGCAGCATGCGCAGCCGCGTGAAGATCGGGAACAACTCGCAAATCGACGCAACCGTGTCCTCGATGATGTGCAGCCCGCCGCGCTGACTGTAGGACACATACTGATCGGTGCCCGCGCCGATCACCAACTCACCCTTGTCGGACTGGCTGATATAAGCGTGCACCGCATTGGACATGACCACGCAGGGCATGACCGGCTTGATCGGCTCCGACACCAGGGCCTGCAGCGGATAACTTTCTATCGGGAACCGCAGTCCAACCATCTCCATGACCAGCGAGGTACTGCCCGCCGCGGCAACTGCGATCTTCTTCGCTTTGATGAACCCTTGCGGCGTATCCACCCCTTCGACCCGCCCATCGGCGGCACGCCGAATACCTGTGACGGGACAGTTCTGGATGATGTCGACGCCGCGCGCCGCAGCCGCCCGGGCATACCCCCATGCGACGGCGTCATGGCGGGCGACCCCGCCGCGCCGCTGCAATGCCGCGCCGATCACCGGATAGCGGACCGACGCGGAGATGTTCAATGGGGGACAATAGTCTTTCGCCTGCTCGGCCGTGATCCACTCGTTATCGACGCCATTGATGCGATTGGCATGGACATGGCGTTTGCTGATCTGTTCGTCATGAACCGAATGCGCCAGCAGCATCACGCCGCGCTGCGAGAACATGACATTGTAGTTCAGGTCCTGGCTCAGTCCCTCCCATAGATCCAGGGCATGGTCATAGAGCCGCGCGCTTTCGTCGAAGAGATAGTTGGAGCGGATGATCGTCGTGTTCCGACCGGTATTGCCGCCGCCGAGCCAGCCCTTGTCGAGCACCGCAACATTGGTGATGCCGTGCTCTTTGGCGAGATAGTAGGCGGTGCCAAGACCATGTCCGCCCGCCCCGACAACAACGACATCGTATTCGGATTTGGGCGCGGCTTGGGGCCACTGCTCGGGCCAGTCGCGGTGGCCGCCGAGCGCCTTCTGCGCCAATGCTGGGAAGGAAAAGCGCGCCATCCCGTTAGTCCGGTCCCCGCCCCAACAAATCGACCGGATCCTTGAGCGAGGCCGGGAAACCCTCGTCCTCTGGCTCGTGGCGATCAATGTCGGGAAACGGTTCGGAAGGTATCATCGTAGCGGGCTCTCTGTGCGCCGATGACAGGGCGCTCGGTTGTTCTCGGTCACTCGGGGCGAGTGCAGCCCTGACTTTCCCGTCGATACTAGCGAAAAGAAAGTGGTCGCGGAAAGCGATCAATCGCAAGCCAACCAATCGCAGTCATAAAACTTTTCCGGCGACTAGAGATATTTTCAACATGGCACCCATGCAGAGGGCGTGCTTTAAATTACCACTCACCAACCGGTAGCCTTTCCAAGACACGATCAGACGGAGCAGACGTGACGTCACACAGCGACCCATCCGGTGCGCGCGCGAGCGCTATCGACGGACCTTACGCCTTGTTCCGTCTCGGCGTGTCGATCCTGCTGGCCACCATGGGCAGTATCGGCATGTGGGCGGTGGTCGTCGTGCTGCCCGCGGTGCAAGAAGAGTTCGGCGTCGACCGCGCGGATGCATCCTTGCCCTATACCCTGACGATGGTCGGGTTCGCGGTGGGCAACGCGGTCGTCGGACGGTTCGTCGACCGATACGGTATCACCCTGCCGGTCATCGTGGCCGCAACGGCGCTCGGGCTCGGCTTCGTCCTGGCCTCCATGAGCACGGCAATCTGGCAAATTTCGGCGATCCAGGGCCTGCTGATCGGCGTCGGTACCTCGGCGAGTTTCGGCCCACTAATCGCCGACATTTCGCACTGGTTCAGCCGGCGGCGGGGCATCGCCGTCGCGGCGACCGCCAGCGGCAACTACCTCGCAGGCGCGATCTGGCCGACCTTGATCGAAGGGTTCATCCGGACCGACGGTTGGCGCACAACCTATATCGGCATCGGCATCCTCTGCATTTGCGTGATGATACCGCTGGCGCTGTGTCTGCGTCGGCCGCCGCCGCAGGACCATCCGACGCGGGCAGACGGCACCGTCGGACCGCAGCCCGGCCGCAGCATCGATATCTCGCCGCGTCTGCTGCAGATCATGCTGGCGATGGCCGGGATCGGCTGCTGTGTCGCCATGTCGATGCCACAGGTCCATATCGTCGCCTATTGCGTCGATCTCGGCTACGGCGTCGCGCGCGGCGCGGAGATGCTGTCGCTGATGCTGGCGGGCGGCGTGATCAGCCGGCTCGTTTTCGGTCTGCTCGCCGATCATATGGGCGGCATCCGCACCCTGCTTCTGGGGTCGGTCCTGCAGGGCATCGCGCTCTGCTTCTATCTGCCGTTCGACGGATTGACGTCGCTCTACATCATTTCGGTGATCTTCGGCTTGTCGCAAGGCGGCATCGTGCCGAGCTATGCGATCATCGTGCGCGAATACCTGCCCGCCCGCGAAGCGGGACAGCGCATCGGCATCGTCATGATGATGACGATCCTGGGCATGGCGCTGGGCGGCTGGCTGTCGGGCTGGATCTACGACCTGACCGGCTCGTATCAGGCGGCGCTGATCAACGGCATCGCCTTCAACATGTTCAACATCACGATCATGCTGCTGCTGCTGTGGCGCACGACCCGCGGGTCGCGGGCTGCCGTCGCCGCCTGACCCGGACTAGACGCCTTCGATCTTGAAGGAGATGCGGTCCAAATTCTCCAGCAATTTGTTGGTCGCGTCGGCAGGCAGGTTCATCAACGGCGGACGGACATTCTTCCACACGCCGTCGCCCGCGAAATGCGCGATCGCCGCCTTCATCGCCGGGATCATCGGGAAGCCTTCGAACACGCCGCGCACCGTATCGAGGCGCGCCTGTTGGTCGTCGGCATCGTCGTTCTGCCAGGTCTCGTAGAGATTGTGGATCGCGCCCGGATTGATGTTCGCGGTCGCCGAGATGCAGCCGACACCGCCATTCCGCATGTTCTGAAGCAGGAAGGTCTCGCTGCCGGCGAACACGCCGAAGCCGGGGAAATTGTCGAGCATCGCCTTGGTATTGCTCCAATCACCGGAGCTGTCCTTGATGCCGACCACCGTATCCGGGAAGTCCTTCACGAGTTTCTCGATCAACGTCAGCGTGATCGGTACGTTCGAGACCTGCGGGATGTGATACAGGTAGATCTTGAGCCGGTCGTCGCCGACCCGCTGGATGATCTCCGCGTAACTGCGATAGAGCGCGTCGTCGTCCGCCCCTTTGTAATAGAACGGCGGCAGCATCAATACGCCGCCGCAGCCGAGTTCGACCGCGCGTTTCGACAGTTCGACCGAATCGGTCAGCGCGCAGCAGCCGGTGCCCGGCATCAACTGTCCCGCGTCGATTCCGCCACCAACCAGCGCTTCCATCAACATGATGCGCTCGGCGGTCGACATGGAGTTGCCTTCGCTGTTGGTGCCGAAGATGGCGAGGCCGCAATTGTTCGATTGCAGCCATTGGCACTGCTTCAGCAGGCGCGCCGCGTCCGGCTTGAGGTCGTCATCAAAAGGGGTCACGACGGGCGTCAAAACCCCCGACATTGTCGCTGTTGCCGTCATTACGCGTTTCCTCGGTCCAAAGTCACAGTGAGATATCACAGTCAGAAATATTGTATTTGCAGGCCGTTCACAGCCCGCGCGGCGCTAAGATAGCATTCGGGTTTCGGTGGGGCGATTAACTTTTTGTACGGGCGACAAGGCGCATTCGGGTAAGGATACAGGCTCTCACGCCGCCTTGTTATCCTCCAGAATCATCGACGCCCCCTTCTCGGCGATCATGATGGTCGGCGCGTTGGTGTTGCCGGTGGTCAGCGTCGGCATGATCGATGCGTCGATCACCCGCAATCCTTGAACCCCATGCACCCGCAGCCGGTCATCGACCACCGCCATCGGATCGTCGCCCATCTTGCAGGTACCGACCGGGTGATACAGCGTGTTGCCCTTGTGCCGGGTGTATTCGCGCACGGTCTCGACCGAGTTCACCTCGGGTCCCGGCGCAAGCTCACCCTTGCTGACCGCAGCCAGCGCGGGTGCGGCAAAGATCGAGCGGCATTTTTCCAACCCCAAATGCAGCACATGAGCATCGCTTTCCGCCGACAGGTAGTTCGGCCGGATCGCCGGCGCCTGCAGCGGGTCGGCGCTCGCCGCCATGATCGTGCCCCGGCTCTCGGGCCGCACCGGACAGATCGCGATGGTCATGCCCGGCTTCTTGTCGAAGGATTTGATCTCGACCGCGTCATAGCTCGCGGGCGTGAATAGAAGCTGCAGGTCGGGGCTGCTGAGCCCATCGCGGCTGCGGGTAAAAATCATCGCGGCGGTCACGCCGAAGGTCAGCGCACCGTCCCCGAACAGAAAGTACCGGGCAATTTCGGGGATGATCCGCGGCACGCGCGCCAACTCGTTGATCGAGACCAGACCTTCGACCCGGTGCGAGATACGAACCACATAATGGTCCTGCAAATTGCCGCCAACGCCGGGCAGGTCGTGACGCACCGGCACACCGATGGATTGCAGATGTTCGGCCGGACCAATTCCGGACAGGTGCAGCAGATGCGGCGAGTTCACCGCCCCGCCACAGACGATGACCTCGCGGTCGGCGCGCACTTCTTTGTCTTCACCACCCTGCCGGTAGGTCGCGCCGATGCAGCGCGTGCCGTCGAACAGCAGGCCCGTCCCGACGGCTTCGGTCACGACCTCCAGGTTCTCGTGCGACCGCGCCTCCGCCAGAAAGCTGCGCGCGGTGGACGCCCGGAAGCGCTTGTTCCGGGTCATCTGCGAATAGGCGACGCCTTCCTGCTGCGCGCCGTTATAGTCGGGCGTCAGCGGGAAGCCCGCCTCCTGCGCCGCCTCGACGAATTTATGCGTCAGCGGCAGTATCGTGCGGTAATTCTCGACCGCCAGCACGCCACCCCGGTTGCGGTAGGCGATATCGCCATCGCCGCGAAAATCCTCCGATTTCTTGAAATAGGGCAGCACATCGTCATACCCCCAGCCACGGCAGCCGCGCTGCGCCCAGCCGTCATAGTCGGCCGGGTTGCCGCGCACATAGAGCATGCCGTTGATCGAACTCGATCCGCCCAGCGTCTTGCCGCGCGGCCAGTTGACCCGCCGGTCGGCGGTGCCTTCCTCGGGTTCCGATGTGTAATTCCAGTTGACCACCGGGTGCTGCATCAACGTGCGCACGCCCGCCGGGATGTGGATCATCGGGTTGCGATCGGGCGGCCCGGCTTCCAGCAGCACAACCCGCGCGCCGTCCGCGCTCAACCGGTTCGCCAGCACACACCCCGCCGACCCGGCGCCAACGATCACATAATCCGCCCGCATTCTTCCCCACCCGCGACTGTTTCTTCTTGCGCGAAGATTAGCGTGTTCACGTCAGGCTGTCGCGACCTTCGCCAGACCCTTGCGAAACCGTAATCTACGTTGGAGTATCAAATATGCCGCCGTTCGCGCGGCAATTCTAACTCTGGAAAACCCATGCCCCTCACCGTCGACTGCTACTACTCTCTTTCCTCGCCCTGGGCGTATTTCGCCGGACCGCGCATCGTCGAAATCGCGCGGCGGCATCATGCGCGGATCATCCTCAAGCCTTATGATTTCCAAGAGGTCGCGCCGAAGACCGGCGGTATCCCGATCCTGACCCGGCCGGAACCGCGCCAAGCCTACCACCGCGTCGAACTCGCGCGCTGGAGCAAGCATCTCGGCATGCCGATGAACATAAGGCCGCGCTTCTATCCGCCGAAGGACAACAAGACGCCGGGCCATACGGTGATCGCGGCACAGCAGTTGGGGCTGGACGCGCTACGCCTGTCGCACGCGATCCTGCGCGCCATCTGGTGGGAGGAGCGCAACGTCGCGCTGCCGGAAACCCGCAAGGCGATCGCCGACGAGAACGGCATGGACGGCGCGGAATTGATCGCCATCGAACGCAGCGACCCGATCGTGGCGGAATACCGCCGCAACACCGACGAGGTCGCGGAAATCGGCGTGTTCGGCGCGCCGACCTATGTCTTCGATGGTGAAATGTTCTGGGGCCAGGACCGGCTTGATTTCCTCGACCGGGCGTTGGCGCAGGCCACAGGCGCGTAACCGCTAGAAGAAGGCCAGCGCCCGCATCTCGATGCTCTGCCGGATGGCGGCATTGGGCGGGCTCGTCGGGTCGATGAAGGCGCTGTGCGCGGTGAAACGCACCCCGGCATCGGCATCCGTGTCGAACACCTTGAACACGATCGCCTCGTCCCGCGTCATCAGCGGAAAGTAGAACCACCGGTGATCCGGATGGTAGGCGATGTGATAGGTCTCCGCCGTGCGGTCGCGGTAGCGCCGCTGGTTGCGAATGAAGCCGACCTCGGGGATCGTGCGCCCGTCGCAGAGCGCCAGAGGTTCGGATTCCACGCGCGGCGCGATCGAGCGCCATACCTGGATGATCGCAAAACGCCGGCTCAGCGCCGCTTCCGCCTCGTCCGGCGGCAGGAGATCGCGCACCCGCTGGGGGGCCGACGTCTCGGTATAGTCGTTGTGGACATAGCTGACGGTGTTGCGCACCCAGCCTTCCGCATGTTGGCCCGTGTCGGGCGTCCGGACCGTATGGTCGAACACCAGCACGCGGCGCGCCCCGCTTTCCGCCTGGATAAGCGCCTCGATCTCGGGATAGTAGACCCGCTTGATCTCGTCCTCGTCCAGGAAGCTTTGAACCTGGGTCGGATGATCCACGAGGCGAAACCCGTGTGACGGCAGGGTGAAGTCCTCGCCCGCCGTGCGGCCATTATGGATTCGGACACGGCGCGCCTCGTATTCCGGGATATGCGCCTTGTGTTCCTCTTCCGGCCAATCCACGTAGCGAACCGATGGAATGCCATCGTCCACGATGTAGTTCAGGTCCGCCTCGACATGGTCGGCGCCCACGTTTAGGTCCGCTGCTTCGCTCATATTCCGCGTCCGTTCGGGTGTCGGGTCACTCTAATATACGCCGCGGGCGTCGATCGACCAGATGTCGATCAGGTCATCCCCGCGCACCACATGCAGGTGGTCGTAGAGGTTCAGCGTCGGGTCGCAATGCGGGACCCAGCATTCAAGGATACGGCCGGGTGCCAACTCGCCGCCGCCCGTCTCGATATCGATCCGGCCATGCTCGTCGCTCCACAGCGCATATGCCGCAACCGTGCCGTCGGCCAGCCCGCGCACAATCTGCGGCGCGGCATGCTTGCCGAGGAAATGCTTGTAGCCCCCGTCCGCCGTTGCCTGATTCAGCAGCGACCGGCTGTCCACCGACACCGCGACAAAAAGCGACGGCTCGAACGGCCGGTCGTCGTCCTCGGTCAGGGGTATCTCGTCATATTCGGCGTCCATGAAGACATAGCTGCCGAACTGCGCCTCGGTGATGCCGCCCGCCTGTGGTTCCATGAAACACGTCCCGGTGCTGCCACCCGAAACGGTCTTAATCTCGACGCCTTCGGCCGCAAGCCCGTCGACTACGTCGCGGATCTTCGCCGCCGCAAAGACCGCACCGCTGCGCCGGGCCGCATGGTCCGGTTCATGCGACAGATGCCCCGCATAGGCCTGCATCCCCCGCAGGTCGAAGGCTGGGTCTGACGCGAGGAACTTGCCGAGATCGATCGCATCCGCGATCTCGGTCACGCCGGTGCGGGCGCGCCCGAGATCAAGATCCAACATGATGGGCAACCGGACGCCATCCGCCCGCGCCATCTCCGCCAACGCCTTCGCACCGTCCGGGTTGTCCACGACCGTAGCGACCTCCGCCCCGGCGGCAAGCCGGACGAAACGGCGCATCTTCGCCTCGGTGCTCAGCGGCGACGTGATCAATATGCCGGGGATGCCCGCGGCGGCGAAGACTTCTGCCTCGCCGATATTGACCACGCAAAGACCCACCGCCCCGCCCGCGATCTGCCGACGGGCAATCTCCACGCATTTATGCGCCTTGCCATGGGGACGAAGGGTGACGCCCAACCCCGCGCAATGCGCGGCCATGCGCGCGACATTGCGCTCCATGGCGTCGATATCGAGAATCAGGCACGGCGTGGAGAGTTGGGACCGTCCACCCGCCTGTCCGATCAAATGGGCATTTGGGCTCGGGCGGGATTGATATCGTGGGCCGGGTGGCGGCGTCATCGTGTTCACTCCTACCGTTGTAACCCCGCCGGAAAGACCGCCCTAGATCACGCCATCCTCAGCCAGCTTGGCCAGATCGGCCTCGCTCTTCTTCAGCAGGCCGCCATAGATTTCCGCGTTGTGCTGCCCCAACGGCGGGCCGGCATGCGCGACGCGGCCCGGGGTTGCGGCGAGTTTCGGGAAAACTCCCGGCATGGTGATCTCGCCTTCTTCGTCGTCCGCCACGGTGATGACATTGTCGCGGGCAGCGTAATGCGGATCGTCGGCGATGTCGGCCGCCGTGTAGATGCCGCCGAAGGGAACGTTGCCGCCAACCAGACGTTCTTCGATATCGGCGAAGTCGTGTTTTGCAATCCAGTCCGCCAACAGTTGTTCCAGCTCGTCGGCGCGCTCGATCCGGGCGCGGCTGCGGGCGTAGCGCTCGTCCTCGATCAGTTCGGGCCGGTCGATCGCCGTGGCGAGACGCGCCCACACCTTGTCGCCGCCCGCCGCGATCTGCACATACCGCCCGTCCTTGGTCTCGAAAGTACCGGCGGGCGAGAAGGTCGGGTTGCGGTTTCCGATACGCTCCCGCACTTCGCCCGTCTTGGCGTGGTTGGTCATCATGTTGGCGGTGATGCGGAAGGTCGGCTCATACAGCGCCAAGTCGATCATCTGCCCTTCGCCGCCGCCGGGCTGGGCATCCCGCTGATACAGCGCGAACATCGCCGCCATCGCGCCGAACGCGCCGGTGTTGTAATCCGCCGTCGGGAAGGCCGGACGGACGGGGAACCGGTCGGGAAAGCCGGTCGGATACATGTAACCGGAAAAACCCAGCGCAATCCGATCGTAGCCCGCGCGCTTGGAATACGGCCCGACCTGGCCGTAACCGGAGACGCGCACCATGATTAGTTTGGGATTGATGGCGTGCAGATCTTCCCAACCGATATTCCAGCGTTCCAGCGTGCCGGGGGTGAAATTCTCGAATACCACGTCGGCGTCGCGGACCAGTTCCTTCAGGATTTCCTGACCTGCTTCGACCCGCAGATTGAGCGTGATCGACTTTTTGTTGCGGCCTTCGACCATCCAGTTCGTCGAACGATTGGCCTTGCCATCCACCGGCGTGCCCCGCAGGGCATCGCCGACACCCGGTTGTTCGACCTTGATCACCTCGGCGCCAAAATCCCCAAGCATCGTGGCCCCGAACGGTCCCGCGATGAGCTGTCCGATATCGAGAACCCGAATTCTTGAAAGAGGGAGCGCCGCACTCATGTTGTTCGTCTCTTTTTCAGTTGGAGGGAAAGCACGCCACTCTACAGCCGGAAGAACCAACGGCCCTTTGGAAACCCGCCGCGCGCCACTACCGGCGCGCGACGGAATTCGATTCCAACACCTGCCGCTACTCGGCGGCGTCGACCTTCAGGCCGTCTTCGGCGCGGCGCGATTTTGCGACTTCCTTGACCTTGTCGAAGTCACGCTTGCGCTGCGCGATCTCTTCGTCGGAAAGCTGGCTAATGTTGCTGAAATCCAGTTTCCAATCGGGATTGTCACTCCAGCGGAGCGGCGACTGAACCGTCGTCCGCGGCCCCGGCGCCGTTTCCAGCACCGTCAGGGCGAGTTCCATCGTGTAGGCCTGCGACTCAACGTCGTTCGGCCGCCCGGCGGAGTTGCCCAGCGGGAAGTCGGTAAACAGAAACCGCGGCACGCCCGCATGTTCGACGATGTCCTTGGCCGATCCCATGATGACGGTCGGGATGCCGTTCGCTTCAAGATGCCGTGCGACCAGACTCACGGTCTGGTGACACACCGGTCAATTGGCGACAATGACCGCGACGTCGGCCTCGTCCTCGCGAACCAACGCCAGGAGATCGACGCAATCCTGCTCGATCGTCGTCTTCTGACTGCGGTTGGTCGGCGCACCGTAGAAGCGGGGTGCCACCTCGCCGATCCGCCCTTCCGCCGCCAGCCGCCGCAGCTGCTGGAGCGGAAACCACGTTTTCATGTCCTCGGCGGTGGTGTGCTTCCGATCGATCCCAATGTGGGACACCCGCAAGTCCGGGTCGCTGTCGGTGCTGTCCGAGTAGACGCGGTAGAATTTCGCAGCGGCGTTATATGCAGCACCCGGCCCCTGATCGCCCTTGTCGGGCTGATAGGGAGCGGCGGTCGTGATGAGCGCAACCCGGCTATCCGACAGCGACCGTTGCAACGGCGTGAACGGCACATCGGCATATTGCGCCCAGCGATACGGCTTGCCGTATCCAAGCGTCTGATAATAATTACCTATTCGATCACGGTATCGGATCGGCTCGTCATGGGCGACGGCGAAATCCAATCCATCCATATGGTCAGTCATTCGAAAACCCTTCGGTTAGACGCCTGTTTTGTATCATGAAAGCGGGCCATGCCCAACAACCTCAGGGCGCGAAAACCGGTGTCGTTACAAGCTCAGGGCTGAAATTGCAGGCGGCGAAGGGCGGCGCGGCTGCGCGTTTGGGTATCCTCGGAATCGGCGGCCAGTGCGATGATGCCACGGTCCGGCGGTTCTTCGCCGAAGGCGGCGCGGTAATCAGCCGCTAGATCGCGACTTTCCGGCAACCAGACGCCGGTGAGGGCATCGCCGCTGCGCAGCACGGTCATCCAACTGCCGTCGCCGACATGCGGGTTCGGCAGCGCATCGCCGGTCTTGCCCCGTCCGCCCCACACATAGGTCAGCAACCGGCCATGTACCGGCAGGCCGACCCACAGCTCGATGAAATCCGCCCGCAAGCGTTCGAGAAAACTCAACTGGTCGCGCGGCTTCATGAACCAGACATGCACCGCCAGCGGCCGGTCGTCGCCGCCCTTCACGGTGATATCGGTCGGCGGCATCATTTCGTCGACGCGCCATTCCCAGGCGAGCCGCGTTTTCTGTGCGTCACCCCTGTCGACTTTCTTCCAAATCAGCGCGGTGCTGTTGTCGCTGCGGGCTTCAATCGCTCCGTCGGGCCGGAGACGGAAGCGCGCAGGCGCCCATCGGGAATCGCTGAAGAGCGTCCAGCCCGCTTTCCGCAAGGCATCGTCGATGGCCCCCGGCGGGCCCGCCGCCGCGGCGCCAGAGGCGACCAGAACACACAGAACGAGCAGGGCGTGCTTGCGGATACGGCGAGCGGTCCTCACCGTCCGTCAGTCCCCGTTGAGGTCCCAGTCATATTCATAGCCGTCGATATCCGTCCGTCCGGACAAGGCAGCCTTCAGGTCCGCATCCGCGTAGGTCTTCAGATGCGACAGCACCGACGCCTTGGTGCCACCAAAATCATCCCGGAACCAGGCATAGATACTGGAGACGATCAGCTCACCATCCTCGATGCGAACACCGCGCGCGTTGTTGATATAGCGCCGGGCCGCATCATCGAGACGATTTTCCAGCCCTGCGGCGCGATACGCACTGCCATCCAAATTAGGGCAACCGATCGACGCGCAGTTTATGACGTAGTGCGTTCGCGGATCGTCCCACAAAGGACGCAGAATTCGGCTTTCGATATCATTCAGGCTCAAGGCCTGCCCTTCGACTGTGACCAACTTGCGATCCCAGGGGCCGGGCGAAAAGAACCCGTCGTTGATCTTGCGGATGGACTCGACCGGATACGCATCCAGGACGGTCCGGATGGTGACCGCATTGTAAAGGTTGACCCAATAGGCGAACTGCTCGGCGCGGCGATAGCCGCTGATCTGCACGCGCTCGAGGGTGCCTACATAGTTGGCCAGCACCTCATTGTCCTCGGGCGTCACCTTCCGATACGCAACCCGGTTCAAGCCAGTCGGGTCGGTTCGCACATAGCGAAAGAGAAACTGGTCCCAGGCCGCGTGGTCGATGCTCTGGGTCGATGACTCATTATGCGCGGCCCAGCGCGGCAGCGGGTCCGATGCCGGCACGAATTTGGCCTCGATTTCCGCCCGGGAACACCCGGCGATCGCGGCGGCTGCAATGACCAACGCGACCAATGCGGCGCGGTTACGTCTCAAAATTCTCATCGACTTAATCCTTCTTGACCGAACCGGAAACGCAGACTCCACGAGGCGGCCCCATCGAGCCAATCGCAATGAATCACATTCCCGGCATAGGCGGTTCCCCGCACCACTCAAGCCTCATATATCTGCTGTTCACATTGGTTGGGCCCAAGTCTGGAATGATTAAAGGGCGACCGGCGAGGATTTCAATGACGCGGCGCGGCCCCTCACGCAAACGTAAAGGAATGTCATGACCTGGCGCGATACGATCCAGCCCTTGTGGTCCCTGGCGCGAGGGCGTCCCGTGATGGCGGTCTTCGAAATCTGCCTCCGCTGCAACTCGCGCTGCGGCTATTGCGACCTGCCGCTGAACCAGGGCCGCTATGAAATGAGCCGCGAGGAAATCCGCGAGATCTTCACCGATCTCTACCGCGACGGGCTGCGCTATCTGTTCGTGCAGGGCGGCGAGCCGTTGGTGCGCCGCGACACGCTGGACGTGTTGGACGATTTGGCCGGCATCGGCTTCGGGCTCTGTCTCGTCACCAACGGCACGAAACTGACACCGGCAGTGGTCGACCGTCTCGCCGCCGTCGGGGCGTCGGTATCGGTCAGCCTCGACACGCTGGACCGGGATATCTACCGGCTCATCCGCGGCGCGGATCAACTGCCCCGTGTGCTGAACGGCATCGCGGCTCTGGAAGACTACCCGCACCCGAAATTCATCGCCTGCATCGTGTCGGACAAGAATCGCGCCGATGTCGAAGCGGTCTGCGCCTTCGCCCGCGACAAAGGGTTCGCACCCGTCCTTGGTGCCTATCATTGGGACGTCGGCAAATACGGCAAGACCGACGACACACTGACTTTCTCGCGGGAACAGGCAGCGCGGACCTTCGACGCGATGCTCGACGGCGACCTCCTGCCGCCGGGCTATTACCGTGGATTCGCCCGCGACAATGCGGACTGGCTGCGCGGCAAGAAACTCGGTCGATGCGACGCCGGCCGCTACAGCATCGTCATCGACGCCTCGGGCAATGTCGCGCCATGCCTTGCCATGCCGCACGCGGGCAACCTGCGGGAGTCCAGCTTGGCCGACATCCTCGGCGGTTTCGACCGGCCTGCGATCGAGGCCTGTTCGAACGCGTCGTCGTGCAATCTGCTTTGCGGTCGCCTGGTCGGCCGTAACCTGCGCCAACCCTTCACGGCGCTCGCAACACCGATGAAGGTATCGCCCCGTGCCTGACAGCTCGGCCGTCATGCAAACCGGGACACGACCGGAGGTGATCGAGGAAATCGATACCGCGGCCTTGGCGCGGACATGGCGGCAGGATTTCGACATCGACGTGGGGCCGATATTCGACGGCATCCCCACGCTTCGCTTGTGCCAGGACCCGGTGACACAGAGGATTTTCTTCGACCCACCGGTCGCCGGGTCGCCGGATTTCTACGCACAACTCCGCCGGTTCGATTGGTATCATCCAAGCGATAAAGCGGAACATTGCCTAGCCGGCGCGACCATCGGGCCGGAGGATCGCGTTCTCGATATCGGGGCGGGTGACGGCGCCTTCCGCGACCATGTGAATGGCGCCGCCTATGAAGGGCTCGAATTCGACCCGCACAGTGCGCAACGCGCGCGCGACCGGGGACGTTGCATTTCCGGGCGGACGCTATCGCAGGTCGCGGCGGAAGTCGCCGGCGGCACACAGCAGCCCTACACCGTGGCAACAGCCTTTCAGGTTCTGGAGCATATACCCGACCCGGACGCTTTCGTTGCCGACGCCTTACGCTGCCTCACGCCGGACGGGCGGCTGATCATCGGCGTGCCGGATCGGGACACCTATGTCTCGGCGCTGCCGGACTTCGCGCTCAACGCCCCACCGCATCATCTGACCTGGTGGAATGCGGGATCGATCCGCGCTCTGCTGCACGGCCATGGCGTGCGCCATCTGACATTTCATTGGACGCCGGTCGAACACTGGGAACGCAGGTTGTGGTGGATGGCGCGAGTCGCCCGCCGGCTGCAGCGGTCGGACGCGCCCCGTTTTGGGCCATCGCGACGGCGCATGAAGATATTCGCCTGGCTCATGGCGGGCCTGCTCCAGGCGATCAAGCAGCCCGCCGACGTCCGCGGCGCCACACTCGTCGCCACTGCGCGAAAACCCGACGTGATTTAAGAACCCGCTATTTCTTCGGCGGCGTATAGGGATCCAGCGCGCCGGGCGGGACCGGCGGGAATTCCTTCATGCTCTCGCGGAACTCGTGGATCATGCGCATGGTGACGCTGCGAACCCAAGTATTGTCCATCATCACGTTGGTCATTTCCTTAGGGTCCTGGATCAGATTGAAGAGATAGGGCGCCTCCAGCTTGATCGCACCGTCGTTCACTTCCGGCTCCCAGACCAGATGCAGTTTCCACTCACGCCACTTCACCGCACGCAGCTCGTCCTTGATGTAAAAGACGAAGCCCTCGCGGTTCGATTTCTCCTGCTTGCCCGTGAAGAAGTCGAGCTGGTCGATGCCGTCGATGGGCCGGTCGGCCGGCACCTCCGCCCCGATGATCCGGTGGATTGTGGGGAATAGGTCGGCAATATGGACGACTTCATCGGTGACACCGCCTTCGGAAATATTGCCCGGCCAACGGATCATGAACGGCACGCGCAGGCTACCCTCCATGGCGGTGTGATAGGTGCTGCGCCAAAAGCCAGCGGTGCCGCGCCAGGGCGTACGGAATTCCGGCCCATTATCCGACCCGAAGATCAGGATCGTATCGTCGGCGATGCCGAGTTCGTCTATCGCGTCCACGATCTGACCGACCCGATGGTCCATCTCGGCCAGCGAATCCGCCATCTCCCCGTGTTCCGTCGCACCGATGAAATCGGGATGCGGCAGGTTCGGAAAATGCATCTGCGTGATCGGCACATAGGCGAAGAAGGGCGTGCCCGCCTTGCTCTGCTCGGCCATGAAATCGATGGTCTTGTCGATCAACTCGCCGTCGATAGTACGCCGTGTATCCTCATCGAATATTTTTACTTTCGAGGACTTGCCGCCCTTCTTGCCCTCCATGATATAGGGCAGGCCAACCAAATCCGGGTCATAGGTGCGACTGGACGTAAACATCGACTCATTGCTGGTGCGCGGCAGCCCGTACCAGTCGTCGAAGCCACGGTCGTTCGGCAGCCGGCCCTCGATATCGCCGAGATGCCATTTGCCGTAATGCGCGGTCGCGTAGCCGTTCGCGGACAACACCTCGGGCAGCAGCACTTCCCATTTGGTCAGCCCTTGCGGCAGCCCTGCGGGCACCGACTGGAAGGCGCCGGTGCGGATCGCCTGCCGTCCGGTCATCAGAGCCGAGCGGGTCGGCACGCAATCGCTCTCCACGTTGAAGTTCAGGAACTTCAACCCCTGCGTCGCCAAGTCATCGATGCGCGGTGTGGGCGCACCCCGCAGAACGCCGCCGCCATAACAGCCGAGTTCGCCCCAGCCCAGGTTGTCGGCAAGAATCAGAACGATATTCGGGCGGTCGTTGGCCATGGTGCTTCCTCGTCAAGGGTATGGGGTCGGTCGGAGAGATCCTCAGCGTACAGAGTGAATGCCCTGAAGACCAGACCGGCCCCGCAACGCTCAACCGATAAGTCTCGAATCCTTGTTCCGGTCGAAATCGTTACGGCCGCACTGGTCCACACCGCGCATTAAATGCAGTTGGCGGAAGGTATTGGCGGGCCGGCCTAGTTCCTCGGAATGCCGCACCGCGATGTCGTAGTCGAAAAGCGAGCTTGTCGGCATGTAGCGAAAGACGACGCCGGCGCGGCGCCGGTCTGACCGGTTGGCGTGGGAGCCATGCGCGGTGAACACATCGAACAGGGCGAATTGGCCCGGCTTCAGGATCAGATCACGCCCCTTCGCCTCGGCGGCATCCGCGTCGGCGAGCCCGCGTTCCAGCGTCTTGTCGTCCCCGAGCGCCACCGTATGCGGCTTCAACTTCCCCTCCTTGTGCGATCCCGGCAGGTAACGCATACAGCCGTTCTCCGGCGATGCCGGGTCGAGGGCGATCCAGGCTGAACAGGTGGCAAGCGGCCGGATCGGCCAATATTCGCCATCCTGATGCCACGGCGTTTCCTTCCCGACACGCGCAGGCTTGCCGAACAGCGACGAACACCAGTTTAGAAAATCGCCGCCGATGAGCTGCAACACCGCGTCCAGGATCACGGGAAGCCGGACGAATTCGAGCCACCGGTCGTCCTGCTCGACCAGCCCCGGTACGAAATCCGTCGATAGACCCGGATTGTCGCGCAGCATCTCATCCATCAGGCGACGCATGGCGGCCACCGTATCATCGTCCAACCGAAGACCGGGGATCACCAGACCGTCCGCATGATATGCGTCGACTTCCGCTTGGTTCAGCATGCGCCGATCCTTCGCCACGTCATTGTGGCACGTCGCCTTTTACCGTCGTACGCCACATGAGCCGGCGCTGCGGCAAGTCATAGTCGATCACCGCGCGATGCTGCACGGTGCAGTTGTCCCACACCACCAGATCTCCCTTGCGCCAGCGGTGCCGGTAAACAAATTCCGGCCGGATGATATGGTCAGCCAAAGCGTCAATCAGGGTACGCGCCTCACCCGCGTCCATGCCCGTCACACCGGTGCAATCGTCGCGCATGACATAGAGGCTCTTTCGCCCGGTATTTGGATGCCGCCGCACCATAGGATGCTCAACCGGCGGGTATTGCGCGATGGTCTCTGCGCTTATCGGCCGGCCACGCTTGCGGCCCTGGAAATCAAACACGGCCCGCAACCCTTCGACGCGACGCTGCATACCGCTGGGCAGTGCGTCCCAGGCCGCCGCCGCATTTGCGAAGGCGGTGTCGCCAAGCGGTAAGCCGTGAAGTTCCGGCACCTCGACGGCAAACAGCATCGTCGCCCGCGCCGGGCGTTTGGCATAGCACATATCGCTATGCCATCGCGGACCGGCGCGCGGCGTGCCGATCGGCCGGCCGTCCTTGACGATGTTGGATATGAGATAGATTTCCGGATTGCCCTTGAGCCCGAACTTGGCGCCATTGTGATTAATTTCGACGTCACCGAAACGGGCACAAAAGGCGACCTGTTGTTCAGGCGTGATCTGTTGGTCCCGGAACACCGCAACCCCATGCGTGTCGAAGGCGCGCTCGATAATCGCGAAAGTATCGTCGTTCATCGGCTGCGCCAGATCGACGCCACGGATCTCGACCCCGGCCGGCGCATCCAGCTTTACCGCCTCAACGGCCATCGTCGCTCTCGCCGACCGTCTCGCCACCGACGGTGATGCGCCACATCAGGCGGCGCTCTTCGGGCCCGCGATAATCGAATGTCGCCAGATGCTGGACGGCGCAGTTGTCCCAAATCAACACGTCGCCGGGTTGCCATTCGTGTTTGATGCGAAATTGCTGCTGTGGAATCAGCGCGGCAAGCTCGTCGATCAGCGGCAGCGCTTCCGCATCGTCCATGCCGACGATACCCGTGCACTCGCCAGGACTGACATAGAGGCATTTGCGCCCGGTATGCGGGTGCACCCGCACGAGCGGATGCCTGACGATCGGTTGCTTGCGGCGGTTGTCGTCCTGCTGCGTATGCGTGCCGGTCTTCGCGCGGCGGCCGAACACATCATGCACGACAGTCAGGCCGTCGATCCGCTCCTTCGTGCTCTGCGGCAGCGAGTCATAGGCCGCCGCCGTGCTCGCGAAATTCGTCGCGCCGAGCGCGACGCCATCGCGGGTCGGCACCTCGACGGCATAGAGCATCGTGGCCCGCGGCGGATACTCGGTATACGACATGTCCGAATGCCAAACCGACCCGGCATCCGCATGCCCGATATCGCGTCCGTCTTTCTTGATGTTCGACACGTACATGATTTCCGGATGATCCGGATGGGCAAAGTCGGTCAAAAAGATTTTCTTGATGACACCGAACCGGCGCGCGAAATCAATACACTGCACTTCGGTCAGGTCCTGCCCCCGAATGCACAGAACCGAGCGTTCGTTGAAGACCGATTCGAGTTCCGCGAAGGACCCCGCGTCCAGCGGCTTGGACAGATCGGCCCCCCGACATTCCGCGCCAATGACGCCGTCCGGTAACGACACTTCGAACGGGAGAACATCGGTGGTCATAGCGGCATCCTCACTCAGAAAGGCGCATCGCCCTCAATCGTCGTGCGATGCAAATGGCGGATATAGGACGGGTCGTCGAGTCGGCTGAGGTCGGCGATATGCAGGACACTACGGTTGTCCCAAAAGGTGAGATCGCCGACGCGCCATTTGTGATGGTAGGCAAATTCCGGCCGGGCGCAGTGCGCGAAGAGGTCCGACAGGATTCGATCGGACTCGGCTTCGTCCATGCCTTCGATGGCGATCGTATGCTGCGGGTTCGCGAACACTGATTTCCGGCCGGTCTCCGGATGGGTGCGGATGATCGGATGGGTGGCCGGCGGGGTCTTTTCCTTCTGCTCCTGATTGAGCGGGCGCTTGAAAGACCGCTTGGCGTTGGTGCGGCCGGCGAGAAAAAGGCCGCGCTTGCCATCGACCGCCTCTCGCAACGCCGCTGGCAATGTCTCATATGCCTTGTGCATGTTGGCGAAGCCGGTGTCGCCGCCATCCTCAGGGATCTCAACGCCGTACAGCATCGTGCCCAATGCCGTCCGTTCCTTGTAGGCAAGGTCCGAATGCCACATCGGACCGGCGTCCGGGAGCCCGATAAAATTTCCGTTTTCGCGTTTGGTCGAAACCATGAGGACTTCGGGAAAGCCGTCGAGCACCGCGTCGTCCGCCGGATGCTGATCCAGCGGCCCGAACCGTTTGGAGAAATCGATTTGCGCTTGGGGTGGCAATTTCTGATCGCGGAAAACCAGGACGTGATGGTCGAGATGCGCTCGGTGGACCTTCGCGAAGGTATCGTCATCCAGCGGCACGGACAGATCGAGGCCAATCAACTCGGCGCCGAGCGCGTCGGAAAGCGGACGGATATCGAAGGTCACGCCTAAGCCCCTTATTCCGCCGCGGCACCCGCGGCTGCATCTTCCGCCCAAGGCGCCACGACAGGACCGCCCTGCACCAAGACCCGATGCAACAGGCGCGCCTGGTTGTGATCGACCGCCGTGCGGGCATGCATCACCGCCTGATTGTCCCACATGATGAGATCGCCGGGTTGCCAGTCGTCCTGCTCCCAGACGAATTTCTCCTGCGTCGCATGCGCCCACAGCTTGTCGAGCAATGCCTCGCTTTCAGGCTCCGACAGTTCGACGATATGCGATGACGGTCCGTCATAGCGGCGGCCGAGATAGAGCGCGCGCTTCTTCGTGAACGGATGCACGCGCACCATCGGATGAACCGGACCAATCACCGACTCGCGGGTCGCGGCCTTCTCGAAAGTCACCCGCACCTTGCCCGACGTATTACGGCTGCGGTCGTGCTTGATGTGCTTGCCCTCGATTTCCTGTTTCAGGTCGTCGGGCAGCGTCTCGTAAGCGAGGTATTGGTTGCAGAAGCGCGTGTGTCCGCCGCCATTCGTCGGCACCTGTACCGCGTTGAGCAGACTGCCCATCGGCGGCGTCTCCATATAGGAGTTGTCGGAATGCCACAGCAGTTCCGCGCTGCCCGACCCTTCGGTCTTGAGCTGCGGCTTGCCTTCCTTGTCCAGGTTGGAGATGTAAGTGACCCCCGGAACGTCGGCGATCCGCGCGGAATCGCCCAAGGTGTGTCCATCCTTCAAGTAAAAGCTATGCGATCCCGGCACCATCAGCCCGCCGAACATGTTCGCGAGCTCCGCCATCCGCTCTTTTTCCAGGAACTGTCCGCGCAGCAGAAGCACCATATGTTCCGCCCAAATCTCCTTGAGCCGGGCGATCAAGGCTTCCGACACATCCTTGGACAGATCGATCCCCTGCACCTCAGCGCCGAGCGCCTTACCGGTGGGGATGACGGTGATGGCGTCTATCTTGTTCTCGGTCATGCGTCCCTCCTTCAAGAGCGGTTGGGCCAGTATCGCATAAGTGGCGGCGCGGCATGAAATCGCGCCGGTTTGCGCATATCCAGAAATGGGATTTTAGTAAGGGGTGAACGCCTAAGACCGCCAAGAACCGGAGGCCCGAAAATGCCACGCCGCACGATCAAGAAGACCCGCTATTTCGAAGACCTCAAAATCGGCGAAGCCTGGGAAGCGCCGTCACGGACGCACACGGAATCGCTGTTCTATGCCTTCCAACTCGTCAGCGGCGACAACCGGCCGCTGCATTACGACATGGAGTATTGCAAGTCGCTGGGCATGCCCGGCCTGCTTGCGCATGGCTTCCAGGTGCTGGCGCAGTGCGCCCCGGGCGCCTCGGATATGTCGCGCGGCGACAGCGAAATCCGCATCATCGGCATGCTGGAATGCGCCGCCAAGTTCGCCAAGGGCGTCTTTTCGGGCGACACGCTCTACCCAATGCTGGAAATCGTCGATCTGATCGAGCAGCGTACGACCGGCGTGATGGTGCTGCGCGCGACAGTCCATAACCAGAAGGATGAACTCTGCCTCGACGGAGAATTGCGCATGCTGGTCGCGAAGCGCATTCGCGACGAAGCCGCCTAGGGAGCAAATCGGCGCATGACCAATGCTGACCTGATCGGCCGCTTCGTATCCGGCGCATGCGATGCGGCCTTGCCGGACGACGCCCGCGATGCCGCAATCAAATGCCTTGTCGATTGGACTGGCGTCACCATCGCCGGCAGCCGCGAACCGGTCACTCGCGCCGTTGCGCGCTACGCGGGCCTGGACGATGCCGCGGCACCACGCTTCGCCAACGGCGCCGAGCCGGAAAAGGCCGCGCTGGTCAACGGGACGGCGGCGCATGCGCTGGACTTCGACGACACTCATATCCCGACGGATTCGCATTTCAGCGCCGTCCTCTGGGCGACCTTGCTTGCGATGACCGATCCCAAATTCGACAACGGAGACCGGTTGCTGCGCGCCTTCATCGCCGGCTACGAGGTCGCAGCGAAACTATCCGGCCGCCGGATGGGATTCAGCCTGCAGTTTCGCTGGTTCCACCCATCCGGCGTGCTGGGCCGGATTGCCACGGCCGCCGCCGCGGCGGCCTTTCTAGCACTCGATGCCGACCGGGCAGCGCATGCCGTGGCGCTCGCAACCACCCAGGCATCGGGCCTGCGCAGTTCGCTCGGCAGCATGGCGAAACCGTTCCAGATCGGACGCGCCGCGGCGGACGGGATCGTCTGCGCAAATCTCGCTCGGTCCGGTTTCGATGCCGCGCTCGACCTGCTGGAACCCGACGGTGGTTTCGCCCGCGCCTTCGTGCAGGACGGCAGCGCGCATTTGACGGCCTTGAACGCCGACACGCTCGGCACCGACTGGGCCGTCCTGAAGACATCCTTCAAACCCTACGCCTGCCTGCACGGCATCCACCCGTCGATCGACGCCGCGCGCGAGATCGCCGGTCAGGTCGATCCGGCGGCGGTTACCGCGATTACCGCCTATGTGGCGCCAGGCGTGAAAAAGGTCGGCCATTTCACCGATCCGAAATCGCCATTGGAAGCGAAGTTCAGCGTGGCCTTCTGCGTCGCACTGGCCCTTTCAGGCCGGGAGGCGGGCGCCACAGATTTCACGGCGGACACCGTGGCGGATCCGACGTTGCGCCGGCTCACCGCCCTGGTCGACGTGCGTCCGGAAGAAGGACGCAAGATGCTCGATTCCGCGGTGGAAGTAACGTTGGCGGACGGCCGTATCCTGCGCGGCGCGACCGACCTGTCACTCGGCCATCCCGGCAATCCAATGAACTGGACCGATCTGGGAGAGAAATTCATCACCTTGAGTGAACCTGTTCTCCACGACCGCGCGCGCACCCTGTTGAATGCGCTACGCGAATTCGACTCGCCCGGTGCTTTACCCGAGATCGCGCGCCTGCTGCGATCCTAGTCGACGGCAGTACCGCTCCGCTCCTTGGCAACGTCGTCCTTGCGCGGGTCGCGCAGGCCCGTCAGGCCGTGATGCCGGTCCGCCACCTTGTAGCCGAGCGCATCCTCGGCAATCACGATTTTCTGCACGTTGGCCGTGCCCTCGCCGGTAAAGAACAGATCGGCGTAGGATTTCAGCCAGGACACACGGTACTCGACCGCGAGCCCGTAGCCGCCGAAAATCTGCTGCGCCTTGTCGGCCGCCATCTTCGCCGTCTGCGACGCGTGGTATTTTGCCAGCGACGCGATCCGGTTCGATGGCAAGTCCGCGTCCATGCATTGCGCCGCTTCGTAGACCAGCGCCCGGCTGGCCTCGATTGCCACCGCCATCTCGGCGATCTCGGACTGAATCATCTGGAACTTGCCGATTGGCCGGCCGCGTAACTCGCGCTCGTTGGCATAGCGGACCGCATCCTCGAAACAGGCCCGCGCCACGCCGAGCGCCTTGGCCGCGACGGTCACCCGGCCCGGCTGCAACGCGCGCATGACGATCTTGAAGCCCGCGCCTTCTTCGCCGAGGCGATTCCCTGCCGGGACCACGAAATCGTCGAGAAAGACCGCGCAGGTGCGCAACGCCTTGGACAGTCCCTGCATTTCGATGGGCCGTGCGTCGAAACCGGGATATTTCTTCGGCTCGACGATAAAGGCGGAAACGCCGTTCGCACCTGCATCCGGATCGGTCTTTGCCAGCAGCACACCGACATCGGTCTCGTTGGCCATCGACGCGAAGATCTTCGATCCATTGATGCGATAGACGTCACCGTCGCGTTTGGCCGTGGTCTTCATCGCGCCCAGCGGATCGGACCCGCCGGCCGGCTCGGTCAGCGACATCATGCCGATGGTTTCGCCGGCCAGCAGTGGCGGCACGTATTTCATCACCTGCTCGACCGTTCCACCCGCGTAAATGCATTGTGGGCAAGTCGAGGATTGCTGGTTGATGCAGGCGGAGAAGCGCACGTCGTTGCGCGCCATTTCCTCGGAAATGACGGATGCCACGAGATACCCCATGTCGGTGCCGCCGACCGATTCCGGAAAGACCGACCCATAAAGCCCGGTCGCCCCCGCCTTCTTCACCAAGTCGCGCGGGAAGGTGCCGCTCGCTTCGAAATCATCCATAACCGGGTTGACCTCGACCTCCATGAAGCGGTTCACGGTATCGCGGATCGCGCCGATTTCCTCAGGCAAGAGGGCGTCCATACTTCACCTTTGCAGCCACGCCGCCGCGGCAATAGCAGGATTGCAATTCCAACCGGGCGGTTCGTTGCCTAATATAGCGCAGTCTCCACCGCGCACCGGAATCAGCATCATGCCAGCAAGCAACGTCAGCGCGGAAACGCGCTTCGTCTTCGACTATCTCGACCGCAACGCCGCGGCCATCGCGTCCTTGGGCGATGCGATCTTCCGCTTTGCCGAACCCGGCCTGCAGGAGATTGAAACGGTCAAATTGATGACCGGCATCCTGGAAGAGCACGGATTCGCCGTCGAACGCGGCATCTCGGGGTTCCCGACGGCCTTTCTCGCGACCTACGGCAGCGGTGATCCGGTCATCGCGATGCATACCGAATACGACGCCAACCCGGAAAACTCGCAGGCTTCCGGGATCGCCGAGAAGCAGGAAATCATCCCCGGCGCGCCCGGTCATTGCGAAGGGCATAACGTCAACGCCGCAGTGATGGTCGCCGCCGCGCTGGCGATCAAGAAAGCGAAGGACCAGTTCGGCATTGGCGGCACGCTCAAGGTCTTTGGCGCTCCCGCCGAGGAGTTGGTGCTGGCCCGGCCATATTTCGTACGCGATGGATACTTCGACGACGTCGATGCGGCCTTCCATGATCACATCTGGGGCGAACTCGCCACCGAATACGGACAAATCCAGATCGCCGCGGTTTCGGCCGAGTTCACCTTCCACGGCGAAACGGCGCATGCGGGCTTGGCCCCTTGGCGTGGCCGCGATGCGCTGGACGCCGTCGTCCTCATGGACATGGGCGTGGCGCAATACCGCGAACATATGGAACCGACGATGCGGGCCCATCGCGCAATCACCAACGGCGGGACGCAACCGAACGTAATACCGGCGGAGGCGAGCGTCTGGTGGTATTTCCGCGACCCATCGGCAGACGGCGCCTATGCGCTCTTCGAGCAGGCCAAGAAGATCGCCGAGGGCGCGGCACTGATGACCAAGACGACTTGGGACGTCACGGTGAAAAGCGCCGTCTGGCCGGTCCGCGCCAACCGCACGCTAGCGGAAACCGTGCAACGGAACATCGACATGATCGGCGTGCCGGACTGGAGCGACGAGGAGCAAACCTTAGCCAAGGCACTTCAGAAAGCCGCCGATGCGCCGGAGATCGGCCTGCACACCGAAGCCCGCCCGCTGACCGGCCCAGCGGAAATGATCATGGCGTCGAATGACTGCGGCGACATCACTTGGAAAGTGCCGAGCGCCCGGCTGTGGTTTCCCAGCAATGTGCCCGGTGTGAGCTACCATCACTGGACCGGCGGCGCGGTGCTGGCGCATTCGATCGCGCATAAGGGCGCGGTCGCGGGGGCCAAGGCGTTGGCGGCCTCGGTGCTCGATACCTTCATCGATCCTGAGATCGTCGAACGCGCGCAGGACACCCATGCCGAAGAGTTGGGAGATATCACCTACAAACCGCTGCTGCCGGCCGATCAGCAGCCGCCACTCGGCGCGAACGAAGAGCTGATGGCCCGCTTCCGGCCTTTGCTGGAGGAACAATATTCCAAGGAAACGCCGGTCTTTGAGTGATCCCCCAGCACACCAAACCGGCCACACTCAACCGACACCACTCAAATGTGATCGGGCCGTGTGGCCGCTTGCGGTACAATGATCCGCAGACGGGCGGACGCCGCCGGTAAGATTTACGCTTGGAGCGATACACGATGGATATGAGCCAACTTCCGCATTTTGTCATCGCTTTGCTGGAATTCCTGTCCCTCCTGTTCATCTTCGTGGTCGGGATCGGCGTGCTGTGGTTCGTCTTCACCTATATCCGCGACAAGACCCAGCGGGAAAGCACGCTGCGGCGCAACTATCCGGTCATCGCCCGGTTCCGCTATCTCTTTGAACATCTCGGGGAATTCTTCCGGCAGTATTTCTTCGCCCTCGACCGGGAAGAAATGCCGTTCAATCGGGCCGAACGCTCGTGGGTCTACCGGGCGGCGAAAGATGTCGATTCCACGGTGGCTTTCGGCTCGTCCCGCGACCTGCGGCCCGCGGGTACGGTGTATTTCGTGAACTGCCCCTTCCCGACACTGGAAGAAGATTCGCAGGAACCCGGCGAGGTCGTCATCGGCCCCTACTGCAAGCACCCTTACGCCACCGCGAGCACCTTCAACATCTCGGGCATGAGCTACGGCGCGATCTCGATCCCCGCGATACGCGCACTGTCCGCCGGAGCGAAGAAGGCCGGCGTCTGGATGAATACCGGCGAGGGCGGATTGTCGCCGTACCATCTCGAAGGCGGCGCCGATATCGTCTTCCAGATCGGCACCGCGAAATTCGGCGTGCGCAAGCCCGAAGGCGGCTTCGACGAGGACAAGCTGCGCGAGGTGGCCGCGCACGACCAGGTCAAGATGTTCGAGTTGAAACTCAGTCAAGGCGCGAAGCCGGGTAAAGGCGGCATTCTGCCCGGCGCGAAGGTCACCGAGGAAATCTCGAAGATCCGCGGCATCATCATCGGCCAAGACGCCATCAGCCCGAACCGCCATCCTGAAGTCGATTGCGTCGACGACCTGATCGACATGCTCAATTACATCCGCGACGTCACCGGCAAACCCGTGGGCTTCAAAGCCGTGGTCGGCGCCTACGGATTTTTCGAGTCCATGTGCAAGCGGATCAATGAGCGCGGTAAGGAAAGCGCGCCCGACTTCATCACCATCGACAGCGCCGACGGGGGCACCGGCGCCGCGCCCATGAGCCTGATCGACAACATGGGCATGCCGCTGCGCGAGAGCCTGCCGCTGGTCGTCGATATCCTGAAAGTTCATGGCCTGCGCGATCGGGTAAAGGTCTGCGCCAGCGGCAAGATGATCAATCCGTCCGACGTCGCCTGGGCCTATTGCGCGGGCGCGGATTTCGTGAACTCGGCACGCGGCTTCATGTTCGCGCTCGGCTGCATCCAGGCGCTTCAGTGCAACAAGAACACCTGCCCAACCGGCATCACCACGCACGATCCAAAACTGCAATACGGCCTCGACCCGGCCAGCAAATCGGTGCGTGTGGCGAACTACGCGAAGAACATGCAGAAAGAGGTCGGCATAATCGCCCATAGCTGCGGCGTGCCGGAACCGCGTCTCCTCAAACGTTTCCACGCGCGCGTCGTGCTCGACAACGGCCGCAGCATGGCGATGGATGAACTGTACCCCGAGCCGGAGATGCAACAAGCGGCGGAATAGGCGAGCAAACGGCCCTCGCGAACAATCAATATGTCCGGATTGGATCGAGTCACTCGATTGGCGGTATGGTTCCAGGGTTAGCCCGATTATCGAAGAATAATCTCAGCCCATGGAGTCGCTGCCATTCCGCCGTCACCTTCTGATCCGGCCGAAATTCTCATGTCGGCCATCGACCGAGGCCAAACCACGCTTAGCGAGCCCGACGGCAAGGCCATCCTGTCCGCCCTGGGTGTTACCGTGCCCCGCGGCAGCACGGCCGCAAATCCTGACGAGGTCGCCGACGTCTGTTCACCGCTGACATTTCCCGTCGCGGTGAAAGGGATCGCGTCATCCCTCATCCATAAAAGCGATGCGGGCGCGGTACGACTGAACCTGGCGTCAGCGGACGACGCGAGCGCCGCCGCAACAGCAATGCAAAATGCGGTTGGCACACAGGGGATCGCGCTCGACGGTTTCCTGATCGAGGAAATGGCGCCCGCCGGACATGAGGTGATCGTTGGTGGCTTCAACGATCCGCAATTCGGACCGGCCGTCATGGTCGGGCTGGGCGGCGTGTTCGTCGAGGTTTTCGCCGACGTTGCATTCCGGCTGTGTCCCATCGACCGCGCGGACGCCGAGGAAATGTTGGCCGAACTGACCGCTACACCGATCCTGGAGGGTGCGCGGGGTGGCATCGCCGCGTCGAAAGATGCGCTGCTCGACGTCCTGCTGCGGGTCGGCGGGTCCGACGGGTTGATGATGCGCTTCCAGAACCAAGTCCAGGAACTCGACATCAATCCGCTGATCGTCTCCGGCAACGGGGCGGTTGCCGCCGATGCCCGTATCGTCATGAAAACCGGACCCGGCCCTCAGCCGCAGAACGCCGCACCGGCCGGCGATGCCGACGCTATCCGGGCCCGGTTCGCCCCCCTCTTCATGCCGAACCTTATGGCCGTCATCGGCGCGTCGACCAACCGTCCGAACCGCGCCAACATCGCCATCGATCAATTGCTGACCTATGGCTTCGACCGCGAGAAACTGATCGCGATCCACCCGACCGCAACGGAGTTGGACGGGTTGAAGGCCTATCCCAGTTTTGCCGACACACCGGCGCCGGTCGACTACGCCTATGTCGCGATCCCGGGCGCGGGTGTGCCCGACCTGTTGCGCCAGGCGAAAGGCCGCCTGCAGTTCGCGCATGTCACATCCAGCGGCTTTACCGAAAGCGGCAACGACGCCCTGCAACAGGACCTCGTCGCGGCGGTGCGGGAGTCCGGCGTGCGGGTGCTTGGGCCGAACTGCAATGGCGGGTATTCCCCGCGCGGCGGCCTCACCTTCTGTTACGACGCCCTACCGGACAAAGGATCGGTCGGCGTTATCCTGCAAAGCGGCGGGCTCGGCGTCGACACGATCCGGCGCGGCAACCATCGCGGCCTGCGCTTCAGCGGCGTCATGACCGTCGGTAATTGCGCGGATATCGGCCCGGAGGACCTGCTAGAGTTCTATCTCGCCGATCCGGAAACGCGGGTTGTCGGAATGTATCTCGAAGGGGTGAAGGACGGCCGGCGAATGTTCGATCTGCTGCGCAACCGTGCGCCAATCAAACCGGTGGTCATCCTCAAAGGCGGGCGCAGCGACCTCGGCCAATCGGCGGCGGTATCGCATACCGGCGCGCTCGCTGGGGACGATCGTATCTGGCAGGCGCTATCGCGGCAGACCGGCGCCATCCTTGCCGAGACTTTCGACGAATTCATCGACAAGCTGCTGGCGCTGCAATGCCTGACGCCGCGCCCCGACCGGCCGACGACCGAAGCGGTGCTGTTCGGCAACGGCGGCGGCACCAGCGTGCTTGGCGTCGATACCTTCGCACGCGCGGGCATCACCGTGGCGCCGTTCCGCCAATCCACCGTCGACATGCTGGATGCGCTGGCGCTCGACCCGGGCGCCACCTACACCAACCCGGTCGACGCGCCGCGTCCGGTGTTGATTTCCAACGAGGGACGCGATGCGGAAACGGTATTGCGCACCATCTTCGAGCAGGAATCCCCGCAGATGGTGGTCATGCATATCAACATGTCGGTCATCGTCAGCCAGGCCGACGACGGCGACGAGCTGATGGTGAATTTCCTCGATGCGGGCGAACGCGTCCGCCGCGACCATCCCGACAAAGCGCATTTCCTGCTCGTCCTGCGGTCCGACGGCAATCCGCGCTACGAGGAAGCGAAGGTCCGGTACCGCGCCCTCGCGCTGGATCGCGGCATCCCGACCTATGACGAACTACCGGCAGCATCCAACGGCGTCGCCGCCATCAGCCAGCATGAACGCTATATGGCGCGCCGCGGCTGACCGCCCGCGGCCGCCCTCAAATCAGGAGGCTCCATGGACCCCGAATCCCGACTGCGCGACGCCGGCCTGATACTGCCCGAACCCGGCAGGCCGGCATTCGACTACGAACCCTACAAGCTGCACAACGGCATCGTGTATCTGGCCGGGCAGCTCGCCAAGGAAGACGGCGAGATTGCAGCATTCGGCAAGGTAGACCGCGACATCGACGAGGCGGAAGCGTCGCGACAGATGCAGATTTGCGCGCTGCAGGCGCTGAATTGGATGAAGCACGCGGCGGGCGGCGACCTAAACCGTATCGACGGAATTCTGCAGCTTCGCTGCTATGTCGCCTGCACCGAGGGTTTCGACGGCATCTCGCGCATCGCCGATCATGCCTCCGGCGTTTTCACGACCGCCTTCGGCGACGCCGGCAAGCACCCGCGCAGCGTGCTCGGCATGATGCAGCTACCGCGAAACGCGCCGGTCATGATCGACCTGCAGGCGGCAATCCGGTAACGCCAAAACCAAGGACACGGTGAATGACCCAAATCCGCATCGGCTTCATCGGCGACAGCATCACCCAAGGGACCGGCGACGAAACCCTGCTCGGCTGGCCGATGCGCGTCGGCCAGGCGGAGGTTGCACGCGGACACGACGTGACGGTCTACAATCTCGGCATCCGCGCCGATACGTCAGCCCTGATCGAACCGCGCTGGGAAGAAGAATGCCGGGCCCGGCTCAAACCGGGATATACCTGCGCCACGATATTCGCCGTCGGCATCAACGACAGCGCGCATGAGAAAAGCGAAGCGCTGGACGGCCAGCGCGTACCGCTCGACCGATCGCTCAACCTGATCGGCGGCATGCTGACCAAAGCGAAGGCGTTCGGCCCAGTCCTCTCGATTGGCCCGACGCCGGTGGTCGAGGCGATGATGCCGTTGGATCGCCTGCCGGGCGTGATCTACGACTTCAGGAACGACGACATCGCCGCGTATAGCGCGGCCTATGCCGCCATGGCCGCCGGCCTCGACATTCCGTATCTCGATGTTTTCACGCCGCTCAGCGCCGACCCGGCGTGGGATTTGGCGTTGCGGGCCTCGGACGGCCTGCATCCAACCGCGGCAGGGTATGAGCTGATGGCGGCCATTATCGTAGACTGGTCCGGCTGGCGCGGCCTGTTCGACGGCTAGAGCCGCCTAAGTTCCCGGAACCTCGATATCCACGAAGGGCGCGTATTGCTGGCCAGCATGACTGTCACTGTCCATCAGGTCGCCCTGGAAAAATGGCCGCGGAATCGAGGCCTTGAAGGCGTAGCAGTTATCGACTTCGAAGAATTGCACCTGGTTCTCGGAAATCTTGTAGGTCTCCGCGATCAGTTTGCGGCTCAGCACGCCGGACTTCTTAACCTTCTCGTAGGTTTCCTCGTCACCGAACATCACGTCGATCGTCATGACGAAAGGGCCGGCATTCTTCGACCGGATCAGTTTCGCAAGTTCGCCTAATGTCGCCATACCATCTCTCTCCAACGATGCCCGTTATCCGACATTCACGTATTCGATGGGGAACATCTCATACGGGTCGTCCGGCTCGACCACATGATTGACATTGAACCGGTAGACCGCGCCACGTTCGAGATGCGCGGGGCTGTAGGTGCAAGCAAGACCGGTGATCAAACCGCTCCACTCGGGGATCGGCTCGTGCAGCGCCTTGTGGCGGGCGACGGTCGCGACCGAGGTCGCCATGTCCTGGGTCGGCGCGGTCGCCTCCATGATCATGCACACTTCGTGGGTCCGCAGTTCCGTCTCAGGTTCCAACGGTCCCATCACGCCGTCTTTCCCGTAAACCCGGATGTTGAAGACATAGTCGTCGTGGCTGATGGCGTCGCCATAGACGTCATGCACACGCTTGTGCACGCTCGCATAAATCTTCTCGATCCAGCTATCGAGCTGGCGCAGGATATACGGATCGCGGACGCCACCGATGACGATTGTCTGGTAGCCGACCAATTCGGCCCCTTCGAGCTTTACTGTGTAGCGGTCGGCGGGTTCGAAGGCGCTGTTCGAAACGCGCACGCGCTTGTCGTCGAGCGCTTCGTATTGCGAGCCGCTGAGGTCCATCGTCCCGTTCGATTCGATCAGCCGGAAGGGGTCGGCATTCTCATACAGGCTATGCGAGGCCACGCTTTGCGGCGTACAGCGCAACGTGTCGTCCAACGCCTCGATCACGAAATGGTCGTTGCGGCAGGTCGCGAACAGGCTGTCCGACGACTTCCGCTGCTCGACCGCCGCCGTGCCGCATTCCAGGATTTTAGCGGCATGCCAGGCGATGCCTTCGGGGATTCCGTTGCGGATGGGAATGCCGGCGTAGATCGCGCAGTCACTCGACCGTCCGGTCAGAACGACTTCGGCGCCGTTATCCAGCGCCTTCATGAACGGTTCCTCGCCCATCATGCCGACGATCCGTTCGGACTTGTCGATGGTCTCCTCGTCGAAATGCGGCGCCGGGTCGAGCGGTTTGATCCGACCCTCCCGGAGGCGCTTCTTGAGGTATTCCTTATCCTGCTCGGCATGGATCACCGCGAGCGGGAATTTGAGATTCTCCTCCTCGGCGATCTCCATCAGGATATCCCGAGCGGCCTGCACATGCGGTATGCCGCCCGCCGTGCCGGCCGTGCCCAGCAGCAGGGGAACCTTCGCCTTGCGCGCGGCCAGTAGCATCAACCGCATATCGCGCTTGATCGACGTCTTGGCAAAGCTCGTCTGGCCCGACCCCAGCGGAAAGGGTCCGGGATCGGTCGACCCACCGTCGCAGCCGATGAAATGGGGCTTCTTGCCCATCCCCTCTTCGAGCGATTCGGCGCGGAATCCCGCACCGCACACCCCTGATCCTGCTAAGACGCGGACCTCATCCGTGCTGGCCATGACACAACCCTTTCCCGGTATGGATAGATCAATCTGCTTCGCCGGATAATAGCGGCCGCGGCGGAATCCTGCGAATCGTCCTGCCGGCCAGGACGGAAAGATGTAAGGTCGGCACAAACACTCAAAGACATCCGGAGACCGAGGACAGCATGACGGAAAAAACAGCCATCGTAACCGGCGCGGCGCGCGGGATCGGCTTGGCCACAACACAATTATTTCTGGAGGAAGGACGGCGCGTCGCCATGATCGACCGGGACGCCGACGCCTTGCTTGCGGCTGCCCGGGACCTGGACAACGTGCTGCCGATGGTCTGCGACGTCTCCGACCCCAACCAGGTAGACCGGATGCTCGGTGAAGTGCAGAAGGAGTTCAAACGGCTCGACGCATTGGTCAACAATGCAGGTGTCGCCGACTTCGGCCCTATCGGTGAGACCAGCTTCGAGCAATGGCGCGCCGTGATGGCGACCAATCTGGACGGAGTTTTCCTATGCTCGCAGGGCGCCGCGCCGGCGTTGATCGAGAGTAAGGGCGCCATCGTGAACATCGCCTCGATCTCGGGGCTGCGCGCCAGCACGCTGCGCGTTGCCTATGGCACCAGCAAGGCGGGCGTCATCCATCTAACCCAGCAGCAGGCCGCCGAGTGGGGCGAATTCGGTGTGCGGGCGAATTGCGTAGCACCCGGACCGGTCGACACCAAACTGGCGCTGGCGGTCCACACGCCGGAGATTCGCGCGGCCTATCACGACGCGATCCCGCTCAACCGCTACGGCGTCGAACGGGAGATCGCCGAGGTCATCGTGTTCCTCTGTTCGGACAAGGCGAGCTACGTCACCGGGCAGGTCCTTGCGGTCGACGGCGGATTCGAATCGACCGGGGTCGGGCTCCCTGCGCTTCGAACATAACCGCGACGGGGCGCTATCCCGGCCCCATGATGAGGTTCGGCAGGAACAACACGGTTTCCGGCACATAGGTGATGAGCATCAGGACCGCCGCCAGCGGGATCAGGAAGGGTGCGACGGCGACGACGATCTTTTCAAAGGGCAGGCCGCTGACTGTCGTCATGACGTAGAGCCCCAATCCCATCGGGGGCGTGGCGTGCCCCATCAACACCGTCAATGTCAGGACGAGGCCGAAGTGAACGCGGTCTACGCCGTATTGATCCACGATCGGCAGCAGGATGGGGACCAGCATCAGTTTCAACGGCACATTCTCGATAACGCAGCCGAGCATGACGAGCAGGCCGATCGTCAGGATCAGAAAGACATGCTTGCTGTCGGTAATCGCCAGGAAGGCCTGCGCAAGCTGGCCGGGAATCCCTTCAATGGTGATGATCCATCCCATGGCGATCGAGTAACCGACGATGATCATGATCACGCCGCTCATCATGGCCGTGTCGGTCACGGCCTTCCACAACGCGTCCTTGTTCAGGGTCTTGAACAGCGCGCCAACGAGCAGCGAGTAACAACAGGCCAGGACGCCGGCCTCGGTCGCCGACGTGAATCCGAGTGTGATGGCCGACAGGATGATGGCCGGGGCCGCCAAGGCCAGCAAGCCGTCTTTCCCGCTGGCGATGATCTGCGGCAGGGTCGCGCGTTCCTCCCGTGGGAAATTGTACCGAGACGCCACCACGCGGTTGTAGATCATGAGGGACAGGCCGACGAGCACGCCAGGCACGACGCCGCCGAGGAATAGCCGCCCAACGGAAACGCCCGACAGGAAGGAATAAACGACAAGCGCGATCGAGGGCGGAATGATCGGGCCGATCAGGCCGGACGCCAGCGTGATTGCCGCCGCGTATTCCGGCGGATAGCCGCGTTCGCGCATCGCCTTGATCTCGACCGCGCCGAGACCGGCCATATCCGCGGTGGACGAACCGGAGACACCGGCGAAGACCATCGACGACAGGACATTCACCTGTGCCAGGCCGGCCCGGAAATGTCCGACCAGACAGGAAGCGAAGGAGAAGATGCGATCGGTCATGCCGACCGCGTTCATCAAATTGCCTGCCAGAATGAAGAAGGGCACGGCGATCAGGGATGGTTTGTTGACGCCTTCGAGGATCTGCGTCGGCAGGATGTAGAGCGAGTCACCCCAATCGAAAAACACGAGCGTGGAGATGATCGCCGCCCCCATCGCCATCGAGATCGGCACCCCCATAAGAAGCAGGACGAAGAATCCCAGCAGCAGTAGTAGGGCCATTCAGGTGCGCTCCGGACTTCCACGCAGGATGTCGACCAACGTATCGGTGAATATTAGAAAGCTGCTGATAAAGAGGGGGATCGACAGCAAGTACCGTTCGATATCGACGAGTTCGGAGATTGGCCCGACCTGCAACGCCAATACCCCGGGCGCCTGCCAGATCAGGACACCGGTAACGCCGAGCGTAACGAGTTTCGCGATTAGCTGCGTCGCCCGCCGCAGCCGGGGCGGCAACCGATCCACAAGGAACTCGACCGCAATGTCACGGCGGCGGCGGTAGATCACGAAGAAACACAGGAAACTTCCCCAGACGAAAAATACGATGGTCCAGGGAAATACGAACAGGATCGCGACGCCGAACAGATTGCGGGACGCGATGTTGGCGGCGTTACCCGCCAACATCGCGATCAGCAACAGACCGGCCAACAGCAGGAAGAGCTTGTCGATTCGCCCAAGCCAGCCGTCTATGGATGTCAGGATACGATCCATCGATCGATCCGGCGTCAGGAACCGTTCGCTTTATCAACGGCGGCGAGGAACCCTTTCGGAAGGTCACCCTTGGCTTCCAATTCCTGATAAACCGGACGCAGCTTCTTCACGAAAGGTGCGACGTCGAGTTTGCCGAACTTGACGCCGTTTTTCTTCATGCGCGCGAACGCCGTTTCGGTCGCGCCGTCCATGACCTCGTGGCTCCTTTTCGAAGCAGCGGCATGCGCTTTTAACAACGCGTCCTTCGAACCCTTGGAAAGCTTGTTCCAGGAGGCGCCATTCATCATCAACGCGATCGATTGATAGAACTCGTCCAGTCGCGTGATGTTCGGGGCGACTTCGTAGAATTTCATGGATTCCACCAAGGCTGCCGGGCTCGTGACGGCCGCGACGATGCCGGTCTTCATCGACTGATAGGTTCCGGTCCACGACAGCGCGCGCACCTCGGCGCCCAGCGTACCGTAGGCCAGCGCCCCCATCTTGGCTTTCGATTGGCGGATTTTCAGTCCGTTGAAATCGCCCATCGTTTTAATCGGTTCCTTCGACACGACCACGCGATACGGCCCGCGCAGGATACCGGTCAGATCACCCAGCACTTTGACGCCGCTTTTCTTCTCGGCATCCGCATACCATTTCTGCACCATCGGCGACTTGGCGAAACGAACCCATGCGGCCCGGTCCTTAAAGACAAACCGGGTGTTGATCGTTTCGATATCCTTCGACCATTTCCGCATCCATACCGACCCTTCGGCGTAGATTTGGATCGTGCCTTTCTGCAACTGCTCCAGGGCCGCCGCGGATTTACCGAGCTGCTCGGACGGGAAAATTCGGACCTTCAATTTCCCACCGGTATTCTTCGCCACTTCATCGGCGAAATACTGAAACACTTTCCCTTCCGGACTATCGGTCGGCATCTTGCTGGCGAATTTCCAGGTTTCAGCGCTTGCGCCGGTCGATGCGCATATCGCGCCGAACAGGGCGCCGGTGACGGCTGCTGTGTATCCATTGATCTTCATCGCTCTCTCCCTCTTCCGCCGAAAACGGCAAGTTCATTAGCCCATGGGCAGTCATGAAAAGATAAATAATCGATTATTATTAATTCATCCATTATCATATTATTGAAAGCGGAAACAATATTTTTTCGTATATCTTGATTCCAGACTCATTTATGTTCGTAACGGCGATGGATTGATATAAGAGTGCGCCGTGCTGGTGATTCTGGTCGTGAATTCCCGTGGCGCGGGTATTCGAGAATGGAAAAATGGTGGATGAAACGCGAATGACATCGGGGAAAGAATGAACGGACCCGTACCCGTCCTAGAGATGTTGGCGGAGTCTCAGCCTGACACAATCGCGTTCAGGCTCTATGCGGACATGCGCCAGCGCATCCGCGATGGCGAACTCGACCCCGGCATGCAGCTGCGCGTCGACTGGCTGAAATCCACCTATCGCTCCAGCACCAGTCCCTGCCGTGAAGCGCTCGCGCGCCTTGCGGCGGAAGGCTTCGTAATCGCCGAGGGCAAGAAAGGGTTCCGCGTCCGCGGCCTATCGCGGCAAGACTTCCTGAACATCAACGAATTGCGAAATGACTTGGAATGCAAGGCCCTCGCCAAATCCATCGCAAACCGCAGCGAAGACCTCGAGGAACGGTTGCTGGTCGCCTTGCATCGGTTGAAAAAAGCATCGGTCGTCCGGCTGAGCGATAGGGAAAGCGTCAACCAACGCGAAGACCGGCATCGAATGTTTCATTTGGAATTGCTGAGCGATTGCGGATCGTCCTGGCTCCTGAGGTTCTACGACCAATTGGCCAGCCATGCCGAACGCTACCGCCGCATTTTTCTGAAGGATATGGTCTACGACGAGAACTACTCGACAGAGATCGACAAGGAACACCAGCGGCTCATGGATCTGGTGATTGCGGGTGATGGCGATACCGCGACCGCATTGATCAGAACCCATCGCGCGCGGACGCTCGATCAAGTGCTCACCGGAATCGATGCCGCAATCCGCGACAAAAAAATCGGCACGGGCTAACCCTCACCCGCCATCTTTCGAACGAAGTTTCCTAGAGCCCGATATCGCCGGCCGCCGCCAGTGCGTCGATATCAGCGGCAGCGTATCCCATATCGGTCAGGACTTCGCGCGTATGCTGCCCGATCCGCGGCGCAATGGTTTCCATGACCTCGGGATCGAGACGCGGCAGGCCCGGGACATTGGGCACCGGCCATGGCGTCTCCGAGCCCGGTTGCTCGAGCCAGGAGATCAAACCGGTTTCCTCGACATGCGGGTGGTGGATGAATTGCTCGTAGTCCTGCACCACTTCGTTCTGCAGGCCCGCTTCCGTCAGCACGTCGCGCCAATGAGCCGATGGCTTGGACTTGAGCCGGTCGCTCACCGCCGTGTTGACGTGTTCCCGGTGCTCCAACCGGCCAATGCCGGTCGCGAATCGCGGATCGGCCCCCAGTTCATCCAGGCCAAGCGCCACGCATAGTTTCTGGAACTCGTGATCGCGGATAATCACGAGCTGTATCCAGCCGTCACCCGTCACATAAGTTCCGTTCGGCACCATGCCCGGCTTGTAGGGACCGTCGCGATACCCGCTCATCAGCCGGATCGTCTGCAGGTTGGCCGACGCCTGCATCAGGCTTACTTCGATCTTCCGCCCGCGGCCGCTGTCGCGCCGGGCATAGAGCGCGGCGGCAAGCGCCTGCTGCGTATAGAGCGCGGTCGACATGTCGTTGATGATTGTCGGCGTGCGATGTGGAATGCCGTCTTGCCCCTTATTCTCGGCCATGAATCCGGTGAAGGCCTGCAGCACGGGGTCCATCGCCGGTTTCTCCCGCAGCGGCCCGTCCTGCCCAAAACCGGAGATCGATACATACAACAGTCCCGGATTGATCTCCGACAACCGGTCATAGGTGAAGCCCAGCCGCTCGATGACGCCGGGCCGGAACCCTTCCAGGAACACATCGGCCTCCGGGATCATGCGCTCCACGATATCCTTGCCTGCATCGCTCTTGAGATTCACCGCGATGCTGCGCTTGCCAATGTTGGCGCAGACCGAGAAGGCCGTGTTGTCGCCATAGACCGGCGCCAGAAGCCGCGCCCAATCGCCGTCCAGCGGCTCCACTTTGACCACGTCGGCACCGTGCCGGCCGAGCAGCATGGCACAGTAGGGCCCCGCGACACCCTGGCTGAGGTCGACCACGCGAAGGCCTTCATACGGTTTCTCGAAACTCATCGTTTGTTTTTCTCCATTCGGCGGTGCCGCTACCAGGGTTCGGCATAAGACCGCACATCGGCCTCGAAGGTCCAGGCCGACCGTGGTTGGTTGTGCAGGTGCCAGTAGATTTCGGCGATATCATCCGGTTGCAGGATTCCGTCCGCCGGACGCGTCTCGAACGATTCCGGGAACAGCGCCCGTGTGGCGTCGTTCTCGATGGGGCCATCGATCACGACATGAGCCACATGTACGCCTTGCGGCCCCAGTTCGCGCGCCATGCTCTGGGCCAGGGCGCGCAGGGCATGCTTGCCGCCGGCGAAGGCCGCGTAGCCGGACGCACCGCGAACACTGGCGGTCGCGCCGGTGAACAGGATCGTACCTTGCTCCCGCTCGGCCATTGGCCCGGCGGCCTCGCGCCCCACGAGGAATCCCGCGAAGGCGCACATTTCCCAGACCTTGCGGTAGACCCGGCTCGTTGTCTCGGCGATCGGAAACCGGACGTTGCCGCCGACATTGAAGACCGTGACCGTCAAAGGCCCGATATCGCCTTCGATCTTAGCGATCAAATCGGTGACCTGTGTTTCCTCGCGCGCGTCCGAATGGAGCGCGGTCACGGTGCCGCCCACGGCTTCGACGGACTGGACAAGCGGCGCAAGGTCGCCGCGCCGCCTTGTGGCGACGATATGGAAACCTTCGCGGGCAAACCGCCGCGCAATCGCCGCGCCGAGATGATCCCCGGCGCCCACGACAAGACAGACTGGCTTCGACGCATCACTCACGTTGTTACACTCTCCATTCGCACCGTTACGTCACGCTTCGCCTACACAATCAACAAATTCGACGCGCCGCAACCGGGACGCTACAGTCGGCCCGCTGACCGCACCATTCGGACGAGACGACTTAGAGGACGATTCTCATGCTACAGCAGGCGGTGGATCTGCGCGAAGAAGGCGACGCTCTTTATGCGTTGCTCGACAGCCTGGACGACGGCGACTGGGACCGGTCGACTACGTTCAAGGCCTGGACCATCAACGACGTCATCCAGCATTTGCACGATTCCGACCAGCTCGCCGCCGCGTCGGCGCGCGATCCCGAGGAATACACCCGCCTGCGCGGCGGCATCCTGGCGCGGCGCGACGCCGGATTGACCCGCGTCGAGGAAGCCCGCGAACGGTTCGGCGACCTCAAGGGCCGCCGGCTGCTGGCGACGTGGCGCGAGACGCTGAACGGCCTCTGCAACATGCTGGAAAAGCGCGATCCGAAGGACCGGCTGCGCTGGGCCGGCCCCGACATGGGCGTGCGCATGTTCACCACGGCACGGCAGATGGAGACATGGGCGCATGGCCAGGAGATCTACGACCTGAAGGGCGTCGACCGCGCGAATTCCGACCGGATCAAGAATATCGCCGTGCTCGGCGTCAAAACCTACGGCTGGACCTTCGCCAACCGCGCCGAGGATCTACCGGGTCCCGCGCCCTATGTCCGGCTCACCGCCCCGTCCGGCGCAGCTTGGGAATGGAACGACCCGTCATCGGATAATCTTGTCGAAGGCGATGCGGTGGCGTTCTGCCAAGTGGTTGCACAGGTCCGGAACATCCGGGATACCGACCTGACCGTGACCGGCGCCCCGGCCGAACGCTGGATGAGCGTCGCACAATGTTTCGCCGGTCCACCGGAAGACCCGCCCGCACCGGGCACGCGGGTCGCGGCCTAAAGCCCCAAGAAAAATTGAATGACGAAGGCGTTGGTGATGTCGACGAAAAACGCACCGACGAGTGGCAGGATGATGAACGCGGTCGGCGCGGGCCCGTGGGTCTTTGTCACCGCGGTCATGTTGGCGACCGCGGTTGGCGTCGCGCCAAGGGCGAAACCGGCAAAACCCGCGCTCAGCACCGTGGCCAGATAATCCTTTCCCATCAGCGGAAAGAACACGAACAGAATGAAGATCACGGTGGCGGTCGCCTGAAGCCCCAAGAGGATCAACAGCGGTCCCGCCAGGTCGGCGATGGACCATAACTGCATTCCCATCAGCGACAATGCGATGAAAAGCCCGAGGGAAAAGTCGGACACGATGGCCAATGCGCGGGTGCGGGCGGGCCAGTGCATCCTGGGCAAAATGTAAGGAACGGTATTCGACAGAATGATCGCGACGAACAGGCACGGGACGAAGAGCGGCAGCCGAATTCCCGCATTCCCGATCAACTCGTTCGCCAGATACCCGATGATGATCGCGATATGCAGCACCAGGATCACGGCCATGATGCTGACATGGTTGATGCGTTCGGTGTCTTCGCGTTCATGCGGAATACCGACGATATTCCCATCCGGCTGACTATTTTGAATTTGATGGCGGGCGAGCAGGAACTTCGCGATCGGCCCGCCCAGCAGACATGCCAATACCAAGCCAAGCGTTGCGGAGGCGACACCGACCTCCAGGGCATTCGGCACGCCGTGGTTCGCCGCAATTTCCGGTGCCCAGGCGATGGCGGTACCGTGCCCGCCGATCAAGGACGCGGACCCGGCAAGCACCCCAATCGCGCTGGGCTGACCGATCGCCTGTGCCGCGACCACGCCGATTACATCCTGAAACACGATATAGCCGAGCGTTAATACCAGGAGAATCAAGAGTGGCTTGCCGCCGGCCAACAGGTCCGCAAAGCGCGCATTCAACCCAATCGCTGTGAAGAAATAGACCAACAGCCGGTCGCGCGTATCCAATTCGTATTGCAGCTCCACACCCGAGACGGCGAAGATCGCGAGCGCCCCGATCGCCGCCAGGATACCGCCAGTCACCGGCTCGGGAATATTGTAGGTGCGCAGAAAGGGCACGTGCTCGTTCAGACGCATGCCGATGAAATAGACGACGATGCCGATGGTATAGGCAAGAAAGTCGGGCACGACCAAAACGTTGTCTGTCACAATCTCATTGCCCTTCGCGCGCGTTCATTCGAGCGGAGTGTGCCTTCAATCGACCCTGCGGCGCTATTCCTAAATGCCCCGACAACGGGATTGGAAAACGGACTGGACCTCCGACAAGTCCTGCTCCACTCTGCCGCCTGGCTTGGACACGAGCGAGCCACTCAATTAATCTGCCAACCCGGGTTAACGTCATGAATCGTTCACAACGCCGCGCCAATAAACGTAATTCCGGCGGCACCGATCCGGCGCATTTGGAAATGCTGCAGACCGGCTTGCAACATCATCAAGCCGGGCAGCTCCAACAGGCGGAACGGATCTACCGGCAGGTCCTTGACGCAAACCCTGACGAGCCGGACGCCAATTACCTGCTGGGCATGCTTTTCAACCTGAGCGGCGACAATGATGCGGCGGTCGAACGCGTCACCCGGTCGATCAAGGAGCGTCCGAAATTCCCACCGGCCCATAACAACCTCGGCACGATCTACGAGGAAATGGACCGGATGGAGGATGCGGCGGCGAGTTATCGCCGGGCGGTCCGGCTCGATCCCAGCATGGCGGAGGCGCACAACAATCTCGGCAACGCGCTCAAGGCACTCAACGATTTCGACGGTGCCGTTCAGAGTTTCCGCAAGGCGATTAAAATCCATCCCGATATGGCAGAGGCGCATAACAACCTAGGCCTCGCCTACGCCGGGCTGGGACAACTGGACGACGCAATGACGGCCTTCGATAAGGCCATCGACCTTGCGCCGGATGCCGCCGAACCCTATGTCGGCCTCGGCCATGCGCAACACCTGCTCGGCTACCTGGACGACGCCATCGCCAATGCGGAGCGCGCCATCGAACAGCGAGCCGACTATGTCGACGCGCATATCGTCCTGGGCGCCGCCCTTTACGCCGACGGCGACCTCAGCGACGCGGTTAATGCGCTACAGAAAGCCGTCGCGTTGGACCCGCAATCCGCGCAAGCCACGGCCGAATTGTTCAAGGCGTCATCCTATGCCTGCGACTGGGCGCATCTCGAAGACCTGTCGCAAGCCATCGACCGTCAGAATACGGACGGGCTGGCACGCGGATCGGGTGTCGGCGAACAGCCGCTGTTCAACGTAACCCGCGTCGCCGACCCGGCGCAGAACCACGCCATCGCACAATATTGGAGCGGCCTTCATAACCCCGCCGGGGTGAAACGCCGTCGTGGAAAGGCCTCCTCCGAGGGCCGCATCACGATCGGATATCTCTCGAGCGATTTCGGCGACCACGCGGTCGGGCACCTGACGCGCGGCCTGTTCGAGCTGCACGACCGCGACCGGTTCATCGTGCGCGCCTATGCGGCCTATGGCGAGGATGGCAGCGACAATGTGGAGAAGGTCAAACGCGACGCGGACGGCTTCACCAATCTGCTCGAGATATCGCATGCCGACGCAGCGTCCCAAATCCGGCGCGACAAGGTCGATATCCTCGTCGACCTGAACGGCCACACCCATGGCAACCGGCTGCAGATCTGCGCCCAGCGGCCCGCGCCGGTGCAGGTGACCTGGCTCGGCTTCCCCGGCACGACCGGCGCGGACTATATCGACTACATTCTGACCGACCGGGTCGTTACCCCGACGGACCACGCCGTGCATTACAGCGAGGCCATCGCCTACCTGCCAGACTGCTATCAGATGAACGGCCTGCCCGACACAGACGCCGACCGCACGTTCACGCGGGCCGATGTCGGCCTGCCGGACGATGCGGTGGTCTTTTGTTCCTTCGTCGGCGCGCAGAAGATCGAGCCTGTCGTGTTCGAGTCCTGGATGCGAATTCTCGACGCCACGCCGGGGAGCATCCTTTGGCTGTACGAATCGAACGAAGACGCGGCGGCCAGCCTCAAGCGCGAAGCGGCCGCGCGGAGCATCGACGCAGACCGTGTCCGATTTGGCGGCAAGCTCCCGCGGAATGACCATCTGCAACGGCTCCGCTGCGCCGACATCGCCCTCGATACCTGGACCTATGGCGGCCATACGACAACCAGCGACGCCTTGCGTGCGGACCTGCCCGTCATCGCGCGGAGGGGGTCGCATTTCGCGTCGCGGGTGTCGTCCAGCATTCTGCAGACGATGTATTTAGAGTCGCTGATCACCGACAGTGCCGCAGATTACGAGGCATTGGCGATTAAGTTGGCGCAGGATGCCGACGCGGTGCAGGACCTGAAATCCCGGATCGCCCAAGCACGCGAGACCGCGCCGTTGTTCGACGCGACGCGCTTTGTCGCCGGCTTGGAAGACGCCTACCGGCAAATGTGGGAGTGTCACCTTGCGGGCGACTCACCGCAATTGATCAAGGCCACCGTTACCGGCTAGCGCCGAACTTCTCTTATCACCGGTCGCCGAAATGGCGGCGCCAGATCGGCCCGACGACGGCGTGCCGCCGCACGCCTTCCGTCAGTGCGGTCAGACGGGGTGCGTCGATCGTCCCCCGGAACCAGACGAACAGCATGGCGATATAGATATCGGCCACGCTCATCGTCTCACCCAACAGAAATGGGCCGGTCTCGATCGCGTTTTCCAACACGGTCAGGGCGTCCCCCATCCGCGCGATCGCCGCTTCCTGCGTCGCCTCAATACTGTTCGGATCGGTCGTGTAGCGGGAGGGATAGGACCGCCGCAGAACGGCTTCGTAGACATTAACGTTTGTGAAAACCATCCAGCGCAGGAATGCGGCATGTTCGGACGTGCCCGGCGGCGGGGCCAACCCCTTGTCCGGGAAGCAGGCCGCGATATGGATCAGGATCGCCGCCGTCTCGGTCAGCGTCGACCCGTCCGGCAGGACAAGCGTCGGCACCTGCCGCCACGGGTTGGTCGTGCGGAAACTGTCCGGCAGCGGCGTGCCCGGCTTGGAGTCCAATTCCTCCAACTCATAAGACGCATCCGCCAGCGCAAGCGCGGCTTCGGCAACGAATCCGCCGGACCCGACGCGGTTATAAAGACGATAGGTCATTCCATGATCACTCCGCTGCTTCGGGACGCACCGCGTGCAGGACGTTTGCATCGACCATCGCATCGATCTCCGCCTCGCTATAGCCGATCTCGCCCAGAACCTCGTAAGTGTGCTCACCAAGCACCGGCGCGCCGTTGCGGATTTCAGTCGGCGTGCTCTCAAAGCGGGCCGCCGGACGCGCCTGCCGTAATCGTCCGGCCTGGGCATGGTCGTATTCGATGACGATGCCGCTGGCCTCGACCTGCGGATGATCGATCATTTGGCGGCGCGTCAACACGGGCGCGCAAGGCACACCGGCATCGTCGAGCACCTTCAACCATTCGGCTGCCGGACGCTCGAGCAATGCCTCCTGGATCAGGTTCAACCGCTCATCCGCGTTCTCATCGCGCAGCGACGGCGTCAAGAAGCGCGGATCGGTGAGCAGATTCTCACGGTCTGCGACCTTACAAAACGCCGTCCATTGCGGGTCGGTCATGGTCGAGACGCTGATGTAATCGTCCTTCGTCTCATAGATCAGGTCGATGAAGGTCGCCGCCTTCTGCTCGCTGACTTCCTGCCCGACGAAGGTCTGCCCGCCCATGTCCGACGACCACAGGAAGGCGATGATCGAATCGAGCATCGAGACCTTCACATGCTGTCCCTCACCGGTCTTGGCCCGCCCGGCGAGCGCGGCGGTCACCGCCTGTGCTGCCGTCACACCGGTGAGTTTATCCGGCAGGATGGTGCGGATCAGCCGCGGGCGTTCCGCATCCGAGCCCCCCTGGACAGTGGCCAGTCCCGACAAGGCCTGGATGATCGGGTCGTAGACGGGTTTATGGGCAAAGGGCCCGTTCTCGCCCCACCCGCTCATCGAGACGTAAATGAGATCGGGCCGCACGGCACGCAGCTCGGGCTCGCTGATACCCAACCGTTCGACCACACCCGGCCGGAAGTTCTGGATGAACACGTCCGCGGTCGCGACCAGCTTCAACAAAGCCTCACGGCCTTCATCGCTTTTCACGTCGATCGAGACCGATCGCTTGTTCCGGTTGTTATTCAGATAGGACGCGCGGAGGCCCGGCTCGCCCGGGCCGGCATGGCGCGTGTGATCCGGGCGATGCGGCGCTTCCACTTTGATGACATCGGCGCCCTGGTCGGCCAGCATCATGGTGGCGAAGGGGCCTGCGATCACACCCGTGACGTCCACCACGCGATAGCCGCGAAGCGGTCCTGACATGCGTGTCTCTCCTAATTACTGGGCGGTGGGATCGGCCGATCCTCCGCATTTAGCCGTTGTGAAGAACATTAGGGAATTACGTACCGCATATAAATGCCAAATCAAGGCGTGGGGTGAACGCCTGAGAATCAACGCCGGTTGGGGCCAAGCACGGACTGGGTTATATTTATCGTAGTTTATGCGTTGTAAATCCTTTCAGGAGGGAAAGATGCGGATCGTCAATCCATCTTTCGGCCTCGAGGACGGCAGTGAAAACCTGAGCAATGCGGTCGAAACGGGTTCGACCGATTGGAGCCAGGACGCCATTGCAATCATCTCGAATTCCAAGCCGAATGCCCGTGAGTTACTCGAAGGCGTGCGCGACAAGATGAGCGCCTTTCGTGCGACCGACAATATCGACTATTTCTTCAAGGACAGTGCGGCCAAACCGGCGCCGGACGCGCTCTATGCCGAGATTGCCGACAAGTACAAGGGCGCCATCGTTGCCTTAGCCGATTGAGGGTCGTGCTCGTCGTGGAGTTTCCATGACAGTATCGAACTCGAAAAACGCGGCGTCGAAACGTATATCGTCGTCACCGAAACCTTCCTGCCGCTGGTGCGTGCCCAAGCCAAGGCCCGCAAGGCGGACCCCAAGCTGCTGATCGTCAAACATCCGGTCGGCGGGTTGAACGCGGAAGAACTGGTCGATCGCATCGACGTTGCATCGACCGAACTGAAGAGCGCGGTCGACGCCTAGCAGGCTGCGGGAAGGAAAGACATGACGGACCTTACCGAGAGTGAGGTGATCGAGGTTGGCGATCTCGACCTCGATCAATGGAACGATTACGCCACCGAGCAAGGGTGGAGCGACGGGTTCCCCGTCATGCTGCCGACCGAAGAAAAAGTCGAGCGCATGGTCGAGGCCTGCCGCGGCGACAACGAGCCGTTCGAGCCGATGTCGCCGCGCCGGGTCGTGCCCACCCTGCAAAGTATCGCGTCCAACGCGGTGATGGCGGGCTGCCGGCCGGAATACTTCCCGGTCGTGGTCGGTGCAGTGCGGGCGGTCCTGAACCCCGATTACAACCTGCATGGTACGCTCGCGACCACGCACCCCTGCGCCCAAGGGATCATTGTGAACGGGCCGATCCGCACCGAGCTGGGGATCAACTGCGGCAGCAACTGCTTCGGCCAAGGCACCAAGGCGAACGCCACCATCGGCCGGGCGCTGCAACTCACGTTGCTCAATGTCGGCGGGGCCAAGCCGGGCGAGATGGACCGGGCGACGCACGGCTCGCCGGCCAAATACAGCTTCTGCTTCGGCGAGAACGAGGAAGAAAGTCCGTGGGAGCCGTTCCACGTGCGCCGCGGTTTCGACGCCAGCGACAATGTCGTGACGCTGCTGCCAAGCGAGCCGCCGCATAACATCAATGATCATGCCAGCACCACGGGCAAAGGCCTCCTGAAGACGATCGCGGGCACGATCTCCCAAGTCGGCGCGAACGTCATTTCCGGCGACGCGCCCTATACCATCGTGCTTGGGCCGGAACACGCGCAAACGATCCACCGCGACGGATGGACCATCCAGGACATCCAGCAGAAGCTTTACGAAGATTCCGCGATCCATGTCTCCCGCGTCTCCGACGAGCAGCGGGAATTCTACAAGGAGCGGACGACCGAGCTGGTGAACGACCACTACCATCTGTCGCGCAGCCCGGACGACATTCAGGTCCTGGTCGCGGGCGGCCCCGGCAAGCATTCCGCGTATATCCCGACCTTCGGCCATAACGAAGCCTGTTCCGTCCGGCTCAAACGCAGCTGAGTTTTCCAGAATGACTTCGTCGGACGACCTGCCACTTTTCGCCGAAACCCATCCTTGGGAAGACGTGCAGGCAGCGTTGGAGACGCTCGACCTCGGCGACGGATTGCCACTGGTGCCGCCGACGCTGGACCGGTTCGGCGCGATGGTTGCGGACCGCGGGCCGACCGGACGCTCCTTCGGCCATGTCATGCCGTTGATGGGCGACCTCACTCTCGAAGCCGTCGCCTATAACTGCATCCTCGCCGGCTGCCGTCCGGCGGAATTACCGGTCGTACTGACCGCCGCGGAAGCGGCGATGGAAGAACAATTCAATCTATTGGGCGTCTTGAGCACGACCGGAACACCGACCGTCGCCGTCTGCGTCCATGGCCCGGTCGTCGATGAACTGGGCCTGAACGCCGGCGGCAATATCCTGGGGCCGGGCAACCGCGCCAACGCGTGCATCGGTCGCGCGGTCAGCCTGATCATGCGGAATGTCGGCGGCGCAAAGCCCGGCATCGGTGACATGGCGACGATGGGTCAGCCGGGGAAATATACCTTCTGCTTCGCGGAAGGAAGGCACGACGTTTTTCCGACGCTGCCCGTTCGCCGTGGTTTCGGCGCGGACGAGAGCTGCGTTACTGCTTTGGGCGTTTCCGGCACGGGGGAGGTCCTGCCCGCAAAACCCTGGGGCACACCGGAGCGGGTGCTGCAACCGATCGCGGCGGCAATGAACGCGGCGCTCGACTCCACCGGATCCACGGAACGGCCGGAGCGCGGCGAACAGGTCTTCCTGCTGCCGCCGGAAATGGCCGATATCATTTCGAATAACGGTTGGGATTTAGGCCGGGTGCAGAAATTCTTGTTCGAGGGACGCCATCCCTATCCCTTCGACACCGAGGACGGGCTGGACGACCGCCCCTTGGCGCGAACGCCGGAAGACATCCATCCCATCGTCACCGGCGGCGTCGGCGTGAAGATGACCTACCTGCCGCTGTGGTCCGGCGGGTCCGACACGGTCACGAAATCGATCCGCTCCATAGGCGACTAGACCGGCCGGTCGCCGTCCACGGTGACCCGATGCATGTAGCGCCGCTCACCCGGATAGTCGTTGAGGGCGTAGTGCATCAGGCATCGGTTATCCCAAAATGCCAGAGATCCCGGTGTCCAGCGGAACCGGCATGTGAACTCCGGCCGCACCGCATGGGCATACAGGAATTCCAAGAGCGGTTTGCTCTCCTCTTCGGTCATTCCGTCGAAGCGGAGCGTGAACGCCTTGTTCACGAACAATCCCTTTCGCCCGGTATCGGGATGCGTACGCACGACCGGATGCAGATTTTCGATCGGCGGTTTGCCCGTGGCCTCTGCGGTGATTTTGGTCGAGCGCGTAGCGTTCCGCCGGGCGACTTCCGCCGGATCGCTGAGGGTGCGGTCCGAATGCAACGCCATCAGACCATCCAGCATTTCCTTCATGCCGTCCGATAGAGCGTCGTATGCCGCCTGCTGATCGGCGAACATGGTGTCGCCGCCGACCGCGGGCACTTCGATGCCATACAGCATCGACCCCAGCGCCGGCCGCTCCAGGAAAGTCACGTCCGAATGCCAGACGCCGCCGATATTGTGCTGGTCGGTCGGCTCCTTGACGATCGGCAGGATTTCTTCGTCACCGTCCAGATGAACGTATTGCGGATGGATGTTGAGTGTCCCGAAATGCCGTCCGAAGGCCTTATGCGTCTCCGGGGTCAAAGTCTGATCGCGAACAAAGATCACCTTGTGGGCGAGGAACGCCCGCCGGACCTCCTCCACGGTTTCCGCATCAAGCGTGTTGAGATCGATCCCGCCGATCTCCGCACCGCAGGCACCCGCGATCGGCGTCACGGAAATGTGGCGATAGTCGACGCTGTTATGGCCCCGGTTGTCCTGCGCATCGTCTGCGAGCCTTACGTCGGCAACGCTCATTTTCGCTTCTCCCAACATGGAAATTTGTCCGGTCAAATCGCCGCAAAGCTAATTCAGCCCAGCCGATTAGACAAGCGCTCGACAGCGGATACGGCACTAATCCACGCGGTCTATCCGGCGATGCGGCCCACCACGGTAGAGGCATCCTCGATCGCCCCAGCCAATTGACCCGTATCACCCGCTCGGACGGCCCCGACCGCAAAAATGCCGGGCACGCTGGTCTGTAGGTCCGGTCCGGTCACCATGCGGCCAGACGCATCCCGTTCAATACCGGCCGGGAGATAGTTCAGGTTGGGCTCGAGCCCGACGAACACGAAGACCCCGGAACACGCCAGATCCTCTGTGGAGCCGCCATCCGCCGGCATAAGCCGCACGCCTGAGACGTCATCCTCACCGGTAATCTCCGTCACGACCGTCCCGTACCGAACGGAAATCTTAGGGTTATCAACCGCTCGGCTAACGAAACCCTGCTTCGCCCGAAGCGCATCGCCGCGGGTGACGAGTGTGAGCCCTTTTACGTAGTCGGTGAGATGCAGCGCTTCCTGTAAGGCCGAGTCGCCGCCGCCGACCACGACCACATCCTGATCGACGAAAAACCCGGCGTCACAGCCGGCGCATTGCGACACGCCGCGACCGAACAGCCGCTCCTCACCCGACACGCCGAGCGATTTCAACCGCGCGCCCGACGCCAACACCACGGTCTTGCCTCGATGCGTGCCGCTGTCTGTGGCCACGGTCTTAAGATCGCCGTCGATATCCAGCCGTGCCGCCGCCTCGGAAATGATCTCGACGCCATGTTCGACCAGCGCTTCCAGTTCCGCCACCGCCAGGTCCATACCCGACGCGTCGCTCGCCGCTGGATAATCCTCGACATGGCCGACATTCATCACCAGTCCGCCCATATGCCCGCCGTCATCGATCGACGCCACGGAAAGGCCACGCGCCGCAGCCGCCCGCGCCGCCGTCAGCCCGGCCATGCCACCGCCGACTACGATCACGTCGTAAGGATCATTGGAGCTCGTCATCATCGATTCCCGTTCATAGCCAATGGACGTACAAGGCACCTATAACCTTATACCGGGGCGGCGGCCTCGTCGGCAAAGCGGATCGATTTCTTACGGAAGCCTGCGCCTTTTCCAGGCAGCGGTTTCTACTGGGAGATAAACCGAACACCGATTTCGAGGTCGGAGCGATGAACGACCTCGCATTCAACCTCTTCGCCGGGAGCGATCACGAGATCAAACGAATCGGGAAGCGTCTTAGGATCGGCGGGGTGCAGGCGCGCGCCGGTGTTGGACATCTCAACGATCGTGCACGTCATCTCGCAACGCCGATCATCGAATAAAATTTTCGCATTTTTGGCGATCAAATACCGCGCATTCCCGCGCCGCTCGATCAATCGCTGACGGATTGCAAGCATTTCCAACGTATTCCCATCATTCCCCATTGGGGCAATCTTGGACGGACAGCACTTAAAATGCCATTAACGGCCCAAATTCCGGGGAATTTGAGCGCTCCTGCCCCTTCCGTCCACGCCCCAATTTATGCGAAAAGACCATCTAGACCGCGTTATCCCGGTTGATTACAAGAATACCCAGGCCCCGGCTCAGCCGTTGCGGCCCAAGAGGAACCTGCCCATGACGGCCAACCCCGCAAACCTGACCATCCGGGAACCCGACGATTGGCATCTTCATCTGCGCGATGACGCCATGCTGGCCCTCGCCGCCGATATAACAGCCCGGCAGTTCGCGCGGGCCATCGTGATGCCGAACCTAGTGCCGCCGGTGACGACCGTCGATGCCGCGGAAGCCTATCGCGATCGCATCCTCGCGGCGTTGCCGCCGGGACGCCGGTTCACGCCGCTAATGACTGCCTATCTGACCGACGAGATCGATCCCGACGAGATCGCGACCGGCTTTACAAAGGGTGTCTTTACCGCCTGCAAGCTCTATCCGGCGGGGGCAACCACCAATTCCTCGGCCGGCGTAACGGACGTTCGCAAGATCGGGCCGGTGCTGGAACGGATGCAGACGATCGGCATGCCGCTGCTCCTGCATGGCGAAGTGACCTCGTCCGATATCGATATTTTCGACCGCGAAGCTGCGTTCCTGGAGACCGTGCTGGCACCGATGCTGAGCGATTTCCCGGCGCTGAAGGTCGTGCTGGAGCACATTACGACGACCGACTCCGTACAGTTCGTCCAGGATGCCGGGCCGACACTGGCGGCCACGATCACGGCGCACCACCTTCGCATCGACCGCAACGCCCTGTTCGAGGGCGGGCTGCGGCCGCACGCATACTGCCTGCCGGTCGCAAAACGCCGCCATCATCGGACGGCGCTGCGCCAGGCCGCCGTTTCGGGTAACCCGAAATTCTTTCTCGGAACCGACTCAGCGCCGCACCAGAAACAGGATAAGGAAAGTGCCTGCGGCTGCGCCGGCATCTTCAGCGCGCCCGTGGCGTTGGAAAGCTATGCGCTGACCTTCGACGAGGAAGGCGCGCTCGACAAGCTGGAGGCATTCGCGTCCGAGTTCGGCCCGCGCTTTTACGAGCTGCCGTTCAACGAGGGCACCATCACACTGCACCGCGAGACCCAGACCGTGCCGGAGACCGTGACGCAGGGCGATGTCTCCGTCGTGCCGTTCCACGCGGGTGAAACACTGGCCTGGCGCGCCGGAGAGCGCACGGATGATGTTCAGATGTCACAAGCACGCGCCTGACGCGCACGAACGCGGCCATGCACGCCACGACAACGCCCGCATAGAAGGATGACGTTCTAACCGGCGGCCATGCCTTGTTTAAACCGGACGCGGCATGCCGCCATATCCAAGTTCCGCTTGAACGCACTGGGCGGTGTCGGCAGGACACGGCACAGCAGAAACCGCGGGCCAGGCGCCTCGGCGATAAACTTCGCCGCGTCGGCAATTTGCGACGGCTCCGAAATGGTCATTGCGGACGATATGCCGGCCCCTCGTGCGATCGCATCCAGGTTCGCGGTCGCCGCGGTATGCCCGGTTTGACCGCCGGTTTCCCCATGCATGGAGTTGTCCTGACAGACGATCGTCAGGTTCTGCGGCGCTTCGGACGCGACGGTGACCAGGGATCCGATCCCCATCAGCATCTCGCCGTCGCCGTTGATCGCGGCAATCTTGCGATCCGGGGCGGAGAGCGCCATCCCAAGCCCGATCGATACGGCCGCGCCCATCGCGCCGGCCATCGTATAGACATTGGGCCCGTCGCCCGTCAGTGCGGCGGTGTCCTTGGAGGCGCCGGCCAAGCCGCTCACGAAGAGCCAGTCCGCTTGGTTTGGAAACAGCAGCGGCAGCAATTCGCGCCGGTCAATGTTGGCAGTCGGTGATATCGCCATGATCAGAACCCCTTCGCACCCAAGAATTTTTGACTCAGTACAATCGCCGACGCCTGCGCGCCGCTTCCCGATGCGCTGAGCGCCGCCGCCGTCGCCTTCTCCAGGTCATCGGGGCTCTCGACCTTGAATATCAGCACGCCCATGCTCTTGAGCAATGCCTCCAACGCCCCGGCCATGGGGTACTGCCAGGGGTTCTGTTCGCCGTAGTCGCCCCGCATGCTGATCATCATCAGCAATGGAAAGCGTGCGCCTTTGGCGAGCGAAAGGTAGTTCGGGCAATTGCCGAGGCCGCTGGACTGCATGCAAAGCACGGCGCGTTCCCCGACGAGATCGGCGCCAGCGCAGATTCCCACGCCCTCTTCTTCAGTGGTCAGCAAAACGGTGCGGGTATCATTGTGCTCTTCGGCCAATGCGATGAGCCGGTCATTCCCGGCGTCGGGCACGTGGGCGAAGAGTTTGACACCGGCATCCCGCATCAAATCGAACATCACGCCGGACCATTCGGCGTGGGGGTGATCGTCGGCCATGGATGGGTCTCCTCTGTGGACGGCGGGACGGTAATTGATGACCGCAGGCTGTGCAAGTCGGCGCGGCTGACCATCCCCGTAATGGTCACATTGACCGTCGCTCTGGCGGCAATTTCACGATATCAAGTTGGACCGTCTTCCCCATTTTCGATCAAGTGGCATCTCCTGATCGGCAAAAACCCAACCAAGTGAATGAGCACCAGAGCATGAAAGCGTTTGAAGGGTCGTACCGCCAGTACGACAGCGTCGTCGACCGGGACCTCGGCATCGCAATGGACGACGGCGCAATGCTGTATCTGGATGTTTATCGGCCGGCGCTGAAGGGTGAAGCCGTCGAGGGCGAATGGCCGGTACTCCTGGAGCGGTCACCCTACAACAAAGACCGAATGTCCTACTCCATCGCGGGGCGGTATTTCGCGCAGCGCGGCTATGTCTATGTCATTCAGGATGTCCGGGGCCGGTGGTCGTCCGACGGGGCTTTCGAATTCCTGCGCAATGAAGCCGACGACGGCCTGGCCACCATGCAATGGCTTTCCGAGCAGCCGTGGTGCGGCGACAAGATCGGCACCCTTGGAATTTCCTACACCACCGCCACGCAGCAGGCCCTGGCGGTGCGGAAGCCGCCGAAACTCGCCACCCAGGTCTTGTTCGACGGTCCGTACAACTATTTTCGCCAGACCATGCGCCACGGGGGCGCGTGTGAATATGCGATCGCCTTTCAATACGTCGTGTTCATGGCCCGCAGCGGCAAGCAGGCCAACGCCGATCCTCAAGTCCAGGCCCAGCTCGACGAGATGTGGGCGTCGCTCACCGATTGGCTTGTCCATCAGCCTCTACGCCAGGGCAGTTCGCCGCTGCGCCTCACGCCGGACTACGAGCAGTGGTTCTTCGATATGCTCACGCGCAGCGATTACGAAGACTATTGGAAGACGCCTGATCTGTGCATCGAGGAATTCATCGACGACTATCCGGACATTCCTTTGCTCCTCGAAACCTCCTGGTACGGCCATCACATCACCGCAACGCTTTGGAAGTATGCCGAGTTGAAGAAGCATCATCGCACACCGAAGAAACTGGTGATCGGGACATGGCTGCATGGCGGGGATATGTTCACCCAGTCCTGGGCGGGCGATGTGGAATTCGGCGCCGAAGCCGCCCTTGAAGACAACAACGGCCTGCGGCTGCGGTGGGTCGATCAGCACCTGAAGGGTCTCCCTACCGGCCTGGAAGAAGAGGCGCCGGTGAAACTGTTCGTCATGGGCGGTGGCAGCGGCAAGCGCGACGCCGCGGGGCGCATGATGCACGGCGGCCGATGGCGCGACGAGCAGGAATGGCCGCTGACACGTGCCGAGGAAACAACACTGTATTTTCAACCCGACGGCGCCCTGTCGCCGGATCGCGCCGCGGCGGATGCGAAGCCGGTCGAATACGATTTTGATCCGGCGAATCCGGTCCCCACGGTCGGCGGAAACTTCACCAATTACGGGACCACGGGCTTCCTCGAAGGCGGCGGCTACAACCAAAACAGCGGCACGATGTCGGGCGATCAAAGCCCGAAGCTGCCATTGGCCGCACGGCCCGACGTCATCGTGTTCCGCACACCGCCCCTGGAAGACGGCGTGGAAGTGACCGGCGTGGTCACATGCCATCTTTGGGTAGGTTCTTCCGCCGTCGACACCGATTTCACGGTCAAGCTGATCGACGAGTATCCGCCAAGCGCGGATTATCCCAATGGGTACGCACTGAACCTAGGCGATTCAATTCTCCGGATGCGATATCGCGAGGGCTTCGAGGCGCCCCTCTTCATGGAGCCGGGAGAGATTTACCGCATCCAGCTTCAACTCCAGGCGACCAGCAACTTCTTCGCGCCGGGTCACCGGATCAGGGTGGACGTCTCCAGCAGCAATTTCCCGCATTACGACGTCAACCCGAACACCGGCGAACCGCTAGGGTTGAGCCGGTGTTCACAGGTCGCCCGTCAAAAGATCTACCAGGACGTGGCCCGGGCATCCTGCGTCGACTTGCCGATTATACCGAGCTGATATTCCCGCGTTCGAGGGCGAGGGCTAAGCGGCCGGCGGCACGACAAACCCGGATAACTCACCGCGCAACGTCGTCCGCAGCATGCGGCGCGGCTGACTTTCATCGAAATCGCCGAGCGCCAGGTGCATGGTGGTGCGATTGTCCCAGCAGACGAGATCGCCGACATGCCATTGATGCCGGTAGACATTTTCCGGCCGTGTCGCGTGCGCGCAGAGGAACTTGATGAGCGGCTCGCTTTCTTCCCGGGTCATTCCATCGAAATGCGATGTGCGTTCGCTCACATAGAGCGCTTTGACGCCGCTTTCATCGTGTTCGCGGACGCAGGGATGCGCGATCGGCGGATTGATCTTCAGAAGTTCCTTGATCTTTTCGGGGTCACGCTTTCCAACGCCGGACACGAGACTGAAATCATAGACCGACTGCAAGTCCGCGACGATCCCTTTCAACTTGTCAGACAACCCCTCATAGGCCCGCACCATGTTACAGAACATCGTGTCGCCGCCGACGGGGGGTTTCGTGACGCAATAGAGCATCGATGCGGCGGCGGGCCGGTTGGTATAGGAATAGTCGGAATGCCAATTGCGGCCGGTATTGCGCGTCTGCGACGGCTGGCCGTTCTTCGGAATGTTCGTTATTTCCAGCAGTTCAGGATAGCCTTCGAGCGTGTCATGCGGTGTCGCCGCATGGTCATCGAGACCGCGGAACCGCCGCGAGAACGCAATATGCTGATCCGGGGCCCATTCGACGTCGCGAAAAACAATGACATGCGCCCGATGCCAAGCCTCTCTGATCGCATCGATTTCGGCATCGGTCACCGCGCCGGTGATATCGACTCCCCGAATTTCAGCACCAAGCGCGTGCGCCAGAGGGAGAACTTCCATCAACAACTCTCCTGCATAGTGTGTTTGGTCATGCATCGTTTCTGCCGGACCCACCGACAAACCTTAAGACACAATAAGGGGTTCGGACAAAAGTTACCGCCGATATCCTTCAGTGGAACAAAATCAGCAAACAAGCCACCACTTCCGACCGTGACAAGCCGCGTGCAATCGACCGCGTTTGACGAGGAACCATAGTCCATGCGGCAATACATGAAATTGATCTGACGCGGAATTAGGAGCCTTGAGTTCGATGAAGGTTGAAAAAGCGGATGTCGTGATCATTGGGGCGGGCAACGCGGCATTGTGCGCGGCGCTCGCGGCGAAGGACGCTGGCGCGAACCCTGTCGTGCTCGAAACGGCGCCGCAATCCGAGCGCGGCGGCAACACCTTCTTTGTCGCGGGATCTTCCCGGTGGGTCTACAACGATATCGACGACATTCAGCAGGTCATGGACCTGACTGAAGAAGAGCTGCGGACGGTCGATTTCGGAACCTACACGCGGGAAGACTATCTCGAGGATATGGGCCGGCTCACCCAGTACCGCTGCGATCCGGATTTGACCGAGACACTGGTCGACAACTCGCGCGAGGCGCTCGTTTGGATGAAGTCCAAGGGCGTCAAATTCGCACCCATGTACAAAGGCCAGTCGCAGAAAATCGACGGCCGGATTAAATTTTTCGGCGGCCAAATCTGCATGTTCTGGGGCGGCGGCCCCGAGTTGACGGCAGCACTGTTCAACGCGGCCGAGGCGCATGACATTCCCATCCACTACGAGACCACCGCTGTATCGCTGGTCACCAAGGGCGGGGCCGTGAGCGGCGTCGTCGTGGAGCAGGGCGGCGAAACGCGTGAGATTCAAGCGGATGCCGTCGTCTTGGCCAGCGGCGGCTTTCAGTCGAATGCCGAAATGCGCACGCGGTATCTGGGCCCTGGGTATGATCTGGCCAAAGTTCGCGGCACCCAGCACAACAACGGCGGCGGCATTACCATGGCCCTTGATATCGGCGCGATGCCGTGGGGCCACTGGTCCGGCGCGCATGCAGTCGGATGGGACATGAATGCGCCGCCGTTCGGCGACCGTGTCGTCGGCGACGGATTTCAAAAGCACAGCTACATCTTCTCGATCATGGTGAACGCAAACGGCGAACGGTTTGTCGACGAAGGCGCCGACTTCCGGAACTTCACATACGCGAAATACGGCCATGTGGTGCAGCAGCAGCCCGGCATGTTCGCGTGGCAGGTATTCGACGCCAAGGTCGACGAATTGCTGCGCGATGAATACCGTATTCGCCAGGTCACCAAGGTGACGGCGGACAGTCTGGAAGAACTGGCGGCCAAGCTCGATGGCGTAGACGCCGACGGATTCCTAAGAACCGTGCATGAGTATAACGCAGCGGTCCGGCAGGACGTTCCGTTCAATCCGGTCATCAAGGACGGCAGGGGCACCGACGGGCTGGCGGTCGCAAAATCCAACTGGGCGAACACGATCGACACTCCGCCGTTCCAAGCCTACGCGGTTACCTGCGGCCTTACCTTCACCTTCGGCGGCGTCCGGATCGATACGGACGGCGGCGTGATTCATCGCACCGGAAAACGGATCCCCGGTCTCTACGCGGCAGGCGAGATGATCGGCGGCCTGTTCTACTTCAACTACCCGAGCGGATCCGGATTGGTTGCCGGCGCGGTTTTCGGTCGCATCGCCGGCGCCAACGCCGCGCGCCATGCGGATAATCGCAGAGCCGACCCGACATGAAACTCGCGCAGATCGGGTTCGGCGGGATCGGGCGAACGGTCGCCGATTCCTTGAACACCGATTCGAATTCATCCTACGCAGCGATCGCGGCACGCCCGCACCAGACGGCAGATGTGCAAGCAACCTTGGGCAAGGTTCCGCTGGTGGACTCTGCACCCGACTTGCTTGCGCAGGAACCGGATCTCGTCGTCGAATGCGCCAGTCACGGGGCGCTGCGGCAATACGGCGAGGCGGTGCTCGCGGCCGGCATCGATCTCATCGCCGTCTCGGTCGGCATCCTGGCGGAACCGGCATACCGCGACCGCCTGCTGAGTGTAGCGGCGCAAAGCGGGGCGCGGTTGATCATTCCTTCCGGCGCGATTGGTGGAGTCGATGTCGTCAAGGCCGCCCGGCATGCAGATCTGGACCACGTCACCTACACGACGCGGAAAGCCCCCGCCCTGTGGAGGAACACGCCTGCCGAGGAGATGGTCGATCTGTCGGCGGTTTCCGGGCCCGTGCTGTTTTTTGACGATACGGCGGAGCGTGCCGCCTTGCTTTTCGCGGAGAAGGCGAATGTCACCGCGACCCTGGCGCTCGCCGGACTCGGTTTCGAGAAGACCGGCGTCCAGTTCTGGGCCGACCCCGACTACCTCCGGAGCACTCATCAGATTGCACTGACCGGAACGACAGGGACGATGACGATCGAACTGGCCAATACAGTAAGCCCGCTGGATCGGAAATCTTCATGGCTCACCGCGATGAGCATTGTCGACGCGGTGCGTAGCCGGAACGCCATACTGAAAGTCGGATAAGGCTCGGCAATTCTCCGTCAAGACGCCGAGGATCGCCCTTACTCCGCTACGGCAGATTTGCCCTGATCAAATCGTCCCGCGATACTAGACTTGATGTGTGCGTTCCGCGCACAACACCGATCAACAAATTCGAACTAGGGAGACGGGTTTCAATGAAATCTAAAAATCTAGTGATTCCCTTCGCAATTGCCGTAGCGGCAGCGCTCAGCGTTGCATCCACTTCCCAAACCGCCGTGGCGAAATCTAAACGCGTTCTGTTCAACATCGGCACTGCCGGAATCACCGGCAGCTTTTGGGCGACCGGTGGTCAGGTCTGCAATCTGGTGAACAAAAGCCGCAAGAAGCAGAAGCATACGCTTCGATGCACTGTCGAAAGCACCGGCGGCTCGGTGAGCAATCTGCGCTCGTTGCGGGCCGGTGACCTGGATCTTATCTTCGCCCAGTCTAACCTGGAGTATCACTCCTACAACGGCTCCGGCCCGTTCAAGAAGAGCGGCCCGCACAAGGATTTGCGGTTCGTCATGTCGTTCACCACGAACCGGCTGCACGTCGTTGCGCGGAAAGACGCCGGCATCAAGAAGATGGCCGACCTCAAAGGCAAGCGGGTAAACACCGGCAACCCAGGTTCGGGCACCGAAACGACCGCCTATATGGTCTTCAAGTATTTCGGCATCGACCCGAAGAAAGACCTGGCGCTGGATTCGAAACTGCCGTCGCGCGAACAGTCGAAAGCCCTCTGTGACGGCAAGATCGACGCGTTCCTCTATCCGACAGCGGTTCCCGTTGCCACGATCGAGGAAGCCGCCAACACCTGTGACGTCAACATCGTCTCGTTGGAAGGACCGGAGCTGGATAAGATTTTGGCGGATCGGGACTATTTCGGCCGCGTCAAAATTCCGGCGGGCTCCTATCGCGGACATGACAAAGACATTGTCACCTTCGGGTACGCCGCTGCCTTGCTGACGACCAAAGATTTGCCCGAGGAAATTGGCTACCACCTGACGAAGGCGGTGATGAACGGCTTCGAGAAGATTAAGAAGACCGCGCCGATGTTCTCACTCATGGAACGCAAAAGTTCGGCCACCTTCGGCAAGCATGTGCCGTACCATCCCGGCGCCGAGAAATACTACAAGGAGTCGGGGCTCGTTAAGTAGCGTCAGTCCCAATTTCTGCCCGGCACAAACGCGAGACGGCGGATCCTCCGCCGGCTTGCGCTCGTGTCGGTCTATGATCGGATGCGTTTCTTTATCGGAAAGTCTTGAATCGTGAAGCAAGCACCGGATGCGCCAACCTCCAAATCATTGGAGGAGATGGTCACAGAATCCGATCTTGGCGGTCGCCAACCAACGGGCGCGATTAAAAAGCTTTTCTTCTATATGGCGGTTGCTTGGTCGCTTTTTCAAATCTATGTCGCTTCGCCGTTGCCGTATGTCATAGGAGAACCGTTCATTCTGGGGAACGACCAGTCTCGAATGATTCATTACGCATTCGCGATTTTTCTCGGTTTCTGCGCCTACCCGGCATTTGCATCCTCCGACCGTTCGCGCGTTCCCGTTGTCGATTGGATATGGGCCGCAATCGGCGCCTGCACCAGCCTCTACATGTTCGTGCTTTACGACGAGCTGTCGCGCCGCGCCGCGGCACCCCTGCCTCAGGATATGATCGTCGCCGCGATTGGGACGGTGTGCCTCCTGGAGGCGGTGCGCCGCACGGTGGGCATGTCCCTGGTGATCGTCGCGGCGGTCTTTATCGTCTATATATTCGCCGGCCCGCACATGCCCGAGTTGATCTCGCATCGCGGCGCAAGCATCAGCCGCGCCGCAGATCACATGTGGCTGTCGCGCGAAGGCGTTTTTGGCTTCACGCTCGATATCTCCTCCAGCGTGGTCTTCCTGTTCGTCATGTTCGGCGCCATGCTGGAAAAGGCCGGCGCCGGCAATTGGTTCATCAAGACCGCCTTTGCCCTGCTCGGACACCTGCGCGGTGGTCCGGCAAAAGCAGCCGTCGTCTCATCTGCCCTCATGGGCGTGATTTCAGGGTCGGCCCTCGCCAATGTGGTGACCACGGGCACCTTCACGATCCCCTTGATGAAGCGGGTCGGTTTCCCAGGTGAGAAAGCGGCCGGCATCGAGAGCACATCATCGATCAACGGCCAATTGATGCCGCCGGTTATGGGAGCGGCCGCATTCTTGATGACCGAGTTTGTCGGCATCTCGTATCGCGAAGTCGTCATGCATGCTTTCCTCCCGGCGACGATCTCCTATATCGGGCTGTTTTACATCGTCCATTTGGAGGCGATTAAGCTCAACCTGCCGACGCTGAAGCGCGCGGTCAGCAGCACGGTGGCGCAGCAGATCATCGGCTTCACGCTCAGTTTCTTCGCACTCGTTATCCTCTCCGGCGTCCTCTATTTCGGGTTCGGCTGGGTCAAGTCGATGTTCGGACCGGCCAGCCTCTATATCGCGTGCGCCGTATTCCTTGTTGCTTATCTCGGTCTGCTTTGGATCTCGACGCGAATGCCCGAGTTGGAGCTCGACGATCCGGATGCCGCCTTCAGCGAGCTCCCGGAAACACGCCCCACATTGCTCGCCGGTTTACATTTTCTGCTTCCCGTCGTCGTTCTGATCTGGTGCCTGATGATCGAACGCTTCTCGCCCAGTTACGCGATCTATTGGGCGATCCTGGCAATGACATTCGTGATGGTGACGCAACGTCCGCTAATCGCCTTCATGCGCGGCCGCGGCGACTATGCGGCGGCCACTCTGCAGGGCTTCAAAGAGCTGATTGCCGGCCTCGCGGCTGGCGCCCGCAACATGATCGGAATCGCCATCGCCCTCGCGGCGGCGGGCATCATCGTCGGCGCCGTTTCCCTCACCGGCCTGGGGCTGGTGATGGTCAACGTCATCGAGGTGCTGTCGGGCGGTTACTTGCTCGCGATGCTGTTCTTCACCGCCGTGATCAGCATAATCCTCGGCATGGGCCTGCCGACCACGGCGAACTACGTGGTCGTTGCATCGATCATGGCGCCCGTCGTGGTCACGCTGGCAGCGCAGAGCGGGGTCGTCATCCCCGCCATCGCCGTCCATATGTTCGTATTCTACTGCGGGCTGATGTCGGGCAACACGCCACCGGTCGCGGTCGATGCCTACGCCGCCGCAGCGCTGGCGCAGTCGGACCCGATGAAGACCTGCCTTCAGGCCTTCTACTACGGTATTCGCACGATCCTTCTGCCATTCATTTTCGTCTTCAACACCGAGCTGTTGCTGATCGGCATTGAGAGCCCGCTCCACTTCATCGTTGTGGCAACAATCTCGACAATCGCCATGCTGCTGTTCGTCGCCGCGACACAGCACTATTTCCTCGCGCGCAACAAGATTTACGAAACGGCGCTGCTTCTTGTGCTGTCCATAAGCTTGTTGCTGCCGAGCCTTTGGATCAACCTGTTCCATCCGCCCTACAAATCCGTCGATGCCTTGCGGATCACGGAATTTACCGCCGAGGCTCCTGCCAATTCACTGCTTCGTGTTCGCGCGTTGGGAGAGAATTTTTCCGGCGAGCAGGTCGAACGGCTGATCGCGCTGCCGCTCGGCGCCAAAGGGCAAGCCGGCGACGAGCGTCTCTTCAAGGAGGGCGGGCTCGCGGTTCGCACCGAGGACGGCAAAGTATTTGTCGAAGACATCAAGCCCAACGGCCCGGCGCAGACAGCAGGACTGGATTTCGATTGGGAAATCCTCGCGGTCGAGGTGCCCCAAAAACAGCCCAGCAAGAATTGGGTCTACCCGCCGGTGTTGGTGATTGTCGCCCTGCTCATGCTGGTACAGCGCCGGCGGCGAAAACGAATGTCTGAAACCGATCTAGAGAGCCCGGTCACGGGGCAATCCTGAGCGCACGGAGGCGATTTCTACCGGTGGGAGTCCACGTCGCCAGAGTCTATGAACCGACTCGCTTCGGTTCTGGCAGATTACTCTGATACAGCCCGAACCATGCTCTATGCTTGTTTGAGCATCGCAAAAGCATCAAATCACCGCAGGAGCCGACGACACCATGGCAGATGATTCAAGTTCCAGCGCCCCTCAAAGCCCGATCGGCGATGCATTGATGGCACAAATCCGGGACCGCTTTTTCCATGTGGAAAGCGATCCCGTTTCCGGCCCGCGAATTTTCCTGGAGAGCGGTGGCGGATCATTGCTGCTCAAGGCCGCCATCGAGCGCAGCTCGGAAATTGCCGCCTATCCGGATTCGCCGAGCCGCCGGAATACGGCCGCCGGCCATATCGGCGATGTCATGCGGCAGACCACGAAGAACCTTCACCGCTTCTTCGGCGCGGAAAGCGGACAAGTCCTGTACGGCGCGACCGGCACCGAAATTTTATTTCGGCTGGTCCGCGCCGGACTGGAGAACGCGGATAAAGGATCGGTGCTGTCCTCGTCGCTGGAACACGCCGCCAGCCATGACGCCGCGCATTGCTGGGCGCAAGCCTTCGGTCACGAGCATGTCGATATCCCGATCGATTCCGATACCGGCGTCGTATCGCCCCAGGATTACGCCGACGCCATGCGGCCGGATACCCGGCTCGCCACGGTCATTCACACCAGCCACGTCAGCGGCAAGCGCGTCGATCTGGGCGGCATCTCGGCGGCAATCCGAAGCGTGGCGCCGGATTGCCTGATCATCTGCGACGGCATTCAACATGCTCCGCATGGCCCAATCTTCGCAGAACGGGACGACGTCGACGCCTATGTGTTCGCCCCTTACAAAGCCTATGCCCGGCGCGGTGGAGCGTTCGGGTGGATGTCCGACCGCCTCGCCAACATGCCGCACAACGATCGAATGGTCGGCAAGCCGGACAGCAATTGGACGCTCGGCAGTCCGGACCCCAGTCTGTACGCGGCCTTTTCGGCCGTGCATGACTACCTGTGCTGGCTGGGGGCGCATTTCACGGACTCGTCGGATGAACGGGACCGGTTAGAGGCTGCCATGGACGCCGCGACCGCCCATGAAGTCAGCCTGATTGACCGGTTGATCAACGGAACCGACGACCTCGCCGGGCTTGCCGCCTACAATTCCGTAACGCTCGTCGGCGACACTCAGATGGAAGCCCGGGAAGGCGCCGTTTGCTTCGCGGTGAAAGGGCGTAAAAGTACGGAAATCATCGATGCGTTCGATGCGCGGGGAATCCGGATCCATCACCGCGGCAGCGACGCCGCCTCAAGCTCACGCTTCGTGCTGAATGCGGTGCAGTTGGACGATTGCGTCCGTGTTTCGTTCTGCCACTACAACACCCACGAGGAGATCGAGGCGGTGTTGAAGGCGCTTCCCGAGGTTGTCGGTGCTTGATGACCGATTGTGATACCGATGGATGGAGGAGCTGTTCGGAGCAGCCCACGCTGACACCGACTATTTCAATGCGTTCAGGTGACCCAGTGTCTCGCGCAATTCGCGCCGGCCGGCCTCGGAAAGCGGCGCCTGCGGGGGCAGCGGCGCGCCGACGTTATAGCCTTGCAGGTCGAGCCCGCCTTTAATGCAGGCGGCTAGGTTGTGTTTGGCGAACGCCTGGTTCAGTGCCCATAGGTCCTTTTGCAGGGTCATCGCCTCCTCCCACTTCCCCTGACGGCAGAGCTCGTAGAGGGCGACGCTCTGTGACGGAACGAGGCAGGCAGGCCCGGCCATCCATCCGACACCGCCGATCATCATCACGCAGGTGGGAATATGCGCCGAGGCGGCGAACACCTGCATCCGGTCGCCGACAAGGTCGATGATGGAGAGCAAGCGGCCGGTGTTATTCGACGCATCCTTGATGTAGCGGATGTTATCGATAGCGGAAAGCCGCTCGATTACCGGCAAGGTGAGATCGCTGCGCTGGAAATTCGGATTGGTATAGAGCACGACCGGCAGTGACGTTTTCTCGGCGATAGCGCTGAAATAATCGTACGTGCCTTCGTCACCGACAGGAAAATACGCTTCCATGACCGCAAGGATGCCGTCGCAGCCCATCGCTTCGTAGGCCGCCGTCTGACGCTCCGAATCGGCGATCGTCGTCGCGGCCACACCGGCAACCACGGGGACGCGTCCGTCCGCCGCCTCCACGACCGTTTCAACGACAGCGCATTTCTGCTCCCAGGTGAGGTAGGCGAATTCACCGGTGGACCCGAGCGGTGTGAGCCCTTGCACGCCCGCATCGATAAGATCGCGGCACAGCCGGGCCAGGACACCCCGCATCACGGCGCCGGTGTCATCGACCGGCGACACGAGGTATGGAAAAACACCGTGGAAGGAATCGTGGATCATGTGCGCAACTTGTGCGCCTGCACTGTTACGCACCATGATCTGCGTCAAAAGCAGCCTACAAAGACGCCGAACTTTGCTAACACTTTAGCGCAGTCACCTCTTGCCGGTCCGCAAGGAATTGGTGAAGTGACTGGAAGCGGCTCTCGACAAGGTCGCCGAATAGAGGGTCTTCCCGCATGCTAATTTTGCCGCCGAGAACCGCCCAATCGTCTTCGCTGAGCGTCCTGAGTGCGGCGGGAAAGAAATTCTGCTCTTCTCCGGCCATATGGTGACGGTTCTTGTCGATGAAGTCTTGGCCGAGGCTGCAGAGCCAAAGCCGGGATTCGTCTGTCTCCTGCAGGAGATGATCCACCATCGCCCGGGCGAGGCTCCGGGCCAATAAACCGAGCGCCTCGTGACCGGACACCAGCCCCTCCGCTTTGGTCGCGGCGGCCGGATCCAGTTCTTGCAGGCGGTGAAACAGAATATCTTCTTTAGGATGATGCATGAGGTCCGGATAGGTCAGGAAGTAATCGACAATGCCCCCAATCAGGACAAAATCCGCGTCTTCTTGCTGCCGGAGAGCTGCAACCTGACATTCAAACAAATCGAGCAGCAACGTCATGTTGGCGTGCTCTTGCCGCAAGACTTCCATCGCTGCAGGGCGACTGCTCATGTGCACTCCTTCCGGGTCCGAGCCCCACATAGAGCCCGAAGCCTTCATTTGCCCAGAGACTTGCGCCACCGCCTCAACTATCGATCAAAACGGTATCACAACCGGTTTTGAATGGCGATTCAGGTATGAAGGACAAGGTACATTCCCAAGAACGCCAAAATCGCCGTCCCAGGTTGGCCGAGGTTTGGTAGGCAACATATTAGATGCGGGCGAGAGCCTTTACATCACAATGTCTGCTTTGTTGCTCGGAGCGGAACTATAGATGACCGCGCCCGGCGCCCGGTTTGCGGCCAATAACACTGTCGCTCATGGATTTACGCCAGCGTCTCCGTTAAGCTTCCCGGTAGTGGGGATTTCAATGAAACTTCGCGGCACCGCTATTTTCGCCACGCTTGTGGCCGGAACTTTTCACCTTTGAATACTCCTTTGCGACCGGGCGCCCGTTGATGGCGCGGGCACCGCTTCCCGCATCTGTTCGTGGGATCGTCTGCATGGTTGTCGGTATGGCCCTGCTGACCCTGAACAACGCCTTGCTTAAGACGCTGACGGCCGACTATCCACCGGGGCAGCTGATCGCGCTTCGCGCCGCGTTTGTGTTGATTCCCATCGCCTTAATCGCGTGGCGCAGCGGTGGCCTGGGGTCCCTTCGAATCAACAATTATGGCGGACAGTCCATACGGGCGGGCTTTCTGGTGGCGACACAGTTTTTAATGGTGACCAGTCTGGCGCTGCTGCCCTTGGCCGATGTGACGGCGCTGTCGTTTTCCGGACCGCTTATCATTACGGCGCTGGCCGCGCCGATGCTGGGCGAGCAGGTCGGCTGGCGGCGTTGGTCGGCGGTCGTCATCGGTTTCATTGGCATCTTGATCATGGTGCGGCCCGACCCCGATATTTTTCGGATTGTCGCGTTGCTGCCGGTATTGGCCGCGTGCACCGGGGCGTTGCGGGACCTTGTCACGCGGCGGATCAGCACCGGCGAGTCGTCCATCGCAATTTTGTCTTTTTCCACCTTGGCGGTGTTGCTCGCCGGGGTGGCGAGCTTGGCCTTCGATCACGCGCCGCTCGACTATGGCGACCTTCCCGTTCTGGCGATGGCGGGGTGCCTGCAGGGTGCGGCGCATTTCGTCTTGATCGAAGCCTTTCGCCACGGCGAGGCCTCGGTTATCGCGCCGTTCAAATATTCCGCGCTCCCCTGGGCGGCGATGTTCGGGTTTCTGCTGTTTGGCGACATTCCGGATATCTGGATCATCGCCGGCGCCGTGCCGGTGATCTGCAGCGGTCTGTACATTTTGCACCGGGAACGATTGCGGCGGTAAGGGTCGCCGGCGCGAGGCTCCGGTGCGCGAGGTCGACCGGATGCGTAAGGGCCAGGACCTATCCGTACGCGTATTGAGTATGCATACCCTGACCCCGCTCGATCGGGACGCTATCGCCAACGCCGCACGTGAAACCGGGGCGATCGTTACCGTTGAGGAACATATGACACATGGCGGGATCGGCTCCGCGGTGGCCGACACATTGGTGGACCTCGGGATCGCATGTCCGAGCCCGCGTCGGGATCACGCCGGAGATGCTCGACCGCGGCGGATAGCAGCCCTACATGCGCTGCCTCATGAAAGATATTCCAGAGGCGATCAAGGCCGTGCTCGGGAAGAAGCATGCCGAACGGTGACGGGATGACGTCGATCACTGCCAACTTTGCCCGGGTGTCAGAGATGAACCGGGCGGAAACAGTATCGGCTTGACCTCATCAGATACCAATTTTGCTCAAGAGGCGTTCTCGCTTCATCAGCCACCAGCCCGATTCAATCGGCCACATTGAATGGTTTTCATTAGCCCCGAGTTTCTTCGCTGCGTGTAATGGCCAGTTCGGATCGTCGAGGAGTTCTCTTGCCAAGGCAATCATGTCGGCCTTGCCAGCACTGACGAGATCTTCGCAGACTTTCGCATCCCACAGGAAGCCGACAGCCATGCTTGCAATGTCGGCGCATTCTCGGATCTGTTCAGCAAACGGCACCTGAAAGCCTTGCTCAATGACCATCCGACGCGGCCGGTCTTTTCCGCCAATGCCAACCGTTGAGCAATCAATCATGTCGACGCCCGCTGCTTTGAGCGCTCTCGCTGTCTCGACTGCGTCTTCCACCTCTATCCCGCCTTCAAGCCAATCGGTTGCTGAAAGGCGGAACGCCAGTGGATAGGCTTCCGGCCAGTTCACCCGAATGGACCTTGCCACTTCAACGGCAAACCGCCGGCGGTTTTCGTCAGTTCCGCCCCAGCTATCCGTGCGCTGATTGGCAATGGGTGACAAGAATTGATGAACTAAAAACCCGTGGGCCGCATAGACCTCGATTATCTTAAAACCTGCCTCTTGGGAACGTCTTGCGGCCTCACCAAATGACGCGATCACCCGATCAATATCTGTCTCCGACATCTCCGCAGGTCCGGCCAGCCCTTCGCATAGGGAAATGGCGACGGTGCAATGGCTGGCCATGGAGCCTCATTCCGTTCGGTGACATCCTCATCATCAACGGGTGTTTCCCCATGCCAAGGGCGTCGCTTGGACGCCTTTCGGCCGGCATGGCCAAGCTGGATGCCAGGGACCGACCCCTCCTCGCGTATGAACTTTGTGATCAGCGCCAGGTCGTCTATGTGCGCGTCCTGCCAGAGCCCGAGATCGCCATGTGTTCTTCTTCCGTCTGGCTCGACGGCCGTAGCCTCAGCGTACACCAACCCCGCACCGCCCATGGCAAAGCGGCCGAGATGCACCGCATGCCAGCTATTGGCATGGCCGTCCTTCGCCCGGTACTGGCTCATCGGTGAAACGGCGATGCGGTTCTTGAACGTGACATCGCGCAGGGTTAACGGAGAAAAAAGCTCGGCCATCGATCATTGTGTCCTTTTTGGGCGCTACCGCCCTCCGGGCACCTCGAGCGCTTCATCGCAGGATGCTGTTACCCATGTAGCAAGAATTGGGTCCATGGTTGAAGTAACAGATTAGTGGGGATGGCGGTTTCGAATCACGAAAGGCGCCGGACTGCGCATTTCCAGACACGGCGTTGACATGAGCCTCGACGACGGGATGGAATCCATTTCCGACCTTCTCCGTATCATCAAGATGCCAGCGTCCGGTCAAAATTCACCGTCATATTTTCATACTCTTGACAATCTTAAGACGACCGGTCATATTCGGCGCATGCCAAAACCCAACCATCGCAACAAAATCCTTTCCGCCGGCCTCGCCGTTTTTCACGAGCGGGGATTCCACGGCAGTGGAATCCAAGATGTCGTCGACCATGCCGGCGTGCCGAAGGGATCGTTCTACAATCACTTCAAGAGCAAGGATGCCCTCGGTCTTGAGGTTTTGGAATGCTACTGGGAGAGCAACGCCGAAAACCGGACAGAGTTGCGCGACTCCGAGATTCCGGCGCTCACGCGTATCGACCGCCATCTCGCAGCTGCCGGTTACGACAAGAATGGCTGCCTCATCGGCAATTTCAGCGGCGAGCTTGCGGGCTCCGACGCATTCCGCCCGCGTCTTTCTAAGCTGTATAAGACGTGGATGTCGGACGTCGCCGCCTGCATTCTAGATGGCCAAAAGAACGGGACCATCCGAAATGACGATAGCGCCGAAAATTTTGCCGAATTCGTCATCGAGGGCCTCGAAGGCGCAAAACTGAAGGCTAAAGTCGACCGCGACCCAGACGTCCTCGAACGCTATCGCAAATCCATTCGCCTGCTACTCGAGAACCGCTAGCCCAAGGACCGGCAATGGCAGCAACGTCGCCTTAAATTAAGATGACCGGTCATATTATATATCTCTCCAACCCGAAAGGAACCGACCATGTCCACTAACCAAGAAGCCGAACGTCAGTCTTTTGATGAATACACTGCCGTCGAAGCGGCGCTGAAACACTATATTGACGGCGCCTATACCGGTGACGGCGACGCCCAACGCAGCGTGTGGATGGACCATGCCCGGATTGTCGGGTCCGTAGACGGGCAATTCATGGCCCTCACGGTCGACGAATTCATCGCTGCCGTGAAAGAGCAAGGCCCAGCTGCGAACGTCAGTCACCACGTCGTCAACATCGAAATCGCCGGAAGCGCCGCGACGGCGCGGATCGAGTTCATCGACTGGAACGGCTACCGGTTCACCGACTTCTTTGTCATGGCCAAGCAAGAGGGGACCTGGAGGATCAGCGGCAAGGTCTTCGACAGCCATTCTCGCAACTGACCCGACAGCCTAGAACGGTCGCCCACGTCAGACGCACCAACGGCCGTCAGGCGGCGAGCTTGCGAAACAAATGAATTCGAACAGGAGTTAAACACATGAAAGCAACCTACTACCACGACCGCGCCGAAGTGCGGGTCGGCGATTTGGAAGAACCCAGTTTGATAGAGGACACGGACGCGATCGTTCGTGTCACGCTTGCCGGCATTTGCGGCGCGGACCTCGACTTTACCCAGAATGGGCCCGAGATGGGTATGCAGCAAGGGATGCGTCTGGGGCATGAATTCGTGGGTGTCGTCGAAGAGGTCGGCAAGGACGTTCATAGCGTCAAGGTGGGTGACCGGGTCGTTGCCTCGGCCATGTTTGTCGATGGCGAGTGCCATTACTGCAAACGCGAGTTGACGTCGGCTTGCGAGCACGGCGGCTTGTTCGGCTCACCTTTCTTTGTCGAGCACGGCGGCGATGACATTCAGGGGGGTCAATCGGAGTTTGTTCGTGTCCCTTATGCGAATGCGTCGCTCTTTAAACTCCCCGAGGGTCTCAGCACGGGCGCGGAAGATGCCAAAGCGCTTCCGCTCGCCGATAACTTTGCGACCGGATTTCACGGTGCCCTGACCTCAAATGTTCGTCCGGGTGAGACTGTCGTGATCATCGGGGACGGCGCCGTCGGCCAATGCTCGGTGATGGCAACAGGCTTATTTGGACCGTCACAGATTGTTTTCGTGGGTCGCCACGACGGGCGGCTCGAATTCGGTCGTCAAAAAAGCGGCGCAACGCATACTGTCAATGGCAAGGTCACCGACCCGGTCGAGTATGTCAAAGAGTTGACACAGGGTCGCGGCGCCATGTCGATCATCGACACGATTGGCAACCAGGCCTCACTCAAGCAATCCCTCGGCATGGCGCAGGCCGGCGCCTCCATCAGCGTGCTTGGCTTCGGCCATCTGTATGCGCCGGTGGACGCGCCCTATTCGGAAGCTCTGTTTCGTAACCTCACCATCCACACGGGCATAGTGAATGTCGTGGCTTACATGCAGAAGCTTCTGCGGTTGGTCGAGAACGGGCGGATAGACCCCAGCGTGATCTTCACCGACACGTTGCCGCTCGCCGAGGCCGAGAAGGGCTATGCCTTGATGCGTGATCGTTCGGCAGGCACCGTCAAGGTCGCGCTGCAGCCCTAAGCCGATGCGCCGCACGATGGCGTCATATCAGCGGTTCAAGTTGCGAGCGCTCCCTTTCGTCACAGCTATCACCTTCATGGGCACAGGTTCTGATTCTAACCACAAAGCCCCAAACGCAAGGAAGCCTCCCGATTGGGAGGCTTTTTGGCGTTCGGTTTATTTGGTTGCGGGGGCCCGATACCCGCTATACCGCAATAAGCGGATTCTGCTAAATTTCCGATAGAGCGCAGGTTCAAATCAGGGGTAGGATTTGGTCAAGAACGTACCAAACTTGTGCTTCAGAAGGTCGTATAGGCTCGACTGCGTTTAGCGCAATCACCGGGAGCGTAAACTTTTTCGCCACGATAGTAATGTCCGCTTTTAGGTGCCAAGCGGACCTAGGCACAGACCAGCGGGAATGTCCGCTCCTAGCTGAGGGTGTTGAAGAAGTCAGGTCGGATCTGAGTTCGGATGTCCGCTTTTAGAAGGAGCGGACGTTTTCTTGTCGCCTGAGCTGCTGTGCTCAGGCGGTTTGGGTTGATCGGGTTTCTGGTTTCAATTCTTTTGGCATGGATCAAGTCATCATTGGCTGCGGCGGCGGTCTTGTTGTGTGATTGGCGAGCCTTTTGAGGTTCTGGACGGTCGCGGTCAGGAGGAACTCGTCGTGCGCCCCGGTCAGGCCCCTCAGTCTGAGCCTTGCCATCGAGAGAATATGCTTGGCCTCGCCAAAGAGCGCTTCGATCTTCTTGCGTTCGCCGCTCGACAAAGCGTAGGCCTCGGTCTCCATCAACGCGCGGGTCGTGTCGCGAGCGGCCGCGTTCGGGGCGCGCGGGATCCGTCGCGCCGGTGTATTGGGACAGCATTTCGGTTTCAGGGGGCAGGCATCGCAATCATGCTTGCTCGCTATATAGCGATAGATGTTGTCGGAATGGAGC
>JAJFJD010000054.1 GCA_021774335.1 Alphaproteobacteria bacterium
CGCTTTTGGCGATAAGCTGCCGCGATCCACTACAAAGCCGTGTACCCACCGTCGATCATGATCACATCACCATTGACCATGTCCGACGCCGGTGACGCCAGATAGAGCACCAGGTCGGCGACTTCCACGGGCTTGCCGAACCGGCCCGCCGGGATCTTTGCCTTCATCGGGTCGCCTTTCGCCGGATCGCCCCACACTTTCTCACCCATCGGCGTGACGATCACCGTCGGGCACACCGCGTTGCACTGGATGTTGTGCTGCGCCCATTCGCAGGTGATCGATTTGGTCAGCGCATTGAGCCCGTTCTTCGACGCCGCGTAGGCACTGTGATCGGGAATCACCACAACGCTGGTCTGCGACGACACGTTGATGATCTTGCCGCACTTGCGTTCGATCATCTTCGGCCCCAGCGCTTGGGCGAACAGGAACGGCGCCCGCAGATTGACCGCCATGATCCGGTCCCAGTTGTCGACTTGGGTCTCCAGGATGGATTCCGGCGCCGTCGTCCCGGCGTTGTTGACCAGGATGTCGATGGCGCCGAAGTGCGCGAGTGCCTGCCGCGCTGCGTCCCGCGGTCCCTCTGCCGTCCCCAGGTCGGCCTCAACCGTCAGGCATTCGCGGCCGTGCCCTTCCACCGCACGCCGCGCCTCATCAAGGCCCCTGGCGTCCCGCGCCACCGCGACGATGTCCGCCCCGGCATCAGCCAGCACCGCGCAGATCTCCTGCCCAATGCCCTTCGACGCTCCCGTGACCAATGCCTTCCGGCCCGCCAACGAAAACCGATCTATGTATCCCGCCATGTTTACCTCCCTATCCAATCTACGCCGCGACATGCCTTAAGCCGGCGCCATCACCCGCTCGCGTCCCCGCAACAATATCGCTAACCCAATACCAATCGCCGCATTAACCCCAAACACCCACGGCGCAATCGTCCACCCGCCATAGGCGGTGACCACGATCGTGGTAATGACCGGCCCGGCGAGTTGTCCGAGCCCCGCGCCTTGCATGATGATCCCATTGGTCGCCCCCACCAGGTTCGGCGCCGGCGCATGCACTGCCGATCCTGACAAACATGCTGTCGGTATGATGCCGCCGAACAGACTAAACCCAAGTGCCGCCGCGAACCGCACGGCGAACGGGGGATCCGTCGCGAACACGATTGCCGCCATTACCGTCATGCTGACGAACCCGCCGGCAATCAACGCCCATCGCGCCGCGCCCTTTTGCAGCGCCACGCCCGCCGACAAATTCCCGAACATATTCACCGCCGCCACCGCAGCCGTCAACGTTGCCGCCCGCGCCGGTGTGATGCCGCTTTCCGAAAGGTAGAGCGTCGGCAGGAAACTCAGGACCGTCAGCACCGTCGCCGAATACACCGCGAAGATCATCGCCAGCACCGCCGGCCCGCGGCTCGTCGCCGTCAGCACCAACGCCTGCCATGTGTCCCTCATGGTGGCGGCGCGGTTTGTCGTGTCGTGCCGGCTCCGCGTCGTCCACCACAACAACCCGGCGACGAACAGCACGATGATGCCGTTCGCCACCCACAACCCGCGCCAGCCGATTGTCGCCAACGCGATCGGTGTGGCGAGCAGCATCGACGATAGCCCAACCGGCCAATACGTGCCCCACACGCCAAAAATCCGCCGCCAATGCCGTTGCTCACTGAAACGCAGGAACAACGGTGGGCCCATTACCGTGATCGCCACGAACGCCACGCCCTCGAAGAAGCGCGACATCAGCAGGCTGGCGGTTGTCGTCGCCGCCGCGCCCCAAAAATTGCCCACTGCGAGAATGATCAGCGCGGCTACCGCCAGCCGCCGGTAGCCATATCTGTCGCCCAGCAGCCCGGCGGCTGTTCCCGCCACCATGCCGATGACCGAGAAAATCGAGATCACCCAGGCCGCCGCCCGCAAGCTCATGTCGAAGTCCGCGCGGATGGACGGCAGCGAGGCCGGTATCTTGCCGATTTGCATCGCCACCGTGACGCCCGCCATGAGCACCACGGCGACCGCCAGCCAATCCGTTGCCGGTTGACCGGTCGGCCCGTCCGCCCGCCCAGTGCTCTCGTGTTTGGCCATCAATCCTTATCACCGGCGTTATGCATGCGCCCGTGCGGATTCGCGCGACGCTCCACCGCTTTGTCGCACATGGGCCAATTCTCAACCAGACCCGCGCGCCGCCAGACTGTTTGCTAGACCGTGTTGCCGGGGACCAGGCGGGTCTCGACCACCGTGGTTTCCCTCACCGGTTCCCCGCGGATCCGCGCGATCAACGCCTCACTGGCCACCTTGCCCAGGGCCTCGGTCGCGACGTTGGTCGTCGTCAGCCTTTCGGGCAGCACCGCGGCCACCTCCATGCCGCCCCAACCGGCGATAGCGATATCGCCGGGCACGTCCAGGCCCTTTGACTTGCAATAGAACAACCCGCCGATGGCCATGGCGTCGTCCTGGTAGTAAATCGCATCGACATCGCTGACCCGGCTCAACACCGTCTCGGTGCCATAATAGCCGGGATAGAAACCCGGCCGGTCGGTGAGGATTTCCGATCCCGCGAGACTCAAGCCCGCGCTCTTCAACGCTTCCTCGAAACCCTGGAACCGCACCATCGCCATACCGGCGGCTTGCGCCTCCGCCCCCACCACCGCGATTTTCCGGTAGCCCTTGCTGGCGACGAATTGGCCCATCTCGTAACCGCAGTCGAAGTGGCTGAAACCGACGGCGATACCCAACGGCAGGGTGTCGATGTTCCAGATCTCGACAACCGGAATCTTCTGCTTCCGCAACAGCTTCTTGGTCGCCTCGCTATGCGAACGCGAACTCAAGATCACCCCGGCCGGGCGCCACGCCAGGATCGCCCGCAGCCAGGCTTCCTCGGTCTTCACCGACTGTTCGTGGGAGCCGATCATGGTTTGGTAGCCCAGCCGCGACAACGTGTGGTCGATGGAATCCAGCACTGGGCCGAACAGCCCGCCGGTCAACCGCGGCACCGACACGCCGATCAGCGTCGACGTATCGTCGGACCGGAAGGTCGCGGCGATCCGGTTCGGCACATAACCCAGCCGGTCTACCTCGCGCAGCACCCGGTCGCGGGTTTCGGTGGAGAACCCGCTGGCGTTCCGCAACACCCGCGATGCGGTCATCTTCGACACCCCAGCCGCTTCCGCGACCGCGGCCAACCCCGTACCTGGATGTTTCGCCTTGGACACTCTTACTCAGACCAACGTTGTCGAGCTACGTTACCGATAACATTCATGCTTGACTCCCCGCGAAAGTGCAACATACTCTTTGGAAAGTTAACGGTAACTCTCTTTAGAGTGTTGTTTTTGTTCTGTTTTCACCTCGGTGGAGGTGACAGAGCGTTGCCGTAGAGGAGAGGAAATAATGCCGGACCGGTCCAACGCCGGCCTCTTTTTCGATACGATAACCAAATCGTTCGGGGGAACGGAGGCGCTGCGCGGCGTTTCCCTACACGTCGAGCGTGGCGAGATCGTTGCCTTGCTTGGTGAAAACGGCGCTGGAAAGTCGACCCTGATCAAAGTCCTTGGCGGCATTCACCACGCCGACGGCGGCGGCGTCTTCATCGACGGTATCGCCTATGCCCACGCCCCCGGACGGGTCAACGAGCGCCAGGCCGTCGCCTTCATCCATCAGGACCTCGGCCTCATCGAATGGATGACCATTGCCGAGAATATGGCCCTTGCCCAGGGTTATGGCCGCCGGTTCGGGCTCATCGATTGGCGCGAGGCCGAGGTCCGCGCCACCGCGGCACTGGCCAAGGTCGGCTGCGACTTCGATCCCACGACCCGGATTGTCGATCTGTCACGCACCGAAAAGTCATTGGTCGCCATCGCCCGTGCGTTGGCCGTCGAGTGCGATTTCCTGGTGCTCGACGAACCGACGGCGAGCTTGCCGGCCGACGAGGTCGAGCGCTTGTTCGCGGCGTTGCGGCCGTTGCGCGACAAGGGCGTCGGCATGATCTACGTCTCCCACCGCCTCGACGAGATCTTCCGAATTGCCGACCGCGTCGCCGTGTTGCGCGATGGTCTGATGGTCGGCCTGCGCGACGTTGCCCATTGCAACCCCGACGAACTGGTCAACATGATCGTCGGCCGCCGCACCCGGGAGTTCCAGCGGCCATCCGCCAGCGCCGGTGCGCCGGTCCTCAAGGTCGCTGGATTTACCGCGGGGCAGGCGGGTCCCGTCGACTTTGCCGTCAGCAAGGGCGAGCTGATCGGCTTGGTCGGGCTGCGCGGTGCCGGCCATGAAGAGATCGGCCGGGCGTTGTTCGGTGACTTGAAGCACGGCGGCGATGTCAAGCTGGAGGGCGTGACGCCGGTTCTCGACACGCCGGAGACGGCGGTGCAATCAGGCATCGGCCTGGTCGCCCGCGACCGCTTTGTCGAATCCATCGCGCCATCGCTGACGATCCGCGAGAATGCCCACCTCAACCCCGCGACCGCGGGCCGCTCGCTGTTGTCTTTCATGGCCGCCAAGACCGAGTCCGACCTTACTCTGGCCCTTGGTGAATCGCTTGGATTGAGTCCCAATGCCCCGGCGCTGACCATCGAGGCCCTGTCGGGCGGCAACCAGCAAAAGGTCGTCGTCGGCCGCTGGTTGGCGACCAAGCGACGCTTGCTGATTGCCGAGGACCCGACGGCCGGTGTCGATGTTGGCGCCAAGGCACAGATCTACGCCCTGTTGTTCGAGGCCCTATCGTCGGGCATGGGCGTCATCGTCGTGTCTACCGATTTCGAGGAAGTCGCCGCGATATGTCATCGCGCGATTGTATTTAGCCGCGGCCAGGTCGTGGCCGAGCTGTCTGGTGTCGGATTGTCGACCGAATCCTTGATTCAGGCCGCGTCGGCAGGGGAGGCGACTATGGCAGCCGGAGGGGGCGCTATGCGGGTTGATAATGCAATCCATTGAATCGAATGCGTTGGAGCCAACCCGGGCGGAGCTGAAACACCTCTCGCCCATGGCCAAGATCATCCGGCTGATACCGGTTTACGGCCTGGTCATCCTGACCGTCGCGTTGATCATCCTGTTTTCGATCTTGTTGCCGAACACCTTCCCCACGGTGCTCAACTTGCGCGCGATTGTCTCCGACAAGGCCATCATCGCCTTGCTCAGTTTGGCCGCGATGATTCCCATGGCCGCTGGGCGCATCGATCTGACCGTTGGCTACGGCATCGTCCTTTGGCACATCCTGGCGATTTCGTTGCAAACCAATTTCGGCGTCCCATGGCCTGTTGCCGTGGTGATGGTCCTCATCGGCGGCGGCCTGGTTGGATTGTTCAACGGCTTGCTGGTCGAGGTCGCCAAGATCGACGCCTTCATCGCCACCCTGGGCACCGGCACCGTGTTGTTCGCACTGGCCCTTTGGCACACCGGCGGACGCCAGGTCGTCGGCGTCTTACCGGACGGGTTTTACGCCATCAACGGGACGTTCTTGTTCGGCCTGCCGATAACCGGATTCTATGTCCTGGCGATCACCATCGTCCTGTGGCTGGTGCTCGAGTACACGCCGATTGGCCGCTACCTCTACGCCATCGGCGCCAACCCCCGCGCCGCCGAACTCAACGGCATCCCGACACGCAAGTTCGTCATCGGCGCGTTCGTCACTTCCGGCCTGATGACCGCCTTGGCCGGTATCATCCTGGCCTCCAAGCTTCGCATCGGTCAGGCCAGCGTCGGCCTGGAGTTCCTGCTGCCGGCACTGGTCGGCGCGTTCTTGGGCTCCACCACGATTAAGCCCGGCCGGGTCAATGTGTGGGGAACAATCGTCGGCGTCGCCATTCTGGCCGTCGGCATTTCAGGCATTCAGCAATTCGGTGGGTCGTTCTGGGTCGAGCCCTTGTTCAATGGCGTGACCCTGCTGGTCGCCATCGGCATTGCGGGATACGCGCAGCGCAAACGCAGCGCGGCGAGGAAATAGCTAAATTGAACAGGGAGATAATGATGCTCACGAAAACACTTGTTGCCGCCGCGGTTGCGGTGGGTTTAACGGCGCCGGCTTACGCCGACGCGATCTCCGACGCCATGGCCGCGGTCGAGAAGCAAGCCGGCCGCAAGGACGTGTGGGACGGCCCGACGTCCGGCCCGGCAGCGGCTGACGGCAAAACGGTTGTCGTTGTCGCCGCTGACCTGCGTAATGGCGGCGTGCTCGGCGTTGCCAACGGCATTGAGGAAGCCGGCGAAGCCATCGGCTGGGATGTCCGCGTCATCGACGGTGGCGGCTCGGTCTCCGGCCGTGCCGCGGCATTCGGCCAGGCGATGGCCTTGTCCCCCGACGGCATTATCCTCAACGGCCTCGACGCCATCGAACAGCAAACGGCAATGGAACAGGCCGTGGCTGCCGGCATTCCCATGGTCGGCTGGCACTCCTCGCCGGCGATTGGTCCGGATCCGGAAAACGGTCTGTTCGCCAACGTCACCACCGACGCCATGGTGGTTTCCGAAGCTGCCGCCCAGTGGGCGTTCGCCGATGCCGGCGGAGAGCCCGGCGTCATCATCTTCACGGATTCGACCTACCAGATTGCCATCGCCAAGGCCGACCGCATTCAAGAGACCATTGAAGCCCTCGGCGGTACGGTGCTTGAGTACGTCGATACCCCCATTGCCGACACGTCGTCCCGCATGCCAACCCTGACGACGGCCTTGTTGCAGAAGTACGGCGACAGCTGGACCCACAGTCTGGCCATCAACGACATCTACTTCGACTTCATGGGTCCGTCCTTGGCGGCCGCTGGCCTCTCCGGCGATGCCGGACCCAAGGCGGTTGCCGCGGGCGATGGGTCGGAGAGTGCATATCAGCGCATCCGCGCCAACCAGTTCCAGTCGGTCACCGTGGCCGAGCCCCTTAACCTGCAAGGCTGGCAGGTGGTTGACGAGATGAACCGGGCCCTGCAAGGCGCAGAATGGTCGGGCTACACCTCACCGTTGCATGTCGTGACCCAGAGCAACATTTCCTTCGACGGCGGTGACGATAATATCTTCGATCCCGACAACGGCTATCGCGAAGAATACGCCAAGATCTGGGGCAAGTAGGCGTCCCATTAGATTGCGGCACAGGGCGGGTCATTGACCCGCCCTTTTTTTTGCGAACCCCCGCGCCGTTAGGTGTTATTTGACCGCCCGCCTGACCTCGTGCAACTCATCTCCTCCTAACCTTTGGGAGGATCAGCCGTGGCCCGTGTCCGCGACGTCGACGCCAATGAACTCGCGGGCGAAACCCGCGCCGTCTTCGACCGCTTCGTTGCCTACGGTCCGTTCCTCAACCAGGCCCGCGTCTTCGCGCACCGCCCGCCGGCCCTGCGCCACATGATGGCCATGCTGTTGGAGCTTGCCGACGAGGCCCTCGTCCCCAAACGCTATTTGGAAATTGCCGTCGTCGCCGTCAGCAAGCTCAACGAGTGCGCCTATTGCGTCGCCCATCACGCCCCCCAAGCGGTCGATCAGGGTTTGGCCGCACAGACGGTCGACCGCATCCTCGACGACGATTGCCCGGGTCTCGACGATGTCGACCGTCTGGTGCGCGACTACGCCGTACAGGTCACCCAGCGCCCCCAATACATGCGCGACGCCATCTTCGACCGCCTACACGAGCATTTCACCGACGCGCAAATCGTCGAGTTAACCCTGCGCACCGCATTATGCGGGTTTTTCAATCGCTTCAACGACAGTCTTCAGATCGCCATGGAAGACGACGCCACCGAACGCCTGCTCGCCGCTGGGTTCACCGAGGACGCTAGCCCGACCGTGGCGTAATCAGGTTTGCCAGTAGCCGGAACGCCCCCGGCACCAGGAACTCCAACTGGTAATGCAGGATCAACCCGGTGTGTACGTGACGGCCTTGGCCGACGTCCGCCGCCAACAGTGCCCCCTGATGCGGCTCCTCTCCAGGGTCTGCCATGGCGATCAACGGAACGTACCCATCGTCCCAGCTTGCCGCGAAATATAGGCCCCGTTCTTTGACCCATCCGTCCCAGTCCGCCGGTCCGATGACGTTGGGCCCGGTTAGCAGCGCGTGATCTGGTGCCAGCACCGTTACCGCCGCATTCGGGTCCGTCACCCGCCACCGCAGCGACGGCTGGCCGACCTTCAAGTACCGTGGCGGCGTCGCCTCCGGGTCCCAGTTGTCCCAGGGCCGGTGGTACAAGGTCACCAGGTTGCCGCCGGCCTCCGTGTACGCCCGAAGCCGCCCGGCCGCCGCCAGCACATCGGCCCGCATGCCGAACGCGAACACGCCGATGATGATCGTGTCATAGGCACTCAAATCACCCGTCGCCAGTGTGTCGGCGTCGAGCCCCTCGACCTCGACGCCCAAATGCGCCAGCCAATGATCGACCCGGTCGACGCCGGCCCCGGCATACCCCACCCGCACGTTCGGCAGCACCACGTCCACCGCCAGTGCTTGGATCTGCACCGGCGTCACCCGGTGGGTCGTGCGGATATGCGGCTGCGCCATGGTTTCGACTTGCTGGGCGCCGATGCCGTCGGCCTGCAATCCAAATTTCACTACCCCAGGGGTCAGTTGATCCGGCGCCGCCACCTTGAATGCCGCCGCCGCCGCCGTTCCCCGGCCGTCCAGGTCAACCTCCCGCTGGGTCGGCGACGCCTGCCACCCGGCCGGTAAATCGAGGGTCAGAACTTGTCGCGTCGCCCCGTCTGCCGTCGCCGTCGCCCGCACCTCCAGGTCGAACGCCCTGTCACCGTCGCTGGCCGCCAGGTTCAACACCACCCTGTCCGGCGCCGCGGCGTACGACGCCACCGGCAACACCGCCGCCACGCCGTCCGCCATGATTCGCGTTTCGACCTCGACCCCATCGACGCTGTACCCGATCACCCCGCGCACGCCGTCTCCCGCCGCCGGGTCCGCGCCGCCAAAGTGGTAAGGAAAGAACGCCGGCGTGGTTTCCCCGGCGGCCACCGAGAAGTCTCCCGTCAAACGCGCACCCTGTGCTAGCGCCCCGCGCGCGGCGTCACCTTCCACCAGCCAACCGTCAGCGGTTTCCAGCGACAACGCCACATCGTCCAGCACGCACGGCCCGCCGTTGTAAACCGACAACCGCGCCGCGGTCGCCACTCCCGGCACCAGCTCATAGCTGTCCAGCGCCAGGCTGCCGACAATCAAACACGCCCGCGCACTCGCGGTGCACAACTGCCGTTCTTTGATCGCCAGCCGATGGCTCAAGTCATCGCGAGCGTCATCGGAAAGCGCGCTCAATCCAGCCCGTGCCCGCCGCACCGCCGCCAAGCTGATGTGCACCGCCGCCGCCACGGCCGCATTGTCGGGGAAGGCCGCCAATGCCGCGTCAATCCCCGCTTGTGCGTCTCTCAGGGCCGGCGCGACCGTGTCATCTCCGGCAATCGCCGCCAGGTCGCCGACGGTGTTCGCCATCCCGGCGAACACATCGCTTTCTTCGACCGGCGTGTCGAGCACACAGTCCAGCCGGTGCAGCGGCACGCTGTCCGGCCCGGCCTCGGTCCACCGCCCCATCCCTTGGGTCCGGTGATACGCCCGCGACCACTGGGCGATCTGCGCATATGTCGCACCGTGCACCGGGTCGAAGCCGCCGACATCGACGGTGATCGTCGCATTCGGCGGCGGCGTTTCATCGTCATAGGCCCCACCGCCCCCCGACCATGCCGGCAGGTACAGTTTCTTGACCTGCCACGGCATCAGCCCGGCCGCCCGGTGTTCCGGAAACGCCGACCCATCCGCCGCCAGGCGAAACGCCTCGATCGTCGCCGCCGTAATCGCCCGATGGTGTCCGTGCTGCCCACCGACATCGAGGAACGTCGGCGCGATACAATCCGGACGCGCCGCCCGGATCGCCCGCACCAGCCGTTCTAGCGTCCTTTCCTTGCCCCAAATCTCAAAGGTTTCCTCTGAGGACTTGGAGAACCCGAAATCAAAGATCGCCCCGTCATAGTCTTCGTTGAGCCAGTACAGCTCCATGCCGAGCACGTCCGCCGCGGCCTCCATCTCCCGCGTCCGCAGCACTCCCAACGAGTTACGCAGTTCGCGCCCGATGTCGTTCTGTCCGCCTTCGCCGCGCACCCCGCAGGCATAGGCCACCCGCGCGCCGTCCCCCTTGGCCAGCCGCGCCAGCAGTCGGGTCGTCTCGTCGTCCGGGTGCGCCCCGGTTTGCATGAAGCAGTTGACCGACCCCAGCGCCACCAGGCTGTCCCACAATTGAACGATGGCGCTTTGGCTCGCTTGCTGGGTAATCCGTCGCTGATTGGGCGTCATTTTTTCCTATTATCACGGTGACGTGATCACTGAGAATTGCGTTGCTGGCGAAGTTCACCATGCGGCAACGGGCCAGATCAACAGATACCCACCTACGCGCCACCACCGCCGCTGGTGGTAGCCAATTGACAGCCCATCAACGGCAGAGAACAATGTCGCCAATGTCATTCCACAATCGCCATCGTCCGCGGGGCACGGTCAAATACCCGGCCAAACGGGGCATCCTTACCGCCGCGGAGAACGACACCAACCCAAGATTACTGGCGCGCCCAGGCGAGCGTGACGGTCATAATTAGTTACCAACGGGAGAATACCAACAATGAAACGCACTAGTTCACTGGTCGGCGGCGCTGTCGGTTTGGCGTTTGCGGCTGGCGCGGCGATGTCCGCACAGGCAGTTGAGATCGAGTACTGGCAATACACCTTTGACGCCCGCGTCGAAGCCATCGACAAGCTGATCGAGGAGTTCGAGGCCGCCAATCCTGATATCGAGGTCATCCACACCAACTTCCCGTACGCGGAGTACCGCACCAAGGTTGCCACCGCCGTACCGTCGGGCGAGGGCCCGGATGTCGTCCAGTTGTTCTATGGCTGGCTCGATGCCTACCGCGAGGCCGACCTGCTGGCGCCGCTGCCTCAGGACATGTTCTCCAATGCGGAAATCGAGGGCGAGTTCTTCCCCATGGTCCAGGCCATGAACGTCGACGGCGCCTACTATGGTCTGCCGACCGCCGTTCGTTCCTTGGCCCTGTTCTGGAACACTGATTTGTTTGAGGAGGCGGGCCTCGATCCTTCCAGTCCGCCCCAGACCCTTGACGAGTTGGTCGAGTACGCCAAGAAGATGACCAAGCGCGATGACGCAGGCAATCTCTTGCAGGCTGGATTCACCATCGCTCCGGCTGGCCAGGATCATCACTGGTGGCGTGAGGTTCTCGTCCGCCAGTTCGGCGGCGAGCCGTACTCTGCCGACGGCCGCACGGTCACCTACAACAACGAAGCCGGCGTCAAGGCCATCGAGTTCTATGCTGGCTTGTTGACCGAGCACAAAGTCTCGGAGATCGAGTTCCTCACCGATGGCCAAACCGCCTTTAAGGCTGGTAAGGCCGGCATGACCATCGACGGTTCGTTCCGTCTCGGCTCGTTCAATGGCCAGCGTGGTCTCAACTACGCCATCGGCGAACTTCCCGCCCAGGATGGCGAGCGGTTCAACTTCTCCTCCTATTGGGTCAACGGCATCACCGACAAGGGCGATGCGGAGAAGCAGGCCGCCGCGGCGAAGTTCCTCGCCTACATCACCCGCGCGGAATCGATGCAGCTATGGCTCGAGACCGTGGGTGAACTGCCGGCCCGCAGCGCCGCTGCTTTGGTCCCGGCCAATGAGGACAACCCGCAGTTCGGACCCTTCATCAAGGGCTTGGCCTACGCCAACGCCACCCACTTCGTTGATGAAGCGGCCCAGCGCCAAATCGTCATCGACATGCTCGACAACATTTCCCTCAAGAACATGAGCGCGGAGGACGCCGTCAACATCGCGGCCGAGGCCGAGCAGGCGCTCCTCGACAAGTTCTACGGAACCTGAGCGAATTGTTTGATACCGCCGTGCGGGGGTCACCCCGCACGGCACCTGCATTCAACAACGTTGTCGGGAAAGTATGAGCGTCAGGATACGCACGCTCGAGGAACGCCGCGCCGTTTGGGCGTGGGTATTCTTGGCCGTGCCGGTGGTGTTTTACGTCGTCATCCGCTTCTCACCGACCATCAACGCATTCTTGATCTCCTTCACCGACTGGAACCTGGTCGG